>NZ_BLPG01000001.1:0-648888 GCF_011764445.1 Phytohabitans rumicis
CGGGTCGCTCTGCAGGAACAGCGCCGCGGCGCCGGCCACGTGCGGGGCGGCCATGGAGGTGCCGGAGGCCGGCAGCGACGCGGTGTCCGAGGCGATCCCGGCGGAGGTGATGTTGGCGCCCGGCGCGAACAGGTCCACGCAGCTGCCGAAGTTCGACCAGATCGCGCGGTCGTCGTTGACGTCGCTGGCGCCGACGGTGACGACCTGCGGCAGCCGGGCCGGCGACACGAAGCACGCGTCGGTGGCGTTGTTGCCGGCCGAGACCACATACGTGACGCCGTCGGCGATCGAGTTGGCGACGGCCGTGTCGAGGGCCTGCAGCGGCGGGAAGCCGAGGCTCATGTTGGCCACCGCCGGGCCGGTGGTGTGGTGGGCGGTGACCCAGTCCACGCCGGCGATGACCGTGGCCGCGTCGGTGGACGCGTAGCAGTCGCCCACCCGCACCGCCACCAACTGGACGCCCTTGGCCACGCCGTACGCGGCGGAGCCGACCGTGCCGGCCACGTGCGTGCCGTGCCCGTAACAGTCGTTGGTGCCGTTGCCGTCGTTGATCGAGCTGAAACCGGCGACCGCCCGGCCGCCGAACTCGACGTGGCTGGTCCGGATCCCGGTGTCGATGACGTACGCGGTGACGCCCGCGCCGGTCCGGTTGTAGTCGTAGATGCTGTCCAGCGGCCGCTGGCGCTGGTCCACCCGGTCCAGCCCCAACTCGGCGGGGTCTGCACGGTGTGGAAGGTGGCCCGCTGGTTCGGCACCACGTACGCCACGGCCGGATCCGCGCGCAGGGCGTCGAGCTGGGCGGCGGTGAGCTTGGCGGAGAAGCCGTTCAGCGCGGTGGAGTACCGGTGCTCGACCTTCGCGCCCAGGTTCGTGGCGCGCGTGAGGGCGGTGCCGGCCCGCGACGCCGCGGCGGTGCCCGGCGCTCCATTGAGGACGACGATGTAACTGCCGGGCACGGTCGGCCCGGTGGCGGCCAGCATCGGGGCCGGCTTCGCCGGTGCGGCGGTCGCGGTGCCGGGCCCCGCCAGGGCGCCGGCCACGGCGGCGAGCGCCAAACCCACCACCGCCGCCGAACGCCGAAGCATGGGGCCGGCTCGCCGATCGTCGTGCATGGACAGTCCCTTCGTCGCCGGGGTGCCGGACGGCTTGTGGGACAGACCTTCTCAAAGATCCGGCGCCGCGTCAGCAGCACCTTGAATCACCTTGGAACATCTATCGACATCACTGCAATGTGACATTGCGACCAATCAACCCAGGCCGGCGAGGTGCCCGCGCACCTCCTCGGCCTCCGGCAGGCCGAACTCGACGTACGTGGCCAGCGCCGTGGCCAGGTGCTCGCGGGCGCGCTCCGGGTCGCCGAGGGCCCGGTGCGCGAGGCCCAGCCCGGTGTGCGCCCGCGCCTGCTGGTCGCGGGCGCCGGAGCCGACCGCGACGGCCAGCGCGGCCGCGTGCCGGGTGAGCGCCTGCGCCGCGCACCCCTCGGCGAGCGCGGCGTCGCCCAGGCCGTTGAGCGCCCACGGCACACCGTCCTGGTCGCCGATCTCGCGGAAGACGTCCAGCGCCGCCCGGTGGTGCGCGGCGGCCCGTTCCGGCCGGCCGAGCCGCAACTCGACGTCGCCGAGACCCTCCAGCGCCCACGCCTCGCCGACCCGCCCGCCGACCTCCCGGAATGCGGCGAGCGCCGCACCGTGATGCGCGGCCGCGACGTCGAGCCGGCCCCGGCGCATCTCCACGATGCCCAGGTTGTTCACCGCGAACGCCTCACCGTCGCGGTCACCGACCTTGCGGAACACCGCCAGCGCGGCCCCGATGTGCTCGGCCGCCCGGTCGTACCAGCCCAACCGCTGCTCGTCGTCGCCCAGGTTGATCAACGCGCGGGCCTCCCCGACGTCGTCACCGGCCCGCCGGTACAGCGTCAACACCTGCTCCTGATACTCGACGGCGCGCCGGAAGTGGCCGTGTGACGCCTCGACCACGCCGAGGTTGCCCAGCGCGCGGGCTTCACCGACGCGGTCACCGACCCGCCGGAACAGGACCAAGGCCCGCTGCAGGTGCTCGACCGCCTCCGCGTGACCACCCAGTCGCATGTGGACGGTGCCGAGCCCGTTGAGCGCCTGCGCCTGCCCCGCCTCGTCACCACTGTGGACCGCGGCGGCCAGGGCGTGCCCGTGCAAGGCGAGGCCCACGTCGTGGTGGCCGCCGTCGAGGTAGCGGAACAGGGTGCTGGACAGCCGTACCGCGTGCGACGGCCAGCCGTGCCCGGCCGCGTGCCGGGCGACCGCGGTCAGGCAGCCCAGCTCGGTGTCCAGCCAGGCGCGGGCCGTACCCGGGTCGGTCAGGTCCGGGGCGGCGGTCTCCGGCGGCGCGATCCGCGGCCGGCGGAACGCCTCCGCCGGGTGCAGCGCGTCCATCGCGCCCGCGGCGGTCGCGAGATAGTGGTCGAACAGCCGGCCGAGCGCCGCCCGCGGGTCGTCGGCCGGCGCCTCGGTCCCCCGCGCCTCGGTCATCGCCAGGCTCCGGGCGTACGCGCGCAGCAGGTCGTGCATCCCGTACCGGCCACCGCCGCGCGACTGCACCAGATGCTTACGGGCCAACAACTCCAGGGCGCTCCGGGCGGCGGGCACGTCGCCGCCGGCCAGCGCGGCGGCCGCGTACGCCTCGAAGTCGGTGTGCGGGTGCAGGCCCAGCAGCCGAAACACCCGGGCGGCGGCGGGCGGCAGGTGCCGCACCGACCAGGAGAAGACCGCGCTGACGTCGGTGCGGGGATCGCCGCCGTCGCCGCCGAGCAGGTCCATCCGGCGCTGCTCGTCGGCCAGCTCCTCGGCCAGCTCGGCGAGCGGGGTACCGCCCCGGGCGGCGGCGAACTCGGCGGCGACCCGCAGCGCCAGCGGCAGCCGGGCGCAGCGTTCGATCAGCAACCGCGCCGCCGCCGGCTCCGCGCCGACCCGGGCCCCGATCAGATGGTCCAGCAGCTCGTACGCGTCCGCGGCCGGCAGCAGGTCGAGGTCCACCCGCCGGGCCCCGTGCCGCACCACCAGCCCGGCCAGCGAGTCCCGGCTGGTGACCAGGACCAGGCACGACGGCGTACCGGGCAGCAGCGGGCGCACCTGCTCCACCGACGCGGCGTTGTCCAGCACGATCAACAGGTGCCGGTCGGCGGTCTCGCCGCGGTACCTCGCGGCCCGCTCGTCGGTGCCGGCCGGCAGGTCCGCGCCGCCCACCCCGAGCGCCTCCAGCAGGCCGGCCAGCGCGTCGTGCGCGGTCAACGGCGCCGCCGGATCGTACCCGCGCAGGTCCACATAGAGCTGCCCGTCCGGGAAACGCCGGCGCCACCGGTGCGCCCAGTGCACCACCAGCGCGGTCTTGCCGCATACCTGATTCTAACACATAATAGATGCATGACCGCAACAGCTTCCCCCTCGGCATCCCCGCCCCACGCAAGGCGATCCTGTTGGCCAGGCTGTCGGACAAGCGCGAAGACGTGGACCTGACCGACGAGGGCATCCCCGCCTCGCTGGAGGACCAGATCCAGCGGATGCGGGACCGCGCCGCCCTGCTTGGTTGGGTGGTTTACAAGGTGATCAAGAATCCGCGGCTGTCGGCGTACAAGCGTCGGAAGGTCACGTTGCCGGACGGGCGTCGGGAGTATCGGGTGTTCCGCCCGGATCTGCGCGAGGCCCTTGCCGACCTGTGGGCGGGGCGGGCGACCGCGTTGTTGTGTCTGGACCTGGACCGGGCGTTCCGCGATCCGAAGGACTTGCAGGACTTGATCGATGTGGTGGAGCACGCCCCGCACCCAATCGTGGTGGAGTCGTGTACCGACTCGTTGCACATGGAGCGGGGCAAGGACAACTTCGACGCGGAGATTCGGGTGTTGGTGGCTAACAAGGCGTCGCGGGATACCGCGCGGCGGGTGTCGATGTGGCGGGAGCGGCAGGCCCGCAACGGCAAGTTCGGCGGGGGCCGTCGTCCGTTCGGGTTCTGCCTCGGTGCCCCGGACGTCCCGGACGACGCGATGCCCGAGGACGTGGTGTGCCCCTGGCACGGCGGACGGGACTGCAAGTCCGGGACCTCCACGATCGACTACGAGATCGCGGTGATCGCCGACTGTTCCGGCCGCCTGTTGCAGGGGGTCAGCCTCCGCGCGTTGGCCGCCGAGTTGCGGGAGAAGGGAGAGGTGCCGACCGTGACCGGCGCGGCGTGGTCGGCGGAGACGTTGCGGGAGATCCTGTTGCGTCCGCGTAACGCCGGGTTCATGGTCCACAAGGGCAAGATCCTGGACGGTGTGACCGCGCCGTGGGAGCCGATCGTGACCCCGGAGGCGTTCTACGCCGTGCGTGATTTGTTGACCGACCCGTCCCGGCGCACCGGGCCGGGCGCGGCGCCGCGCTGGCACGGCACCAACATCTACCGGTGCGGCATCTGCACCCCACCCGACAGCGATTCCGGTAGGCCGGTCACGTGTGAGGTGACCTTGGGCGGGCGGGAGCCCCGGTACCGGTGCAAGAACGCCAACCACCTGACCCGCAACGCCGGCCATGTGGACCGGTTGGTGTTCGCGCACATCGCGTACGCCATCACCCGGCCGGAGGCGTACATGTTGCTGGCCCCACCGGCGCCGGACGTGGATGCGCCCGCGTTGCGTGGCGAGCGGGCCGCGATCCGGGCGACGTTGGAGCGGTACGCGGTGGAGGAGATGTTGCAGAAGCGGACACCCGGTCAGGTGGCCGCCGCGACGCAGGCGGGCATTGCCCGGATAGCGGAGATCGATGAGTTGTTGACCGTCAACATCGTCGACGATCCCCTCGCTCAGGTGATCAATGCGCCTGATCCGGTGGCCGCGTGGCGGGACGCCGGGTTGGCCAACCAGCGGGTGTTGATCGACCGGATCTGCACCGTGACGATCCTGCCGTCCGGCCGCAAGGGACGCGGCTTCGACCCTGCCTCGGTGGACGTGGACCACAAGCACCCGCTCGGCGGGCCGCCAGCCTCGGCTATCGCCGACGCATTGGCCGCCGCCGCATAGCCGATCTGGAAAGGACGCGACGATGCGAGTCTCCACCTATGCCGACGTCCTGACCTCGGCCCACCCGATGGCACAGGCTCTGGCAAACGGCACCAAGCAGCAGCCGGGAGCCCTTCTGCAGGACCTGTTGAACAAGAGCGGTGGTCGCTACGAGGTCACCATTGACCTGCCGGCTCAGTTCCGCGAGAAGCTCCGTAAGCTGGCCGAACTCACCTCCGACTCGAAGCTCGCCAACCTCGCCGACCAAACCGAGGTGACGATCTCCCTGGAGCATCTACGCACGCACGATCCAGGCTCTACTCGGATCGTCTACGGGTACCGCCTCGACCGAGAACCCGGCGACCCGGCACTCCCAGGATTCGACAAATGATGCTACTCACAATCATTCGCCCAGCCGCTGTCGCCGACGCATAGCCGCTCCGGACGCCACGGGGCGCTCCCGTCATCGGGGGGCGCCCCGTGGTGATGGGTGGCCATGAGTCAGGCCGCCCGTCGCCGTGCTGGGGTCCGACGTGCCGGGGTGCGGCACGGCGGGTTGAGCAACGCGGCGATCGTTTCGCGTTGCTGCTCGGTCAGCGGTGGCCACCGTTCGACGTTCGCGGTCACGTGCGCCATCAACGCTTCGTCGCGCAGGACTGCCCGCAGCGCCGCCAGCTCCGCATCGTCGGAGTCCCGCGGCGCGGCCATCGCGGCGAGCCGGGCACGCATGAGCGCCCGATCCGCGTCCGATACCCCCGCCGGGGTGTCGTCGCTGGCCGTGGTGTTCGTGGGAGGGGTAGAGGGGTGGGCCATCGGTAACGTCCCCCGTGCGTTGGGATGGCCGGTGTCGAGCTTGGTGGTGTGGTCGGGGGTGGGGCCGGTGCCGGGCGGGTTTGCCGCGCCGGTCGCCGGCCCGTCGCCTACAGACGGGCGACGGCGCTGGGGTTTCGGGGTCTGGCTTGTGGCCATGTTCCTCCACGGTGGACGGATGCGGTTCTCGCTGCGGTCGCGTGCATACGCGTTCGCCTCCTTCTGGGCTTCACACTTGCGAGTGAGGGTTGACGGCAGCGTTACTGCCGCAGTTACCGGCGGGTGCCGGTAACGGATGCGCCAACCGGTCACGGCACCATCCGGCACGAGCCGGAACGTAGGCGCCGAAAACGGTTGGCACGTTCATGCCGGCCCGCCCGGACCGCCGAAGCGGCCCGGACGGGCCGGAGCCGGGAGCGGTCCAGCGACCGCTACGGGTTAGCGAACTGGTTAGCGCCGCAGGTCATCGGCGCTACGGGTTAGCGGGAGGGCTAGGGGTAGCGGCCACTGTGGTAACGGCTCCGGCCCGCCGTTACCAGGCGCTACCAGCCGCTGCCACGGCCCCGCCGTGACGCCTTGCCGCTTCCCGCGTTCGAGCGGAAGCGGAACCAGGAAGCGGAGCAGAGTTCGCCCTGAACGCCCGAGCGTTCCGGAACGGCCCGCTGACCAACCTGGTCACGTGGAGAGCCGGATGCGTGGCCGAACAGGCCGAGCCGTTCCGCTGAGCGCGCTGAGCGCCATGCACGTGATGAGCGTCGAGCCGTTCGCGGGTGAGCGTCTGGCGCTCAACAGCCCCCACGGGTGACCTTTTTCACAGCACCGCACAAGATGGCACCGGACCGTAGCCGCACGAGAACTGGGAGTGATGCATGTACCTGCGGAGATGTCTTCGCCGCCAAGACTGACTGCTACGTAGCGTATTTGGTCAACTTCTATACGTAAACGAAGGGCTTGTGTACAACGGCGAAATCAACCTAGGCTTCGAGCACGCTTACGGCCGGCCGCGTGTATGTCGCGCCTGCATGATTGTGCGGGGCGGCGTTTCTTTGTCCGTGCAACGGAAAGGGACAAGACATTGCGTGGACGCATGCGAGGGCGGAAGGCATTGTTGTCTGCCGTGGCCGGCGTACCCAGAATCACGGTGGGGAAACTGGCCTTGGTTGTGGCCGCGGTGGCTGCGGCCGTCACTCTAACTCCCGCGGCGGCGTCAGCCGCACCGACAAACTGTAACCTAGCCACTAGGGATTATCCATATTCCAACTATCCCGGTGCTACGACTATTTGCAACGGTGGCACCGGCCAATACCGGGTATGGATAACCTGCTTGAACGACAATACTGGCGGTTCCCAGACGTACTATGGCCCCTGGGTGGCAATTGGAAACTTCTCCACAAAGGACTGCAATTCGACGTACTCGCACCGCGGCGACTACGGGCGTAACACGCAGTAACTATCGCGACTTGGTCTCCGACGGCGCCCACCCGCGTGCGGCCTTGAGGAGGAGCCCGGTGCGGTAGTTCCGCACGCTGGGATCTGTGCGGGGGGGCCGCCCGTGAGGGCGGTCCCTACCGCGACCGTCTAGGCCCGCCGCCAGCGCGTACCCAGATATGCAGGTGGAGGCACCTACCGCACCGGCATGCCGCTCGCTGACCTACCCTCGATCTCCTCGCGCCAGGCCAGGTAGCCCTCGTCCGCCGTCCGGTACCGCCTCGCCAAGTCGGGATCGGTGGCTAGGCGTGCCTCCATCCCGTCCATCAGCCCGGCCGACTCCACCGAGGTTGCCGTGCGGCGGCGGGCGGCCGAGCTGTGCCCGCACCACGTTCGCGGTCGGCCGGTGTGGCGGGTTCAGTCACTTGTCGCTCTCCTCGTCGGCGGCGCGGATAGAGGACCACAACGTGTCGTACCAGGGAGCGGCCGGCTGGCTCGTACCCTTGTCGACCAGTTCGCCCGCGTCGCGGGCGGCGTCCTCGGGGGCGGTGACAACCACGAGGGGAACCTCGCCGGGGTACACCATGTAGAAGCGCTTACGGGCCTGGATCTTGATGTACTCCTTGTCCTTCCAAAGAGCCGCCTGCTCACTCAGGTCACTGATCCGCTGGCGTTGCTCGGCCTGGGCCTGCTCCATGCGCGCGATGTCTGACTGCTGGGTCAGGTAGACGCGCACCGGATAGGTGTAGCCGAGCGCGAGCGCGACTAACACCACCACCAGCACGGTGGCGCGGCCAGTGAAGCGGCCCGGCTGCGGTGCGCTGACGCGGCGGACCGCAGCCCGGCGGTTGACGGAACGGCTGGTGTCGGCGCTCTCATGGGCTGCGGCGCCGCGGGTCACCGGGCGTCCGGTCCGCGGTGGCGCGGCCCGGCTTCGCTGCCCCGGGCCCTGCCCACTCGGCGTGAGCCTTTGCCTCATCACGTCCTCCCCTATCCGGGCTGTGATCCGGCACCGGCTCTAGGTCAAGTAGGACGGATGGTACCGCGGGAAGGCCGCGGCCCGCGACGGCGCACCGAACGCCCAGCAGGTCGCGGATCGCTGGCACATCTGGCACAACCTGGGCGAGGCGGTGGACAAGACGGTGACGATGCAACGCGCTTGCGTACGCGCCGCGATGACCGCCGCGGCAGCGCCCGCAGACAGCGAAGCCACGACCGCGGAACCCCGCCGCGAATCCCGAGCAGGCACCAGCCCCGCAGCAGACAGAGACCGACGAGACGGACGGCATGCGCGACGTGTGCGGCCGGGAACGGTCACTGGTCACCCGGACGCGGGAACGCTACGCCACCGTCCAGCAACTGCTGGCCGAGGGCGCGTCGCTGGGCGCGATCAGCCGCCAGCTGCAGCGTGTACGACCCAACGCCGGCCGGCGTCGTGGTGGCGGGGCTCTGGTTGACCGGAGTCACCACCATCGTGCTGGTACGAGTCGCCGGTCGGCTCTGGAGCCGCCGGCGCCGCCGGCGAGCGCGAGCCCGGCGAGTGCGGTCAAGGCAGCAACGGTGATCTTGTTTCTGTTCACGTGGGGTGGCTCCTTGGGACCGTTTGGACCGTTGTCGCGGCCGGGCCCCGGTCCAAGTAGGCCCGGCCGCACCGCAGCAGCATGGCCACGAAGGGTGATGATCGGCAGTGGCTGTTCGGGCGGTGGCGGCGTCTTTTCGAGCCGACTCGACCACCCTCCTTGGGGTCGTGTTCCGGATGCCGGGGTCCGATGTGGACCCCATGTCCGAAGATGCCCGGCCCGGCCGCCCATGACATACGCGGCCGGGTGCCGGGACGCCCGCCCCGCCGGGCGGGATGAACGCGGCGTGGCCGGGAGCGGTAGCGGCAGGGACGTGCACAACCCCTTAGGGTTCGAGAGCTGTGTGGTCACTCAGGGAAGCCGCCGGCCCAGCCGGCATGGCAATGCTCGATTCGCACCACCCACCGACCGCATTCTGACCGATGGGCAGGGGGGCGCAAGTCGCGGGCGAGGTGATGGCCGCCGTGGGGGTTGGCGCCGCACGGCGACGTGTGGGCGGTGCGGTGGCTCGCGGGTGCGACGTACCTAGAAGCGTGAGCATGCCGTGTGCGCGCGGGACCGGACGTGCGGGATAGGCTGCTTCGAGTGACAGCGGCAAGGCTGTGACTTCTTGGTACTACGCAGCGCAGCGCCGCGCCGAGCAGCGGTGCCGTGACAGGGCGACACGGGAGCGGGTGAACTTTGCCGCTCTACGCACGAGGCCTTGGAGAGATGTAGAGCGTGAAGCTGTACATGGACGAGTCCGGGAACGGGCAGCAGTCGCAGCCGCTGATCGTGGGTGCGGTAGAAACAGGTGAGGACTCGGAGGAGATAGAGCGACGCATCCAGGACCTGCATCGCCGCGTGTCAGCTCGGCGGAGCCTTAGTGGGCTTCGCAGTTTCGACGCCTTCCGCAAACACGGGTTCCACGCTTCAACCGATCCGCCCGAGGTTTCTAACCTGTTTCTGGAGCTTATGCAGGACCTGTCGTTCAAGGCGTATGTCCTGGTTACCGATGGGACTAGCGTTCTGGCTGGTAGTACCGAAATCGACAGGCTTAAGTTTATGTATACGAGCCTCCTTGGCGATCTACTGATTCGACATCGAGCAGAGCCAGAATTGCTCTGTTACATAGAGCAGAACGACGGCATGAAGCAGCTAGTCCGCAACCTTCCTGATAGTGCAACCCGTCGAGCACACGAAAAGCTAGGGCGTCCCACATCCCTGCCTAGACTCAACGTTGTGATGGTTCCTAAAACGGAGGCAATGTCGATGGCGATCATCGACTACGTCATGATAGCTGTTAGTAGGTGGATCCGGTCGAACTATACTACAAAGCCTGAAGATTGGAGCTATCGGGCCTTCCGGATAGTCGAGCCATTCATCTCGATCCTGTATTCGTTGGAGCGCGGCCTCATTTCCAGTCGGAAGATGCCACTCCACTAGCGTATGGTATCCTACTTCGTTGAGTAGGGTCGCGGTCAACTTGGTGCGCGAGTTCGCGTGCGCTGCAGAATAGTCCTTGCATAGGGAGCGCGACCCTACTCTCAGGTTATCTCTAAGGCGGGGCGGCGGATGTCTTTCTCGGTCGAGGATCTCGGGCAGCATTCAGGTGTATCGGTTCGTATTTTGGAGTCGCTTTCTGAGGACCTTCCCGCGGGTGCTGGAAAGCTATTCAGGGCTCAGTCGTTTCGCAAGAAGCGTGGCGGGCTGCGCGAAATAATCAAGCCGAACCCTTGGCTTGATCTGATTACGAAGAACCTCCGTCGAAGTTTCTTAGCAGTGCTGCCATACCGCCCACCCGACCACGTCCATGGATTCGTTAACGGACGCTCGACAGTCACCAATGCGTCTGCACATCTTGGTAGGGCCTGTGTCTTGCGCGTCGACCTCGAAGATTTCTTCCCTTCGATTGGCTCAGCACAGCTCAAAGCTGCCCTACAAGAGCAGGGATACGACGACAAGGCAGCGAGCCTAGCCGTTAGTATCGTTACCATAGGCGGCAAGCTGCCAATCGGACTCAGCACCTCACCTTTCTTGTCGAATCTTGCTTTCCAACATACGGATCACATTCTCGCGGAATATGCAGAAGCTGCGGGATTGTCATTCACCCGCTACGTGGACGATCTTGTATTCTCCGGCGAGGTATCCGATCAACATCTCGCGGCGATCGAGCGCATCCTCAACGACTCGGGTTGGTCCATAAACCAGCATAAGACTGCATTCATGCGCCGTGGCGGTCCTCAATACGTGACCGGCCTGTACGTAGGCGCCACGGATCACCCACGCATCCCACGCAAGACAAAGCGTCACATGCGATGGGTATTGCACATCATTACGAAATTTGGCTACGACGAATACATGGCAGAGTTCGGCGGCGAGAACGCCGATATGCTGCCCCAGCGCTTACTGGGCTGGGCTTGCTATATCGCCGCGGCTGAGCCGGACGTGGGCTACCCACTGTTGCGAGCCTTAAACGAACAACTCCCGCCCGCGTATGTTCCGCCTAACGGCTGGCTCATCGGGATTGAGGACTTGGATTAGTTAGCGCCTACTCCTTTCGCTAGCCTCGATCGAGTTCCTCGCCCGCCGTGGCGTTGGCTCGGCCGGGCAGTCGGCGACCTACCGCGCCGCGCGTGGCGGCGAGGACCACGGGTTCCTGGCCGGCATCGCGGGCGGCCCGATCAAGCGCCGCGACCAAGCTGAAGACGCCGAAGGTTCGGCCGGCGACGCTGAACGACGAGCAGGTGCAATCGGTGCCGGACACGTACATCCGGCTGCTGAAATCGCGTTGATTCTCGCCCCACTGCCTGACTCTCGCGGTGGCCACATCTCCGGGGCAGATTATCTATCAGCCGGGCGACCTCGACTAAACGATCTCGGGCATCGCAGGACGAGTCGACCGCCATCACAAAAAGGGCTAGCTAAAGATTTGTTGTCGCCCCTTGATATAGTTTCGAGCCGGTGTAGTAGTCGAACGCGATGCTCACGATCCAAACTAAGATACCAACCGTAGCGGAGTGCACGGCACCGATGGATGTCCGCTCGTAGAGAGTTCGACCTGCGATGTAGCCTGTGAGAGCGGGAAGGGTCGCGAAAAGAAGCCACCAGAGAAGTCTGGCCAATACGTACGACACCGTTCCATTGTCGAAAAAGCCTACCAGAAGGGCAGACATCGGAACGATAACAAACACACCGGCTAGGCATGTCAACACGGGGGTTCCCGGATCAACCGCTTCAGGTTTAGCGTTTACCGTCGCATCTTTGGGGGAAGGGGATACGGGCGACCATTGATCGGATTCGTCCTTCCTTCGAACCCGATCACTTCGGCGTACAGGTGCTGGTGCGAATGTCGGCATAGAGGTCGGGTCGTCATGACCCTCAGTTCGGGACTCGTACGCACGGGCGATGACAGCGGCAGCGGCGGCCAAAATGCCCGCACCAAAAGCGGCGTAGATAGGCTCAGTAATGAGCGAACCACAGCATTGCCCTATTGCGGTTACTGTAGCAATTACGGTAAGGTCTTTGCGTTTGCGATCCAAATCGTGGCCCTCTCTCTACCCCGCTACGAACCCCGCGACGATTACGAGTGCAGAGAAGGCGCCAACGCTATAGATGACCTTGACGAAAGGCCCACGGTTTAAGCCCGAGGATTGCGTGTCTGACATGAATTCCTCTCGCGCTCCGGAATTATTGACTATGAACCGGTCCGACATGTCCCCCAAAATGCGAACCGGAGGCCGACGCAACCTCAGATGCGCTCGACGTGCGTTTGCGCCCCTGAAGGCTACGCGTCGCCGACGCGGGCAGGCTGCGCGCAGCACTGGCAGATCAAGGACACTCCGGAGGCACCGAAAAGGCGTCGTCATGTCCGCCAACCCTGCCACCCGAGGCGTTGGGCCGAGCGCACTAACTTTCGGCAGCAGCGGACGGCAGGTGATCTCCGCTTGCGTAGCCACCGTTACGCATGGTTACCGAGGTGGTCGTGGTTGATCCTCAACTCCGCTTCGGCGAACAAGGGTGCCCGGCTGGCAGAACCGCGTGCTTCGGTCTGTTCGTCAAGCTGCATGGAACTATGCACTCCGGCCCCCGACACCGCTCGTGCCCGTTCAGTCGTTCGGCTGCGAGGCCACCGTCACGGCCCGGTCGGGCTTGTCGTCGGTCACGGAGATTCGGTTCTGGCACGGCAAACGTGGGCGCGGTGCGGAGGGCAGTCGGGAAGAAGACGAGCAGCCGTCTATGATGGAGCTTCAGCGACGGCTGGCCGCGCGAAGCCGTTGAGCAGCAATGCTTTACGAGGACGGTCCCGACCGGGATCATGGCGCGGCGCAAGATCATCAGCCGGTCAGTCTGGTGCCACATCACCTGCGCTAGGCGCGCGTCGAACGGGTCGAGTACCGGCCCGACGCGGTCTATATATATGCCAAGGTCGATACTGATAAGGCGTCCTGCCCAGCGTGCCAGGCGGTCTCGAGGTCTGTGCGTGAGCGGTACCGGCGTCTATTAAGCACCCGCTGGGCGGGCCACCAGCGATGGCTATCGCCGAAGTGTTGGCAGCCGCCGCATAGCCGGTCTCGACGCCACGGAGCGCCCCCGTCGTCGGGGAGCGCCCCGTTTGCATGGGTGGCCACGGGTTCAGGCCGCCCGCCGCCGTGCCGGGGTGCGCCGTGCCGGGGTGCGACGTGCCGGGGTGCGACGTGCCGGGGTGCGACGTGCCGGGGTGCGGCACGGCGGGTTGAGCAACGCGGCGATCGTTTCGCGTTGCTGCTCGGTCAGCGGTGGCCACCGTTCGACGTTCGCGGTCACGTGCGCCATCAACGCTTCGTCGCGCAGGACTGCCCGCAGCGCCGCCAGCTCCGCATCGTCGGAGTCCCGCGGCGCGGCCATCGCGGCGAGCCGGGCACGCATGAGCGCCCGATCCGCGTCCGATACCCCCGCCGGGGTGTCGTCGCTGGCCGTGGTGTTCGTGGGAGGGGTAGAGGGGTGGGCCATCGGTAACGTCCCCCGTGCGTTGGGATGGCCGGTGTCGAGCTTGGTGGTGTGGTCGGGGGTGGGGCCGGTGCCGGGCGGGTTTGCCGCGCCGGTCGCCGGCCCGTCGCCTACAGACGGGCGACGGCGCTGGGGTTTCGGGGTCTGGCTTGTGGCCATGTTCCTCCACGGTGGACGGATGCGGTTCTCGCTGCGGTCGCGTGCATACGCGTTCGCCTCCTTCTGGGCTTCACACTTGCGAGTGAGGGTTGACGGCAGCGTTACTGCCGCAGTTACCGGCGGGTGCCGGTAACGGATGCGCCGACCGGTAGCGGCACCAGCCGGCAGGGGCCGGAACGTAGGGGCCGAAACGGTTGGCACGCTGATGCCGGCCCGTCCGGACCGCGCAAGCGGCCGGAACGGGCTCGGAGCCGGAAGCGGTCCAGCGACCGCTACGGGTTAGCGGACTGGTTGACGGACTGGTTAGCGCCGCAGGTCACCGGCGCTACGGGGTTATCGGCAGGGCTAGGGGTAGCGCCACCGTGGTAACGGCTCCGGCCCGCCGTTGCCAGGCGCTACCAGCCGCTGCCACGGCCCCGCCGTGACGCTTCCCGCTCCCCGCGTGCGAGCGGAAACGGAACCAGGAAGCGGAAGCAAGGGTTCACCGTGAACGGCCGGGCCGGTGCGCTGTGCGCGGTGAGCGCCCCGCAGCGTGGTGAGCGTCAGGCGCTCAACCGTGTGAGCGGGGTTGAGCGCGTCATCGGTCACCGCGCCGGCCGACGCTCACGAGCTCGGCGGGCCGATGCCGGAGCGGGTTTGACACTGACGAGTGACCAGCCCGTCCGGAACGCGCAAGCGTCCCGCCATGTGCCGGAGCTGAGGAGCGGTCAAGCGACCGCTACGGGGTTAGCGGAGGTGTATGCGCCGCAGGTCACGGGCGCTACGGCATCCGGGAGCGCTAGAGGCAACGCCCCCGTGGTACGGCACCTGGTCCAGGCGCTACCAGGCTGCGTCACCACCCCGCTACCACGCCCGCCGTAGCGCTTCCGCCTCCGGTTGCTTCCGCTTCCACCCGGCTGTGCCGGGGCGGAAGGAAGCGGAACCAGGAAGCGGAAGCCCCGGTCCCGTTGCGTCGTTTCCGGCCGCCGGTGCGCGCGGCATCCACCCGACGGCCGCGCCGCAGACGAATTCCGGACACCCGTGATGCTTCCGATCACGGTTGGCAGCAGCGAGGATACGTGCGTCGACAGCGTCGGTCATGGGCAGCGCGCCTTGCGGACAGGCGCCGCACCGCCCGACCAAAGACGCGCCGGATGATCGAACCGGTGACCAGCCGTGCCGGCACACGCCTTGAAGCATCGGAGGTGGTAGACGATGGACGAGCGGTGGCCGTGGATGGACTGCCCCACGTACGACTACTGCGGTCGGCTCCCGGCACGGCCGGTGGGCGTGGCCACCGTGCCGGTCCCCGGCCTGCGGCTTCCCGCCGGCACTCGACCGCCGAACGCGCGCACTCCGGCGAGCGTGTACCGGCGCCAGCCCCGACCGCCGCTGGCGTGAACCCCACCCTTGAGCGACCACGGCACAACCCGTAGCAGCCCGCGTGTAACGCCTACCGGCTCCTGGCGCGTTTGTTGCTCACCCTGCACGCGGCCAACAAGGCCCGCCAACCCGTAGCGCCTACGCGTTCCATGATCAACCGTGAGCAAGCTGGTGGCCTTCGGCACACGAACAGCGGTGACCGGGCGCGGTCACAGCGGTGGCAACGGTGCGCGGAAGCGTTACGGTAACCATGCCGTCAACGGGTGCCGTTCACCGTTCGGGGCATGGCAGACACGTCAAGCACCCCGAGCACGCCGAACCCTGTCCCGTCCGCGCGCCGGTACCGGTCGCGTGTCCAGACCGCCCGGGATCATCGGCTCACTCCACGGTTCACCGAGGAGGAGCTGGCCGCGATCCGGTCCGCCGCCGAGACGTCCGGGTTGACGTTGACCGGCTTCTGCGCCCTCGCGGCGCTCGCCGTCGCGCGCCGGCAGCCCGGCCAGCCCCGCATGTCCGGCGACGCGGCGGGCGTGGGTGTGGAGGAGTTGGCGGAGATGCAGCGGGAGCTGTTCGCCGCCCGGACCGCGGTCAACCGCACCGGCACCAACCTCAACCAGGCCGTTGCGCGGCTCAACTCGACCGGCGAGGCGCCGGTGTGGCTTGAGCACGCGGTCGACCGGGTGACGACGGCCGTGCAGAAGGTGGACGCGCTCGCCTCGCACATCCACGACCGGTTGGCGTGATCCCCGCCGTACATCCACGCGGCACCAACGTAGGCGGACTTCTCCGCTACCTCTTCGGTGTTGGCAAGCGGGAGGAGCACGTCCGCCCACGGGTGGTGGCCGCGTGGGACGGCGCCGGCCCGCTCACCGGGCTGCAACCCCCAGCCCAGGCGGGCGGGTGGCACGACGTCCGCGCCTTGACGGAACTGTTGGAGCAGCCGGTCCGCGCCGGGCGTAACCCGCCGCGCAAGGCGGTGTGGCACTGCTCGATCCGCAACCACCCCACCGACCGCGTCCTGACGGACGCGCAGTGGGCGCACATCGGCGGCGAGGTGATGGCCTCCGTCGGGCTCGCCCCGCACGGCGACCCGGACGCGGTGCGATGGCTGGCGGTACGCCACAACGACGACCACATCCACCTCGTGGCAACCCTGGTACGCCAGGACCGGCGCACCGTGTGGCCGTGGCAGGACAAGCGCAAGGCCCAGGCCGCCTGCCGGGACTTGGAGGAACGCTACGGCCTTTACCGGGTAGCGCCCGCAGGTGCCGGGTCGCGTCGGTGGCCGAGCCCGGCCGAGCTGAACAAGGCCGCCCGCCTGGGCGCCAACAACAGCGAGGCGAGGGCTAGCAACGCCCGGTCCGGCAGCCGCTCCGGGCGGACGGTGGCGCCGCGTGAGGTGCTGCGCCGCCAGGTACGTGAGGTGGCCGCGATCGCCACCGACGAGCGGGACTTCTTCGCCCGCCTCGCTCACGCGGGCGTGCTGGTCAGGCTCCGGCATAGCACCCGCGATCCCGGGCAGGTGACCGGGTACGCGGTCGGCCTGGACGGGCACACCACCGCCGCTGGTGCCACCGTGTGGTACGGCGGGGGCCGCCTCGCGGCGGACTTGACGTTGCCGCAACTGCGGTCCCGGTGGACCGGGACACCCGCCCACCCGGGCGGGTCGACCGCGTCCCGGCTCGCCGGCACCGGGATGATCCCGCCGCAGCTGTCCCGCCACGCCGCCGAGACGGTCGAGGAGGCCGCCGCCGCGATGCGGGCCGCGCCGAGTCCCGGGGTCGCCGCCGCGATCGCCTACGCCGCCGCCGACCTGCTGACCGCGACCGCGTGGGCCTGGGAAGGCCGCACGGGCGGGCCGTTGACGGACGCGGCCGGCTGGTTCGACCTGGCCGCCCACGACCTGCGCGGCCGGGTTCCGGCCCGCCGGGTCTGGCAGGCGGGACATCTGCGGGCGATGGCCCGGCTGATCGCCGTCTGGGGCACGCTGTCCCGGGACCAGGACATCACGGATGCCCTGCACCTGATGTACACGCTCGCCGCGTTCGCGGAGACCTTGGCCGATCTACGCGAGGCGCAGGCCGACCTACGCCAGGCGCGGGACCGTCTGTATCAGGCGCGGGCCGCCCGGAGCGCGGCCGGGCAGCTTCGGGACTACCGGCCGCCCGCCGGGACACCGGGACGGGGTACGGCGGGTCATGCTGCCCCGCCGATCGTGCCGGACCTGCGCTCGACGGACCGGCGCGGCCGGCACCGGTGAACCCCGCCCCGCAGGCGTCGGGCGCCGCCATGAGGGTGCGCCCGGCGCCCCTGCGCAGGTCCGGTACATGGTCAGATAGGCGCACACGGTGGGCCGAGGGGCCGGTGCGCCGCAGCGACGCGACTAGTCCACGTTGGCCCCACGCAGGCGAGGAGCGACCATGAGCAGCGAGCGCGACGACGACGCCGATCCGCGCCAGTGGATGGAAGTCCGTGCCCATTTGCAACGGCGGGCCGGTCAGCTGGCGAAGCAGTACGGCGTGGGTGAGGACCCGGTACGCGAGGTGGTCGACCGGATCTCCGCCCAACCGCCGTTCTTGCAGATGGGCTATGTCGCTGGGTCCTCGCACGCGCTGATGATCACGATGTCAGAAGAACACGCCGGTTGCGTCGAGCCGGGGTGCCGGCTGTGCGTGCTGATCGCAGACGCCATCGCGTTGATCCTTGCGACGGACCAAGCCGACGTGGATGACCGTTTCAAACGACTCGTCGACGGGCTCGACTAGCGCCGAACCGACCCAGCGGGGTGGCTTGCTGCACGACGTTCGCGCCGAAGACCTGGGGGTCGCGGTGCGGACGTGGTCGAAGCCGAGGGCTGCGACCTGTTCGGTAGTGAACACCTGTCGCTCGTGCAGCAACTCCAGGAGCCACCGGTCCCGGGGCATGAGCCGGCGTAGCTCGCTGGCCACGTCGATGCCGCCCCGGGGGGCGGGTGAGCGCCCAGATACGCGGCTGTGCCGCCGATGGTGTTGGTCCCATAGGATCAGTCCCCCCTGTCCCGGATCGGCCGGTCAGCCGGGCTGAGCAGGGCTGTTGGGTGGCCTGCGGGTGGAGGTTCACTCGGCGTTTCCCGCACGGGGGAGCCTCCGGGTAACCCTCCGAACGAGGGTCCGAGACGAACACGGCCGTGTTCGTCCACAACGGACACTCGGTTGGGTTCTGTCAGGTCGATGCTGCCGGGACCCCCACGACAGCGACAGACCCTCGCTCGGCGGACCGGTGCAGCCGACACCGGTGACCGTGACGGCTCGGGGAGGGCAGTCGACTGGCAGGGGTACAGGATGGGCACACCGTACGCAGGGCGTCGACGCAATGCCGTCGCACGACGGGTACGCGGACTGTGAGGATTTGGCTACTCGGGTTGTCGGCTCGCGCAATGGTGTTCGACGCCAGCGGTTGCCCGGTCGATTGTCGGACACCCATGACCTGATGGGCTGTCGTATGGATGACACCCGACGTTGATAAACGTCCGCCACATGGCGGATGTTTCCCTCGGCATACAAACAATTCCAGCGGCGACGGAAAGATCCAATAGCAATTTCGCCGGGGTGGCGCTAGGTTTCTTTGCCAGATCCACCCCTGACCAGCGAGGAGTGTGCGCCCGAGCGTGGCAGTCGCGAGGTGTCATCGACGGACTACGCATTGCACGGATCCCGTTAATGCGATCCCAATTTGCGTTCATTGTGCGAGAAGTGATGGCCGGTTGCTCGCTTTGGCCTCGGCTAACTGACCTTGACATCGCGCAGACAGCAGATGTCGCTGGCGATGCCATATCGCGGTCAGGATCAGATCCTCGGGTGCCAACAGAGAACACGAAAACTCGATGATCGTCGACATTCGGCGAATGGTGAAGAGACGAGGTGCGATGCGGTTTGACCGGGCTGGAGTTGATTCTGGCTGCGTTGGCGTCTGGCGCATCTGAGCTGACCACGGTAGCCGTCCGCGACGCGTACGCCGGATTACGAGACCGGTTGCTGCGTCGGCTCGGCGGGCGTACTGAGGCGGTTCAGGTCCTGGAGGCGGAGCAGTCGTCGGACCCGGGGGTCTGGCGAGTTCAACTCGGGCAGGACTTGGCCGCAGTGCTCGCGGACTCTGATGCCGAGGTGCTGGCAGCGGCCCGTGAAGTGCTGGCGCTGGCTGAATCCCTTGGCGCGGCGTCCAGCGAGTTCCATGTCGATGCGCGTGATGCAAGGGGTGTGCAGATCGGTGACCACAACACGCAGCACAACACCTTCTCCTGATCCGACGGGCGGCGACAGCGGTCAGGACCCGGCGGGCGATGCGGCGACGGCCAGCGCGGACGTCAATGCCCGACACGCCCAAGGCATGCAGGTTGGCTCAGGCAACGTCCAAAGCAACCATTACCACTTCTACGGTCGGACACCGGCAGCGTCACATCGCAAAGGCCGGCCTCCGCAGTCGAGGCGATGGGGCGAGCCGCGGTGGTTTCGCGTCGCCGTCGGAGCTGCGGGAGTCTTCGCCGCAGTTGTTACGTTGTTGGCCTGGCTATTTCCACACTCTGCCGACGGTCCTCCGTCCAGCAGGAGCCCGTCCGCCGGTTCTACGAACTCGCCCAGCGGACACGGGTCGCCCACCCCGTCGACAACCTCCACCATTGCTATAACGTGGCCGAAGCCGGATGCTGTTCTCACAGGTTGTGAGGATGTCGAAGGCGAGGGAGCGTCCCCTGGCCAGCGCCTTCTGATCATCGACCAGCGGACCGCACGAACCGACGCGGATTACTACAACAACGGCACAGCCGAGATCTTCGACGGCGGCATATGGCGCCTCCGTGGAGTCGTTCTGGGTACGCCTGAAGTGGAGTACAGGATCATCGTCGTTCTGGTCGAGCCTAACCAAGAAGTCCCAAAGCATACACCGCTGCCCGCGCTGCCAGGCAAACCACTTGCGGAGGTGCGGGTCCGACGCAACACCGCGACCGCCACGTGCAATTGATGGCTGGGCCATCACGCTTTGCGTGTGGTACTCCATACCAGTCCGGCCTACGACCGGAGGCCGGGCACGCGGCTGGCCTGGGTGTTGGTCAGCGAGCGCCTCGGCGGTTCTGGTGGAGGATCCCGCACGAGGGAAGCGCCGAAGGAACCGCCGGGAGAACCCTCCAAGCCGATCACCGCCACCACAGTCCATAAGGGACGGTCCCATCGGCGCCCGATTGCGCGACGGATGGTAGCTCCGATCCGCCTGGCGCGGCAAGGTATTCGGATCTGTCAGGGACTCACACGACCTGACACGCGGGTCGCCGACGACGGTGCGACAGATTCAAGGATGGGTGGCTGCCGACCGCCGGGCGTCCGGTCTCCCGCTGGGCGGCCTCAACTGCCCTGGGCGTCGGACGCGGGCAGTACCTGACGCGCCGGCCACCGGCAAGGGCTGGTTGGGCTGGTCGGACCCAACCATGCCAACGAGAAACCCAACAAGGCCAACGGGTTGGCCCGACCGGAGCCCGCCCCTGGGGTGACCGGTCGAAGCGCGCTGCGTGTGTCAGGCTGTGCGGGCCGCTACGCGCCTACCCGGCCAGTTCCACCTTCCGGTGCGGAAGGGGCGTCCCGCCGCGACACGCGCCCCGACAGCCCGTTACCCCCGCCGGCCGGGCGCCAGCGCCGGGCCGCTCAGGGCAGCTTGGGCAGAGCGCCCGTGACGACGGCGGCGAGGTCGGCCAGCCGCAGCAGGCCGCCGTCGTGGCGGTGCAGCCACCACACCGCCTCGGCCAGGCTGAGGCCGGTGTGGGTGGCGCCCTCGCGGGCGGCGGTGGCCACCGGTACCGGCCACTCGTACTCGGCTAGGCGCTGGTGCAGGTGCCGTTCGCGGACGGGTGAATGGAGCGAGAACAGCACTGGCCAACGCTGGCCGGTGACCCGGGCGAGGTCTTCGTAGCCGGCGATCTTGACGAGCAGGCGGTCGAGGTCCTCGCTGCCGGTGTCGTACTCGGCGAAGAACGGCACCACGGCGTTGTTCTCGATCCAGATGCCGTGTCCGTCCGGGCGGATCCGCGGCTTGTACACCTTGATCTGGATGTCGTCGTTCTTCTCGGCGAAGGCGCCCGGTTGTTGGCAGCGGGCCGCCGGCCACCACCTCACCAGCGCGGCTTCGGGGTGGGTGCGGGCGTAGCCGGCCAGGTCGATGAAGAACTGGTTGGTGCCCAACAGGTGCGGCAGGTTAGCCCTCGTGGTCAGGTGCCAGCGCCGCTTCTTGGCTTGGTCCTTGCGGGGCAGCTCGTCACCGCGGTGCGAGGCGACGATCTCCACACCGAGCTGATCCAGGACGTAGTGGTACGGGTAGGTGCCGCCGTCGGCCCGGAACGGCCGGAACCGGGAGATCAGGCCCGTGTCGCACAGCTTGCGTAGGCGGCGTTGAGCGAAGTCCAACGACGGGTAGAGGGCGTGGGCGATCTGGAACGAGGTGAGCACACCATGGTCGGCAAGCCAGCCGAGCAGGATGTGGTCACGGTCGGTGAGGCGGGACTGGACCCGCATGAACGGCTCTACAGCCATAGGCAACTCCATCTATACGGTTGTTTACCCCACGGGGAGACCCCAGACAGGGTCTGTCGCAGCACAGCCACACCTGCTGTCATAGGCGTTGACCTGCGCTGTTAGACGTGACAGGGGGTCGGTTTGGGGGTCCGACTGAAGGCGGACACCAGCACGGACCCCCACGCGGAGGCCCGCACCGACATCAAGCCGGAATCTGTCAGCGCCAACATCTGGCGCCAGTTGGGTAACAGCCCGCGACGACGCGGACCGGATCTGGTCGACCAACATCCGGGACTCCTTGAACGGGGTGGAACAAACCACGGGGCCGCGCCCGAGACCCCGTGCCGCACCAGGGTCTCGGGCGTCAGCGATTCCCGCCCTGCCCGCCGCCGCGCAGCCCTCGCCGGCGGTGGGCAGCAGGCACCGTGCCGGGTTACGCCCGGCCGGGCGGGATCTTGCGCGTGCCTGCAAACGCTGTGACCTTTGATCCACTGTGGAGTTGTCAACCAACGAGCCGGCCACGGCGCACCGGACGGCAGCAGCGGCCAGCATGGATCCAGCGCCCATCGCCGCGAGACGCGAGAGCGCGTACGCGGAGCGGGTACGGTCATATGGCCGCGAGGAGCAAGGGTGCCGACACAACACGGGGACAGCGGGCAGCCACAGAAGACGTCGCGTTCACAGCAGGACGCGACGCACCGTGGTGCCAGCCATCCGCCGGGTGCCGGACACCGGGGCTCAACTCACCGGTGTGGGTACCTAATTGGGGGTCACGCCCAATCACCGGAGCCGCCCGATGCCAACCGGCCGTTGAGATCCTCAGGCCCGTGAACCTAGCTCGCGCAGTTAAGCACCGCTCCGGCACGAACCCCCACGGATGACGACCAGCCACACGGGGATGTCCACTCCAGTGAGACAAGATCACGGACCAGGGTCAAGCCAACATCAAGTCATCCTCAGATGACGAACAAGTCGAGAACCACGCGTTCGCGTATCCACAGCCCTTTGATACCGGAAGATACTGGTTAGTGATGATCTCGGATCGGAGAGATTCCGGCCGGCGTGTACCGGCTGTCGCCTGCCCACAGTCACCCATAACGGGGTGACACTCGCTGACTACGTACCGGCCCGGCTAGGGCTCAACCCGTCAAGCGCGCGGCCGGGACCGTCGCACCGGGGGTGTGCAAGTAGCCAGATCCAGAACCCTTCCATAGCCGCCACTTCGCGTCCGCCCGTGCATTCAACCCGCTCAGTTGCGCCGCTGCGCACCCGCTTGAAGCTCTCCACCGCCCCGCCCGCTGACGCGCCGGACGGCTTCACCGATGCCGCATGTACAGATGCTCTGGCTGGTCACCAGCCAGAAGCGGGCAACTGCGTGGCGATCCGCGCGGGCGAGCAACGCGAGCCCTACCGTGGGTGACCAGCCCACGTAACTCCGTCCAAGGCGCCGTGCACGGCATGCGGAGACGGCCCACCCGCCCGGCAACGGGAGCGGGTGGGCACGGTTATGGATTGAAGGACTTGCCCGTCAGGTATGTGTGCGCAGGAACTTGTGCGCCTCGGCGATGAGCGAGGGCAGGTCCGGGGGTGTGGCGAGCGTGGCGACCTCAGCGACGGCGACCCACCTGTAGCCGCCGACCTCCTCGGGTTGGTGGGTGACCTCGTTCGACAGCGCGCGGCATACGTACACCATGTCGATGTGGTGGTGTGCGCCGATCTTGCGGTCGGTCACGGGCATGGTGATGATCGTGAAAGGTGTCGGAACGGTCCCGACCGCCGGGTGTCGAAACCGCTCCTCCGCGATGATCTCCACGTCGATGCCGGCTTCCTCGCGTACCTCCCGGATGGTCGCCTGCGCGGGGTCCTCGTTCGGGTCGATGTGCCCGCCGGGGTACAACCACAAGCCGATCTTGTTGTGGTGGACCAGGAGCACTCGATCGGTCTCGTCGAAGACGACGGCGGAGGCCGTGAAGTGCCGGATCTCGGTCACTGTGACTCGCTTTCACGTTGGGCTATGGTGGCGACGCGCCCGGCGATCCACTCTAGTGCCGGCTGGCTCAGTCCCGGGTGAACCGGGAGTTGAATCGTGGCCGTGGCGAGGTGTTCGGCGTTGGGACACGGCCGGGCGTACGGCGCGAACAAAGGTTGCTGGTAGAGCGCCCGGTAGCGGTAGCGGATCGAGTCCGGCGGAAGGCCAGCGTCAGCGAACCGGCAAGCGATCGACGCGCCGAGTCCGTCGATGGTCAAGACGAGGTTGTAGTAGTTCGGCTCGTCCCCGTTGCCGTAGGCCAGTTCGGCGAGTCGGCCCCGTTCGGGCAGCCGGTCCAGGATGCGGTGGGCGTTGGCGCGTCGGGTCGCGAGTTGGTCGGGTAGGCGGGCGAGACGGTGTAGTCCGATCGCGGCGAGGGGACCGGCGAGTTTGTAGTTCACGCCGTGGGTCTTGCCGCGTAGGTGCCCGAGCCGGGTGTAGTGCTCGATGCGTTCGTACAGGTCGGCCCGGTCGGTGAGCACGAACCCGCCTTCACCGGTCGACAACAGCTTGCGGTCATGGGTGGAGAAACACCCGATCGTGCCGAGGGTGCCCGCGTACCTGCCGCCTGTGCGGGTGCCGTGTGCCTGGGCCGCGTCCTCGATCCACGGCACTCCAGCGTCGGCGAGCACGTCTTGCGCGTCGGTGCCCTCTGTCGGGTAGCCCCACAGCGGAACCGTGATCGCCGCCTTGGTGCGCGGGGTGAGCGCCCGGCGTACGTCGTCCGGGTTGAAGGCCAGCGATCCGGGCAGCACGTCCACGATCACCGGGGTGGCCCCGCAGGTCAGGATCGGCATCGCGGTGGGTATGGGCGCCACGGCCGGCACGATGACCTCCGTGCCGGGAGCCACCCCGAGCGCCACCAACGCGGCGTGCAACGCCGAGCTACCCGAGTTGACCGCCACCGCGTAGCCGACGCCGAAGAACTCGCGAAGTGCCTCCTCATAGGCTTCGACCTCCGGTGCGCCGCCGGACAGGACACCCCCGCGTAGCACCTCGGCGATGGAGGCCAGTTCACCGGACTCGGCAGGGGCGTACCGGTCGTTGACCGGGTGAGCAGCATCGAAGATCGCACGGAAGCGCAGGTCAGTCGTCATAGGTCAGCACCACCTTGATCGTGTCCTGGGGGTGTCGAGGATCAACGCATATGCGTCGACCGCTGATCTGAACGGCACCCGGTGTGTGATCAGGCCGTCCACGCACAGCGCCCCGGAGGACACCATGTCGCGAGCGGTCCGGTTGAGACGGTCCAGGGTCCACAGCGGATACTGACGGTGCACGCATCCGTTAACGGTCATCGAGGAGATCAGCGTGATCCGGTTGCGGTGGTACTCCTCTCCCAGCCGGAGCCCGGGTTGGTCACCGTGGTACGAAGCAACCGTTGCGACACGCCCGCCGACAGCGCACGAGCGGATCGCCTCGTGCAGCCCGCGGTAGGAGCCGGACGCCTCTATCGCCGCATCGGCACCAGCGGGTCCGGTGATACGCCGTACCTCGGCCGCGACGTCACTTGTTGCCGCGTCTACCACATGCGCGCCCAATGAGGCGCCAGCCTCCAACCGCAACGGATGCCGGTCAACTCCGATGACCTTGGTCGCTCCCGCGCGGCGCGCGAGTTGCGCGACCAGCAAACCCACCGTGCCAAGGCCAGTCACGACAACCGTCTCACCGACCTGGATCGCCGCGTCATGCACACCGCCGAGCGCCACCCGGGCCAGCGGCCAGAACACGGCCCGCTCAGCCGCCACGTCCGGCGGCACCAGCCCAGCACGGGCAGTGCCGCTGGCAACGATGTGCCCGTCCGCGTGCGGTCGGTCCAGATACACCAGGTCCCCGACGCGGACATCGGTGACCTCCGACCCGATCTCGGCCACGGCGGCGACCGTCTCGTAGCCCGGCGCGACCGGGAAGTCCCGACCCGCACCGTCCAGGTACACACGCCGCTCTGCATCCCAAGTGCGGTGCAGCGCCGCCGCCTCGCCACGCAACCATGCCATCTCGGTGCCGTGACTGACCCCGGACAGCACCGTGCGTGCGTAGACCTCGCCTGGACCGAGTCCAGGCAACCTTTCCTCGATGACCTCCACCCGGCCCGGTTCGGTGAACAACAGCCGCCGGCACCCGGCGCCGAAGTCCACGGACCGTGCCTGAGTCACGGGTTCAGTGCTGACCACAGCCGATCTCCTCTCCCGTCCAACAGTTGGAAAACCTGATCTGCCAGTCGCGCTACCGCGCTTTCGTTGAACACATCGAGGCTCGCCGCGTCGACGGTCAGGACCGGCGCGCCCCAGGCAGGCAACACCGAATCGAATGCCGCCGACAGCGTCGAGAAGTACGCCTCGGTAAGCCCTCGTTCCATCTCGCGTCCCCGGCCAGCCACCCGGGACAGCAAGGTCGCCGGGTCGGCACGCAGATGGATCACCAAGTCCGGGGAGGGAACGTCGCTCGCCCAAAGGGCGCAGGTCCGCGCTACGCGATCCCGGTCGGCTGGATCGAGCGTGGCGGCTGCGAATGCGGCGTGCTTGACCATTGCCCAGTCGGCGAGAACGTGGGCGCCGGCAGCGAGCTGCGTATGGATCTCCCGAAGCTGAACCACTCGCAACGCCACGAACGTCAGCTCGGCTAGCAGTCCGAACGCATCCGCCTCTTGTGGCGTGCGGGCCGCGTACAGCCGTTCCAGGAAGGGGTTCGCCTCGAACCGGTCGAGAAATGGCTTTGCGTCCATCGGCTGCGACAGCCGATTCACCAGTGTCGTCTTGCCTACACCGGTTGGCCCTTCAACCGCAACGAACAGCCCTCGCCCGCCCGAATCTACATCGGACAGACGGCCAGTCGCAGATCGTGCCGCCGCGAGTTCCATAGGTGCCCTACTCCTCCCGTCGCCTGCCAAAGCCGTGATGCGTCATTGGCTGTCCCGCTCGTAGTACCAGCCCGCGGAGTTGGGCGGCGTAACGCGTCCACCGGCGGGATAGCCGGTGTGCTCCGGCAACGTCCGATCCGGCTCCGTAGGACGTTGCCGGGGTTGCGGTTGCTGCGCCCTAACCGGTTGGGCGCCCGTTGAGTGCCGGCCGTCATACCAGCGGGGGTCTTCGCCGGCTACCGCGATGACGGACGCCGCGTGCGCCCGCACCGAGCACGGCGCGGGCAGACCGCACCGCGCGCATATGCCTGCCGCGTCCGCGTGGTGATGTTGGTACAGGACCACGGCCAGTTCATGGGTTGGAGTGCCGCGCAGGCTCGGGATCGGCGTTCGCATTGCGGCCCCCTTCCCCAATCGGCCAAGGCTGTTCTGCGTAGTTCAGGACGCGGCGGACGCCCGTTCCGTTCTGCGCAACGGGATGACGACTGACTCATCCACCACGTCGCCCTCTTCGCCGGTCACCGCGCCGGACCGGGCCGTGCACGACGCCGGCCAAAATCAACCCGAACCGGGTACGAGCGTCGGCACCAGCCAGCTTGAGCGCTTGATCCAACAGTTCCTGCGTGGACAGCCTCGGCGGGGCAGGCGCGCTCGGGTGCTCCCAGCCGGAAACGGTCGCGGCGCTCACCCCGAGGTGCTCGGCGAACGCACGAATGCTCATGCGCAACGCCTCACGTAGCGCCCTGGTCTCCCGTCCGCTCCACCGGACGACCGTCAACCCGCACCCGCACCCTTCCAGCCCCGGATCGGCGCTAGCTGCGCCCGTAGCCGCCATGACTAACGCGCCCTTCGCTCGGCCAGCGAGTACACCCGCGCGCCGCCAGGCAGCGACGGCTCATCGACCACGGCCGGTGTGACCGGGGCGGGGTCCATGCCGGAGGTGTCGATGAGCACCCGGATACCTCGGGCGACGATGGCAACCGGCCCCGCCGCGTCGTCGGGGCACACCACCTCGATCGCTCCGCCCGCGCTGACGCTGACCCACACCGGCGGAACGCTGGCAACGCAGACAGGTTCGGATGAGGCCGCGTCTTCGACATCGCCCATTCCGATGTCCGCAACACTGATCGGCCGGCGCAGCCTCTGCATCAGGATGCTGGCGATGAGTCGCGGGGTAGGGTTACGCGGTCGCTCGCCCTTGTTGATCCACCGGTAGACGCTGGTGTAGTCGTAGCTGAGGTCAAGTCCCGCAGGCACACCAAGCTCATTGACGTATCTGGCCAAGGCTGCGCGCGACATTCCCGCCTCGTGGATCAGCCGATCAAGTCGATGGTTGGCCGCCTTCACATGCCTGGCGGGACGGTCGCGGCTACCGGATCGATCGTCCTGGTCACCATCGCGAGAATCGGCCCCGGTGCCCGGCAGCGCCAGCCCGGTCGGCGCAAGCCCGAGCATGCAGCGAGCCGTGTCGGGCATCCCCAACCCGTTCGCGATCCGTTCGAGTACATCGATAGCGACAACCGACCGTTTTCCCTTGACTATCTTGCTGACCGTGCCTTGCTCGATATCGACCGCAACACCGATCCGGTGTTGACTGGCGCCGACATACCGGCGCAGGAGCGTGAACAGGGCGCCCACGTCGCGTGAACTCAACGCTCCAGCCACATCGGCACGGGTCCAGAACGACGCCGGAACGGAAAGCGGATCATGCACGTCGCCCATACCAACCCCTCCGCGTTTTCTCCCGAGCGTGGGCACGGGCCGTAGCAGGTCGTCGGGTTCCAACAGGTTGACCACTATGCCTGCCCGTCCTCTGTGTGTTGGCCGGGACAAACGATCGGCTGCACGTCGCCGCCTGGCCGGGACGCGGGAGCGGGCAAGGCGCGCCAAGTCCGCGCACTCCGCAGCGGTGCGCGAACCCTTCTGCTGGCCGTTCCCGCGCGGTGGCAGTTGCTGCCGTAGGCTCCCATCGCCCCGCCTTGCCTGCTGCCTGGTGTGGAAGGCGAGCGGATGGTGTCGTGCCAATGCGCCAGGAACGTGCGCCGTGCTTCGTAGACCTGCATGACCATCAAGTGGTAGGCGACCCCGCTCGTTTCCGCAGCGATCTCGTAGTCCTGGTGCTGGGCTAACGCCAGCAGCGCCTGCTGATGGGCTACATCGAGCAGAGACCAGATCTGCCGGAACGCCAACGCTTCCACCACCGGCTCCTCCGGCGAGGCACACACGTCATCGTCAACGGCGGTGCGGTAGAGCATGTCTTGCTGCTGGACATGCTCGTCTATCGCCTGCTGACCGACCCGTACCAGGTTGCACGAATGAAACACCTCGCCGGTATCGACGTGTTGCCGACACTGGTAAAGGTGTTCCAGGATGGCGAACCGGGCCAGGTCGACCTTCTCCGCATGTGGAGGAGACCTGCGTAGCGAACCCCGCGCCGACATCCCGGCGACCTGGTCAAGTCCCGCGAGGGTAAATCCGTACGGCAGAACAACTGCCTCCGGACCGGGCGCCGCCACGACACGACTCATCTCCTGCCGCCCCTTTGCCAGGGGCCGCTTACGCGTCATTGGGGCGATCCATCGAGCGGAGCGCAGACGTTGACCCGGCGTGCGCCGACCAGTTCCGGTTTGGTCAGGCCCGGTATCCGACTAGGTAGCCGCAGGAAGCGGGAGAAGACAACGGTGGCCGTCTCCCTCCGGTAGCACGGTCCGAGCGCCCCGCACTTGAGGCACCGCCCGGTCGCACTGGACGTCACGTGCTCGTCCAGCACCTGCTGGGCGATAGCCAGTTGCTCGACCTCGCCGGCATAGATCGTTGTGGTTGTCATTCATCCCTCCTCCGAACGTTGCCGATCTGCTTCGTCTGCCCCGTGCTCGTCTGCCCGTGGTCCTCTATGTGTGCTCGCCGGGGAGGCGGTGGTGCCCGATGCGGCACGGGCAGCCGGCTTGGCCGGTCGCCAGCAGGAACCGGGCCACGGTCTGTCGGTCGGCGCGGTCCAGCATCGTGTCCAGGGCTTGCTGTCCCACTGGGCTGATCGGCCGTTCCTGGTTCTCCCAGAGGGCCACGACGCGGTGGGTCATCCCCAACCGTTCGGCGAACTCCCGTTTGCTCATCCGGTACGCCAACCGCAGCGAGGCCACCTCCCGCCCGGTCCACGCCGCCACGACCGGCACCGCCGCAGCCTCCACCGTGCCCGGCAGGCTGGTCTTCGTCCCTGCCGCCACGGCTACCGCGCCCGTCGCTCAGCCAGCGAATACACACGCGCCCCGCCGTGCACTACCGGCACCTCGACCACAGCCGGGACCAGGGTGGCCGGGTCGGTGCCGGAGGAGTCGATCAACACCCGCACCGGCCCCGCGACCACCACCGTGACCGCCGCACCCGCACTCACCTTCACCTGCACCACCGACGCGGCCGGCACCTGCGGAAGCGTGGACGCGTCGGTCTCGGCGAGGGCAGCGCCCGCGGTCTGCGCCGGCACCTCCGGCACCCACGGCGAATCGTCCATGTCTTTACGAGAGATGTAGAGCCCCAGATCAGCGTCCCGTTCCACGCCCAGAACGGCGCGCAGTCCCGCCCGGTAATGCTCGTACGGCCACCGCATCAGCCCACGTTCGAGCTTGCCTATGTAGCTGCCATCGAGCGCGACCCTGCGCCCGGTCGTCGCGTAAATGTGGGCGTTGACCGCCTCCGCCAGCTCCTGCCGCGACATCGGCCGACCCGACCCCGCCGGGCCAGGCCGGGCCAGCCGGGCGTTCCGCACCAAAGGGTTCGGTCCCGTGTAGGCCAAGATAATCGTCCGTTCTGGTAGGTGGTCGGCCCGGCGGGCACAGGAAAGGCGAGCGGTACGCGCACTCCGCAGCGATGCGCGGACCCCTGCTAGCCGCGCCTTCGCGGAGCCGGTGGCCATGCCGGGCGCAGCCCGGACAACGGAAAGAAGATCCACACTCGATCGGGCGACGGACGGCCACGCCCTGATCAGCAATGACCGCCCGTGCCAGCCCAGGGAACCTGTACCTCCGTCGTGCGTCGAGCTTGCGTCCGCCCCGTCCACGTGTGCACGATCGAGCGTGCGTCGTACCGCAGCAATGACGATGGCAGCGCGGCCCGCCGGGTCGGCGTTCAGCGCGAGTGTCGTCAGCAGCATGGATGTAACGTTGCGGGCACGTCGGGTGACTTTGAAGTAGTCGGGCGTTAGCGACTTGTTAGCCAGCGACCGGCATTGTTGCGAAGGATCATGGGTGAGCGGCGAAACTGTCGGACAGGCGCTCCGACGATGGCGGAGGGCTCGTGGCTACTCGCTGCGAAAACTCGGCACGCTCACCAGCTACAGCTACGCCTACATCTGCGAGATCGAAACCGGTCGCAAGCCGCCGTTGCCTGAGGTCATCGCGGCATGTGACCGTTGCCTTGGGGCTGGTGGCCAGCTCATCGCGATCGCAGCCCGAAGCCAGACGGCAGGGCCGCAGGCGAGCGACGACGAACCCGGGCTGGAGTTCTCGATGGACTGGATGGAGGGCATAGAAACCTTGACCACCCTGTGGCGGCGCGACGCTGGACGGCGCCAGTTCCTGCGTAACGCCGCCTACGTCTCAACCGCATTCGCAGTCCCGGTTCAGCGCTGGCTCGACCTGTTCAACGAGCAGAACGCAGTTGCCGCCTCCGCGAGCGAGCCGCCGACTACACAGACGGTCCGCGAGATGACGAAGACGTTCCGTCGCCTAGACAACCTCTACGGAGCGGGTCAAATCAGGTCAGCCGTTGTGCAGTACCTAGACGCCGAGGTGGCCCCCGTCCTTCGTGGCAGCACGCCCGAGGCGCTAGGACGAGGTTTCCTCAGCTCCGTGGCCGAACTCACCCAGTTGGCCGGCTGGCTTGCGTACGACTGCCTAGATCACTCGCTCGGGCAGCGATACTTCATCCAGGCGCTGCGCCTGGCCATGGGCGCGCATGACCGTGCACTTGGTGCGGAGATTCTTGCCGGTATGAGCCACCAAGCGATCTTCCTCGGACAACCCCAGCCCGCAGTTGAACTCGCCCATGCCGCCCACCGGACCGCCATCCGCGCCCGCGTGCCCGCTCTGGTCGCCGAAGCGTCCGCAATGAAAGCGCACGCCTACGCCCTGCTCCACAAGGAAAAGGAGTGCACCGACGCGATCACGGAAGCCGAAACCTTCCTTGGCAAGGCTGATCGCACCGAGGGTCCACACTGGATCAGCTACCTCGATGAGGCATACCTTGCCGCGATTTCCGGGCACTGCTTCCGCGCGTTGGGCAAGCAGTCACAAGCAGAGCGATTCGCCCGAAGATCGCTGGACATGAGCCCTGGCTTCGTTCGGGGCAAGCTGTTCAACCAAGTACTCCTCGCGGGTGCCCACGTCCTCAAGGAGGACATCGACCAGGCGTGCGCGGTTGGGCACGAGGCGCTAGACCTGACAGGCGAGGTTTCATCGGCCCGCGCCATCACCTACATCGACGGACTACGCCAAGAACTCCGCCCGTGGCGCACCAACCGACGGGTAAAGGAATTCGAGGACCGCGCCAAGATCGTCATTGCTCAATGGTGAACACCAGGCGAACCGGCCGCCGAACGTTGTGCGAGCGCGGCCAGTAGGCCAATTACCGACGCCGCGCCCACGATCTCTCCGCGCCTGATCCGATCATGGACCGTGTCCAGGCTGATCCACTCTACGCGTTGGGCTTCGTTGATGTCTGCCGGTGTACCGGTGTACTCGGCCCCGTAGCCGATGAACAACAAGTTCTCCGCGTCGGCAGTGCCGACCATCGGTTGAAACGCGATCAGCGGTTCCAGCTTCGTCGGCCGCCAACCCGTCTCCTCCTCGACCTCGCGCGCTGCGGTAACGGCCGCGTCCTCGGTCTCGTCCACATATCCGCCGGGCAGTTCCCACACCCACCGATCGATGACGAAGCGGTGCCGCCACATCATCAGGACCCGGTCTGAATCGTCGAGCACAACCGCCATTGCCGCTCGCGGGACGCGTAGCACGTACTGCTCGAACGTCACACCATCCGGCAACTCGACGTGCGCGATGCTGAGGCGAGCGCGGCGCGTGTCGTCCACCACCCGCTCTTCGTGGATACGCCACTGCGTGGGCTCGGTGATGTCCTCGCTCGTCACATGCGAAGCCTACCGGCGGCGCTGCCGGCCCCCAGCTCGGTGGGCCAAATGGGGTAAGGCGCGGAAGCAGCGCCCTCGGCGTCGGATGCGTCCGCCTCCTCCTAGCCCCGTTTCATGCCGCCATGTCCGGCAGCAGCCCCACCTCGTCGCGGCCGGGCGTCGCGACGATCGCCGTCACGTCTCGCTCCGCCTTGAGGATCTTCAACAACAGCGAAGCACGTTCGTTGGACACGCCGTGCCCGTCCTCGCGCATCGTGTTGGCGAGGTTATCCCGCGACAGTGACCGGCCCTTGGCGGCGAGGGTCTCGCGGGCCGCCCGCGCCGCCGGGATCATGTTGGCCACGGTGCGGACGTCCACCGGCGTTGCCCGGCGGCCCGGGTCACCGGCGCCGCCGGGGGCGGGCTGGATCACGCCGCTGTTGCTGCCCGTAATGGGCGCGGCGGGCCGATTGGCCGGGCCGGTCGCGGACGGCGCGGGGGTGTTCGTCCGCCCGGCGGGGACGGTCCCGGACCGTGCGGGCTCGTCCCGTCCCGTCTGGCGGACGGTCCCGGGGACGTCCGGGACGGGTGCGGACGTCCGCTGATCGTCCCGGACGGTCGTCCGCTGATCAACTCTCGCGTGGTCGATCATGGCGAACAGGAGCTTGATCGACACCAGCATGGAGACCGCCGGCCACCCGGCGAGCGCCTTGCCGATCGGGTCCGCGCCGCCGACCGCAACGTTCGCGGCGAGGCTCGCGGCGGTGCCGACAACGAGCGCGACCCACGGAATCGGGCCGGTGGGGCGCCCAGCGCGACGCTGCGCCACCAAGTAGAGGCTCGCGACGATTTCGAGCCCGTCCACACTGATCGGGAACGCCAACGACTTCCAGCCAAGCTGATCATGATGGAGGGCGAGCTCGCGCATGTGCGAGAAGCTGATCGCGCCCGCGACGATGGCGAGCCCGCCGACGAACAACGCGGTGAGGATCAACAGGGTCTTGTCGGTCCGAGACTTGGTCATGGGGTCACCTCCGAGGCGGTAGTGGCCGACGCGAGCAGCGTCGAGAGGGCATCCAGCACCCGCCGGGCGTTGTCGGCGGGCATGGACAGGTGCATGTCGCCCACCTGCACCCGCAGGTAGGGCTCACCCGGCCACGGGGCGCACGCCTCGGTCAGCCATGCGGTCCCATCCCGGACGGGCAGCCACTGGCCTGTGGCCAGGTTCAGCGGGACCGGGGCGGACCGGTGCTCGCCCCCGAGATCGGGCCGGTAGCCGTTTGCTTCGCGGGCCGGATCGGCGGTGCACCGGGACCGGTCGCACCACGGCGGGTGCCGGTCGGCGCGACCGGTTGGGGTCGGTTGTAGTTGAGGGTTGGTGTGTTCGTGGGTGCCTGTCATGGCGTGAAGTCCTTTGCTGGCAAGGGTTCGGGGGGCGCCCACCGGGGCGCCGGGCGCCGGTTGGCCATCGGGAGGCTTGGCCCCGCGAGGCACGCGCCATCGACCCGGCCCGCTCGGCGGGCCAGGAAGGTCAGGGGTTACGGGGACCTGCGCACGGCCGGGGCCGCGCGCCGGTGTGAGTGCGCGCGGACCCGCTCGGGATCGCGCCGGTTGGGTCACGGCGCGGCCGGTCGGTCGCCAATGCGCGGGTGTCGATCAACTCTGGTGCCGTACGCTGGAAACGCGCGAACGGACCGGGGGACGTCGGTGTCGGTCCCCACGGAGCGGGTTGACCGGGGCCGCCTATCGGATCAAAGCGGTTCGATCCGGGCAGGATTTTGTGGGTTAGTTTTCCGGGTTCGGCTTGCCGACCCCGGCGGTGCCGGACACCGACGAGATGACCACGGCGGTGCGCCGCTCGGGCGGGGTGGCGGCGAGCGCGTCCAGCTCGGCCAGCTCCCGATGCCGGCCGGTGAACCCGGCGACATCCCCGGGCAGGTGCCGCGGCGCCGGGCGTACCCGATGGGCCGGAACCGCCGGCGGCACAGCGCCCCGCCGACGCTCTTCGACCTGGTCCCGCGCGGTCGCGAGCGCCCGCTGCTCGGCCGGGGTCGCGCCGAGCAGCCGGATCAGCACGTCGAACCGGTCCGCGGGGGCCAGGCTGGTGCCCGACAGGTACCCACCGACGATGCCGTGCGACCAGCCCGCCTGCTTGGCCAGCGCCCGGTAGCTGACCCGGTGCGCGCCCGCCACCCGGGCCTGCCGCTGCCGCAGGCCGCGCAGCACCGCCGCCAGCTCCGCCACGGTACGCGCCGCCGCCGCGACCGCCGGTACATCGTCCACATTGCTCCTTCCCGGAACCCGCCTCTCATCAAAGCAAGTCCCGGGAAGGGTCGAACACCTCACGCCGCGTCGAGACGCTCCGCCGCACTGTCGAGCAGCTTGCTGGCCTCGTCCTCGGTCAGGTCGCCGCCGAACCGCCAGATGGCGGTCTTGTCCGCCTGAACGTGCAGGCAGTACTCGCCCTTGGCCGCACCGACCCGCGCCTGGGTGTCGGTAATGACCTGGTACGACTCTGCGCCCTTGTCGAACATCCCGGTGCCGCCGACCGGTTCGTCGCACTGGTCGGCGAGGCGCAACTGCACCCAGACGGTCACCAGGCCGCGGTTCAGGTCGTCCGCGGGGGCACCGGACTCCACCCACCGGCACTCGAAGCTCTCGAATCCGCGCTCCCCGAGCGGCGTGTCCTCCTCGACACCCTCGTTCACCGCGGTCCGCACCCCCGTGAGGTCCCGGACCTCCTCCTCGGTGAGCAGGTCGCAGACGTCCTGCGCGGCCACCTTGCCGGCCGGGTCGAGGTCGTCGTCCGCGACCCGGCCCAGCGCCCGCTCGGCGAGATCGGCGCAGGTCTCCGCCGCCCAGCGGCCGCCGTCGGCCACGTGCCGGCATTGGATGCCCAGGCTGCGGCCCTTGTCCGCGAACACCAGCGTCTTGCCCTCCCCGGTGCCCGGGTTCCCGTCGAACGCGAGCGTGTCGCGCACCCAGGGCTCGTCCCGCGTGTCCAGCGAGCCGTAGTCCGCGACCAGGTCCAGGGTCCGCGCGGTGCGCAGCTCCACCACCGCATCGTCGGTCTGCCCGGTACCTTTCCACCGGCAGGTGGTCAGGTCGGTCCCGGTGACCCCCGATTCCTCCACCACCGGCACGCCGAACGCCTCCTCCACCTCGTCCTCGGTGAGCAGGTTGCACGGCCAGCCGATGGACTGCTTCTCCTCCTCGCCACACGCGGCCAGCGCGCCCACAAGCGCGAGCAGGCAGGCCGCCGCGAGCATCCGTCTCACCATCCACCCTCCCGGATCCGCCCCCGCGTTCCCGGAATGATGCCCGCCCTCCCCCGCCCACGCCCCCACCCCCGGACAAGGTTGGACAACCTTGAACACCCCGCGCCGGGCGCCCGCCTCTCCCCGCCCCCGCGCCGCCCGCGCGCGCCGCCCGCCCGCGCCGCCCGCGCCACGCCACCCGCGCCGCCCGCCTCTCCGCGTCGATCAAGGGCATACGGCTGTGCTTTGATCTCCGATCCACGACCGTTTGCCCTTGATCGACGCGGAATCCCTTGATCGACGCCGAGCTCGGCCGTCGGCGCGCCGCTAGCTGGGCTTGCGGCGGGCGGCGCGCCAGGCGCGGATGCCGAGGACGCCGACGGCGGTGCCGATGGCCAGTGACGCGCCGATCAGCAGCGCGTGTACCCACAGGAAGCTGGTCGGGGTGCCGTCGCCGACCCGGCCGGTGGACCAGGAGCGGCCGTCCTTCCAGATGGCCAGGGCGAACCGTGGCCAGATGACCCAGGTCCACACGCCGACGCCGGTCAGGAAGGCGGCCCAGCCGCGCGAGATGGTCATGGTGCCCCTACTGGATGTTCTTCAGCACGTACCCGGCTTTCGGGCACTCCCGCTTCAGGGTGACCTCCGCCGGCGCGGTCAACGCCGCCAGGGTGTTGAACTCCGCGAACGTGGTGAACGTCGCCGCCTTCGCCGCCGACGCGGAGAGGCTGGTGAGCGCGTCCTTCAAGACGGGGTCGGCGACCTTGCCGGCGGTGTCCGCGAAGGTCGCCGAGGTGCTGGTGAGGAGCGGTTCCAGCGCCGCGAGCGCCTGGGCGACGCCGGCCTTGTCGCCGCTGCGCTCGGCCGCGACGCCGGCCCGGATGTGCTCCTGCGACAGCTCGTCGAGGTTCCGGTACATCAGGTCGGCCGTCTCGCAGGCCACCGCCGGGGTGAACACGCCCTCAAGGTCCATCTCGGTGCCGTCGAGCGGCTCGCCCGCGGTCGTCGCGGGGGCGGCGGGCGCCGGTGTGGTGGGGTCCGCGGCCGGGCTCCGCGCCGGGTCGGAGCAGGAGGCGGCGAAGACGAGGCAGGCCAGGGTGAGGGCAAGGGTGCGTCGCATGAGGCTCTTTCCGTGTGAGGGTGCCCCGCGACTCTAGATGATCTATTCGAGGGGGATCGATCAAGGGATTCCGCGTCGATCAAGGGCAAAGGGTCGTGGATCGGAGATCAAAGCACGGCCGTTCGCCCTTGATCGACGAGAAGAGGGGCGGCGACAAGAGGGGCGGCGAGGAGAGGGGGCGGCGCGGTGGCGCGGGACACACGCGCTGGGGCGTCCTAGGAGGCTAGGTCAAGGGAGGGAACCATAGCTAGGGCGGATCACTGTCATGTCGAGGAAAGAATTCCGTAACACAAGTGAGGGCTGTTTCACTCGCAGCACCCCACCGGGGGCCCAGCCCGAGCGGGCTGACGTGACCTCCCCCTGGAGTGATCCATGAACCGACACATGAGATTGCGCGCGCTCGGCGCGCTTGTTGCGGTGAGCACGGCCCTGCTGGCGGGCTGCTCGTCCGCGGACTCCTCGACGGAGGGTACGGCCAGCGGCTCGACGAACTCCGCGGCCGCGGCGGCGCTGACCGCCGCGTACCAGGGAGTCACCGGCACGCCCCCGACGGTCGCCACGAAGCCCAAGTCCGGCGTCAACCTGTGGGTGGTGTCCTGCGGGCAGCAGGTGCCGTCCTGCGCCACCCCGGTCGCGGCGGTGCAGGAGGCCGCGAAGGCGCTCGGTTGGGAGAGCAAGATGTGCGACGGCCAGCTCAACCCCGGCGGGTGGGGCAACTGCATCCGCCAAGCCGCCAGCGCCAAGGCCGACATCATCATCCCGGTCGGGATCGACTGCGTGTCGGTGCAGGCGCCGATGCAGGAGGCGGTCGCCGCCGGCTCGAAGATCATCGGCGGCGGGGGCGCCGACTGCGACGCCGCCGGCGGCCAGAAGCTGATGGCCAGCGAACGGCTGCAACTGGACAAGGTCTCGATCAAGGACTACTGGAAGCTCAACGGCAAGTTGCAGGCGCAGTGGCTGATCGGCCGCACCGGCGGCAGCGCCAAGGTGCTCCTGCTGACCTTCACCGACCCGCTGTGGGGCCCGTGGATCACCGAGGGCTTCAAGGAGGAGTTGGCGACCTGCTCCGGCTGCTCGATCGCGACCACCCTGGAGATCTCCAACAACGACATGGCCGGCAACGCCATGGCCCAGAAGTTCTCCACCGCGCTGCTGCAGAACACCGCGGTCAACGCCATCTCGATCCCGGTCGGCGGCTGGATGCAGGCGGGGCTGTCGCAGTCCATCCAGTCCTCCGGGCGGGCCACCCAACTGTCGGTCTCCAGCGGGTTCGGCGACGCCTCCACAATGGACCTGATCCGCACCGCCGGCTTCGCGTTCGGCGCCCTCGGGTACGCGTCGGCGTGGGGCGCCTACGGCTCGGTGGACACCGCGATCCGGGTGCTGAACGGCGAGACGCCGCAGGTGCAGGGCGACGGTTTCCAGATGGTCGACAAGGACCACAACCTGCCGGCATCCGGGGACTACGAGGGCGGTGTCGACTTCAAGGCGGCGTACCGCAAGCTCTGGGGACTCGGCTGAGATGTCCGGGGACGTGCTGGTCCGGCTGACCGGGCTGTCGAAGTCCTTCGGTCCCACCAGGGCGTTGGACGGTGCCGAGCTCGCCCTGCGCGGCGGCACCGTGCACGCCCTGCTGGGCGGCAACGGGTCGGGCAAGTCCACCGCGATCAAGATCCTGGCCGGGGTCTACCCGGCGGACGCGGGCACCATCCACGTCGGTACCGCCGAATGGGCCGCGGACGGCTGGTCCGCCGCGGCCGCCCGGCACGCGGGGCTCCGCTTCGTACACCAGGATCTCGGCCTGTTCGACTCGCTGTCGATCGCGGAGAACTTCGCCCTGGACGGCGGCTACCCGACGACCAGGCTGGGGTCGGTGCGCTGGCGGCAGCTCGACCGCCGGGTGGCCGCGCTGCTCGACCGCTTCGAGATCGCCGCCACCCCGGGTACGCCGGTGGGCGGCCTGCGTCCGGCCCAGCGCACCATGGTCGCGATCGCGCGCGCCCTGCAGGACCAGGAATCCGAGAGCGCCGTCCTGGTGCTCGACGAGCCGACCGCGACGCTCCCGGCGCACGAGTCGGAACTGCTCCTGGCGGCGATCCGGCGCCGGGCCGAGCTAGGCCAGACCATCCTGCTGGTCAGCCACCGCATGCCGGAGGTGCTCGCCACCGCCCACGACTTCACCGTGTTCCGCGATGGGCGCACGGTGGCCACCCTGGTGGCGGCCGAGCCGACCGAGCAGCGGCTGATCGCCCTGATGACCGGCCAGGAGATCGCTGCCACGGCGCCGGACCCGCAGGTCTGCGCGGCGCAGCACGACGGCGCCGCCGCGCTGCGGGTCACCGACCTGGCGGCCGGCCCGCTGCGGGGCGTGTCGCTCACCGTGGCGCCCGGCGAGATCGTCGGCGTCACCGGCCTGGTCGGCAGCGGGCGGTCGTCGCTGCTGCGTACGGTCTTCGGGCTGCACCCGCCGCGCGCCGGCGACATCTGGATCGACGGCCGGCGCCAGCGCGGCACCGAGGACGTCCGGGCCCGGATGGCGCAGGGCGTGGCGTACGTGGCTGAGGACCGGGTCGCGGAGTCGTCGTTCGCCGAGCTGACCGTCCGGGAGAACCTGTCCGCGTCGGTGCTGCGCATGTTCTGGCGGCCGCGCGGCATGGCCACCGCCGACGAGCGGGACAGCGCCGAGGCCCTGGTACGCCGGCACCGGGTCAAGGCCGGATCGGTGGAGAGCGCCTTCTCCGCGCTGTCCGGCGGCAACCAGCAGAAGGCGATCCTCGCCCGGTGGCTGCGCCGCGAGCCCCGCCTGCTGTTGCTGGACGAGCCGACCCAGGGCGTCGACATCATGTCCCGCGCCGACATCTACCGCACGATCCGCCGGTCGGTGTCCACCGGGTGCGGGGTGGTCGTCGCCTCGTCCGACTTCCTGGAGCTGAGCACGCTCTGCGACCGGGTCGTGGTGCTGGCCGGCGGGCGGATCGCCGCCGAACTGCGCGGGGAGCGGCTCACCCCGGAGCACCTGACCGCCGCCACCCAGTCCTCGGTCCTGTCGACAGGAGTCCCGTCATGACGCAAAGCCGGCTCAACCCGCGGGCCCTGGCCGAGAGCTACGCGCTGCTGGCGCTGCTGGTCGTCCTGGGCGCGTTCTTCGCGGTGCTGCCCAGCAGCCGCGACGTGTTCCTGTCGATGCCGAACCTGTCGGTGCTGCTGGGCAACCAGGCCACGGTGGCGCTGCTGGCGCTGGCCGCGATCATCCCGCTGGTCAGCGGCTACTTCGACTTCTCGCTCGGCGCCAACGCGGCCACCGCGACCGTGCTGTGCGCCGGGCTGATGTCCCGCCACGGCGTACCGCTCGCCCTGGCCTGCGTGCTGTGCGTGCTGCTCGGCGCCGTCATCGGGCTGGTGAACGGCGTCCTGGTGACCCGCTACCGGCTCAGCTCGTTCGTCACCACGCTCGCCGCCGCCACCCTGCTCGGCGGGATCATCCAGTGGTACACCGGCGGCCAGACCATCCTCGCCGGCATCTCCCCCGGGCTGGTGCGGTTCGGCTCGGCCACCCTGTTCGGCATCCCGCGGGTGGTGTACGTGGTGCTGCTGGTCGCCGCGCTGCTGTGGTACCTGCTGGCGCAGACCCCGTACGGCCGTTCGCTGTACGCGATCGGCGCCAACCCGCGCGCGGCGACGCTGGTCGGCATCCGCTCCGACCGGTACGTCACGGTCTCCTTCGTGCTGGCCGGGACGATCGCCGCCGTGGTCGGCATCCTGCAACTGGCCCGCACCGGCAGCGCGACCGCGGACAGCGGCACCAGCCTGCTCTTCCCGGCCCTGGCGGCGGCGTTCCTCGGCGCGACCGCCGTCCGCCCGGGCTTCTTCAACGTGATCGGGACGCTGATCGGGGTGCTGTTCGTCTCGGTGGCGGTCAGCGGGCTGACCCTGGCCGGCGCCCAGGCGTGGGTCAGCCCGGTCTTCAACGGCGCCGCGCTGCTGGCGGCGGTCGGCCTGTCCACCTACCTGGGCCGCCACCGCGGCCGAGCTGGCTAGCCGGCGTCCTCTAAGCCGACGGCAACCGAGTGGAGCAGGGCGCGGAGCCAGCGGCCGGCGGGGTCGTCGACGCGCCGCGGGTGCCAGTGCGCCGCCTCGGTGATCTGCACCGCCGGCACCGGCGTCTGGGCCACCGCCAGGTCCAGGATGTCCATGCACCGGCGGGCCAGCCGGTACGGGACGAAGGCGCACAGTTCGGTACCGGTGATGGCGTACGGCAGGGTGAGCAGGCTCGTCACCGTCACCTGGACGGTCCGCTCGGCCAGGCCGTACCGCTCGGCGAGCACCTCCAGGGGGCGCTTGACCGGCCCCGCCGCGGCGAACTCCGCCACCGCGTGCGGCATCTCCCGCAGGTCGTCCAGGGTGAGCGCGCCGTCGACCAGCCGGGGGTGGTCCCGGGCGACCAGGCACACCAGCTCGTCGGTGAAGATCGGCTGGCGGTCGCCGGGGAAGTCGAAGCCGAGCGGCCCGATGACCAGGTCGCGCCGGGTCAGGTAGCTCTCGAAGTCCGCCCGCGCGGCCGGCAACGTGTCGAACGAGACGGAGCAGCCGGGCGCCTGCTCCTGCAGGGCCCGGATCAGCGGCCGGGCCAGCACGGTCATGGCGTACTCGGAGAGGCTCACGGTGAAGCACCGGGTGGCCTTGTCCGGCTCGAAGGCGCGCGCCTCGCCGAGCAGCGCCTGCGCCGACTGGACGGCCTCGGCGACCACCGGCCGCAGCCGCTCGGCCAGCTCGGTGAGTTGGAAGTCGCGGCCGCTGCGTACCAGCAGGGGGTCGTCGAAGTGGGCCCGCAGTCGGGTCAGGGCGCCGCTCATCGCCGGCTGGCTCATGTGCAGCCGGGCCCCCGCGTGGGTGAGGTTCCGCTCCTCCAGCAGGGCGTGCAGCGCGATCAGCAGGTTCGCGTCGACCGTACGGACAGTGATGTTCACATGGTAGAGATGAGCTCATGGCGCTCGGCGGTATGGACCTCAACCTGCTGACGTGTCTGAAGGCGCTGCTGGAGGAGAGCAACGTCACCCGGGCCGGCCGGCGGCTGAAGATGGGCCAGCCGGCGATGAGCGTGGCGCTGGCCAAGCTGCGCCGCCGGTTCGACGACGAGCTGCTCACCCGGCGCGGGCGCGACTACGAGCTGACCCCGCTCGGCGCCGAGCTGCTCCCCGAGGTCCAGGAGGCGGTCCGCCTCATCAACGCCGCCCTGCACATCGACGAGGACTTCGACCCGGGCACCTCCGAACGGCTGTTCCGCTTCACCATGAGCGACTACGCGATCGCCGTCGTCCACGACCCGCTGCTCGCCCGGATCCGCGAGCTGGCGCCGCACATCCGGCTGCAGGTCGACCACCTCGGCCCGGACGTACGCACGTCCGAGCGGGTCCTGGTGGACTACGACATCCTGATCGGGCCGCTCGGGTACGGCTTCCCGGGCCAGTCGCGGCTGCTGTGGCAGGACCGGTTCGTGTGCCTGGTCGACCCGGGCAACCCCCGGCTGGCCGGCGGCGCGCTGACGGTGGCGGACCTGGCCGCCCTGCCGCACGCCGTCGCCACCTTCGGCCGGGGCAACCTGACCCCGGTCGACCGCGCCTTCGACGAGCAGCGCATCGAACGGCGGATCGAGGTGCAGGTGGCCGGCTGGCTGCCGCTGCCGTTCGTGATCGAGGGCACCGACATGGTGGCCGTGGTGCCGGAGCGGCTGGCCCGCGTCCACGCCGCGCCGCACGGGCCGCTGGCGCTGGTCGAGCCGCCGTTCGGCGAGGTCGAGCTCATCGAGGGGTACTGGTTCGCCAGCACCCGGCTGGCGGACGCCGCGCACCGCTGGCTGCTCCAGCGCTTCGACGAGGTGGGGCAGCTGTTGCGGAAGGTGTAGTCAGGCCCAGTGGTTGGCGTTGCGGGCGCCCTCCGGCCCGGCCAGGTAGCCGGCGAACAGGCCGTCCGGGTCGCGTACCGCCCGGATCTCGCGCAGCCGGTCCCACGCCTCGTCGGACAGGAAGCGGACCTGCCGCCGGGCCAGGTCGCCGTCGCCGAGGTACTGGCCGAGCGTGACCGGTTCGAGGTCGGCCATCGCGCCTGCCAGCCAGGCCCGGTTGGGCCCGTCGTCCTCGGGCTCGACCGACGGGACGTAGCTGGCCAGGTAGATCTCCGACTGCAACGACAGGGCCATGTCCGGCAGCGTCCGCAGCGGCGCCATGCTGAACCAGATGGTGAACGCCTTGGCGCTCGGCAGCCGGGTGAACGCGGCGCGGATCGCCGGCACCACCTGCGCGGGCGGGCCGGTGAGCCAGGCGTTGTCGACCACCCAGCGGTGCCCCTCGGGGTTGTCCCGCAGCTGGCGTTCGCGCTGCTCGGCCAGGCTGCTCGGCTGCGCGTCCAGGACCATCAGGGCGCGGCCGAGCGCCGGGCAGCCGCGGAACGGGGCGAGCGCGGCCTGGGCCTCCTCGGCGCTGTCGACCAGCGCCACCGCGGTCACCAGCAGCACCGGCTCGGGCGACAGGTCCGGCTCGGTCTTGGCGACGGCGACGATCTCCACGCTGTCCGCGACCGTGCCGTGCATCCCGTGCAGCCAGGTCATCACCTCGTCGAAGTCCGCCATCCGGTACGCCTGCACGGTCTGCGCCAGGTGCCGGAAGCGCGGCCGGGTGCGCAGGTGGAACCGGGTCACCACACCGCAGAAGCCGGGTCCCGCGCCGCGGGCGGCCCAGTAGAGGTCGGTGTTGGTGGTGGCGTCGGCGCGGACCAGCTCGCCGCCGGCGGTCACCACGTCGACCGCCGCCACGGACTCCGCCGCCCAGCCCCAGCCGCGGGCGTTCCAGCCCTGGCCGCCCTGCAGCAGGAAGCCGCCGAGGCCGACGGTCGGGCAGTGGCCACCGCCGAAGAAGCGGCCGTGCTTTTCCAGGAACGGATCCAGCTCCAGCCCGCCCTGGATCGCGGGCGAGGCCACCGCGATGCCGGTCGCCGCGGCGTACGACAGCTCGCGCAGCCCGGCCAGGTCAAGCACCAGGGCGTCCGCGCGTACCGACCACTGGGGCCAGCTGTGCCCGCCGGAGCGGACGGCGACCCGCCAGCCCCGCTCCCGGGCCAGCCGGACGCCGCGTACGACGTCCTCCTCGGTGGCCACCTGGAGCACCCCGGCCGGCTGCCGGTCCGGCAGCGCGCGGTTGAACACGCGCGCGGTGCGAGCCGCCTCGAAGCCCGGCTCGCCGCGCAGGATCAGCGTCCCGTCGAACAACCAATCCTCCTCAGGCCGCGGCCTGCAGCGCGGACAGCGTCCGGGTCATGATCCCGGCCGGGTCCGCGCCCGGCGTACCCGGATGGATCTCCCACTCCGCCAGGCGGAGGCTGCTGGAAAGGACCAGCTTGACCCGCGGGTACCGCCGGGCCATGAACGCGGGCAGCACGGCGTCGACGCCGGCGCCCGAGGTGAGCAGCTCGGCGAGGACCACGGCGTCCTCGGCGCACATCGCGGCGCCCTGGGCGAGCAGCGGCGGGCACGCGTGGACGGCGTCGCCGACGACGACGCAGCGGCCCCGGTACCACGGCTCCGGCACCAGGATCGACTCGATCCACTGGTAGTTGACGACGGCGTCGTCGGCGAGCCCGGCCCGGATGCGGCCCCACGTGCCGCCGTACCCCTCGGCACGCTCCTTGAGCACCTTGCCGTGCGGGTGCTCGCCGATGAAGGCCGGATCGAGGTTCTCCTCCAGCAGGTACGCGTAGCAGTGGTCGGCTGAGATGGGGCTGTAGCCGGCCTTGAACTTCGGGCCGTTGTAGTACACCTCGGCGCAGTCCATCTCCGGCGGCCGGGGCGCCACGACGCGCCAGATCCCCATCCCGACCGGCCGGGGGACGGTGGTGATGCCGAGCATCTGGCGTACCTGCGAGCGGATGCCGTCGGCGCCGACCAGCAGGTCGACCCGCTCGGTCGTACCGTCGGCGAGCGTAGCGGTGACGCCGGCGCCGTCGTCGTCGATCGCGGTGACCGTGGTGCCCAGCCGGACGTCGACGCCGGCGGCGCGGACCGCCCGGGCCAGAATCCCGGCGAGGTCGGAGCGCAGCGCCCCCAGCGTGGCCGGCAGGTCGGGGCCGCCGGTGCGCGGCGTGGTCAGGTCGGCGATGAGCGCGCCGTCGGCGGCGTTCCGCAGCCGCAGCCGGTCGAACGGCACACCCCGGGCGAGCAGCTCGTCGAGGACGCCGACCTCGCGGAACGCCCGCAGCGCGTTCCCCTGGATGGTGATCCCATGCCCGATGCCGGTCCACTCGGTGCGCTGCTCGACGAGGACGACCCGCACGCCGCGCCGGGCCAGGGCGAGCGCGAGCGTCGACCCGGTGATGCCGCCGCCCACGACCAGCACGTCCGCCATAGTCGTCCCTCCTTCAGATGGGGGGAACGTAATCGGGCCGTGACATCGGCGAAACCAGCGAGATCGAATGGCTGGCATGGGTTTTCCGTTGGTTCCCCGGCACCGCGGGCCCACCTAACGTCGGGACCAACCGACGAAGGAGTGTGCGATGGGCTACGTGGTGGCCGCGACCTGGACGGCGCAACCCGGCAAGGAGGACGTCGTCCTGGACGCCATCGAAAAGCTGACGCCGCCGTCCCGGGCCGAACCGGGCAACCAGCTTTACCAGGCGTACCGCGACGCCGCGAACCCGCTCGTGTTCCACCTGTTCGAGATCTACGACGACGAGGCCGCCTACGCCGCGCACGGCGCGTCCGACCACTTCGCCGAGTACGGGCACGGCCAGGCCATTCCGGTGCTGGACAAGCGCGAGCGCGCGTTCTACGAGACGATCGGCTGACCATGCGGTTGGCTGCCTTCCGGGCGGTCGGCGACGCGGTGGGGGCGCGCCGGGTCGGCCTGGTGATCGGCGTCGGCGCCGACTCCCGGGTGCACCCGTTCCCGCGCGGGACGGACATGGTGGGGCTGCTGGCCGCCGACCCGGACGTACGCGACGCGGCCGCCGACGCCGCGGCCGCCGGCGACGGGCATCCGCTGGCCGAGGTCGTGCTGCTGCCGCCGGTGTACCCGGTGGCGATGCGCGACTTCCTCACCTTCGAGGCCCACGTCGCGGGCGCCAGCATGGCCATCCAGGGCGCGGCCACCGTCCCGCCCGAGTGGTACGCGGCGCCGTCGTTCCTGTTCATGGCCCCGCACGCGGTGCACGGCCCGTACGACGACGTCGCGATGCCGCCGGACACCGAGCGGCTCGACTTCGAGCTGGAACTGGCCGCGGTGATCTGCGCGGACGTCCGCAACGCCACGCCGGAGCGGGCCGCGGCGGCGATCGGCGGGTACTTCGTGATGAACGACTGGTCCGCCCGGGACGTCCAGGGCCGGGAGATGAAGCTCGGCCTCGGCCCGAGCAAGGGCAAGGACTTCGCCACGACCATCGGGCCGTGGGTGGTCACCCCGGACGAGCTTTCGCGGTACCGCGACGGCGACGGCCTGCTCGACCTGGCGATGACGGTCAGCGTGAACGGCGAGCAGGTCGGCGCCGACCGGTCCGGCTCGATGAGCTGGTCGTTCGAGGAGATGGTCTCGTACGCCTCGCGCGGCTCGTGGGTCAAGGCCGGCGAGGTGCTGGCCTCGGGCACCTGCGGGACCGGCGCGCTGGTGGAGACCTGGGGCCGGACCGGTGCCCTGTACCCGCCGCCGCTGCGGGTCGGCGACGTGGTGGAGATGGCCATCGAAGGGCTCGGCGTGATCCGCAACCAGGTCGTCGCCGGCACCGAGGTGGCCCCGCCGATCCCGGTGGCGCGCCGCCGGCTGCCGCAGGAGGTGTAGATGGCGACCATCGGTACGGCCAATCCGGCCACCGGCAAGCCGCTGCGCGACTACCCCGCGCACGACTGGGCGCAGCTCGACGCCCGGCTGTCCCGGGCCCAGGCGGCCGGCACCGCCTGGGCCCGAACCGCGGTGGCCGAACGCGGCCAGCGGCTGCGCGCGATCGGCGACGCGCTGACCCGGCGCCGAGCCGAGTACGCCGCCCTCGTCACCGAGGAGATGGGCAAGCCGCTGACCGAGGCGCTCGCCGAGATCGACAAGTGCGCCTGGAACTGCGCGGTGGTGGCCGACCGGGCGCCGTCCTGGCTCGCCGACCGGCCGGTGCCGACCCCGCCACAGCGCTCCTGGGTCTCGTACGAGCCGCTGGGCGTGGTGCTCGCCGTCATGCCGTGGAACTTCCCGTTCTGGCAGGTCGTCCGCTTCGCGGCGGCGGCGCTGGCGGCCGGCAACGCGGCGGTGCTCAAGCACGCGCCGAACGTCACCGGGTGCGCGCTCGCGATCGAGGAGCTGTTCGGCGACGAGAACCTGCTCAGCGCCTTGCTCATCGCCGACGAGGACGTCGGCGCGCTGGTCCCCGGGTGATCGCCGACCCGCGCGTCGCCGCCGTCACCCTGACCGGCAGCGAACGCGCCGGGATCGCCGTCGCCACCGCCGCCGGAGCGGCCCTGAAGAAGACCGTCCTGGAACTGGGCGGCTCCGATCCCTTCGTGGTGCTCGCCGACGCCGACCTGCCCGCCGCCGCGGACGCCGCGGTCCGCTCGCGCTTCGGCAACGGCGGGCAGAGCTGCGTGGCGGCCAAGCGGTTCATCGTCGACGAGCGCGTCGCCGACGACTTCGTCGACCTGCTGGCCGCGCGGGTCGCGGGCCTCGCGGTCGGCGACCCGGCCCTCCCGCGTACCCAGATCGGGCCGCTGGCCCGCGCGGACCTGCGGGACGCGCTGCACCGGCAGGTGACGGCCTCGGTGGCGCGGGGTGCGGTGCTGGTCGCCGGTGGGCAGCCGGTGCCGGGCGCCGGGTGCTTCTACGAGCCGACCGTGCTGGACCGGGTCACCCCGGGCATGGCCGCGTTCGCGGAGGAGACCTTCGGTCCGGTCGCCGCCGTGGTCCGGGCCCGCGACGACGAGCACTGCGTCGCGCTGGCCAACGACACCGAGTACGGCCTGGGCGCGGCCGTCTGGGGCACGGCCGAACGGGCCCTGGCGGTCGGCCGCGCCATCCGCTCCGGGGCGCTGTTCGTCAACGCCGCGGTCGCCTCCGACCCACGGCTGCCGTTCGGCGGCATCGGGCGCAGCGGGTACGGCCGGGAGCTGTCCGCCGAGGGGGTCCGCGAGTTCACCAACGTCCGCACGGTCGTGGTCGCATGAGGCTCGACCACATTGGACTCAACGTCGGCGACCTGCCGGCGATGACCACCTGGTACGCCGCCGCGCTCGACCTGACCGTGGAGTTCGAGTTCGCCCTCGACGACGTCGACCTCCGCGGCGTGCTGCTGCGGAGCCCGGCCGGCTTCCGGCTGGAACTGCTGTGCCGCGCGGGCAACACGGCCGGCATGCGTCCCGCCGACCCTGCCGACGCCGCGCTCACCCGCGGATACGGGCACGTCGCTTTCGACGTACCCGATGTGGATGCCTGGCATGCCCGCCTGCTGGCCGCCGGCGCCGCGGAGCGGATGTCGCCGCGGCCGTCGCCGGAGCCCGGCGTCCGCATGTCCTACGTATCCGACCCCGAGGCCAACCTCATCGAGCTCCTGGACCGCATGCAAGGAAGGGCACCTTCTTATCGCTTTTTGCATAGCAAGGTGCCCTTCCAAACACCGCTGGCGGGAAGATTGCGCTGATCACGGGCGTGGGCGGCGGGATGGGCGCCATGGCGGCGAGCATGTTCGCGGCGGCCGGGGCGCGCGTGGTGGGCTGCGACATCGACGCGGGCGCCGCGGCGCGGACCGAGGCCACGGTGCGGGCCGAGGGCGGGCAGATCACCGCGATGGGCGGCGTCGACCTGGGCGACCCGGAGCAGGCCCGGTCCTGGGTGGACGCGGCGGTCGAGGTGTACGGCGGGATCGACGTGCTCTACAACAACGCGTCGACCCAGCGGTTCGGGGCGCTCGACGAGCTCGGCGTCGAGGACTGGGACTTCACGATGCGCAACGAGCTGAGCCTCGTGTACTACACGGTGCGGGCCGCGTGGCCGCACCTGAAACGGCACGGCGGCGGCTCGATCATCAACGTCGGGTCGATCGCGGCGCTGCGCGGCGTCGAGTTCATGGCGCAGAACGCGCACAGCGCGGCGAAGGGCGGCGTCCTGGCCCTCACCCTCCAGCTCGTCGTGGAGGGCGGCCCGTACGGCATCCGGGCGAACGCCATCAGCCCCGGCCTGACCGAGACCCCGAACACGGCGCCGCTGCTGGCGGACCCGCCCGAGCGGCTGCGCCGCCTGGTCCTCGACCGCATCCCGCTGGGCCGGCACGGCCGGGCCGAGGACGTGGTCCATGCCGCGATCTTCCTCGCCTCGGACGAGTCGTCCTGGATCAGCGGCAGCAACATCGTCATCGACGGTGGCGCCTCAGTCCTCGGCTGAGGCACCGGAAGGGTTTCCTGATGACCATCACCCACCTGCGGCACGTCGACCTGGCCGTGCCCGACTTCGCCACCCAACGGCGCTTCTACACCGAAACCTGGGGCCTGTCCGAGACCGGTGTCGACAGTGGACTGTCCTATCTGGCCGCCGAGGGCTCCCCCGAGCGGTACGTGATCCGGCTCCGGCAGGCGGACGAGAAGCGGCTCGACCTCATCGCGTTCGGGGCGGCGGATCCCGCGGCCGTCGACGCGCTCGCCGCCCGCCTCGCCACGGCGGACGTACGCCTGGTGGCCGAACCCGGCCCGCTGCAGACCGCCGGCGGCGGCTACGGCTTCCGCTTCTTCGACGTCGACGGGCGCACCGTGGAGGTCAGCGCGGACGTCGAGGTGCGCGCGCACCGAAGGGTCGCGGAGGGCGAGGCGGTACCGGTGCGACTGTCCCATGTGGTCCTCAACTCCACCGACATCGCCCGCACCCGGGCCTTCTACGAGACGCACCTCGGCTTCCGGCACAGCGACACGCTGTGGCAGAGCCACATGGGCGACCTCATGTACTTCCTGCGCTGCAACGACTGGCACCACAGCCTCGCCATCGCCGCCGGGCCGCACGCCTCGGTGCACCACGTCTCGTTCGAGATGCGCGGGCTGGATGAGTACATGCGCGGCACCGGCCGGGTCATGCGCGCCGGCATCAAGAAGATCTGGGGACCGGGCCGGCACCTGGCCGGCAACAACACCTTCTCGTACTTCCTCGACCCCAGCGGCAACACCATGGAGTACACCACCGAATTGGAACGGCTCGACCACGACGTCTGGCACCCGCACGTGTACGACGTGGACGACCCCATGACGCAGGACCAGTGGGGCACCGCCGACCCGATGAGCGAGCTGATCGCCAAGGAGAGCTTCAACGACGTGGACCGCGGCGCATTCGTCGCGCCGCCGGTCTGACATGGGGCGCGTATCCTGCAAGGTCGTCGTGCTCACCGGGGCGGCGCGCGGGCAGGGCGCCGCCGAGGTGGAAGCCCTCACGCGCGAAGGCGCGACGGTCGTCGCCACCGACGTGCTCGACGGGGAGGGCGTGCTCCACCTCGACGTGCGGTCCCCTACCGAGTGGGCCGCCCTGGCGCAGACCGTGCGGGAGCGGTACGGCCGGGTCGACGCACTGGTCAACAACGCCGGCGTGGCGGCCCGGGAACGGCTGCCGCACGTCAGCCTCGACGTCTGGCAGCGCACCTTCGACATCAACGTGACCGGGCCGATGCTGGGCATCCAGGCGCTCGTCCCGCTGATGGGTCCCGGGTCCAGCATCGTCAACGTCTGCTCGGTCGCCGCCATGTCCGGGCACGCCGCGGCGGCGTACACGGCCAGCAAGTGGGCCTTGCGCGGCCTGACCCGGACCGCGTCGCTGGAGCTCGGCGGGCGCGGCATCCGGGTCAACGCGGTCATGCCGGGGCTGATCGAGACGCCGATGATGGCGAACGCGTCGCCGGCGTTCGCGGCGGCCGCGCTGGCGGAGATCCCGCTCGGGCGCATCGGCACCACCGCCGACATCGCTCCCCTGCTGGTGTACCTCGTCTCGGACGAGTCCGCCTACGTCAACGGCGCCGAGTTGGTGGTGGACGGCGGCCTGACCGCGCACGTCTCCCACAAGCGCATCGCCGACGCGACATCTGGTTAGGGGCTTGGCATGTTCGAGTACTTTCCCGGCAACTACATCTGGAACCTCGGCGTCGTCGCGACGCTGAACAGCGGCGGCACCATCGACGAGGTGGACCGCGCCTGCCGGCCGATCCGGGACGCGGCCGCGCGCGGCGACGCCGGGACCGCGGACTTCATGCGGGCGTGGCAGCGCATCGCCGACCAACTGGAGGCGCAGGCGCGGGCCGAGGAGGCCGCCGGCCATCGGCGCACCGCCGGGCAGAAGTACCTGCGTGCGGCGGCGTACATCTGCCAGGCGGAGCGGATGCAGAGCGCCTCCGCCCCGGGCCGGGCCGACATCTACCGGCACTGCCTGGACCTGATGCTGCGCTCCTTCGAGCTGTCCGACCCGCGTACGACCCGGGTGGAGGTGCCGTTCGAGGGCTCGGCGCTACCGGCGTACTTCACGTCAGCCAGTCCGCACGCGCCCTGCATGATCATGTGGAACGGGTTGGACAGCACCAAGGAGCACATGTACACCTCGGGCTGGTGCCACGAGCTGGCCGCGCGCGGCATCTCCACGCTCATGGTCGACTGTCCGGGCAGCGGCGAGGCGCTGCGCCTGCGCGGGCTGACCGCCCGGGTGGAGACCGAGCAGTGGGCCGCCGCCTGCGTCGACTATCTGGAGGCCCGGTCCGATGTCGATCCCGCCCGGATCGGCCTGGTCGGCTGGTCGCTGGGCGGCTACTACGCCCCGCGCGCGGCCGCGTTCGAGAAGCGGCTGAGCCTCGTCGTGGCCTGGGGCGCCAACCACAACTGGGGCGAGGTGCAGCGCCGCCGGCTGGAACGCGAGGGCGAGAACCCCGTCCCGCACTACTGGGAGCACGTGCTGTGGGTGTGGGGCGAGCCGGACGTGGCGACCTTCGTCCGCAACGCCGAGCGGATCACCCTGGACGGCGTGGTCGAGAAGATCACGTGTCCGTTCCTGATCACCCACGGGCAGAACGACCGGCAGATCCCGGTGGCGTACGCGCACCGCTCGTACGAGCAGGCCGTCAACAGCAGCCGGCGCGACCTGCGGATCTTCACGCCCGAGGAGGGCGCGACCGAGCACGTGGGCCTGGACCACCTGCCGCACGTCGGCGCGTACACCGCCGACTGGATAGCCGACCGCTTCGCCCCCTTTAAGCCGGGTACGGCAGGATGGTGGGATGCTTGTCGTCCACGTCCATGTACGGGTCCGCCCCGAGGCCGTCGAGGAGTTCCTGGCCGCCACGACGGTGAACGCCGCGGCGTCCTTGACCGAGCCCGGTGTGCTGCGCTTCGACGTCATCCAGGAGCACGGCGACGTCGCGCACGTCGTACTCGTGGAGGTTTATCGGGACGCGGACGCCGCCGCCGCGCACAAGCAGACGGCGCACTACGCGACGTGGCGCGACACCGTCGCGCCGATGATGGCCGAGCCGCGGCGGTCCGCCACGTTCGCGGCGGTTTTTCCCCACGACAGCGAACGGTGGGCAACGCGGACCACGCCGAAGGCGGTGCCGGAAAGCGACCTCGATGGCTGACGCGGACGACGTCCGGCTCCTGGCGCTCGCCCTGCCCCACGTGGTCGAGATCGACAGCGACGGCTTCGACTTCCGCGTCGGCGACAAGGGGTTCGTCTGGTCCTACCCGGAGCGCCTGCCGGGCCGGCCGCGCGTCATCCGGACCGACATCGCCGTGCTGTACGTCGGCGACGAGGCCGAGAAGCAGGCGCTGCTGCTCGGCGAGCCCGAGCTCTTCTTCACCACCCCGGCTACGACGGCCTGCCCCTGGTCATGCTGCGGTTGGCGCGGGTGGACGCCGGCCGCCTCAAGGAGCTCATCATCGACGCCTGGCGGATGCGCGCCCCCGCGGTGCTCGCCACCGACCTCGACGCGGACGTCGACTGACGCCACCTACAGGGTCCAGGCGATGGCCGCCAGGACGTACGCCATACCGTTGGTGGCCCAGTGCAGGCCGATCGGCGCGAGCAGGCTGCCGCTGCGCCGGCGCAACTCGCAGAGCACGACGCCGGCCGCCGCAGTGAAGGCGACGCCGAGCGCCACGGCGGCCAGCCTCGACGGGACGCCGGTGCCGAGCACGTCGGCGGCGGCCCGGTTGTGCACGACGAGGTTCCACGCCGGCAGCACGTGCCACAGCCCGAAGAGCGCCGAGGACACCAGCGTGGCGAAGGTGGCGCCGCGCAGCCGCCGCAGCATGCCCCACAGCAGCCCGCGGAACGCCAGTTCCTCCAGCAGCACCGTGCCGACCAGCACCGGCCCGGCCGCCTGAAGCACGGCGACGCCGACGCTGAAGTCCGCCCGGCGGTCGAGGAACACGGGCCGGGTCGGCGGCAGGGCCAAGGCGACGGCGTACGCGACGGCGACCAGCACCGCCACGACGGCCGCCCAGCGCAGCCCGCGCGTCCAGCTCGACCGGGCCAGGCCGAGCTCGGCCGGGGACAGGCCGCACCCGCGGGCGAACGCCAGCAGCAGGAGCACCTCGACCGCCCGCAGCGGCGTGGACGAGCCGGTCAACCGGTTGTTGACGACGTTGACGGCGGCGAGGAGGGCTACGGCGTACCCCAGGCGGAGCCACGACCGCTGGCTCGCCGTCGCCGCCGGCACCACCGCCACCCGCCCATCGTCACGCGGCCTCGACGGCCTCGGCAAGACCCGGCGCGGGGCTCCCGGAGGCGCCCGGCGTCGTGTCATGCTGGTCGATGGAGCGCCGACCCCGGGACGGTGGTGATCGTGTGACGACTCATCCGACGGTAGGTTCCGCCGCACCAGGCCCGGCCGGGCATCCGGTGCTGGGCATGGCGCCCGCGTTCCGCCGCGACATGCTGGGCACGCTGCTGGACGGGTTCCACCGCTACGGCGACGTCGTGACGTACCACTTTGGACCGAGGTGGGGTCCGCGCGCGGTGAGCCAGAACGTCGTCATGGCACACCATCCCGACGGCATCCACGAGGTGTTCACGACGCCGCGGGTGTTCAGCCGCCGGACGACCGGGTTCCAGGTGCTCACCGAGTTCATCGGCGCCGGGCTGCTGACCAGCGACGGCGAAGTGTGGCTGCGGCAGCGACGGACCCTGCAACCGCTGTTCACGCCGCGCCGGGTGGCCGGCTACACCGAACTGATGACCGCGGAGGCCGAGCGCGTGGCGGCCGACCCCACCGTCGCGCCGGGCTCCACTGTGGACCTGCATCATCTCATGCAGCGCTACGCGCTGCGGGTGGTCGGGCGGGCGCTATTCGGCGACGACGTCGACGAGGCCATCCCCCAACTGCAGCGGCTCATGCCTATCCTGAGCGACCTCGCGCTGGCGCGGGCCCTCCAGGTGGTACGGGCGCCGCTGCGCTGGCCGACGCCACGGACACGGCGGATCACCCGCGAGCGCGCGGCGCAGTACGGGATCGTGGACGCCATCATCGCCCGGCACGCCGATCGTGAACCGGGCGCGGAGCGCGACGACATGCTCAGCCGGCTGCACACCGCCCGCGATCCGGAGACCGGACAGCCACTGTCCACTGAGGAGATACGTGACCAGGTGCTGGTCTTCCTCCTCGCCGGGCACGAGACGACCGCCGGCGCGCTGACCTTCACCCTGCACCTGCTCGGCCGATACCCGGAGATTCAGGACCGCGTCGCGAAGGGCGACGCGGACCTGGTACGGGCCGCCCTGCTGGAAGGCATGCGGCTGTACCCACCGGCGTACAGCACGGAGCGGCTCGCCGACGTCGACACCACCATCGCCGGCTACCAGGTGCCGGCCGGGACCCGGGTAATGCTTTCCTCGTTCGTCACCCACCGGCACCCGGACTTCTGGCCCGACCCGGACCGCTTCGACCCCGACCGGTTCACCGGCCAGCACACCCGGCCCCGATACGCGTACTTCCCCTTCGGCGGCGGACCGCGCAGCTGCATCGGGGAGCACTTCGCGCTGCTGGAGGCCACCGTCCTGCTGCGTACGCTGCTGGCCCGCTACCGGGTCGAAGCGCTCGACCAACGGCTCCGCCTCGCACCGATGATCACCCTGCGTCCGGCGGAACCGGTGCGGGCCGTCCTGCGCCCTCGGTGACCCGTCAGCCGTGCACGTGGACGATGGTTTCGGTCCCGTCGTCCCAGCGCCAGGGCACGTGCCGCCCGCGCAAGTGCACCCCGCCGATCCACCGGTCGACGCCGTTGAGCACGACGTGGTCCGCCGCGCCGGCGAGCACCCGCGCGCCGGTGTCGGTCAGGCGCAGGGCGGTGCCGCGGTCGACCGGACGGTCCGCCGGCGCGGCGTCGAGCAGCGGTACGGGCGCGCGCGCCATGCGTTCCATCATCGCGAAGGACCAATCGTCGCCGAGGTACGGACGCGTCTCCCGCGCCGCGGCGCGGACGAAGGCCGTTCCGGCGTCGGGCGCGCCGTCCGCGACGGCGGCCAGGATCCGCCGCTCGGTCAGCGACAGCCCGTCGCGGGTGGCCGGGTACTCGCGGCTGAGGCGGTCGAACGCCTCGCCCAGAAACCGCAGCTCGCCGGAGCGGGCCTCGGCGACGGCGCGCAGGCCGTCCGGCGACGGCGCCCGGAAGGCGGCCCAGGCGTGGGCGGCCAGCTCCAGCGCGGGCGGGGTCAGCCGGGTACGCGCGTTCGTGTCCGGCAGTTCGCGCAGCTGCGCGGCCGTCAGCTGGCCGAGACCGCCGAACCGGGCGATGCCCGCGTGCTCGCCGATGCAGATCAGCGTGACGCGCTGCGCCGGCACCGCGAGGCCGGCGAGGCGGTCGAGGATCTGGATGATCTGGAGCTGGTCGTACAGGTCCGCCTCGAACCACAGCACGTATTCGCCGTCGCGGTTGGCCGCGAGGACGCGGTCCCGCTCGACGAACATGTCGGCGGCCTCGGCCCGGTCGTCGCAGTCCGCCTGAACGAGGTACTCCGCTCGGATCCGGCGCAGCTCCTCGGCCCCCACCGCGGGCACCGGCCCCTCGTGCAGCACGTCACGCCAGTACAGCACGCGCTCGGCGAGCCCGGTGCCGGGTAGATCCGTGGCGTCGCCGTTGCTGACGTGCAACGCCATGGTCATCCAGTCGTCGGCGCCGACGGCGGCCGGCGAGTCCGGCTCTTCCCCGAGGATCTGGCTGCGGGCGGTCGCGTACGACTCGCCGGTCTTGGCCATGCGGGCGCGTACCCGCCGTTTGAAGTCGGCCTGCTTCGTCATCGTCATCTCCCGCGGCCCGTCCGCGGATCCCCCAGCGACCGGTACGGCGGGCGCACGATCGACGACACGACGGCCCGGCCGAGAGGTGGACCTCCCTTTGCCTCCTGGGGGTGACCCGGCTGGGGCGGGTCGCCGGAGGTTGGGCGTGGACGGACGCCAACCGTCACAGTACCGGCTTCACGATTCGCGGCGAAACGTCGGACCCTCGTCCTAGTGTGAGGCCATGGATTGGAAGATTGAGCTCATTCCCGTGCCCGTCACCGACGTCGACCGGGCGAAGGCGTTCTACGAGAAGGTGGGCTTCAACGCGGACCACGACCACAAGGTCCAGGAGGGCCTGCGTTTCGTCCAGCTGACTCCGCCCGGTTCGGCCTGTTCCATCGTGCTCGGTGACGGCATCACCGAAAAGACGCCCGGCACCCAGGAGATCCAGGTCGTCGTGGCCGACGCGGAGGCGGCCCGCAGGCAGCTGGTGGACGCCGGCGTCGAGGCCAGCGACGTCGACGCGCAGCCGTGGGGCAACTTCGTCTACTTCCGCGACCCCGACGGCAACAGCTGGTCGCTGCAGGCGATCGCGTCGCGCCCCAACGGCTGACCCACGGGGCTTAATCGATCGCGACCGGCTGGCGGGGCCGGCAGACTCTGGCCATGCTTTCCACCGTCCTGCCGGCCCGCCGCGAGGCACGCTGGATCCTCGTCGGCACCCTGCTGAGCGCGGTGGGGCGCGGCCTGACGCTGCCGTTCCTGTACATCTACCTGACCGAGGTACGCGGCCTGGCCGGCGGGACGGCCGGTCTGGCAGTGGGGTGGATGGGCGCGGTCGGTCTGGCCCTGTCGCTGGTCGGCGGGACCCTCATCGACCGGTTCGGCGCCCGCCGGGTGCTGCTGCCCAGTTGGGCGCTGCTGATCGCCGGGTCGGTGTGCCTCGCGCTGGTGCAGAGCGCATGGCAGGCGTTCGCGGTGCTCACCGTCTTCGGCGTCGGCAACGCCGCGGTCTGGTCGGGCCAGAGCACCGTGCTGGCGACGCTGACCAGCGAAGGCGAACGCCAGCGCACCTTCGGCCTGCACTTCACGATGATCAACCTGGGCATCGGCGTCGGCGGCCTGATCTCCGGAGTGCTGGTCGACGTGGCCCGGCCGAGCACGTTCCAGCTCATCTACCTGCTGGACGCGGCCTCCTACCTGGTGCCCGCGACGATCCTGCTCGCCATGCCCGCGGTGGGCGGCCGCATCGCGAGGCCGGCGCCCGCCGCCGCCCACCAGATCCGCGGCGGATACGCCCAGGTGCTGCGGCACCGCCCGTTCCGGCGCCTGATCGTCTTCGCCCTGGTGCTGACCACCTGCGGATACGCCCAGATCGAGGTGGGCTTCCCGGCCTTCGCCACCGTGGCGGCGCAGGTGAGTCCCCGGGTGGTGGGCTGGGCGCTGGCGGCGAACGCGTTCACCATCGTGGTCGCGCAGCTGTTCGTGCTCCGCGCGATCGACGGCCGCAGCCGTACCCGGATCCTGGCCGTCGTGTGCGTCATCTTCGCCTGCGCGTGGCTGGTGCTCGGCGGCGCCGGACTGGTCGCCGACGACAACACCCTGCTCGCCTCGGCCGGCGTGATCGGCTGCGCCTGGATCTTCTCGCTCGGCGAGACCCTGCTCTCCCCGGTGATGCCGGCGCTGACCAACGCGCTGGCCACCGACGAACTGCGCGGGCGGTACAACGCGATGAACTCCGTCGTCTTCGGGCTCAGCGGGATCATCGGCCCGATCAGCGCCGGCCCGCTGATCGGGGCCGGCCGCGGCGACGTGTGGGTGCTGCTGGTCGTCGGCGGCTGCCTGGTCGCGTCCGTGCTGGCGTTGTCGACGCGCCGGCTGCTCACGCCGGCCCAGGACGGCCGGACCCCGCCGCAACACCCTGCCGTACCGGAGCCGAGCGCGGTCTAGCCCTCTTTCGGAGTCGAGGGCCCGGCCGATGACGGGTCCGGCGCGTCGTAACGCTTCTCAGGCAGATTTACCCCGGTCCGCATCACCTGCGGGCCGCATGCTCCCGCGGGCACCGCGCAGGTCGGCGGCTCGCGGAGCGAGCCGAAATCCCCGACCCGCGCTGCCAGGTCCGCGAGACAAGCCCGCGATCAGCCCAACCCGCTGTCCGATGTGGACGTCACGCGCGTAGACCTCGTCCACGACCAACTGTCCGATGTGGAGGATGCCGTTCCTCACTCGGCGACTGAAGGGACATTCGGAACACTGGCCTCATACCGCCGGACGGGACAACGATCTTCGCACGCCTGTACGACAATAGATGGGTGATGCCAGATGTGTTGACGCAGCTCAAGGCCACGGCCGACGCTGGCGTCAACACGCCCACCTGGTCGTTGCGCGACGAGGATCTGGTCGAGTGTTTGGACGCCGTGCACGCGATCACGCAGGCGGTGGCGGCGTTGCAGTCGCGGCTGGTTCGGGAGATCGACAGCCGGGGCCTGGCCATCACGCGGCACGCCTCCAGCACCAAAGCGTGGCTGCGCGAGCACCTACGGATCAGTCCGCACGCGGCCAAGCGGATGCTGGAGCTGGCCCAGGCGTTGGACGCGCGGCCGGTGTTGGCCAAGGCGGTCGCCGACGGTCTGGTCAACACCGAGCAGGCTCAGGTGATCGCGGCCGCGCTACAGCGTCTTCCCGCTGAGGTGGTGGGTAAGGCGGAGAAGGCGATGATCGGTCGGGCCGCCGAGTTCGAGCCGAACACGCTTCGCCGCTACGGCGAAGGCATCCTCGCCTACGTGGCCCCGAGCTCGCCGAAGCCGCCGACGCCGAAGCGTTGGAACGGATGGAAGCGCGTGCCCGGCAGACGCGGGCGTTCCACCTGACCCGGCACGGCGACGGGCGGGTGCGGTTGACCGGCTGGCTGGACGAAGACGGCGCGGCGACGGTGAACGCCGCGTTGGATCCGTTGTGCGCACCGCGGCATGACGTGGACGTCCGTACCCCGGCCCAGCGCCGGGCTGATGCGTTGGTCGAGATCTGCGACCTGGCCATGCGGACCGAGGACTTGCCGGAGAGCGGTGGGGAGCGGCCGCACGTGGTGGTGACGGTGTCGTTCGACATGCTGCGCCTCGCTCTCGGTGTGGGCACCCTGGACACCGGTGAGCGGCTCAGTCCGGAGCAGGTGCGCCGGCTGGCCTGCGACGCCAAAATCATCCCCGCCATCCTGGGTGGCGACGGGCAGATCCTCGACCTCGGCCGCACCCGCCGGCTCATCAGCGGACCGTTGCGCCGGGCGCTGGAGTTACGGGACAAGGGCTGCGCGTTCCCCGGCTGCGACCGGCCACCGCGCTGGTGTCACGGGCACCACATCCGGTCGTGGGCTGATGGTGGTCCGACCACGTTGGACAACAGCGTCATGCTCTGCGGCCACCACCACCGGCTGATCCATCGTGGACACTGGACGGTCCAGATCGCCGCGGACGGGATACCCGAGTTCATCCCACCCGCGTACGTGGACCTGGAGCGGCGGCCACGGCGGAACACATACCACCGCCGCGAATGACCACGAGATGTCCGACGGCGCAGTGGGCGCGACTGGCCCGTTGTCGCCAGCGTGGACTCGATCATCCCCGGGCGCACCGTGCTGCCGGCGGCCTGATCAGCGGCCGCGTCGATCCACTACGAGGAGTTCAACCTCCGCTGATCCCGGCCGCGGGCATCCGTGCGATAGCCTGTGGCCCCATGGGATCCGTGGACGTGGTCTTGGCCGTCGTGGTCGCCGCAGCCAACCTGGCCGTCGCAGCCCTGCTGCTCGCCGGGAGCCGTGGCGGCAGGGCAGTGCCCCGGATCTTCCGCCGCTCGCAGCCCTTCCCGCGCATGCGGGCGGCGATGCACGCCTGCCTGGGGCTGGGGATGGGCGCCGGCTGGCTCGTCAAGGACATCTTCCCGCCCCACTCCACGGGCGACATGGTGCTATTCAACGTGATAAGGATCCTGCTGGTGGCTGGCCTCGTCACCGCCCTGCTGGTCGCCTTCCGGCACGCGCGACCCATCCGTCGCAAGGCCGCCGGCTAGTAGGGCAGCCCGGTTCGCGGCGGTCGCGGGCCGGTTCGGGCGGGCGGAGCCGCGCCGGCAGGCGCGGGCGTTCCTGCTGAGCCTGTTGTCTGATGTGGACTCGCGGTCGTGTTGGCAGTTGGCCGAGCAGGGCGGCTTCACGGTTGGCACGCAAGGGCACTACACCGGCACGGCCGGCCGGATCGAGAACGCGCAGATCGCGGTATACCTGGCGTATGCCGGGCCGGTGCGCCACCGCAGGCGTGCAGCCGCCAGCACCGCGGCCACGGGTTGTCGGTATTAGAAACAGAAAAGGAGAGCACCACTGCTCTCCATTAACAACATATACCGCACCTGGGGGCTTGCGGCAAGACCCGGGTCGTACCGCAGAATCGTCGTCCTAGGCCAATGCCTGCGAAATGGGGGTCGCGAAAATGCGTATCGGGCAGCACGTCGTGAAGTCTCGCTAGGGCAGCGCGGGTGACGATCCCCCGTCGCCGCCGGACGTTATCGACAACCAGGACCTAAAGGCGTTCAACACCCGCGTCCGCGACCACGTTTGGTCGCGCGCCGACGCGTGCGCGCACGCCGCCGCACGCACCCTTAGCACCAAGGAGAGTTGATGACCGTTCAATCCGAGCTGGCCGTGGCCGGCGGGCCCGTTGCCGAGGTGCCGGCCGAGCAGTTCGGGCGGATGTCGCACGCCGAGGTGATCCAGGCGTTGTCCGGCCTCATGCTCGGCATCTTCGTCACGATCCTGGCCTCGACGATCGTCTCCAACGCGCTGCCGCGCATCATCGCCGACCTGGGTGGCACCCAGTCGGTCTACACCTGGGTGGTCACCACCGAGTTGCTGTCGATGACCGCGACCCTGCCGCTCTGGGGCAAGATGGCCGACCTCTACAGCAAGAAGCTGCTGATCCAGCTCTCGTTGAGCCTGTTCGTGGTCGGCTCGCTGATCGCCGGCTTCGCGCCGAACGTCACGGTGCTGCTGGTCAGCCGGATCGCGCAGGGCGTGGGCGCCGGCGGCATGGGCGCGCTCGCGATGATCGTGATGGCCGCGATGATCCCGATGCGGGAGATGGGTCGCTACTCCGGTGTCTTCGGCGCGGTGTTCGGCGCGGGCACGATCGCCGGCCCGCTGATCGGCGGGGTGCTGGTGGACACCTCGTGGCTGGGCTGGCGCTGGTGCTTCTTTATCGGCATCCCGTTCTCGCTGGCCGCGATCGCCCTGCTGCAGAGGACGCTGCACCTGCCGGTCGTCCGCCGGCCGGTGCGGGTCGACTGGCTGGGCGCGCTGCTGATCATGGCCGGCGTCTGTACGGTGTTGATCTGGTCCAGCCTGGCCGGGCACCACTTCGCGTGGGGCTCGTGGCAGACCGGGGCGTTCGTCTGCGGTGGCGGGCTCCTGCTCGCGCTCGCGGTGTGGACCGAGTCGCGGGCCACGGAGCCGATCATCCCACTCAGGATCTTCCGCAACCGTACGGTCACGCTCGCGGTGGTGGCCAGCACGCTGGTCGGCGTGGCGATGTTCGGCGGCACGGTGTTCCTGTCGCAGTACTTCCAGGTGTCGCTCGGCAAGTCCCCGACGGTGGCCGGCCTGATGAGCCTGCCGATGATTTTCGGCGTGCTGGTGTCCTCGACGGTCGCGGGACAGCTTGTCACGCGGTTCGGGCGGTGGAAGGCGTATCTGGTGGTGGGCTCGGTCGTGATGACCGGCGGGTTCCTGTTGCTCAGCACGATCGACGCGAACACCGGCGTCGTGCTGCTGGCGGCGTACATGGTGGTGCTCGGGGTCGGGGTCGGCATGCTCATGCAGAACCTCGTGCTCGCCGCGCAGAACGACGTGCCCGCCGCCGAGTTGGGCGCGGCCACATCGACGATCACCTTCTTCCGCAGCATGGGCGGCGCGATCGGGGTGAGCGCGCTGGGCGCGGTGCTCACCAACCGGGTGACCTCGCTCTACGTCGACCACTTCGGCGCGGCGGCGACCGGGGGCGGCGGCGCCAAGGTGCCCGACCTGCGGGCGCTGCCCGCGCCGGTCCTCGCCGTGATCCGCGACGTCTACGGCACGGCGACCTCGGACCTGTTCCTGGTGGCGGCGCCGATCGCATTCCTCGCCGTTCTGTCGGTGGTCTTCATCAGGGAAAAGCCGCTGTCCACCCTCACCGGCGACGAGCGCCGCGCGCGGGAAGCAAGCGGCCCCGAAGCAAACGGCCCCGAAGCAAACGACCCGACAGTGGAGCGATGACGTGAACGATCTGAGCACCAGCGTGTTCGACCTTCCCGACCGCCTCTGCGCCAAGGCCGACCCGACGCTGATCGCCCGCGACGAGCAGCACTTCGCGGCCATCGCGGAGAGCCTTGAGCGGGTGACCGCCGAGCTGTCCGACCGGCTGGACGCCGAGCGCAGGGCGCCCGCCGGCAAGGGCCGGCAGGCGTTGGACCGGGACCAGGAGGTACGCCGGCTGACCGCGCGCCTGCGTACCCTGCGTCGTTTCAGTGTGGACCTGTGCCTCGGGCGCATGGTCAGCGCGGACGGCTCCGAGCCCGTGTACGTCGGACGGCTCGGCCTCACGGACAGCACGGGTCGCCGGCTGTTGCACGACTGGCGCTCCCCCGCGGCCGAGCCGTTCTTCGCCGCGACCCACGCCAACCCGATGGGTCTGGTGAGCCGCCGGCGGTACCGCTGGACGCGCGGGCGGATCAGCGACTACTGGGACGAGGTGTTCACCGCGGACGGGTTCGAGGGGCACGCCGCGCTCGACGACCAGTCCGCGTTCATCGCCAGCCTGGGCGGCAACCGGTCGGCCCGGATGCGGGACGTGCTCGGCACGATCCAGGCCGACCAGGACGCCATCATCCGGGCGGGATCCCGCGGCGCCCTCGTCGTCGACGGCGGGCCGGGTACCGGGAAGACCGTCGTCGCGCTGCACCGCACCGCCTACCTGCTCTACTCCGACCCGCGTCTCGGGCACCGCCGGGGCGGCGTGCTGTTCATCGGTCCGCACCAGCCGTACCTGAACTACGTCGCCGACGTGCTCCCCAGCCTCGGCGAGGAGGACGTGCAGATCTGCACCCTGCGGGACCTCGTCCCGGAGGGTGCCGCGGCCGCGGTCGAGAGCGACCCGGAGGTGGCCGCGCTGAAGTCGTCCGCGGACCTGGTGAAGGCGATCGAGGCGGCGGTCAGGTTCTACGAGGAGCCGCCCACCAAGGGGATGCGGGTCGCGACCGAGGAGTCCGACGTCTGGCTGAGCGCCGCCGACTGGGCCGACGCGTTCGACGCGGCGGGACCCGGCACCCCGCACAACGAGGCGCGCGAGCTGATCTGGCAGGAGCTGCTCACGATCCTGATGGACAAGCACAGCGGCGACGAACCGGATGACCTGCTGCGCGCGTCGCTGCTGCGGAACAAGGAGCTCCGCACGACCTTCAACCGCGCGTGGCCGCTGCTGGAGGCGGCAGACCTCGTCGCGGACCTGTGGTCGGTCCCCGCCTACCTGCGCAAGTGCGCTCCCTGGCTCGGCACCGACGACGTCCGGAAGCTGCAGCGCGCGGACGCCCGGGCCTGGACGGTGTCCGACCTGCCGCTGCTGGACGCGGCCCGGCAGCGGCTCGGCGACCCGGAGGAGTCACGGCGTGAGCACCGGCACGACGCCGCTCTCGCCGCCCAACGCGCCTACATGGACAGGGTCGTCGACGACCTGCTCGCGGCCCACACCTATGACGACGGCGAAGGCTTGCTGATCATGCTGCACGGAAAGGACATGCGGGACTCCCTGGTCGACGAGACGGTGTCGCCGGCCGCCGCGCCGGACCGGCTCGCCGGCCCGTTCGCGCACATCGTCGTGGACGAGGCCCAGGAGCTGACCGACGCCGAGTGGCAGATGTTGCTGCTGCGCTGCCCGTCCCGGAGCTTCACGATCGTCGGGGACCGGGCCCAGGCCAGGCACGGGTTCACGCAGTCGTGGCAGGCACGGCTGCAACGGATCGGGCTCGACCGGATCAACCTGGCCTCGTTGAGCATCAACTACCGGACGCCGTCGGAGGTCATGGCGGAAGCCGAGCCGGTCATCCGGGCCGTGCTCCCGGACGCCAACGTGCCGACCTCCATCCGTGACAGCGGCATCCCCGTCGTACACGGATCCGCCGCCGAGCTGGATTCGATCCTCGACACCTGGCTCGCGGCGCACGCCGACGGGATCGCCTGCGTCATCGGCGATCCCACCTTCCAGCCGACGTCCCGCGTCCGGTCGCTGACCCCGGAGCTGTCGAAGGGGCTCGAGTTCGACCTGGTGGTCCTGGTCGATCCGGAGGCGTTCGGCGAGGGCATCGAAGGAGCGGTCGACCGCTACGTCGCGATGACCCGGGCGACCCAGCGGTTGGTCATCCTCACGAGCCTTCCGCGGCGCGGATGAGGTCGCCGACGCGGCGCAGGGCCCCGCGGACGCGCTGGGTCCAGCCGTCGTCGCCGAGCAGGATCATCGTCTCGCCGCCGAGGAACGACAGCCCGACCAGGACCGCGACGTCGGCGGCGGTGAACGGGCCGAGCGAGCCGAAGCGCTCCTCGGCCTCGCGGGCGACGTCCTCCAGGACGTCCATCCAGCCCTGGAGCATCGCGAGCACCTGCCGGGCCACCTCGTCGTCGGACCAGCCGGCGGCGACCATCTCCTGCAGCACGCGGACGTAACCGGAGGCCAGGTCGTCGTCGAGCAGGTCGCACGCCTCCTCGTACCGCTTCGACAGCGGGACCTGGGCGGCGTACATCTGCTGCTGCCGGCCGATCAGGCGGCGGTTCTCGTGGTCCAGCAGCGCGAGGACCATGCCGCGCTTGCCGCCGAAGTGGTAGTGGATCTGGCTCAGCGGCACGCCGGCCCCCTCGGCCACCTTGCGGGTGGAGAGGTTGGCGTAGCCGTCCGCCAGCAGGCACGACCGGGCCGATTCCATGATCTTGATCGCGGTATCGGTAGCCAATGAGGCGCTCCTGTCAGGTATCAGACCTTGTCGGTCGGTCGACCGAATGATAGCGTACCCCAATTCGGTCGGTCGACCGAGCGAAAGCGGCAAAAGCGAAATTAAGGGGGCAACGGCCATGGGCCGACGGATCATGATCTTCGGGTACGGGGTGTTCGCCTACCTGGCGTTCCTCGCCGTCATCGGCTACACCATCGGCTTCCTGGCGGGCTCCGGGGTGCCGAAGGACGTCGACGACGGCGCCTCCGGCCCGGCCTGGGTGGCGGTGCTGGTCGACGTGGCGCTGCTCGGCCTGTTCGCCGTGCAGCACAGCGTGATGGCCCGGCCGTGGTTCAAGCGGTGGTGGACCCGGATCGTGCCACCCGCGCTGGAGCGCAGCACCTACGTGCTGGCCGCCAGCCTCGTGGTGGCCCTGGTGCTGTGGCAGTGGCGGCCGCTGCCGGACATGGTGTGGTCGGTGGACGCGACCTGGACGCGGGCGACGCTCTGGACGATCGGCCTCGGCGGCTGGGGCGTGCTGGTGTTCAGCACGTTCCTGATCGGGCACTTCGACCTCTTCGGGCTGCGCCAGGTCCTGGCCCGCTTCCGGCGCACCCCCTACACCGAGCCGGGCTTCCACGAGCCGGTGCTCTACCGCCTCGTCCGCCATCCGATCATGGTCGGGTTCCTGATCGCGTTCTGGGCGACGCCGCAGATGAGCGTCGGGCGGCTGCTCTTCGTCGGCACGGCCACCGGCTACATCCTGGTCGCCGTCCGGTTCGAGGAGCACGACCTGCGCCGCGAGATCGGTGAGCCGTACGAGCGGTACGCCGAGCGGGTGCCCCGGTTCATCCCCGGCCGAGCGCGCTGGCCGGACGCGGCCCCGCGGTCCACGACAGCCGCGCACACTAAGGGCGGAGGGGATTGCGATGCGGGCGCGAGAAGCGGACACCGAGGGCTTCGTCGAGCACGACGGCGTAAAGATCCACTACGAGGTGTACGGGGACGGGGAGCCGACCCTGCTGCTGATGCCCACCTGGACGATCGTCCACAAGCGACTGTGGAAGGGGCAGATCCCGTTCCTCGCCCGCCATCACCGGGTGGTGACGTACGACGGACCGGGCAACGGTCGGTCCGACCGGCCGCTTGAGCCGTCCGCCTACGGGCAGGAGGCGCAGGTGGCGTACGCGCTCAAGGTGCTCGACGCCGTGGGCGGCGGCCCGGTGGTCCAGGTGGCGCTGTCCAAGGCCGCGAACTGGGCGCTGGATCTGGCCGCCCACCACGCCGAGCGCGTACGCGGCACCGTCCTCATCGGACCGACGGTGGCCGTCGCCGACACCGACGCGGTACGGCTCGCTCACTCGGCGCTGGACGGACCGCGGCCGGACGTCGAGCCGTCGCGGGTGCCGCTCGTCGAGAAGGACCCGCCGGAGCAGTGGGCGAAGTACAACCGTGCCTACTGGCGCGAGGACTACGACGACTTCGTCTGGTTCTTCCTCGGCCAGTGCTTCTCCGAACGGCACTCGACCAAGCAGATCGAGGACGGCGTGCGCTGGGGCCGGGAGACCACCGGAGCGGTGCTCGTCGCCGACAGCCACGGCTCCCGGCCGGACGCGGACACGCTCGCCGCCTGGTGCGCGCGCGTCACGCAGCCGGTCCTGCTGATCCACGGCGACAAGGACCGGATCAGCCCGGTACGCCGCAGCGAACTGCTCGCCGACCTGACCGGCGGGGAGCTGGTCACGCTGGAGGGCGCGGGCACATCCCGCTCGCCCGCGATCCGGTACGCGTCAACCTCCTGATCCACGACTTCGCCCAGCGGCTCGGGCCGGCGAGCGCCGCGCGGCGTACCTGGGCGCGCTGGAGCCACCGGCCCAAGCGGGTGCTCTACATCTCCTCGCCGATCGGCCTCGGCCACGCCCGCCGGGACGTCGCCATCGCCGCGGCGCTGCGGGAGCGGCACCCCGACGTCCAGATCGACTGGCTCGCCCAGCATCCGGTGACGCGGGTGCTGGAGGCGGCCGGCGAGCACGTGCACCCGGCCAGCCGCTGGCTCGCCAACGAGTCCGCGCACATCGAGGGCGAGGCCGGCGAGCACGACCCGCACTGCTTCGAGGCGCTGCGGCGGATGGACGAGGTGCTGCTGGCCAACTTCATGGTCTTCCACGACGTCGTCCGGGACACGCCGTACGACCTGGTCGTCGGCGACGAGAGCTGGGACGTCGACCACTTCCTGCACGAGAACCCGGAGCTCAAGCGCTTCGCGTACGCCTGGCTCACCGACTTCGTCGGCAACCTGCCGATGCCCGACGGCGGCCCGCGCGAGGCGCTGGTCACCGCCGACTACAACGCCGAGATGATCGACCACATCGCCCGGTACCCGCGGATCCGGGACCGCGCCGTCTTCGTCGGCAACCCGGACGACGTGGTCGACGCCCACTTCGGCCCCGGGCTGCCGCGGATCCGCGACTGGACCCGCGAGCACTACGCCTTCGCGGGGTACGTCACCGGCTTCGACCCCGCCGCCGTCGCCGACCGCGAGGCGCTGCGGGCCGACCTCGGCTACCGCCCCGACGAGCGGGTCTGCGTGGTGACCGTCGGCGGCTCGGGGGTCGGCGGCCACCTGCTGCGCCGGGTGGTCGACGGGTACGGCGCGGCGGCCGCCCGCGTACCCGGGCTCCGGATGGTCGTCGTCACCGGGCCCCGCATCGACCCGCGGTCCGTGCCCGCCGCGGACGGCCTCGACGTCCGTGCCTTCGTCCCGGACCTCTACCGGCACCTGGCCGCGAGCGACCTCGCGATCGTCCAAGGTGGACTGACGACGTGCATGGAGCTGACCGCGGCGCGGCGCCCGTTCATCTACATCCCACTGCGCCACCACTTCGAGCAGAACTTCCACGTCGCGCACCGGCTCGACCAGTACGGCGCCGGGTACCGCCTCGACTACGACGACCTGACGCCGGACACCCTCGGCGCGGCCATCGCGGCGCAGATCGGGCGCGACACGGCGTACCGCCCGGTGGAGACGGACGGCGCCGCGCGCGCCGCGGACCTGCTCGCCGACCTGCTCTGACCCGCGTGGCCGGCGGGGTGCGATGATCGTGGAATGTCTGTGCTTGACGCGTTCGCTCTGACCGGACGGGTAGCGGTGGTGACCGGCGGAAACCGGGGGCTCGGGCGGGCGTTCGTCGACGCGCTCGCGCAGGCCGGAGCCAGTGTCGCGATCGTCGCCCGGGACACCGCCAAGACGGCCGAGGTGCTCGCCGAGCTGCCGGACGGGACGGCGGTGCGCGGCTTCGCGGCCGACGTCCGCCAGCGCGCCGAGGTGGACCGGGCGGTCGAGGAGATCGTGTCCGAGATGGGCGGCGTGGACATCCTGGTCAACAACGCCGGCACCTGCGTCCACGCCCCCGCGCTCGACGTCACCGAGGCCGACTGGCACGCGGTCGTCGACACCAACGTCACCGGCGTGTGGAACTGCTGCCAGGCGTTCGGCCGCCACATGGCGAGCAACGGCGGCGGCACCATCGTCAACGTCGGCTCGATCTCCGGCCTGATCGTCAACCGTCCACAGTGGCAGCCCGCCTACAACGCCTCCAAGGCGGCCGTGCACCAGCTCACCAAGTCGCTCGCCGCCGAGTGGGCACCGCTGGGGATCCGGGTCAACGCCCTCGCCCCCGGCTACATCAAGACCGAGATGGCGCCGGTGGACCGCCCGGAGTTCCGGCAGCACTGGATCGAGGACGTGCCCATGAAGCGGTACGCCACCCCGGAGGAGATCGCGCCGAGCCTGATCTACCTGGCCAGCGACGCCTCCGCGTTCATGACCGGATCGGTGCTGGTCATCGACGGCGGCTACACCGCCTTCTGAGACGGCGCCTAGCCGGTCTGCCGTTCGAGCGCGCGCCGGGCGAGCTGCCATTCGGACTCGAACTCCGGCACGAGCCGGATGAGCATCGTCGTGCCGCCGTCGCCGACCCGCACCTCGCTGGCGCCGCCGCGTTCGAGGGCGCGCCCGGTGATGAGGGAGTCGTCCGCGCACTCCACGGTGAGGTCGTCCCGGCGCTGGTCGACCTCGAGGGTGACCGCCAGGGCGTCCGGCTCGGCGAGCCTGTCGACGAGGGCGCGGAGCCGGCTGGACAGCGTCCGGTACGCTCCGCCGATGCTATTCGTGGATGGGCAGGCCAACGAGCGACTGGTGCTCGATGGCGAGTGGTTCGAGAAGCTGCGCGGCGGGCAATCCAAGACCCGCCTACCGGCGTCGTCCTTCCTCGACGCGGCCTGGAAAGACATTGATCGACGGGTACGACTGTTCGGCAGCGAGCGGGAACAACTGGTCCAGGTGACGCTGCGGTTCGCGGATGGGCCGTTCGTCGGGTTCGTTACCGCGGCCGCGAAGCGATCGCAGGTAGAGGCCATCGTCGCCGGGTTGGAGGCCGCCCGAACCGGCGCTTGAGCGTTCCAGCCTCACCCGGGCCGCAGCCGGCGGGCGAGCGCCGCGACCGCGGGTGGCAGGGCCGGCGTCGTTCCCGCGGCGGCCCGCAACGCCCGCGGCGACAGGCCGTACGCGGCCCGGAAGCGGCGGGAGAAGTGCAGCGGGTCGGCGAACCCGACGGAGCGGCCGACCTCGGTGACGCTGAGGTTGCTGCGCACCAGCAGCGCCTCGGCGCGGGCCAGCCGGACCAGTTCCAGGGCGGCGACCGGGCCGTGCCCGTACGCCTGCCGGAACAGCCGCGACAGGTGCGCCCGCGACACCCGCGCCGCCGTGGCCAGTTCGCCGACCGGTACGGCCCGGACCCGGGTCGCCCACTGCCGGCGTACGTGGTCGAGCGCCGCCGCGAGCGGTGGCGGCTCGGCCGGATCGCGCACTGGCGGCAGCGGACCGGACACGAACGTGCGGACCACGGTGGTCAGCATCTGCTCGATCCAGTCGTCGGTGGCGCCGGAAGCGCCCAGCCAGACCAGGTACGACAGCCAGGCGTCCAGCGGTCCGGTGATCGGCCGGTGCAGCGGCCACCCGTCGAAGCGGCCCGCGGGCAGGCCGAAGTGCGCGTACCCGTGGCTGCTCGGGCGGTCCGGATCCCACCGGAACTCGTCCCGCATGCCCGGCCGCAGCAACAGCAGCGTGCCGGGGCGCAGGGTGAGCTCATCCGCCATGTCGAGGCGGCGCCACCGCGCGCTGCCGGCGAGCATCCACACCAGCTCGAAGTCGCGCAACGTACGCGGGCCAAACGACGCGCCCGCCGGATAGTTCCCCACGGCCGGACGGCCGAACGTCAACCGCGCCCGATGCGACATCACAATCAGCCATGTTCACGCGCCGCCCGTCCATGGTCAACACCCACCCGTCGCGGCAGGCTGAACCGCATGGACTTCACGCTTTCCCAGTACGAGAAGGACGGGTATGCGGTCGTGCCGGAGGCGTTGACGCCGCAGGAGGTCGACGAGTTGCGCGCCGAGACGCTGCGGATCTGCCGCGGCGAGCTGGGCCAGGTCGACGGGCTCATGCCGCCGCGGCCCGGCGACACCGACGACACGCTCGTGCGGCGCTACGTGTGCGTCCACTACCCGCACAAGCTGTCCCCGCTGATGGCCGGCGCGCTGGCCCATCCGTCCATCGTGGACGCGCTGACCCAGGTCGTCGGGCCGGACGTCAAGGCCATGCAGTCCATGCTCTTCACCAAGGGCGAGGGCAAGCCGGGCCAGGCATGGCACCAGGACGAGATGTTCATCCCGACCCGGGACCGGTCACTGACCGCCGCGTGGATCGCGCTCGACGACGCCACCGTCGAGAACGGCTGCCTGTGGGTGCTGCCCGGATCGCACCGCAGCGGGATCATCTACCCCGACCGCGAGCAGCACGACGACCGCTTCGACTGCGCCGTCGAGGCGTACGCGTTCCCGTGGCGCGACGAGGACGCCGTGCCGCTGGAGTTGCCGGCCGGCAGCGCCGTCCTGTTCAACGGCCACCTGCTGCACCGCTCGCTGCCCAACACCGGAAAGCACGGGCTGCGCCGGGCCCTGGTCAACCACTACATGAGCGCGACCTCGCGACTACCGTGGGTCAAGGCCCCGGAAGGCGTCTCGTTCGCCAAGTGGGACTACCGCGACATCGTCATGGTCGCCGGCACCGACCCGTACGCCTATCTCGGCCTCGCCGACCTGGCCCGCCCGCACGTCCGCCCCGAACGCGACGGCGGCTGCGTGCGCTGATCGCTGATCTTGCACAATCGTCGGATGCGTACGTCATCCGCCTACCGCGTCGTCGCGGCGACCGCCGCGCTCGTCCTGCTGGCCGCCTGCACCGATGAGCCCGCGCCGACACCGACACCGCCCGCCCCGACCACCAGCGGGAACGCGGCGTGCCCGGCGCCCGGCGTGGCGCTCACGGCCGGACCGGTGGACGCCGCGGCGGGGCTGCGGGCCATGCGCGTCGAGATGGCGAACTGCGGCAGCCAGCCGTACACGGTGGACGGCTATCCGGCGCTCCGGGTGCTCGGCGCCGACCGCGCGCCGCTGGCGGTCACCACGGCCGAGGGGACGGCCCGGATCTCGTCGATCGCCGGGTTCGACAAGCCGCCGCAGCCGGTGACGCTGGCCCCCGGCGACCGCGCGGCCGCCGTGGTGGTGTGGCGGAACACCGTCACCGACGGCAACACGCCGGCGACCACGGGCACCCACCTGGAGGTGGCGCCGGCGGCCGGTCAACCCGCGCAGGTGCTCAGCCCGGCGGGCGGCCTCGACCTGGGCACCACCGGCACCATCGCCACGAGCCCGTGGGTGGCCGAAAGCTAGTCGGTGCCGCGCCGGGCTAGTCGGTGCTACGCAGTGCGGCCAGGACCGGGGCGTACATGCGGGCCTTGATGGCGCCCAGCGTGGGACCGGCCTTGCCGGCCGCCGCCCCGGCGAGCTCCACGGCGGTGCGGCGCACCGCGTCCTCGTCCACGGCGTGGTCGACGACGCCGGCGGCGAGCGCGTCCGCGCCGCCGTACCGGCGGGCGGTGGTCATCGCCTCGTGCGCGGTCCGCTTGCTCAGCCGGGCCTGGATCAGCGCCGACATGCCTACCGTGAACGGGATGCCGATGTCGACCTCGGGCAGGCACCAGAAGCCGCGGTCGGCGCGCATCACCCGGAAGTCGTGCGCGAGGGAGAGCATCGCCCCGGCGGCGAACGTGTGCCCTTGCAGGGCGGCGACCGTGATGACCGGCAGGGCCAGCAGCCGGGCGAAGAGGTCGTGGACGCTGCCGACGTACTCCTGGGACCGGTCGCCGTGGGCGCCCAGCCACTCCAGGTCCAGGCCGTTGGAGTAGAACTTGCCGGTCGCGGCCGTCACCAGGGCACGCGGACCCTCGGCCTTCTCCACCTCGTCCAGCGCGGCGTGCACCGCGGCGATCCAGTCGGGGTGGAAGCGGTTCTCGGTGTCCCCGAGGTCGAGGACGAAGACGTTCTCCTGACGGTCCAGCGTCGGCATCACACGAGGCTACCAGCAAGTAACTTGCCCGATGACATTTGTCATCGGTGCGGCGTGAGACCGCCATCGGAACCGATGGGCGGCGGCACTACATCGGCCGCGCCGCCGGCCAAACACTCAAAGGCATGAGGCGCACACTCGCAATCCTGCTGAGTTCGGTCATGGGGCTGAGTACGGTCATGGGGCTGGTCGGCGTCGCGCCGGTCGCGGCCCGTACGGCCGACCCCGCCCCGATCCAGCTCACCCTGCCCGCCCCCACCGGGCCCACCGCATCGGCACCGTTTCGCTGCATCTGGTCGACTCGTCCCGCCCGGACCCGTGGGTGCCGGCCCAGCGGACCCGCGAGATCATGGTGCAGCTCTGGTACCCGGCCACGAACGTGCGCGCGTACCCGAAGGCGCCCTGGGTCTCGCCCGCCGTCGCGGAGGTCCTGAACCCGCCCGGCTCGGGGGTGCTGCTGCCGGTCACGCACGGGCATGTGGGCGCGCCGGTGCGGCCGGGCCGCCACCCCGTGGTCGTCTACTCCCCCGGCTTCAGCATCGACCGCGCCGCCAGCACGGCGCTCGTGGAGGACCTGGCCAGCCGGGGCTTCATCGTGGTCACCATCGACCACACCCACGAAGCCCCGCTGGTCGAGTTTCCCGGCGGGCGGGTCGAGGTGGCGGCCATCCCGGTGCCGACCACCCCGGAGGAAGAGGAACAGATCCTCACCAGGGCGCTGGCCGTACGGGTCGCCGACGCCCGCTTCACGGTGAACCAGCTCGCCGCGATCAACAAGGGTCGCAACCCGGACGCCGCCCGGCGCCCGCTGCCGCGCGGCCTGCGCGGCGCGCTGGACATGTCCCGGGTGGGGATGTTCGGCCACTCCTTCGGCGGCGCCGCCACCGCGCAGACGATGTACGAGGACCGCCGCGTCCGGGCCGGGCTCAACATGGACGGCACCGTCTTCGGCCGGGTCGTCACCGCCGGGCTGAACCGGCCGTTCCTGCTCCTCGGCTCGCAGGCGGAGGACGAGCCCGACGAGACGTGGGTCACCCTCTGGGCGAACCTGCGGGGCCCCCGTCACCAGTTGGAACTGCTCGGTTCGGGGCACCTGTCGTTCAGCGACTACCAGGTGCTGCTGCCGCAGTCGGGCGTGCCGGCCGAGGATCTGGAGCCGTTGCTGGGGACGATCGACGGCGAGCGCTCGGTCGCCGTGCAGCGGGCGTACGTCGCGGCGTTCTTCGACCGGTACCTGCGGTGGGGCGACGGCCGGCTGCTGACCGGCCCGTCGCGGCGCTACCCCGAGATGCGGATCGTGGCCTGATGACCGCGACGATCGAGGTGACCGACCTCAGTCGCCGCTACGGCGGGCCGGCCGGGTACGAGGCGGTTCGGGGCGTCTCGTTCTCGGCCGGGCGCGGCGAGCTCTTCGCGCTGCTGGGCACGAACGGCGCCGGCAAGACGTCCACTTTGGAGGTCGTCGAAGGGCTGGACCGACCCACCGCCGGACGCGTACGCGTATTGGGCCACGACCCGTACGGGCAGCGCTCGCCGGCACGGTCCCGGATGGGCGTGATGCTCCAGGAGGGCGGGTTCCCGCCGGACCTCACCACGGCCGAGACCGTACGCATGTGGGCCGGCACGCTCACCGCCGCGCGCCCGGTGCCGGAGGCACTGTCCCTGGTGGACCTGAGCCACCGGGCCGCGGTACGGGTGAAGCAGCTCTCCGGCGGCGAACGCCGCCGCCTGGACCTGGCGCTGGCGCTGCTCGGCCGGCCGGAGGTGCTCGTCCTCGACGAACCCACCACCGGGCTGGACCCGGAGAGCCGGCGCGCCACCTGGCACCTGATCCGCCGGCTGCTGGGCGACGGCGTCACCGTGCTGCTGAGCACGCACTACCTGGAGGAGGCGCAGGAGTTGGCCGACCGGCTCGCGATCATGCACGACGGCCGGATCGTCGCGACCGGCTCGGTGGCCGACGTGGTCGCCGGGTTCCCGGCCCGGATCCGGTTCGTCCTGCCCGACCGCGTCGACCCGGCGCGCCTGCCCCACCTGCCCGGGACGCGGCCCGGGCCGGCCCCGGGGTCGAGGCGGGGCCGGACGGGTGGGTCACCATCGAGACCGACGCGCTCCAGCCGGCCCTGACCGCCCTCATGTCGTGGGCCGACGCCCACGGCGTGGAACTGTCCGGATTGGACGCCCGGTCGGCCTCGCTGGAGGAGACGTTCCTGTCGATCGCGGCGACGCCCGAGCGGCCCCTTGCCCGGCAGGGGGCCCGGTGACGCCCCGGGTCCGCGCGATCGGCCGGGCCGAGCTGACGCTGCTGTGGCGCAACCGGACCGCGATGGTCAACGCCGTGCTGCTGCCGGTCGGCGCGGTCGCGCTGGTCGCCGCCGTCAACGCCGGCGACGCCATCGAACGCGCCGACAACGCCACGTTCGTCACCGGACTGCTCGGCCTCATCCTGCTCAGCGTCGTCTACTACAACCTGGTCAGCACCTACGTCGCCCGCCGCGAGGAGCTGGTGCTCAAGCGGCTGCGGACCGGCGAGGTGACCGACGCCGAGATCCTCGCCGGCACCGCGAGCCCCACCGTCGTCATCGCGGTCGCCCAGGTCGTCCTCTGCGTCGGCGTGGGCGCCGCGCTGGTGGGCCTGCCGGTACCCGTCAACGTGCCCGTGCTGGTGCTCGGGGTGCTGGCCGGCGTGGTCGTGTTCGTCCTGCTGGCCGCCGCCTCGGCGACGTTCACCCACACCGTGGAGATGGCTCAGGTCACCACCCTGCCGGTCCTGCTGCTCTGCACGGTCGGCTCCGGCATCGTCGTACCGACGCAGATGCTGCCCGAGCCGATCGCCGCGGTGCTGCGCTTCCTGCCGCTCACCCCGGCCGTCGACCTGATGCGCCTAGGCTGGCTGGGCACGACGGGCGACGGCACGCCGGCGGACTTCGCCGGGGTGTTCGGCCCGGCGGCGGTGCCGGCGGCGATCCTGGCGGCGTGGGCGGCGGTGGGTGTCGCGGCGGTGCGGCGCTGGTTTCGCTGGGCGCCCAGGCGGTAGGCGGTGAACAGGAGGGCGCAAACGGTGAATCTGCTGCGATGGTGGCGCTCACGCGGCCAGGCGGCCCGCTTCGACTTCTACGTCCGCGCGTCGTTCTACGTCAACTTCCTGGTCTTCCCGATGCTGGCCGCGGGCGCGGTCGACGCGGATCTCGACGGTGCGGCGCCCTGGGTGGCCGGGGCGCTCACCACCGTCCACACCGGAGCGTGCATTCTGCTGGTACGGGCCGGGCTGGCGCACCACCTCGGGCGGAGCTCCCGGCCCACGGTCCTGATCGCGGTGGCCGGCGCGATGACCGTGGCCGGGGCGGTCGCCACCGTTCTCGCCTTTCCCGGCCCGGACAGCCCCGGCAACGCCCTGCTGACCGTCATCGTGGTGGCGTACGTGGCCGCCCTGACCATCGCCGCCCCGCCCCGGGTCGCGTTGGGGGCGGGCGCGGTGGGATGCGCGGCCTTGTACGGGTTCGCCGCCGCCCACGGCGCCAGCAACCCGTTCGCTCGGGTCCTGGGCATGGCCGCGGCGGTCCTCTTCGTGGTGGGCATCGGCCGGGCGTCGATGTGGACACTGGCCGTCGTCTGGGAGCTCGACCGGGCCCGCCACCTGCAGGCCAGCCTCGCCGTCGCCGAGGAGCGGCTGCGCTTCTCCCGCGACCTGCACGACGTCGTCGGCCGTACCCTGTCGGCCGTGGCGCTCAAGGCCGAGCTGGCCGCGCAGCTGGCCCGGCGCGGCCGGGCCGAGGCGATCGACGAGATGCTGGAGGTACGCCGCATCGCCGAGGAGTCGATGACCGAACTGCGCGCCGTCGTGGGCGGGTACCGCACCGCCGAGCTGGACGTCGAGCTGGCCGGGGCACGGTCCCTGCTCGACTCCGCGGGCATCGGCTGCCGCGTCGTCGGGGACGGCGCCGGCCTGCCCGCGGCGGTGCAGAGCGGGTTCGGCTGGGTGGTCCGGGAGGGAGCGACGAACATGCTGCGCCACAGCGAGGCGACCACCTGCACGATCACGCTGCGCCCCGGCGACGACGGCACGGTCACGCTCACCATGGTCAACGACGGCGTGACCGGCCGGACCGCCGGCGGGGGCACCGGAATCGTCGGGCTCACCGAACGGATCGCCGCGCTGGGCGGCACCGTCACCGCCGCGCCCGAGCCACCCGGCCGGTTCCGCCTGACGGCGCGGCTCCCGATCGGCACGCCGGCATGAGCGCGCCGATCCGGATCCTGCTCGCCGACGACGAGCACCTCATCCGGGGCGCCCTGGCGGCCCTGCTGGCGCTGGAGAGCGACCTGTCCGTCGTGGCGCAGGCGGCCACCGGCGCCGAGGCGCTGGCGATGGCCCGCGCCCTGCGGCCCGACGTCGCCGTCCTCGACCTGCAACTGCCCGACCTCGACGGCGTCGCGGTGGCCAAGACGCTGCACGCCGACGTGCCCAGCTGCCAGACGATGATCGTCACGAGTCACGGCCGGCCGGGCCACCTCAAGCGCGCGCTGACCGCGGGGGTACGCGGCTTCCTGCCCAAGACGGTCTCCGCCGACGTCCTCGCCACCGTCGTCCGGACCGTCCACAGTGGCGGCCGGTACGTCGACCCGCAGCTGGCGGCGGAGGCGATCAGCGCCGGGGACAGCCCGCTGACGGCCCGTGAGGCGCACGTGCTGGCCCTGGCCGCCGAGGGCGCACCCGTCGAGGAGATCGCCCGGCGGGCGGCGCTGACCCCGGGGACCGTCCGCAACTACCTGTCCTCGGCGGTCAGCAAGCTGCGTACGGCCAACCGGCACGAAGCGGTCCGCATCGCCCGCGGCAACGGCTGGATCTGAGCCGCACCGCTTCGCGCCGGTGGTCGGGACTTGACCCTGACGCAGCGTCAACCCTCCATGCTGGCGGTCATGCGCATCCCGCCACCAACCAACCAGGTCCAGGGGCCCGCGATCCACGTGCGGGGCCTGGAGAAGTCGTACCAGGAGCTGCGTGTGCTGCGCGGCGTGGACCTCGACGTGGCCCGGGGCAGCATCTTCGCCCTGCTCGGCTCGAACGGGGCGGGCAAGACCACGATGGTGAAGATCCTGTCCACGCTGCTCAAGGCCGACGCGGGGACCGCCCGGGTCAACGGCTTCGACGTCGCGACCCAGGCCGCCGACGTACGCGAGTCCATCAGTCTCACCGGCCAGTTCGCGGCGGTCGACGAGATCCTCAGCGGGCGGGAGAACCTCGTCCTGGTCGCCAGGCTCAGGCACCTGGAGGACCCGGGCGCGATCGCGGACAGCCTGCTGAGGCGCTTCTCGCTGACCGAGGCGGGCGCCCGGAGGGTGGCGACGTACTCCGGTGGCATGCGCCGCCGCCTGGACATCGCGATGAGCCTCATCGGGCATCCGCCGGTCATCTTCCTCGACGAGCCGACGGCCGGGCTGGACCCGGAGGCGCGCATCGAGGTGTGGCAGGCCGTCAAGGAGCTCGCCGAGGGCGGCACGACCGTGCTGCTCACCACCCAGTACCTGGAGGAGGCCGAACAGCTCGCCGACCGGATCGCGATCCTCCACCGGGGTCGGATCATCGTCCACGGCACCCTGGCCGAGCTCAAAGCGCTGCTGCCACCCGCCAAGGTCGAATACGTCGAGAAGCAGCCCTCCCTCGAAGACGTCTTCTTCGCGGTCGTCGGCTCCGCCGGCGAAGAGAAGTAGGGAACAATGATGGCCACACATTTCTTCGGCGACACCGCCGTCCTCACCGGACGGACCTTGCGCCACGTCACCCGCAGCCTGGATACCATCATCACGACCGCGATCACACCGATCGCCATGATGCTGCTGTTCGTCTACGTGTTCGGCGGCGCGATCGACACCGGGACGGCCTCGTACGTGAACTACATGCTTCCCGGCATCCTGCTCATCACCATCGCGTCGGGCATCGCCTACACCGCGTTCCGGCTCTTCACCGACATGCAGGGCGGGATCTTCGAGCGATTCCAGTCCATGCCGATCGCACGCTCCTCCGTGCTGTGGGCGCACGTGCTGACCTCGCTGGTCGCCAACCTGATCTCGCTCGTGGTCGTCGTCGGCGTCGCCCTCCTCATGGGCTTCCGCACGGGGGCGGGCGTGCTGGGGTGGCTCGCGGTCGCCGGCATTCTGGTCCTGTTCACCCTGGCGCTGACCTGGATCGCCGTGATCCCCGGCCTCACCGCGAAGAGCGTGGACGGCGCGAGCGCGTTCTCCTACCCGCTGATCTTCCTGCCGTTCATCAGCTCGGCCTTCGTACCCACCGACACCATGCCCGGCCCGGTGCGCGCCTTCGCCGAACACCAGCCGGTGACCTCCATCGTCAACGCGATCCGGGACCTGTTCACCCAGCAACCGGTCGGCACCGGCATCTGGACCGCCCTCGCCTGGTGCGTCGGCATCCTCGTCGTCGCCTACCTCTTCGCCAACATCACCTACCGCCGCCGGATCTCCTGAACCGGCAGGATCAGAGCATGCTGACGATCGGTCAACTGGCGGCGCACGCCGGTGTCACGGTGCGGGCGGTGCGGCACTATCACCAGATCGGACTGCTGCCCGAGCCGGAGCGGGACGCTTCGGGCTACCGGCGGTACGGCGCTACGGCGGTCGTGTCTCTCATCAAGATCCGCACCCTCGCCAACGCCGGCGTGCCGCTGTCCCAGATCGGTCAGATGCTCGACGCCGACGCGTCGACCTTCGCCGAAGCGGTCCGCCGGATCGACAGCCACCTGCGCGACGAGATCGAACGGCTGGAGACCAGCCGCAAGCAGATCGCGCAGCTCACCTCTGGGGACAGCCTGGCGCTCCCCCCGGAGGTGACCTCCTATCTCGATCGACTCCGGGAGATCGGGGTGTCAGAGCGGATGGTGGACAGTGAGCGGGACGGGTGGATCCTCATCGCGGCTCGCTGGCCCGATGGCATCCGCGAGATCATGCCCTACAAACACGCGCAGCTCGATGACCCGCAACTCGTTCGCCTCTATCGTCTCGGGTCGGAGATCCTCGACAGCGACGCCAGCGCCGACGACCCGCGCCTGGAGGAAGCCGCCGACATCATGGCCGGCCTGCTCGCGCAGGCGTACACATCCGGCGAGATCAACCCCGCCGAGGAAGCGCACGACGACCTACCGTTCGACCTTCTGGACGCGCTCGCCGTCGAGTCCGACCCGCGGGCGGTGCGGATGCTCGACCTGATGCGCGAGCGTGGCTGGGCCAGTTGGACGCGGACCCGGCCGGAGCGACTTGCGTGACCCATTCTGGATATGTAGTGTCCAGGATTATGAACGCCTTGAACTCCATGACGTCCACCGTCCGCGGCCGTGTCTGGCTACCCGGCGACCCCGGCTTCGACACCGCCCGCCGCCCGTGGAACCTGGCCATCGAGCAACCGGTCGCGGCCGTGGTCGAGGCCGCCGACGCCGGCGACGTCGCCACGCTGGTGCGCCACGCCCGCGCCGCCGGGCTCGGCATCGCCACCCAACCCAACGGCCACGGCGCCACCGGCCGCACCGAGGGCACCGTGCTGCTGCGTACCCGGGGACTGGACGCTCTGCGGATCGACCCCGTCGCTCGCCGCGCGCGCGTCGGTGCGGGCGTGCCCTCCGGCCGGCTGCAGGCCGCCGCCGCACCGCTGGGCCTGACCGGCCTGCCCGGCAGCTCCCCCGTCGTCAGCGTCACCGGCGTCGCCCTCGGCGGCGGGCTGAGCTGGTTCGGCCGGGCGCACGGCTGGGTGGCCGACAGCGTCACCGCGTTCGACGTGGTAGACGCCGGTGGCGACCAGCGGCACGTCACCGCGGACACCGACCCCGACCTGTTCTGGGCCCTGCGCGGCGCGGGCGGCGACTTCGCCATCGTCACCGCCCTCGAGCTCGCCCTGCACCCCGCTCCCCGGCTGTACGGCGGCCGGACACTGTGGACGGTCGAGCACGCTACGGCCGTCGCGGACGCCTACCGGCAGATCACGGCGACCGCCCCCGACGAGTTGACGGTCTGGCTGGAACTGCTGCACTTCCCCGGCGCCGACCCGATGGTCGCGGTGGACGCCACCTACCTCGGTGGCGAGGACGAGGCCCGCGACCTGCTGGCACCGCTGGACCGCCTGCCCGCGCCGCTGTCCGACAGCAGGCGGGTCATGTCCGTCGCCGAGCTCGGGTCCATCACCGCCGAGCCGACCGACCCGAGCGCCGGCCGGTCGCGCGGCGAACTACTGACCACATTGGACGACGTCACGCTGAAGGCGTTGCTGGCCGACCCCATCGCGCCGCTGCTGAGCGTGCAGGTTCGGCACCTGGGCGGCGGCTTCGCGCGCGCGTCGGACAGTCCGCACGGCCCGCTGACCGAGCCCTACGCGCTCTACCTCTTCGGGATCCCCGCCGACCCGGCCACGGCCGAGGCCGTCGCCGCCAAACAACGCGACCTCGCCGGCAGCCTGCCCGTCAGCGGCCGCAAGCCCTTCACCTTCCTCGGCCCCGACGAGACCGCGGCCGACGCCTTCGGCCCGGACGTCCTGGCCCGCCTGCGCGCCATCAAGCAGCGGTACGACCCGCACAACGTCTTCCGCGCCAACTTCCCGATGGGCGGCTAGGGCCTTACCGGCGCGGGTCGACGTGGACCTTGGGGCCCGGCCCGGCACCGTCGGGGCGCCGCCCGGCCAGGACCTCGGCGACGTCGGCGAGGCCGACCGTGGCGGCCACCAACGGGCGGGGGTCGACGGCTCCGCTGGCGTACGCGTCGATGGTGCCGGCCAGGCCCGCGGACGCGCCGAGGATGCCGACCGTGGTGACGTCCTTGAAGACGATCTCGCGACTGTCCACCGTGCTGGGTGAGCCGGAGAGTCCGATGTAGACAATCCGTCGGCCCGGCTCGACCAGCTCCACCGCCAGCGCGGGCAAGGCCGGTGCGGTGGACGCGTCGACGATCCCGTCCCACGGCAACGGTGGCAGGGTGTGCCGGGTCCAGGCGTTCTCGAATCCGAGCTTTCCGGCCAGCCGCAACTGGCGCTCGTCGCGGCCCATGAGGTGTACGTCAAGGTCGCGGGCGCGGCCGAACATCGCCACCAGCAGGCCGATCGTGCCCGTGCCGAGGACCAGCAGCCGCTCACCCGGGGCGAGGTCGGCGGCGCGGACGCTGCGCAGCGCGTTGCCGCCCGGCTCGACGAGCGCGCCGAGGGTGGCATCCACCCCGTCGGGCAGCACGTGCAGCGCCGTCACGGGCACGGCCACCTGCTCGGCGAGCGCGCCCGCCAGCCCGTCCCGGATCCCGAGCTCGTGGCGGTCGGCGCACACGTGGTGACGGCCGTCGCGGCAACGGCGGCAGCGCCCACACCCGATCATGGTGTCGCCGGTGACCCGCCGGCCCAGCCAGGCCGCGTCCACGCCCGGCCCGACCGCGCCGACCACCCCGGACCACTCATGGCCGGGCCGCAACGGGTACGACGACGCCCCGGTGTGCAGGTAGCTCATCTCCCCGGTGAAGAGCTCGACGTCGGTGCCGCAGATGCCGACCCGTTCCACGTCCACGACCACCTGCCCGGCGCCCGCCACCGGCGCGGCCACCTCCCGCACCTCAGCCCGGCGCGGTCCGATCAGGACCAGCGCACGCATCGCGCGCTCCCCACCCCGCCCCTCATCCCCCGATGCTATGGCCCGCCTACCCCACCCCACCGCCGCGCCGCGCTCGCCCCGCCCCGCCCCGCCCCGCCCCGCCCCGGACGCAACGTCGATCAAGGGCATAAGGCCGTGGTTCGATCTCCAATCCGCGACCGTTTGCCCTTGATCGACGCGAAAGTCCTTGATCGGCGAGGCGGGGCGCAGGCCGTGCGGAGCCGGCGACTGTGGCGAATTCTTGCCCTCCGCGGGGCAACTCATCGCCACAGTCGCCCGCAGGCGTGAGCCCCGGCCGAGCTGCCGCCGGGCCCAGGGCGCGCTGCCGCCCGGCGCGTGAGTGGAGCAGAGCGGGATCACCTCAGCAATCGGGCCGGGGGCCGATGCGCGGCAGAGCAGGCCGCTTCACAGCGCCGGGCGGGCGGGGAGGGGATGCGGGGCGGCGGGTGGGTGGGGGGCTACCGGAGGGCCTTCGCGGAGTAGGACGGCGACCAAGGCGGCGCCGGCCAGGCCCACGACTCCGGCGATCACCATGACCAGGCTGAGCGCGGACGCGGCGTCGGCGCGGGCGGTGAACGCCGTACCCAGGGCGGCGATCCCGAGCGCGAGGCCGAGTTGGCGGGCGGTGTTGAGCGCCCCGGCTGACCGACGAGGACCGGCTCCTGATCCGGGCCCTGGGGCACGACGGGCGGGCCGGCTACGCCGAGCTGGCGACCGCGACCGGGTGGTCCGAGTCGACCGCGAAGCGCCGCACGGAGTATCTGCGCGAGGCCGACGTCGTCTTCTTCGACCTCGACCTGGATCCCCGGCCGCTCGGCTTCGACGCGATGGCGATCCTGTGGCTGTCGGTGGCGCCGTCCGACCTGGTCGAGGTGGGCCGCGCCGTCGCCGCGCACCCCCGAGGTCGCCTTCGCCGCCGCCACCACCGGGCCGACCAATCTGGTCGCCACCGTCGTCTGCCGGGACGTGCAGGCCCTGTACCGGTACCTGACCGAGCGGCTGGGGACGCTGCCGGCCATCCGGCACGTCGAGTCCGCGCCCATCATCCGTACGGTGAAGAGCGCCGGAAGCTAGGTGGTGAGCAGGTGCCCAGCCAGGGCCGGGGTGAACCCCGTCGCCGAGGTGCCGGGACACCGCACGGAAGCACAGCTGTCCGTCCCGTGCGCTCAGCAGCACGGCTTCGACGAGCGCCCGGACGCTCGGGATCATCACAGCGGAGCCCGGCGCGCGCGGAGCTGCGCGGCGGCGAGCGTCGGGTCGAAGCCGTACGGCAGCTCCAGCCGGTGCCGGCGTAGCAGGTCGGAGTCGGCGAGCAGGTCCATGGTGGGCCCGTCGGCGACGACCTGTCCCGCGTCCAGGATGACCGCGCGCGGGCACAGCTCCAGGGCGTACGGCAGGTCGTGGGTGACCATGAGCAGGGTGACCGGCAGCGCCCGCAGGATCTCGGACAGCTCGCGCCGGCTGGCGGGGTCGAGGTTGGACGACGGCTCGTCCAGGACCAGGATCTCCGGGCGCATCGCGAGCACGGTGGCCACGGCGACCCGCCGCCGCTGCCCGAACGAGAGGTGGTGCGGGGTCTGCGACCGGTAGTCCGTCATCTTCACCGCGGCCAGCGCCTCGTCGACCCGTTCCTGCAGCTCGGCGCCGCGTACGCCGAGGTTGGCCGGGCCGAAGGCGACGTCTTCGGCGACGGTGGGCATGAAGAGCTGGTCGTCGGGGTCCTGGAAGACGATGCCGACCCGGCGGCGGATCTCGACCAGCCGGGCGCGGTCGGCCGGGTCGACGGCCAGCCCGCCGACCGTCACCTGGCCGGCGCCGCCGTGCAGAATGCCGTTGAGGTGCAGCACGAGCGTGGTCTTGCCGGCGCCGTTGGGGCCGAGCAGGGCCACCCGCTCCCCGGGCGCGACGCGCAGGTCCACGCCGCGCAGCGCGGTCGAGCCGTCCGGGTACGCGTAGTGCACGCCGCGTAGGTCGAGTGAGTCGGTCATCGCAGCACCGCCGCGACCCCGATGCACGCCGCCGCGGCGGGGAGCGCGGCGGAGGCGACCCACTGGCCGGTGGTGGCGCCCGCGCCGTCCGGTGCCGGCAGCCGGCCGGCGTACCCGCGGGACACCATCGCCAGGTAGACCCGCTCGCCGCGCTCGAACGCCCGCAGGAACAGCGCGCCGAGGCTCACCGCGAACGCCTTGACCTGCCACAGGAACCGGGGGTCGTACCCGCGCGAGAGCCGGGCGATCCGCATGCGCCGCGCGTCGTCGGCCAGGATGTCCATGTAGCGCAGCATGAACGTGGCGATCTGGGTGAACACCCGCGGGCAGCGCAACCGGTCCAGGCCGAGGATCAGGTCACGCATGGTGGTGGTCGCGGCCAGCAGCAGCGAGGCCAGCACGCCGAGCGTGCCCTTGGCGAAGATGTTCCACGCCCCGTACAGCCCGTCGACGGACAGCGACATGCCCAACCAGGTGACCCGCTCGCCGTGGCCGGCGAACGGCAGCGCGACCGCCAGCAGCACGAACGGCAGCTCGATGGTGGCGCGCTTAGCCAGCCAGCGCGCCGGGACGCGGGCCAGCACGGCCACCACCGCCACCAGCACCGCGTAGCCGGCGAACGCGGCGAACTCGGTGCGCGGGGTGACCACCACGACGATGGTGTAGAGCAGCGTCGCGACGATCTTCACCTGCGGGGGCAGCCGATGCACCACGCTGTCGTGGTCGAGGTGCAGCGGATGGGCGTGGCCGGCGCCCATCAGCCCTTCCCGGTGCCCGTCTCGGCCGGGGTCCGGGCCGGACCGCGGCGACGGACCAGCCAGAACACGCCGCCGCCGACCGCGAACGTGACCAGCACGCCCAGGACCCCGGACAGCCCGGTCGACAGGTACGGGTTGTCGATGCCCTTGATGCCGTAGTCCGCCAGCGGGCTGTCCTTCGTCTGGTGCTCCTGCTCCTGCTGGGCCATGCAGGTGCCCCCGGTGATGGTGCCGTCGGCGTCGGTGGTGCAGCCGTCCCGGGCGGTGTAGTCCAGGCCGTCCGGGCTGCCCGAGGCGACGTTGCTGACCAGCCCGGCGAGCAGCAGGGCGACGAGCAGCCCACCGGCCAGGAACCACCACAGCGGTCGCTTGGTGCTCACGCGGCACCTCCCACCACGGACGTCGCCGCCGGCGCGGGCGCGGCGGCCCGGGTGCGGAAGCGGCGCAGCGCGTACACCAGGTCCGGACGGACCCGGGCCACCGTGGCCACGGTCGTCGCGGTGATCAACCCCTCGCCGATCCCGATCAGCACGTGCACCCCGGCCATCGTCGCGGAGATCGTGGGCAGCGACAGGTCCGTGGTGCCGCCGAGCCAGTACTGGAGCACGAAGCCCTGGGACGCGACCACCACGCCGATCACCGCGGCGATGAATCCGGTCACCGCCAGCCCGGTCGGCGTCTTCGGCAGCACCCTCAGCAGGCCGGCCACCAGCACGTACCCGGCGGCCGTGCCGAGCACCGCCATGTTGGTGATGTTCAGCCCGAGGGCGGTCAGACCGCCGTCGGCGAAGAGCAGGCACTGGATGATCAGAACCGTCGACACGCATAGCGCGCCGACCCACGGGCCCACCAGCATCACCGCGAGGGTGCCGCCCAGCAGGTGCCCGGACACGCCCGGCAGCACCTGGAAGTTGAGCATCTGCACGGCGAAGATGAACGCCGCCACCAGCCCGGCCATCGGCGCCAACCGGTCGTCGAGGTCCGCCCGACCGCGCGTCACGCACACCGCCAGCGCGATCACGGCGATCACCAGGAACACCGCGGACACCTGCGCGTTGACTATGCCGTTGGCGATGTGCATCGCCACTGTTTCCATGATCCCCTCCCCCACGCCGTCGCTGACCAGCATATTGGGCAAGAGGGGTAGCTGCATAGTCTTTGCAACAAGGCCGAAACGTTGGCGGCTACGGGAGGGTGGCGGCCTCGATCTGCTGGACCACGCGCCACATCGGCGCGCCGCGCCGGACCGCCACCACGACCACGTCGCCGCCGTCCGGGTCGTCCGGCCCGGTGGCGCGGCCGTCCAGCCAGCCACTCAGGACATCGGTGACGGCACCGAGTGCCACGTCCAGCCGGGCGTGGGCGTCGTCCTTGCCGCCCTCGCGCAGCCATTGGCGCAGGACGTGGTTGTGCGCGGCCACCACGGCGGCGGCCACCACCTCGTCGCGCAGCCGCGCCTGTTCGCCGCCGCGCGACCGCTTGTGCAGGTGGTCGGTGAACACGCGCTGGTAGCGGCTGGTGGCGGTGATCTCCCGCTCGCGCAGGGGCGCCACGCCGCGGGTCAGCTCGTACCGCTTGACGGCCGTCGCGGGATCGTCGGTGAACATGGCGAGGACGAGATGCGCGGCCTGGCCGACCGCCGCGAGGGGCGGCGTGCCGGGGCGGCCACGTTGAGCACCGCCTCGACCCTGGCCAGGCAGTCGTCGTGGTCGGGGAAGACCGCGTCCTCCTTGGTCCGGAAGTACCGGAAGAAGGTACGCCGGGCCACGCCGGCGGCCTCGGCGATCTCGTCGACGGTGGTCTCGTCGTACCCCCGCTTGAGAAACAGCGCGATGGCCGCGGCGGTGAGATCCTCGCGGACCCGAGGCTTGCCGGTCACGCCGTGAACCGTAACACCATCCCTTTCAGATTGGCACTCAGTGCCGTACGGTTTGGCACGGCGTGACGTTGCCGAGCGGGAGGCGCGGGAGACAATGACCTTCGATGCGTATCGGATTCCGGAGGAGCACGAGGCCATCCGGGCCGCGGTGCGTGACCTGTGCGTGGACAAGGTCGCGCCGAACGCGGCGGCGACCGACGAGAAGGGCGAGTTCCCGCAGGCGTCGTTCGACGCGCTGCGCGCCGGCGACTTCCACGCCCCGCACATCCCCACCGAGTACGGCGGCGCCGGCGCGGACGCCCTCGCCACGGCGATCGTGATCGAGGAGGTCGCTCGGGCCTGCGCGGCGTCCTCCCTGATCCCCGCGGTCAACAAGCTCGGCACCATGCCGCTGCTGCTGGCCGGGTCCGCCCAGCTCAAGCGGCGCTACCTGCCGCCGGTCGCGCGCGGGGACGCGATGTTCTCGTACTGCCTGTCCGAACCCGAGGCCGGCAGCGACGCGGCGGCCATGCGCACCCGCGCCGTCCGCGACGGCGACGGCTACGTGCTCGACGGCGTCAAGCGCTGGATCACCAACGCGGGCGTCTCGGAGTACTACACGGTCTTCGCGACGACCGATCCGAGCGCCGGCTCGCGCGGCATCTCGGCCTTCGTCGTGGAGAAGTCCGATCCCGGCGTCGGCTTCGGCGCGCTGGAGAAGAAGCTCGGCATCAAGGGCTCGCCGACCCGCGAGGTCTACTTCGACGGGGTACGCCTGCCGGCCGACCGCATGATCGGCGCGCCCGGCGAGGGCTTCCGCACGGCGATGCGCACCCTGGACCACACCCGGGTGACGATCGCCGCCCAGGCCGTCGGCATCGCCCAGGGCGCCCTCGACCTGGCCCTGGAGTACGTGACGCAGCGCGAGCAGTTCGGCAAGACCGTCGCGACGTTCCAGGGCATCCAGTTCATGCTCGCCGACATGGGCATGAAGCTCGCCGCGGCCAGGCAGCTCACCTACGCCGCCGCGGCCAAGTCCGAGCGCGACGAGGCCGACCTGCGCTACTTCGGCGCGGCCGCCAAGTGCTTCGCCTCCGACGCCGCCATGCAGATCACCACCGACGCGGTCCAGCTGCTCGGCGGCTACGGCTACACCAGCGACTTCCCGGCCGAACGGATGATGCGCGACGCGAAGATCACGCAGATCTACGAGGGCACCAACCAGATCCAGCGCGTCGTCATGGCGCGCCACCTGCTGCACGGGTGAGCCGTGCCAGCTTCGGTAGGTAGTTGAACTGCTGCACGCCGCACACCGTACTGGCCGGTAATTACGACGTTGTCGACGCCGGTGGATGGGAGGTGGCGCGTGGAGACGCTCATACCTGCCACGGGCACCACGAGGGCGAAACGGGCACACGCGGCCGGTAGCCGCTTCCTGCGGGGGCGGCGCGCCAAGCTGCTGGCCTTCGGCCTGGTACCGCTGCTGGCCCTCCCGCTGGCGGTGCTGTTGCTGCCGCTGCCCTTCCTGGACGGCTACCTCGCCGGCCTGGTCACCGAGCGGGTGTCCAGCCAGGTCGCCTGCCCCGGCAGCCTCGCGCAGCCGCCGACGGTCACGGTCGGCGGCGGCCGCCTCGTCCCGCAACTGCTGCGCCAGCGTATGTCCGAGGTGCGGCTGACCGTGCCGGACGTGACCATCGGCGACACCCAGCACGCCACCTTCGACGCCACGCTGCGCGACGTCAGCCAGCCCGAGCCGGGCACCACCCGCGTCGGCAGCATGGACGCGTCCATCACGGTCGGCTTCGCCAACATGCCGACCACGCCGGGCGAGCCGCCGACCACGTACGGGCAGGCTCCGGACGGCCAGCTGACCGTCAAGACGGTGTCTCCGGCGGAGAACGCGAAGAACGTCACGGCCAAGCTCTTCCTGAAGATGGAGCTGCGCGGCGAGTCGGTCGTGGCGGTGCCGCAACGGCTGCAACTGTTCGGCAAGACGTTGCCGGCCAACCAGGTCGCCAGCCTGGCCGGCGGGGAACGCAAGCAGGAGCTGCCCGCGCTGCCGGCCGGGGTGACCTACAAGTCGATCACCCCGAAGGCGGACGGCGTACACGTCGAGCTCGGCGGCGTCGCCGTCGAGCCGCTGACCAACCTCCCCAAGGAGGTGGACGGCCGCGCGGTCACCTACCAGGCCGCGAACGGGCTGCTGGGCATCTCCACCGCGCTGAGCGTGGAGCCGATCGTCAACATCCCGCTGACCATCCACACCGCGCCCCGGCTGAGCGGCGGCACGCTGAACCTGGTGCCGCAGTCGGTCGAGATCCTCGGCGCCAACCGCCCGCCCGACGACCTGCTCGCCAGGCTGGTGCTGAGCCAGATCAAGCAGGAGTCGCTCAGTCGCGAGCTGCCCGCGCTGCCCAGTGGGGTGCGGTACCGGTCGGTGAGCGTCGACAGCGGCGGCGTCAAGGTGGCCGTGGGCGGCGTCACCGTCCAGCCGTTCTCCGAACTGTCCACCGGTGACGGCCGGCCGACCACGTTCGGCGCAGAGGGCGGGCTGCTGACCGCGACCACCAAGGGCGGCAACCCGGACGGCACGCCGACCCCCATCGTCCTCTACGCCAAGCCCACGATCGCCGGCGCGAAGCTCGACATCGCGCCGCAGCAGATCGAGATGTTCGGCTTCCTCTTCCCGGCCGACAACGTGCTGTCCCAGGTGCGGGCGCGGGAGACCTCGTACCCGCTGCAGGCCCTGCCGGCCAACCTGGAGTACCGCGCGGTCGAGGTCCTCCCCGAAGGGCTGCGGATCACGCTGAGCGGCAAGGACGTGACCCTCCAGAAGGGGCAGCTGACCGGCAGCACCTGCTGATCATCCAAGATCCGTGGCTTGACGGCGCCGACCAACCAAACCAAACTTGGTTCAGTTAGGTGGAGGTTGACTGGAGGCTGTCCGGTGCGAGGGCTCTTGGTGGACTACGGTGGCGTGCTCACCACGAGCGTCTTCGCGTCGTTCGCGGCCTTCTGCCGGGCCGAAGGGCTGCCGGACGACCGGGTCGTGGACCTGCTGCGCGGGCCGGCTCAGCCGCTGCTCGCCGGCCTGGAGGACGGCACGCTGCCGGCCGCGTCGTTCGAGGCGGAGTTCGCGGCGCTGCTGGGCGTACCGGCCGGCGACCTCATCGCGCGGATGATGGCCGGCGCGACCGTCGACCGCCGCATGGCCGCCGCCGTGCGGCAGGCCCGCCGCCACGGCATCCGCACCGGGCTGGTCTCGAACTCCTGGGGCCTTTCCGGGTACGACCAGCCGCTGCTCGCGGAGCTGTTCGACGGCGTGGTGCTGTCCGCCGAGGCGGGCGTGCGCAAGCCCGCCCCCGAGATCTACCGGCTCGGCGCCGCGGCGGTCGGGCTGCCGCCGCGGGACTGCGTGTTCGTCGACGACCTCGGCGGCAACCTCAAGCCGGCCGCGCGGCTGGGCATGGCGACGGTGCGCCACGACAACACCGCGGACACGATCGCCGCGCTGGAGCGGCTCTTCGGCAGGAAACTGGAGGACCCATGCGACTGACCGGGAAGACGGCGCTGGTCACCGGCGCGACCGGCGGCATCGGCGCGGCGACCGCGCGCCGGCTGGCCGCCGAGGGCGCGGCGGTCGTGGTCACCGACCTGGACGCGGGGCGGTGCGCCGCGCTCGCCAAGGAACTGCGCGAGTCCGGGGCGAGCGCGGAGCCGTACGCGCTGGACGTCTCCGACGAAGGGGCGTGGGAGCGGGTCGTCGCCTCCCTGGGCGGCCTGCACGTGCTGGTCAACAACGCCGGCATCGGCCACTTCACGACCGTGGAGTCGGAGACGCTGGAGACCTGGCAGGAGGTGGAGGCGGTCACCCAGCGCGGTGTGTGGCTGGGCATGAAGCACGCCGGCCCGGTCATCGAGGCCACCGGCGGCGGCGCCATCGTCAACGTCTGCTCCATCTTCGGCACCGTCGGCGGCTTCGGGTCGAGCTTCTCGTACCACGCGGCCAAGGGCGCGGTCCGGGTGATGACCAAGAACGCCGCCCTGCACTGGGCGGAGCGCGGCGTCCGCGTCAACTCGGTCCATCCCGGGTTCATCGCGACCGGCACGCTGATCGAGCGCACCAGCGGCACCCCGCGGGAGCGGGCGATGGTGGACGGTACGCCGATGCGCCGCCTCGGCCGGCCCGAGGAGGTGGCGGCGGCGATCGCGTTCCTGGCCAGCGAAGACGCGACGTTCATGACCGGCAGCGAGCTCTACGTCGACGGCGGCTGGACGGCCCGGTGACCCTGGGTTCAGTGACCAGCCGGGAGGTCTGGCCGGTCGCGTACCCGCGGGGCGAGGTGCGGCCGGCGGACTTCCGGCTGGTCGACGTGCCGGTGCCCGAGCCGGGTACGGGCGAGGTGCTGGTCCGCAACACGTGGACCTCGGTCGACGCCGCGCTCCGGCTGCGGCTGCGCGAGACGGCACCGCCTGGGTACTTCCCGGCGTTCCCGCTGGGACGACCGCTGGACGGAGTCATGACGGTCGGCGAGGTGGTGGCCTCCCACGCGGACGGCTTCGCCGCGGGCGACACGGTGTGGCACGCCGCCGGCTGGCGGGACTACGCGGTCGTCGCGGCCGGTCAGCCCGCGCTCGGCGGCGTGGGCACGCTGCGCCGGCTCGACGTGCGGGCCGCGCCGGCGCAGGCGTACCTCGGGGCGCTCGGCGCCAACGGGCTCACCGCGTACGCCGGCCTGCTGCACGTGGCCGGGCTGCGCGACGGCGACGTCGTGTGGGTCTCCGCCGCGGCCGGCGCCGTCGGCAGCCTCGTCGCCCAGATCGCGAAGCTGCGCGGCCACCGCGTCATCGGCAGCGCCGGCTCCGCCGCGAAGGTGCGCTACCTGCTGGACGAGGTCGGCGTGGACGCCGCGTTCGACTACCGCGCCGGCCCGCTCCCCGACCTGCTGGCCGAGGCGGCACCGGACGGCGTCGACGTGTACTTCGACAACGTGGGCGGCGACCACCTCCGCGCCGCGATCGGCGCGCTGCGCCCGCACGGCCGCGTCGCGATCTGCGGCATGATCTCCGAGTACGCGGCGGAGCGGTCGGCGCCAGGCCCGGACAACCTGATGCTGGCGGTCACCAAGAGCCTGACGATCCGCGGGTTCCGGGCCAGCGCGATGGCGCACCTGATACCCGAGATGACCCGGGAGGTGGGCGCCTGGATCCGCGCCGGGCGGCTGCGCTACCGCGAGACGGTCGTCGACGGCCTGGAGCGGGCGCCGGCCGCGCTCGCCGGCCTGTTGCGTGGCGACAATACCGGCAAGACCCTGGTACGGATCACGCGGTAAACAGCTCGGCCTCCGGCCCCATCACCGCGATCCGCCGGCCCCGCATCGGGCCGACATGCGCGATCGCGGCCTTCCACTCCGGGCTCGCCAGCGCAAGGTCGAGGTCCTCGGCGGTGTCGAAGCTCAGCACCGACAGCCCGTCCCAGCCCTCGGAGCGCGGCTCCAGCGCCCGGTCGACGGCCATGTGCCGCCATCGCCGCAGGCCGGGCAGGGCCAGGGTGACGCCGGCGTGCTCGCCCCGCCACCACGCGATGAACTGCTCATGGCTCCACTCCGGCGGGCGCGACGCGAGCACGACGAGGTTGTACACGGCGGTCACTCCCCGCCGGAAACGCGACGCCGGGGGAACGGCCGATGATGAGCCGGCGGAGCCGACCCTGGCCGTCCAGCAGCGCGGAGGCGACGAAGCTCGCCTCCCACTCGCCGAGCCGGATCACCTCGCCGAGCGCGAACTCGGTCTCGCCGCTCGCGCCGGTGGCCAGCAGCCGGTGCACGCGGGTGCCCTTCTCGCGCTGCTCCAGGTAGCCCACCATCGCGTCCCGGCCGCCGGCGAAGTCGCGGGCGGTGGTGTCGTCGCCGGTGGAGAAGACGACGGAGAACTGGAAGTCCTCGGCGAGCAGGCCGAGGACGTCGTCGGGTACATCGCTGTCCATGATCTCGAACCAGCGGACCAGCACCGCGGGCACTCCCTTCCTGAATTCAGTTCAAGATAGCACCATGCGCAAGGCGCAGCCGGCGTAGAAATCGCGGACCGCCGCCAGGTCCAGCCGCCCGCCCCAGCGGTACCACCGCCAGACGCTCACCAGCAGGCCCAGCACGGCCTGGGCGAGCGTGTGCGGGTCGCGGGCCGGGAACGCGCCGGCCGCCATCCCGCGGTCGAGCAGCCCGGTCCAGGCCATCTCGATGTCGTGCACCAGGGCGCGGGCGGCCTGCCGGGACTCCTCCTCGCGGGCCGAGGCGCGCGGGATCTCCAGCAGGTCGATGTGGTTCTGCAGGATGCGCATCTGCAGGACCTCGCGCTCGGTGACGTCGAACGCGCCGGCCAGCGCCGCCCGCAGGCCGTCCGCCGGGTCGACGCCCGCGGTCGCCTCCAGGAAGCGCTCGTGGGAACGGTGCAACTCGGCGTGCATGATGGTCAGCAGGCAGTGCGCTTTGGACTCGAAGTAGTGGTAGAGCGCCGTCTGCCCGATACCGACCCGGTCGGCCACGGTCGACCACTTCGTCGCCTCGTACCCGAACTCGCCGAAGCAGCCGACGGCGGCCGCGAGGATCGCGGCGCGCTTGGACCGCGGGCCGGCGTCACTGTCCATGATGGTCATCGGGTACCCCTCCAGGCGAGCGAGCCGCCGTCGATGAGCCAGACCGCGCCGTTGACGTACGCGGCCTCCGCGCTGGCCAGGAAGCAGACCAGGTGCGCGATGTCGTCCGGCTGCCCGATGCGGGAAACCAGTTGGGTCCGGGCGAGCGTGCGCAGCCGCGCCTCCCGGTCGTCCCCCGCCGCGAGGTAGTCCTCGACCATGCGGGTCTCGGTGGCGCTCGGGCAGTAGCAGTTGACCCGGATGCCGTACGGGGCCAGCTCGACGGCGAGGTTCTTGGTGAGCAGCGCGAGGCCGCCCTTGCTGGCGCCGTACGCGAGGCTGGACATGCCGCCGACCCACGAGCCGGTGGAGCCGGCGTTGATGATGGAGGGGCCGTGCCGGCTCTTCTTCAGGTACGGCACGGCGAACTTGGCGCACAGCCACGGCCCGCGCAGGTTGACCGCGACGACCCGGTCCCAGGCGTCCAGCGGCATCTCCTCGATCGACACCGGTACGCCCAGCGCGGTCTCGTGGACGCCCGCGTTGTTGTGCAGCACGTCGATCCCGCCGTACGCCTCGTCGGCCGCGCGCATCAGGTCGCGCACCTGGTCCGGGTCGGTCACGTCGCAGTGCCGGTACGTCGCGCGGCCACCGGCGGCGGCGATGTCCTCGGCCGTACGCGCGCCCGCGCCGTCGTCGACGTCGGCCACCACGACGCTGGCTCCCCGGGCCGCCGCCATCCGCGCCGTGGCCGCCCCGATGCCCTGCGCCGCACCGGTGATTACGAAGGTCATGCCGTCCAGTCGAGCGCTCATCGCCACCCTTGCCAAAACCGAGTTCAGTTTGGTAACTTCCTCGAAATCTTAGCTAGCCGGGCCCCTGTCCAGCAAGAACGCTAAGCCGGTTTCACTTTAGGGAGCCGAGTATGGGAGCCAATTCGAGACGGCGCGGGGGCTTTCCCCTCGTCCTGCTGCTGATAACCACCCTGATGGTCGCCGCGTGCGGCGGCGGCAACGACGACAAGTCCGACACCGTGGTGTCGGCCGACGCCGGCATCGACGCGCTGGTCGCCGCGGCCAAGAAGGAAGGCAAGGTCACCATCTACTCGGCGCAGGGCCTGGACGCGCTGAACAACTTCGCCGCCGAGTTCGAGAAGGAATACCCGGGGATCGACGTGGAGACCGTCCGCGGCGTCGACGGCGACCTGAGCGTCAAGGTCGAGACCGAGTTCCAGACCGGCAAGGGCATCGCCGACATGTACGTCAACGCGAGCCTGTCCTGGGTCCAGACGCAGGCCAAGGCGGGGCGCTTCCTCGCGCCGACCGGCCCCGAGCTGACCGGCAAGGGCACCTACGACGCCAAGCAGTACGTCCACGACGGCAACTACTTCGAGACCAACTCGGCCGTGCTCACGTTCGGCTGGAACACCAAGCTGTACCCCAAGGGCCTGACCGACTACCCGGACCTGCTCGACCCGGCGCTCACCGGCAAGATCGGCGTCATCGAGCCCACCGCGCCGTCGATCGTCGACTTCTACCTGTGGCTGGAGGAGACGTACGGCGCCGACTTCGTGACCAAGCTGGCCGCGCAGAAGCCGCGCATCTACCCCAGCTCGCTGCCGATGGGTGAGGCGATGGCGTCCGGCGAGATCGCCGCCGGCAGCTTCGTGGCGCCGATCGCGCTGGTGCCCGCCAAGGCCAAGGGCGCACCGGTGGACTTCAAGATGCCGCCGAGCGGCGCCTGGGGCTCCCGGTACTACGGCATGGTGCTCAAGAGCGGCCCGCACCCGAACGCCGCCCAGCTCCTGGCCAACTTCATGGTGACCGAAAAGGGGCAGGAGCTGATCACCCCGTCGGCCGGTTCCGTGCTGGCCAACGTGCCGGGCACGCTGATCACGAACGACAAGGTCCGCCTCCAGGACCCGTCCAAGCTCACGCCGGACGCCGTGGCCGCGTACCAGAAGAAGTGGAAGTCCCTCTTCCAGTAAGGATTCCGATGTCCCAGGTGCGGATCGAGGGCCTGACCAAGCGGTTCGCCGGCAAGCCGCCGGCGGTCGCGGTGGACGGCCTGTCGCTGGAGATCGAGTCGGGCGAGTTCGTCGTGCTGCTCGGCCCCAGCGGCTGCGGGAAGATCACCACGCTGCGTAGCCTGGCCGGCCTGGAAACGCCCGACGAGGGACGTATCTCGCTGGGCGGCCAGACCGTGCTGGACGTGCGCGCAAAGGTCAACCTGCCGCCGAACAAGCGGCGGATCGGGATGGTCTTCCAGTCGTACGCCCTCTGGCCGCACATGACGGTACGCCGCAACATCGGGTACCCGCTGCGGGCCCGCCGGGTGGGCCGCGACCAGTCGCGGGAGTGGATCGAGGAGACGGCGCGGTTGGTCGACTGCGCCGGCCTCCTCGACCGCTACCCCGCGCAGCTGTCCGGCGGGCAGCAGCAGCGGGTCGCACTGGCCCGCGGCCTGGTGGCCCGGCCCGACCTGGTCCTGTTCGACGAGCCGATGAGCAACCTCGACGCCCGCCTGCGCGACCAGGTCCGCGCCCAGCTGCACGAGCTGCACGCGCGGTTGGGCTTCACCGCCGTGTTCGTCACCCACGACCAGAGCGAGGCGCTGGCCCTGGGCGACCGCCTGGCCATCATGCGGGCGGGCCGGATCGAGCAGCTCGACACGCCGCAGCGGGTGTTCGAGGAGCCGGCCACCGAGTACGTCGCCGGGTTCATCGGCATGTCGAACCGGCTGGTCCTGCGCCGCACCGGCGGTGGCTGGGCCGCCGGCGACGAGCCGGTGACCGGCGACATTCCGGTGCCGCGGGAGCACGCCGAGGTCGCGGTCCGGCTGCGCCCCGACGACGTGCTGCTGGCCCAGCCCGACCAGCGGCCGCCCCCGGGCGCGATCGGCCTGCCCGCGCAGGTCGTCGACGCGCAGTTCGGCGGCCGGCACATGGACGTGGTGGTCTCGGCCGGCGGCACCCGCCTACACGCCAAGACGCCCCTGGCCGGGAACGCCTGGGTCCGGCACCTCGCGGCGGGAGAGCCGGTGACGGCCTGGTACGCCGACCAGGCGGCCATCTACTACGGCGCCGGCGACGAACGGATCGCCGGGCACCGGCCGGCCGCGGCAGTGGGGGCGTGATGAGCGCACCCGCGATGCCCCTGGCGCTGACCCGCACGCGGCGGCTGCTGCCGCGGCTCGCCGCGCTCGCGTTCCTCGCCGGGATCGGCTACCTGGTGATCGCGCCGCTCGTCGGCCTGCAACGGCTGGCCTTCGAGGACGGCGCCCGCGGGTACGAGGCCGCCTTCGACCGGCCGGAGGTGGCGCAGACGCTGCGTACGACGGTCGGCCTGGCGCTCGGTTCGCTGGCCATCGCGCTGGTCCTCGGCACGCTGCTGGCCTGGGCGGCGACCCGGCTGCCACCGCGGCTGCGGCTGCTGCGGGCGCTGCCGATCCTGCCGATCGTCGTGCCGGCGGTGGCCGCGGTGACCGGCTGGGCGTTCCTGTTCTCCCCCGCCCCGGCTACCTGAACGCGCTGCTGCGCAACCTGCCCTGGTGGAACCACCTGCAGGAGGGGCCGGTCGACGTCTACTCGCTGCCGTGGATCGTGGTCATCACCGGCTTCGGGCTGACCGCGTTCGTCTACCTGTTCGTCAGCTCCGGCTTCGCCGGCATCAACTCCGAGCTGATCGAGGCCGCGCAGGTGAGCGGCTCGTCGGCGGTCGGCGTGTTCTTCCGGGTCACGCTGCCGCTGCTGCGGCCGAGCCTGGTGTACGGCGGTTTCGTCGCGCTGCTGCTGGGCCTGGGGCAGTTCACCGGCCCGCTGCTGCTGGGGCGCACCGGCGGCATCAACGTGCTCACCACCGACATGTACGTGGCGGTCTCGCAGAGCCCGATCGACTACGGCCGGGCGGCCGCGATCGGGTCGCCGCTGCTGTTGTTCGGCATCGCGGTGGTCGTCCTGCAGAAGGTGATCCTGGGCGACCACAGCCGGTTCGTCACGCACGGCGGCAAGGCGTTCCGGGCCACGAGCCGGCCCTCGCGGCTGGCCGTCGCCGGCATCCTCACCTACAGCGTGCTGGCCCTCGGGCTGCCGCTCGGCGCGCTCGCGCTGGTGTCGCTGTCCCCGTTCTGGAGCGGCTCGGTCGACCCGGGCGGCTTCACGCTGGCCAACTTCCGGCAGGTGTTCGCCGAGTCGGGCATCACCGACGCGATCGTCAACAGCCTCACCATCTCGGTCATCTCCGTGGCGATCGCCCTCCCGGTGGGCTTCGTCGCCGCCTCGCTGCTGCTCAAGGGGCGCAAGTTCCCGATCATCCGGGCCGCCGTCGACTTCATCGTGGCCATGCCGCTGGGCATCCCCGCCGTGGTCTTCGGCGCCGGCTTCCTGCTCACGTACAGCCGGGAGCCGTTCATCCTGTACGGCACCCGCGAGGTGATCGTGCTGGTCTACGTGACGCTCATGCTGCCGTTCACCACCCGGATGCAGCTGGCCGGGATGGTGGCGCTCGGCGACGCGTACCAGGAGGCGTCGCGGACCAGCGGGGCCGGGCCGGTGCGGACCACCACGGAGATCATGCTGCCGCTGCTGCGCCCCACCATCGCCGGGGCGGCGGCGCTGATGTTCGTGCTGCTGACCCACGAGTTCACCGCGTCGCTGCTGGTCCGGGCGCCCACCACGCAGGTCATGGGCACCATCCTGTTCGACTACTGGGGCAACGGCTCGTACCCCCTGGTCGCCGCGATCGCCCTGGTCATGACGCTGGTGACGGGGGCCGGCGTGTTCGTGGCGATGGCCGTGGCCGGCTCCGACATCTTCGACAAGTTGTGACATGACCATTTCGTTCTCCATCAGCGACGAGGTGGCCGGCATCGCCCGGCGCACCGCCGAGTTCGTCCGGGACGTGGTCATCCCCGAGGAGCGGGCCTGCGGCGGGTCGGTGCACGACGCCCCCGAGCCGCTGCGGCACCGGCTGCAACAGGCGGCCCGGGACGCCGGCGTGTTCGCGCCGCACGTACCCCGGGAATTTGGCGGCCTCGGCCTGGACCTGCGCGGGCAGGCCGTGGTCTTCGAGGAGGCCGGCTACTCGCTGCTCGGCCCGCTCGCCATGAACTGCGCGGCACCCGACGAGGGCAACACGCACCTGCTCCACACGGTGGCGACGGCGGAGCAGCGGGAACGGTACCTGCGCCCGCTGGCCGCCGGCGAGGTCCGGTCCTGCTTCGCGATGACCGAGCCGGCGCCGGGCGCCGGCTCCGACCCGCGCGCCCTGGCCACCACCGCCACCCGGGTCGCCGGCGGCTGGCGGATCGACGGACGCAAGTGGTTCATCAGCGGCGCGGACGGCGCCGCGTTCGCGATCTGCATGGCCCGCACCAGTGGTACGCCCGGCGACGCGGGCGGCGCGACGATGTTCCTCGTCGACGCCGGCACCCCGGGCATGAAGCTCGTCCGCAACCTGGAGACCCTCGACGAGGGCCTGTTCGGCGGGCACAGCGAGCTGGCCTTCGACGGCTGTCTCGTCGGGGACGAGCAGGTCCTCGGCGAGGTCGACGCGGGCTTCGCGTACGCCCAGGTGCGGCTCGGCCCGGCCCGGCTGACGCACTGCATGCGCTGGCTGGGCGCCGCCCGCCGGGCCCGGGACATCGCCCTGGAACGCGCCGCGAGCCGGTCCGCGTTCGGCCGGCCGCTGGCCGAGTTGGGCATGGTGCAGCAGATGCTGGCCGACACGGAGATCGACATCGAGGCCAGCCGGGCGCTGCTGTGGCGGGCGTGCTGGGAGCTGGACCAGGGCCGGCCGGGCGCGCAGCACACCTCCATCACCAAGACGTTCGTGTCCGAGGCGGTGGGCCGGATCGTGGACCGGGCCGTGCAGGTGTGCGGCGCCCTCGGCATCTCCGCGGACCTGCCGCTGTCCCGCCTGCTGCGCGAGGTCCGGCCGTTCCGCATCTACGACGGGCCCTCCGAGACGCACCGGTGGGCCATCGCCCGGCGCGCGGTGCGGTCGTTCACCTGATGGACGCGCTGGAGTCGTACTTCGCCGCGCACGTCCCCGGCGTGCGGGGCCCGCTCACGCTCAGCCTCATCACGGGCGGGAAGTCCAACCTCACGTACGAGGTGACGGACGGGCACAGCCGCTGGGTGCTGCGCCGGCCACCGCTGGGCACGCTCACCCCGACCGCGCACGACATGGCCCGCGAGTACCGCGTGGTGGCCGCGCTGGGTCGCAGTGGCGTACCGGTGGCACGGGCGGTCTGCTACTGCCCCGATCCCGACGTCATCGGCGCGCCGTTCACCGTCATGTCCTTTGTGGACGGCGCGGTGCTGCGCGACGGCGACCTCGCCGCGACGCTCGCCCCCGCCGACGCCCGGCGGTGCGCCGAGGCGCTGGTCGACGAGCTGGCCCGACTGCACGCGGTCGACCCTCACGAGGTGGGCCTGGCCGACTTCGGCCGGCCGGTGGGCTACCTGGGACGGCAGGTGCGGCGCTGGCGTGGCCAGTGGTCCCGGGTCGCCACCCGCTCACTGTCCACCTTGGATGCTCTGCACCGCGCGCTGGAGCGGGCGACACCGCCGGAGAGCGGTGCGGCGATCGTGCACGGCGACTACCGGCTCGACAACGCCATCCTCGACGCCGGCGACCCCGGCACGGTCCGGGCGATCGTGGACTGGGAGATGGCCACGCTCGGCGACCCGCTCGCCGACCTGGGGCTGATGCTCGTCTACTGGGACCCGGTCTGCGCGCCGGTGCTGGGCGTACGCCACGCCCCCACCGCCAACCCCGGCTTTCCGACCGGCCCCGAACTGGCCGCGCGGTACGCCGCCCGCTCCGGCCGCGACCTGAGCCGGCTCTCCTTCTACCGCGCGCTGGGCTACCTGAAGCTGGCCGTCATCGCCGAGGGCATCCACGCCCGCCACCTCGCCGGCCAGACCGTCGGCCCCGGCTTCGACGCCGTCGGCTCGGCCGTACCCGCCCTGCTGGACGCGGGCCTCGACACGCTGGGGGTTCATCATGACGGTCGACCTGCTCGTGATCGGCGGCGGCATGGCCGGGCTCACCGCCGCCGCGACCGCCGCCACCGCCGGGGCCCGCGTGCTGGTCGCCGAGAAGGGCGACCACACCGGCGGATCCGCCGTCTACGCCGGGTACGCCTGGACCGCGCCGACCGTGGACGTGCTCCGCGAGGTCAACCCCGACGGCGACCAGGCCCTCGGCGCGCGGCTGGTCGACGGCTTTCCCGGCGGCGTGGAATGGATCCGCTCGCTCGGCGTCGACTGCCGCCCCGCGGTGACCGTCCTGGGCTACGGCCGCGGCCACCAGTTCGACACGAACCACTACATCGCACGCTGCGAACAGCGGATCAAGGAACACGGCGGGCAGGTGCTGACCCGTACCCGCGTCACGTCGCTCCTGTCCTCCGGCGCAGCGGTCACCGGGGCGACCCTGCGCCTGCCGGACGGCTCCACCCAACAGGTCGACGCCCGCTGGACCCTGCTGGCCACCGGCGGGTACCAGGGCGACCCGGACCTGCGGGCCAGCCTGATCCACCCGCGGGCGCGCGACATCGAACTGCGCGGCAACCCGTGGAGCACCGGCGACGGCCTGCGGCTGGGCCAGGCGGCCGGCGCGGCGTTCGGCACCGACGGGGCCGGCTTCTACGGCCACCTGATCCCCGCCGGCGTCCCGCTCAGCGACCCGTCCCTGTACGTCGACCTGGCGCTGTACTTCAGCCAGCACTCCCTGCTCTTCAACCTCGACGGCGAACGCTTCATCGACGAGACGCTCGGCGACCACCTCACCACGATCGCCCTGGTGCACCAGCCGCAGGCGCGCGGACTGCTCGTCGCGGACGCGGCCGCGTACCGGGACCACATCACCCAGTCCTATGTGGAGGGCGCACCGAAGCTGGACAGGTTCGCCCTCGCCAGCCGCCGCGGGGCCCGCTGCGCGGTCGCGCACAGCCTGGACGAGTTGGACGACATGCCCCCGAGTGGGGCTACCCCGGCCCGAAGATCCGGGCGGCGATCGAGGCCCTCGACGGCCCGGTGACCGAGCCGCCCTTCTACGTCCTGGAGGCCGCCCCCGCCATCACGTTCACCTTCGGCGGCCTCCTCATCACCCCCGACGCCCGCGTTCGCGCCGCAGAGGGTGGCGTGATCCCCGGCCTACTCGCGGCCGGCGCCGACGCGGGCGGCCTCTACCACAACGCGTACGCCGGCGGCCTAGCCGCAGCCCTAGTCTTCGGCCAACTCGCCGCCCAAACCGCCCTCACCCGTTAACGCGAAAGAATCGGGTCGCTATAGCGACTCAAATCCTTCACGTTAACTCGCATCCAGGGCCGCAGCGGCGTAGCGAGCCCGTCCAGCCGTTGCGTGCCAGCACCGTGGCCACCTGTGCGGCGACGCGGCACGGCCGGCCCGTCACATCCGCTGGGCCGTAGCGCAGGACGCTCTCCCCGCGGCCACCCCGGCGTTGTCGCGCTCCATGTCACGCCAGCGCCGCTCATCGGGGTGCGCCGCCCGGCCATCCACCTCGACAACGACCTGGTACTCGGCGTAGTAGACGTCGTCGTACCACCGGCCGCCGGGCCGACGCCGGGCCCGCTGCCGGGTGCTACGGGGTAGGCCGTGCGCGCGCTCCACCCGTCGCAGGTAGCGCATCTCCAGCACCGAGTGGCAGCCGTCAGCCACGTCCCGCAGCGCGGCCGTCAGCTCCGTGCGCCACCGCACCCGAAACCTGGCGCCGAAGGCTTCGCTCAGACGCGCCGCGGTCGTGAGTCGCTGGCCGCACGCCCGCGCCAGCCAACCGATCGCCTCGTCGAGGTCACGGGCCGACTGTGTCAGGTCCACCACGGTCTCCTCGACCCGGGTCTGCGCAGGCACCCGGGTGGGATGGCGGCCGGCGCCGGCCGCGCGAGACACGTGCACCACCACGCCAGGAATCCGAGCCACCCGCCGGCTCGGCGGCAGCGTCACATGGACGGGATCCTGCGCGGGCACCAGACCGGCGAGTTCGGCGGCGGTGTGGTGGCTGAGCACGGCACCCGGACCGGCCCGCAGCAGCACCGCCCACAGCCGCGCCATCCGTGGCAGCGGCCCGGAGAACGCCGCGAACACGCCGTCGAATACGCGCTGCCACCGACCCGAACGCAGCCGTGCGCGGAGCTCGGACAGCGTCATGCCGCCGCGCAGAGCCTGCGCGCGGGTGACCACCCCGCATTGACGCTCGCACAGCTCCTCCAGCACGGGGCGAGGATGGCGCAACCGCCCCGCAGCCGCCAGCGGTTGCCGGCGAAATGCCCCCTATCGCGATCCCGACAGACTCCGGGTGCGCGCGGGTCGCCTGGGCTAGCCGGTGTCGGTCGCTCGGGGGTCGCGCAGGCCGGAGACGGCGACGGTGAGCTGGTGACCGGCCGCGGCGAAGAGCTCGCCGGCGCGGTGCGCGGCACGGGCGGCCGGCTCGTCGACGGATGTCGCGGCGCGGCTCAGCTCTTCGGCGATTTCCCTGAGCCGCAGCGTGGCACTCAGCAGCGGCACGAACACCTGCACGGGGTCGACTCGCACGTCGGTCGCCAGGCAGCGGGCAAGCTCGGCGGCCGTGTCGTGAACTTGGCGCGCCAACTGCGCTGGGTCAGCGTACGTCACCGGGGTCACCCTACGCCCCGTCCGTCCACCGCACGCCGTCGGACACGGCCTGGCCGCGGGAGGCCAGCACGTCGAGGTGGGCGACCGTCTCGCAGACGGCGAGCATCTGGTTCATGTCGTCCAGGTCGGCGAACGGGATCTCCCGCCGGGTCCAGGTGAGCTGGCGCGCCACCGCGTACCCGTCGACCGGCCCGTCGCGCAGCGTGCGCCGGGTGGCCGCGAGCCGCCGGTCGTGGTGGGCCAGCAGTTCGGCGACCCGGGCGTGCGTGCTGCCCGCCACCGGTCCGTGGGCGGGCAGCAGCCGGGCGTCGGCGTACGTCGTCATCAGGCGCAGCGAACGCAGGTAGTCGGCCAGCGGCAGGCCGGGCTCGCCGAGCTCGAAGCCGATCGACGGGGTGATGTGCGGCAGCACGTGGTCGCCGGCGAAGAGCAGCCCGGCGGCCTCGTCCAAGTAGACGACGTGGCCCTTGGTGTGCCCGGGGGTGGGGATGACGCGCAGCGCCCGGCCGCCGAGGTCGAGCACGCCCGCGCCGAGCCACTCGTCGGGCGCCTCCCAGTCGCGCTCGTCGAAGTCGGCGCCGTCGAGCGCCTTGCCGATCCGGTCGGCGAGGTCGTGCGCGCCGGCGCGGCGCAGGACGTCCATCGAGGTGACCGGGGCGCGGGTGCGGATCTGCTGGAGCATTTCCAGGCCGGGCCGCTCGCCGGCGCCGAGCAGCACCCGCGCACCGAGCAGCCGGCGCAGGGCCACCGCCTGCGTGTAGTGGTCGCGGTGGATGTGGGTGACCAGGATCCGGGTGATGGCGCCCAGGTCGTACCCGAGGGCGGCCATGGCGTCCTCGAGCGCCCGGCGGGACGCCGGCAGCGCCCAGCCGCCGTCCACCATCACGATGCCGCCGTCCTCTTCGAGGAGGTAGACGTTGACCGCCCGGAGCCCGTCGTTGGGCAGCGGCAGCGGCACCCGGTGCACGCCGGGCCGGACGGTCTCGGGGCCGGCCTCGGCCCAGCGCCCCCGGCCGGCGCGCTCCGTCACGCGGCGCCCCGGTCGGCCAGCGACGCGGCCAGCGAGCGGGCGCCGGCCCGGGACAGCTTGCCCACCGCCGTCTGCGGCAGGTCGGGAACGGCGAAGACGTACTCGGGCCACTTGGCCTTGGACAGGCCCTGCTCGTGCAGGTGCGCGGTCACCTCGCCGAGCGGCAGGTCGCCGCCGTCGGCGACGACGACCAGCGCGGCCGCCCGTTCGCCGAGGATCTCATCGGGTACGGGGCCACGCACACCTGCGCGACCCGGGGTGGCTGGCGATCGCCCGTTCCACCTCGGTGATGTCGATGTTGCGGCCGCCGCGGATGATGACGTCCTTCTCCCGTCCCATGATCGTGACGGTGCCGTCGTCGCCGACCACCAGCAGGTCGCCGGTCGGCAGGAACCCGTCGGCGGTCAGCTCGGGCGGATCCACCTTGCCGCCGCGGGCGTACCCGAGAAACAGGGACGGGCCGCGGACCTGAGCCTGGCCGACCTCGCCGGCGCGGACCGGGCGGCCGTCGCCGCCGACCGCGCGCAGCTGCGTGCCCGGGAACGGGCGGCCGTCCCGGCCGAGCCGGATCTCGGGTGGGTCCTCGGGCGCGGGTGAGGTGTGCCCGAGGCACTCGGACATCCCGAAGACCCGCAGGATCCGGGTGCCCAGCGACCGCTCGGCGCGGCCGAGCGCGCCGGCGTTCATCGGGCCGCCGCCCACCGTCATGGCCCGCATGCCGTGCAGGGCGCCGGATCCGGCCGCGGCCGCGCCCAACTGGAGCGCCATCGTGGGTACGCACATGGTCCAGCGGGCCTCGGTCTGCGCCATCCGGGGCAGGGTGGCCGCCGGGTCCCACCGGCCCCACAGCACCAGCGGGCCGCCGAGCAGCAGGGACAGGTAGACGCCGAAGCAGTACGCCGCCGTGGAGGACAGTGGCACGATCGCCGCGACCGCGTCGCCGGGGCGCAGTCCGTTGACGGCGATGGTCTGCTCGGCGGCGTACCGGAGCGCGGCCTCGGACTGCACGACGCCCTTGGCCCGGCCGGTGGAGCCGGAGGTCAGCCCGATCAGGACACCGCCGCCCCACCGCGACACATCTCGCCGGCCCGCCGTGGTACGCGCCACCCAGCCGTCGAGCGCCGGAGCGTCGCGGTCCCCCGGCACCGCCCACTCGGCCAACGCGGCCGGCTCGGCCACCACGACGTCCGGCTGGATGTCCTCGAACGCGGCGGCGAACTCGGCGGCCGTGCTGTGCCGGTTGACGAGGGCGAGCGTCCCCCCGCTCATCCCGACCGCGAGCGTGGCCGCGACCGTACGCCAGGAGTTGTCGGCCTGGAGCAGCACGGTGCCGGAGAGCGTGCCGGCGTCCGCGTGCCGCAGCAGGTCCCGCGCGGTGTGGGAGCCGGAGTCGTCGATCACGGCCACGGCGTCCGGGTCCCGCCGCCGGAACTCGCTCACTACCTGTCGCACTTCGTGCCCCTACTCGAAGAGCTCGAACGACGTGCTGAAGTACGCCTGGTAGCGCGCCATCCGCCCGGCGGGCGAGACGACGGCCGCGGAGTGGAACGCGCCGACCCGCTCGCCGGCGTCCGTCACGACGCCGTACACCGTCTCGAAGTCCCCGTCGGCGGCGGCGCGCAGGACGTGGTGCACGCGCTCGGTGGCGGCCCGACCGGCGATGTAGGCGGCGAAGTCGTCCCGGGACCGGCCGGTCACCTCGCGCCCCGGCAGCGCGATCAGGAATTGGAAGTCCGGTTCGACCCAGTCCAGGGCCTTGTCCGGATCGGAGCTGTCCATGCAGGCCAGGTACTCGCGCAGCACCATCGGAGCCTCCCGTAACTGAGTTCAGTTCAGTTACTAGGACTGTAACGCCGCTGCTACGGCCGCACAACCCGGACGCAGGCGTCCTCGATCAGGTCGCGCACCTCGGCCAGCGGGGTGGTGCCGCGCGGGCGGTACCAGCGCCACACGCTGACGATCATGCCGAGCATGGACAGCGCGAGGGTACGGGCGTCGCGGCGCACGAACACGCCCGCGTCCATCCCCCGCTGCACCAGCTCGGTCCACGATGTCTCGATCTGCTGCACCAGCTCCCGGGCTGCCGCGCGCTCGGTCTCCTCCCGGGCGGACGCGCGCCGGTTGGCCAGCAGGTCGACGTTGTTCTCCAGGATCCGCATGCGCAGCACGTCGTGCCCGGACACGTCGTACGCGGCGCGCACGGCGGCCCGCAGCGCGGCCATCGGGTCGGTCTCGCCGGCGGTCGCCTTGACGAACATCTCGTGCGAGCGCTGCAACTCCATCCGCATGATGGTGAGCAGGCAGTGCGCCTTGGACTCGAAGTAGTGGTAGAGCGCGGTCTGGCCGATGCCGACCTGGTCCGCCACCGCCGACCACTTCGTCGCGTCGTACCCGTTCTTGCCGAAGCTCTTGATCGCCGCGGACAGGATCGCGGCACGCTTGGAGCGAGGCCCCTCGTCCGGTTCTACGATCCGCGTCGCAGGCATCTAAGCTCCCCGAGTTGTCCGTCTTGGAACGACAGCGTAGACGCGACCTGAACTCGGTTCCAGTTGGCTCGCGTCAGAGGCGTTCGACGATGGTGGCGTTGGCCATGCCGCCGCCCTCGCACATGGTCTGCAGGCCGTACCGGCCGCCGGTGCGGCGCAGCTGGTGCACGAGCGTGGTCATCAGCCGGGCGCCGGTCGCGCCGAGCGGGTGCCCGAGGGCGATCGCGCCGCCGTACGCGTTGGTGCGCCCCGGGTCGGCGCCGAGCTCCTTCTGCCAGGCCAGGACGACCGGCGCGAACGCCTCGTTGATCTCCACCAGGTCGATGTCGTCGATGGCGAGACCGGACTGGTGCAGGATCTTCTCGGTCGCCGGGATGGGGCCGGTGAGCATGAAGATCGGGTCGGAGCCGACCACCGCCATCGCGTGCACCCGGGCCACCGGCGCCAGGTTGTGGCGGCGTACGGCGTCGGCGGAGGCGACGAGCAGCGCGGCGGCGCCGTCGGAGATCGGGCTCGACACCGCCGCGGTGAGCCGGCCGCCGTCGCGCAGCGGCTTCAGGGCGGCCATCTTGTCCAGCGACGTGTCCGGACGCGGGCCCTCGTCGGCCGCCACGCCGAACGCGGGCACCACCTCGTCCGCGAACGCCCCGGCGGCCCACGCGGCGGCCGCCCGCTGGTGGCTGGCCAGCGCGAAGCGCTCCATATCCGGGCGGGACACGTCCCACTTCTCGGCGATCAGTTCGGCGCCGTGGAACTGGGACACCTCCTGGTCGCCGAAGTGGGTGCGCCAGCCCGTCCCGTCGTACGGGTTGCCCATCCCCTCGCGGGCGCCGAGGATCGCCGGGCTGGCGATCGGCACCAGGCTCATCACCTCCACCCCGCCGGCGACCACGAGGTCGGCGGCGCCGGACATGACCGCCTGGGCGGCGAAGTGCACCGCCTGCTGCGACGACCCGCACTGCCGGTCGATGGTGGTGCCCGGCACGTGCTGCGGCAGTCCGGCGGCCAGCCAGGCGGTGCGCGCGATGTTGCCGGTCTGCGCGCCGATCTGGCCGACGCAGCCGAGGTAGACGTCGTCCACCGCGCCGGGGTCGACCCCGGTCCGGTCCAGCAGCGCGGCGAGCACGTGCCCGGCGAGGTCCGCGGGGTGTACGCCGCTGAGCCCGCCGCCCCGGCGGCCCACCGGGGTGCGGACGGCGTCGACGATGAAGGCTTCCGGCATCGGTTACTCCTTGCGTCTGTTCAGGAAGGCCGCCACGCCCGCGCGGCCTTCGGGGGAGATCGCGGCGGCGGCCAGCGCCTCCGCCTCGCGGTCCAGGTGTGCGTCCAGATCGGCGGACAGGCCGGCCGCGACGAGCCGGCGGGTGGCGCCGAAAGCGGCGGTGGCGCCGGTTGCCAGCGCCGCGGCGACCCGTTCCACCTCGCCGTCGAGGAGCGAAAGCGCCACCACCCGGGACACCAGCCCGATCTCGGCCGCCTCCCGGGCACCGAGCCGCCGGTTGGTCAGCAGCAGGTCCAACGCCCGCTTCGGGCCGACGAGCCGGGGCAGCGTCCAGGTCACGCCGGCGTCCGGGGTGTAGCCGATGCCGGTGTAGGCGCACACGAACGTGGCGTCGTCGGCCGCGATCGTGAGGTCGGCCGCGGCGGCCAGGCCCACGCCCGCGCCGGCCACCGCGCCGTGCACGGCGGCCACCAGCGGGGCGTCCAAGGCGGCGAAGGCCCGCAGCGCCGCGTGCAGGGCGCCGGTCACCTCGACCAGATGCCGGGCCAGCGCGTCACCCTCGAACGACGCGAACTCGCGCAGGTCGCCGCCCACGCAGAAGGATCGCCCGGCGCCGCGCAACACGACGGCGCGTACCCGATGCTGCTGGCACGCGGTCGCGGCCGCGAGCAGGCCGCGGGCGGTGGCCAGGTCGATGGCGTTGCCCCGGTCCGGGCGGCGCAGCCGCACGTGCGCGACGCCGTCGCGCACGTCGAGGGTGACCGGCTCGCTCATCGCGCGGTCCAGCCGCCGTCGACGACCAGGACCTGCCCGGTGCAGTACGAGGAGGCGTCGGAGGCGAGGAACAGCAGCGCGCCGTCCAGTTCGCCGCCCTCGCCGCCGCGGCGCAGCATGGTGTTGCGCTCGACCCAGGCGCTGGAGCGGGTGTCCGCGAACAGCGCCTCGGTCATCTCGGACCGGAACCAGCCGGGGGCGAGGGCGTTGACGCGCACGCCGGTGCGGCCCCACTGGCCGGCCAGCTCGCGGGTCAGGCCGAGCAGCCCGGCCTTGGACGCGGCGTAGCTGGCGCCGCCCATCGGGGCGCCGGAGACCAGGCCGAGGATCGAGGCGACGTTCACGATGCTGCGGCTGGTGTCCGGGCCCGCCGCCTCCGCCATGAGCCGGGCCAAATGGAACGGGGCGACGAGGTTGACCGCGAGCACGTCGGCGAAGTCGTCGGGGGTCTCGTCGGCCGCGCGCGGGGCGCCCGACATGCCGGCGTTGTTGACCAGCACGTCGAACCGGCCGGTGGCCGCCAGGACCGTCTCGACCAGCCGGGCGCGATCCGCCTCGCTGCTCACGTCGCACGCCACCGGGTGGATGCGGGCGTCGGCGGCGGCGACCTCGGCCAGCCGCTCCACCCGCCGGGCCGCGGCGAAGACGGTCGCGCCGGCGGCGGCGAGGACCGCGGCGAAGCGGGCGCCGAGCCCCGACGACGCGCCGGTGACCACCGCTGTGCGGCCGCACAGCGAGAAGAGCTCACTGTTCATGACTCGACGCCGATGGGCAGCGCGAGCGCGCCGCCGTCGATGACCAGGGTCTGGCCGGTGATCCAGGACGAGGCGTCCGAGGCCAGGAAGACGGCCGCGTGCGCGACGTCCTCCGGCGTGCCGAGCCGGCGCAGCGGCAGCTTCGCGGTCAGGATCGGCTCGCGTACCTCCCAGACCGCGCGGGCCAGCTCGGTCTTGATCAGGCCGGGCGCGATGGCGTTGACCCGGGCCTTGGGCCCCAGCTCGTACGCCAGCTGCCGGGTCATGTGGATCATGGCGGCCTTGGTGGCGTTGTAGTAGCCGATGTGCGGGTCGACGATCAGCCCGCCGACCGAGGCGATGTTGACGACGGCGCCGCCGTGCTCGGCCATCGACGCCTTCCAGGCGCAGCGGATCCAGGCGAGCATGCCGTACTGGTTGACCCGCACGGTCTTCTCCGCCCGCGGCAGGTCCAGGTCGATCAGGTCGCCGTGGTACGGGTTGGTGGCCGCGTTGTTGACCAGGATGTCGAGGCGGCCGAACCGGGCCATCGTCTCGTCCACACAGGACTGCGCCTGGTCCGGCTCGCCGGCGTTGGCGACCACCGTGTGCACGCCACCGGGCGCCTCGACCGCCTCCAGTGCGGCGCGGGCGGCGGCGAGGCCGTCGGCCTTGCGGGCGGCGAGGACCACGTGCGCGCCGGCCGCCCGGTACGCGTGCGCGATGGCCAGCCCGATGCCGCGGGACCCGCCGGTGATGACCGCGACCCGACCTTTTAGGACGGTCATGCCGCTTCCTCCTTGTACTTGGCCAGCTCCCGGCGCGCCACGGTGCGCAGGTGCACCTCGTCCGGACCGTCGGCGATGCGCAGCGCGCGGGTGATGGCGAACAGGCGGGCCAGCACGGTGTCGTCGCTGACCCCGGCCGCACCGTGCGCCTGCACCGCGCGGTCCACCACGCGGTGCGCCACCTGCAGGGCGGCCACCTTGATGGCGGCCACCTCCGTACGCGCCGCCGCGTTGCCCACGGTGTCCATCAGCCACGCCGACTTGAGCACCAGCAACCGCAGCTGCTCGACCTCGATCCGGCTGTGGGCGATCCACTCGCGTACCACGCCCTGGTCGGCGAGCGGGCCGCCGAACGCCTCGCGGGCCAGCACCCGGCGGCACATCAGCTCCAGCGCGCGCTCGGCGAAGCCCACCGCCCGCATCGCGTAGTGCATCCGGCCCGGCCCGAGCCGCCCCTGGGCGAGCGCGAAGCCCTCCCCCTGCGCGCCCAGCAGGTTGGCGGCGGGCACGCGTACGTCGGTGAACTGCACGTCGCCGTGCCCGAGCCGGTCGGTGTAGCCGAACATGGGCAGGTCGCGCAGCACCGTGATGCCCGGGGTGTCGCGCGGCACGAGCAGCATGCTCTGCTGGCGGTACGCCGGAGCGTCCGGATCGGACACTCCCATGAGGATGATCAGCGCGCAGTCCGGGTCGAGGATCCCGGAGGTGTACCACTTGCGGCCGTTGACGACGTACGCGTCGCCGTCCCGGGTGATCCGGGTGCGCAGGTTGCGCGGGTCGGAGCTGGCCACGTCCGGCTCGGTCATCGCGAAGCAGGACCGGATCCGCGCCTCCAGCAACGGGCGCAGCCACCGGTCCCGCTGCTCGGGCGTGCCGTAGAGGGCGAGCAGCTCCATGTTGCCGGTGTCCGGGGCGGAGCAGTTGAAGACCTCCGGCCCGATGATGGACCGGCCGGCGATCTCGGCCAGCGGGGCGTACTCCAGGTTGGACAGTCCGGCGCCCCAGTCGCCGTGGGACATGAACAGGTTCCACAGCCCTTCGGCGCGGGCCTTCTCCTTCAGCTCGCGCATGACCGGCGGGAGCGCGTGCGGGTCGTCGGCCGCGGCGAGCTGCTGGTCGTACACCGGCTCGCCGGGGTAGACGTGCTGGTCCATGAAGGAGCGCATCCGGTCCTGCAGCTCCCGGGCGCGCGGCGAGAAGTCGAAGTCCACTGTGGTCCTCAGTCCAGTAGCTCGGCGGCGGTACGGATCATCGCGGCGATGGTGGGCGGCAGCCGTTCCTGGTCCGGGTCGTGGATCCGGCCCTCGCGGTGGCGGCGCAGGTTGTGGCCCATGATGGCGGCCATCTTCATCCGGCACAGCGCCTGGAACCAGGTGAGCGCCGGCGGCGGCGCGGCGCCGTCCAGGTAGGTGTCCAGCAGCTCCTTCTCCCCCGGCAGGCCCTCGACCGGCCGGCCGAGGGCGGGAAAGTTGCGGTGGTCGGCGAAGAGCAGGAACCAGCCCAGGTCGGTGCGCGGGTCGCCGACCGTCCAGATCTCCCAGTCGACGACGGCGGCCACCCGCTCGTCTTGGCACAGCGTGTTGCCGAGCCGGAAGTCGCCGTGCACGAGCACGGGCGGCAGGTCCGTTGGCACGCCCTTCGCGAGCCGGCGCAGCAACGCCTCCGAGCCGGGCCGCCGCTCGTCGGGGACCGCGCGCATGGTGCGCGCCCACCGCGCAAGCTCCGAGTGCAAGGAAGGGCCCCCTGTTATCGCTTTTTGCATAGCAAGGTGCCCTTGCATGCACTCGATCTTGAGGGTGTGGAGGCGGTGCAGCACGCGGGCGGCGTCGAGCATGCGTGCCGCTAGGAGGGAGCCGGGCAGGTCGTGCGAGTCGAGGACCGGCTCCACGGCGTCGCCGTCGACGTACTCCATCGCGAACCAGGCCGGCTCCGCCTCGTCGACCACCACGACCTCGGGTACGGGCACCGGCGTACCGGCCAGGGCCCGCAGCACCCCAGCCTGGCGCAGCATGTCGTTGCGCCCAACCGGCCGTTCCGCGGGCGGCACCGCCTTGACCACGTACCGGCGCTCCCCCACCGGGACCGTGTACGTCAGCCCGGAGTGCCCGCCGGGCAGCGTGCGCAGCGGTCCCACCGGTTGCCCGGGAAAGGCGGCACGGACGCGGTCGGCCAGGTCGCTCATCGGGGCTCTTTCGGCAGGCCCAGCACCCGCTCGGCCAGGATCGTGCGCTGGATCTCGTCGGAGCCGCCGGCGATCCGGTAGCCGGGCGCGCCCAGCAGGTGCTCGGTCCAGGCGTACGTGCCCCATTGTCCGGTGTCGGCGACCAGGCGCGGGCCGAGCAGGCGCAGCGCCAGGTCGCCGGTGCGCCGCATGGTCTCGGTGGCGTACAGCTTGCCCACCGACGCCTCGGCGCCCGGCTCGCGGCCGGCGACCAGCGCGGCGGTGACCCGCAGCCCGATCAGGCGCTGCACCATGGCCCGGACGAACAGGTCGGCGACCTGCTCCGCCTCGCCGCCGACCAGGGGCCGGTCCAGATGCCGGGCGAGCGCGACCGCGCGGTCGGCGTTGGCCAGCCCGAGCGAGCCGCTGTCCAGCCGCTCAGCGGCCAGCACGCTGAGCGTGACCCGCCAGCCCTGCCCCACCGGTCCGAGCCGGTCGGTGTCCGGCACGACCACCTCGTCGAGGTAGACCTCGTTGAAGGCGGCGCCGCCGGTCATCTGCCGGATCGGCCGTACGGTCACCCCGGGCGCGTCCATCCGTACCAGGAACACGGTGATGCCAGCGTGTTTGGGCGCGTCCGGGTCGGTGCGGCAGACCGCGACGCCCCAGTCCGCCACCCGCGCGCCGGAGGTCCACACCTTGTGTCCAGAAAGGATCCACCGGTCGCCCTCGCGGGTCGCGCGGGTGCGCACCGCGGCCAGGTCCGAGCCGGCCTCGGTCTCCGAGAACAGCTGGCAGGCCAGCTCGTCGGTGCGCAGCATGGGCGCGATCCACCGGTCCTGCTGCTCGGGCGTGCCCCAGATCCGGATGGCCGGGGCGACGAGCTGCTGGGTGACCGGAAAGACCTCGGTGCGGCGGGGCACGTCGTACGCCGCCTCCTCGGCCCGGTAGAGCTGCTCGTAGTACGCCGGCAGGTCCCGGCCGCCGAAGCGCGCCGGCCAGCTCAGCGCGCCCCAGCCGGCCGCGTACCGGGTCCGCTCCCAGGCCCGGATCCGGTCGGTGTGCGCGCGCTCCTGCTCCGCGGTCCAGTTCTCGAACACGGCGACCGAGTCGTCGCCGGTGCCCCACGCACCGTCCGCCGCCTGTGGCGAAGCGACGCTCGCCAGCCAGCGTCGCGCCTCGGCGCGGAACTCGCTCACCTGCTCAGCACCGTGCACGCGCTCACCCCCGGAGCCCCGTAGACATGGGTGAACCCGATGCGCGGCGTGCCGGGGACCTGGCGCGCGCCGGCCCGGCCGCGCAGCTGCTGGACCACCTCGTACACCTGGCGCAGGCCGGACGCGCCGATCGGCTCGCCGTTGGCGATGCAGCCGCCGTCGGTGTTGACCGGCAGCGCGCCGCCGATGTCCGTGGCGCCGTCGGCGATCAGCTTCTCCTGCTCGCCGTCCGCGCAGAAGCCACATTCGGCCAGGTGCATCACCTCGGCCCCGCTCTCGGTGTCCTGCAGCTGGCAGACGTCCACATCGGACGGTGCGGCCCCGGCGGTCTCGAACGCGGCGGCCGCCGCGTCGCGGCTCACGCTGGTCGGCTCGCCGGCGGCGACCCACGGGCTGAAGACCTCGAAGGACCCGAAGCGCCGGGTCCGCACCACCGCGGCGTCCAGTCGCACGGGTACGCCTATCGCCGCCCTGGAAAGCACCACCGCCGCCGCGCCCTCGCCCGGGGAGCAGAACATGTACCGGGTCAGCGGGTCGCTGACCATCCCGGAGGCGAGGATCTCCTCGGCGCTGATCGGGTCGCGCCGCCAGGCGTTGGGGTTGCGGCTGCCGTTGCGGTACGCCTTCTCGGCCACCAGCGCGAGCGTGCGGGCGCTGATGCCGTACTCGTGCATGTAGCGCTGGATCTTCATGCCGAAGAACTGGGTGGTGACCATCAGCCCGTCGCGGCCGTACGCCTCGTCCAGCCCCCAGTCGGCCGGCAGCGGGTCGAACGCGCCGCGCGGGTGCTTGTCGAACCCGACCGCGAGCGCGATGTCGGCCATGCCGGCGCGGATGGCGTTGACCGCGCTGACCAGCGCGCTGCCGCCGGTCGCGCAGCCGTTCTTGACGTTGACGAACGGCACGCCGGTCAGGCCGAGCTCTGCCACCAGCGTGTCGGCGAGGCCGGCCGCGTCGCTGCCGCCGAACGCCGCCCCGACCTGGGACCAGCCGATCCCGGCGTCGGCCAGCGCCGCCCGTACGGCGTGGACGGCGTGCTCCCGGCCGCTGGTGTGCTCGGTGCGGCCGAACCACGAGATCCCGGCGCCGGCGATGAACACCTCACCCATCACGCCTCCCCGATCGCGGTGGCCCGGGGCACGCCGCCGGTGGCCTCGATCCGGTACGGCGCGCCGATCCTGATCGCGTCGAGGTCGCCGTCGAGCACGGCCGCGACGCGTACCCCCTCGGGCAGCTCCACGTAGCCCACCGCGAAGGGCGGAAGCCCTCCGCCGGCGGGACGTACGGCGGGGACTTGGGGGCGAAGCGCTGCACCGTCCAGGTCCACAGGTGACCCACAGTGGACAGTGCGTACGGCGCCGCCCCCGCCCGCACCGCGGGCACGCGTCGTCGGCCGGGTACACCGTCACCGCGCACTCGGTGCAACGGGAGCCGACCAGTGCCGCCATCGCCTCAGCGGCCCTTCCACTTGGGTTCGCGCTTTTCCAGGAACGCCGCCACGCCCTCCGCGGCGTCCTCGGAGTTGAGGGTCACGCCGACCGCGAGGTGCTCCAGGACCATCAGCGAGTGCACGTCCGCGTCGAGGCTGCGGTCGATCGCCATCTTGGTGATGCGCATCTGGAACGGGCTCTTGTCGGTCAGGTGGCTGATGAACTCCTCCACCGTCGCGTCCAGCTCCTCGGCCGGCGCCGACTTGTTGATCAGGTCGAAGTCGGCGGCCTCCACACCGGACAGCAGCTTGCCGGTGAGCATCAGCTCCTTGGTCTTGCGGATGCCGATCATGCGGGGACGCGGTAGATCGGGCCGGCGCCGCCGAAGAGGGCGCGGCGGATGTGGAAGTCGCCGATCTTGGCGTCGTCGGCCGCGATGGCGAAGTCGCACGAGATCATCAGCTCGAAGCCGCCGGCGGTGACGTATCCCTCCAGCACGGCCACCGAGGGGGTGTTCATCGAGTACATCCGGTCGCAGACCTTGGCCGAGATGACCGCGACGTCCATGGCGGTGCTGCGGCCGATGTAGTCGGCCTGCAGCTCGTCCAGGTCGAAGCCGGAGCAGAACGTGCCGCCGCGCCCCCGCAGCACCAGGACGCGCAGCTCGGGGTCGGCGTCGACCTCGGTGATGATCTCGTCCAGCCGTTTGAGGAGGGTCAGGGTGACGGCGTTCTTCTTCCACGGGCGGTTGAGCCACACGCGGGCCACATGCCCATCGCGTTCCAGCTGGATCTCGTCGGTTTCGATCACGGTGCCTCCTTGAGCGGATTTCAGTGGGTAGCGGATTTCAGTGGATGAGGTCCAGCAGCGCGGCCAGCCGCGCCCGGTGCGCGTCGGCCGTGCCGAAGAGCACCTCGGTCGAGCGGGCCCGCCGCACGTACCGGTGGGCCGGGTGCTCCCAGGTGAAGCCGATGCCCCCGTGCAGCTGGACGTACTCGGCCGTGGCGAGCCGGTACGTCTCGGAACAGACCACCTGGGCCGCGCTGGCCGCGACCGGCAGCTCGTCCGGCGCGCCGGTGACGCAGGCCGCCGCGTACGCCGCCGCCGAGCGCGCCGCCTCGACCTCGACCAGCAGGTCGGCCAGCCGGTGTTTGACCGCCTGGAACGAGCCGACCGGCCGGCCGAACTGCTGGCGCTGCGCCACGTACGCCACGGTGGCCTCCAGCGCGTGGGCGCTGCCACCGACCTGCTCGGCGGCCAGCCCGGCCCGGCCGACGTCGAGGACCCGGTCCACCACGGCGGCGGCGGTGCCCGGCTCGCCGATCGGGATCAGTGGCGTCTGTCGCAGCGTGACCAGCGCCTGCGGGCGGGTGGGGTCCAGCACCGGCCGGGCCTGGGCGGCCAGGCCGTGCGCGCCGGCCTCGCAGGCGAACAGGCGGGCGCCGGCCTCGGTGCGGGCGACGAGGAGGATGAGGTCGGCGCCGGTCCCGTCGAGGACGAGGTCGGCGCGGCCGTCGCCCACCCAGCCGCCGAACTCCGGCGTGGCGGTCACCTCGGTGCCGGCGTCGCCGAAGCCGGCCACGGTCGCGGTGAGCGTGCCCGCGGCGATGCCCGGCAGGTACCGGCGGCAGGCCGCGCGGTCGGCGCTCAGCAGCAGGGCGTGGCCGGCCAGCACCACTGTGGACAGTAGGGGCCCGCAGGCGAGGGCCCGCCCGGCCTCCTCCAGCGCGACGGCGAGCTCGGCGAACGAGAAGCCGGACCCGCCGTACTCCTCCGGGATCGCCAGGCCCTGCACGCCGATCTCCTTGGCCAGCCGCGACCAGAGCGCCCCGTCCTCCTCCGCCGCCGGCGTCTCGGCGAAGAGGTCGCGCAGGACGGCGCGCAGCTGCGCGCGCTCCTCGGTCTCGCCGAGGAGCGCCGGGTCGACGTCGCGCATCCCACCCTCCCGCCTTTAATTGAACTCAGTTCAGTAACGGTAACCCACCAGCGGATCGCCGGCAAGGTCAGGCCGTGAAGCGACCGCCGTTGGCCAGCAGCACCGCCCCGACGAGGTTGGCCGCCCCGTCGCCGGCGAGGAAGAGCGCGACGTCGGCGATCTCCTCCGGCGTCGCGTACGGGCGGACACGGCCGCCCGACATCGAATGCCGCAGCGCCTCCGGCGTCCGCGCGGCCATGCCGGTGTCCGTCGGCCCGGGCGCCACGACGTTGACGCGGATCCCGAAGGCGATGGCCTCCTTCGCGACCGACTGGCTCAGCGCGTGCACCCCGGCCTTGGCGGCGGCGTAGTGGGCGTACCCGATCGGCGCGTCGAACGACGCCGACGAGCCGACGACGACGATCGCGCCGGAGCGGGCCGGCAGCATCGCCCGCAGGGCGGCGCGCAGGACGTGGAACGTGCCGTCGAGGTTGACGGACCGCACCCGGCGCCACGAGGCGTCGTCCAGCCGGGCCGTGATGTCGGGCGGCTCCCCCGCGGTCAGCGCGTCCGCGATCGCCTGCTTGGCCGCCGGGTCGTCCACGCCCGCGGCGTGCACCACGACGTCCAGCCGCCCGTGGTCCCGGACGACCTGCGCGATCGCCTCCTCCACTCCGGCGGCGTCGGCGACGTCCACGGTCGCGGCGCGGGCGGCCGGCAGCGCGGACGCCACGGCCCGCGCGGCGGCGGCGTTCACGTCGGCCACCACCACCGCCGCGGCGCCCCGGCCCGCCAGGCCCCGCGCCACGGCGGCGCCGATCCCCGAGCCGCCGCCGGTGACCAGGGCCGTCTTGTTGGTGAACATGAGCCACCTCACCTCCTGAACTGATATCAGTTTGCTACCGTGGCGGCATGCCGGTGTCAACACGCGACCGGGCGCTGCGCCTGCTCGAACCGGGGCGCCCGCCCGCGCTCGTCGAGGTCGACCGGCCCGTCCCGCGCGGCACCGAGGTGCTCGTCAGGGTGACGGCCGCCGGGCTGTGCCACTCCGATCTGCACGTCATCGACGCGGCACCGTTCGCGACGCCGTACACGCTCGGCCACGAGGTGGCCGGACAGGTGGCGCGGGTGGGCCCGGACGCCACCGGCGTCGCGCCGGGCGACCCGGTGGTGGTGTACGGCCCGTGGGGCTGCGGCGGGTGCGCGCGCTGCGCGGCCGGCCGGGACAACTACTGCGACCGCCGCGCCGAGCTGACCTGGGCCGGCGTGGGACTCGGCCGGGACGGCGGGATGGCCGACCACCTGCTGGTGCCGTCGGCCCGGTACCTGGTGCCGATCGGCGACCTCGACCCCGCCCAGGCCGCGCCGCTGGCGGACGCCGGGCTCACGCCGTACCACGCCATCCAGCGATGCCTGCCCGCGCTGCGCGTGGACGCGACGGTGGCCGTCATCGGCGTCGGCGGCCTCGGGCACGTGGCCATCCAGCTGCTGCGCGCGCTGACCCCCAGCCGGGTGATCGCGGTCGACGTCCGCCCCGAGGCGCTCGCGCTCGCCGACAAGTACGGCGCCCACGCCAGCGTGCCCGCCTCCGCCGACGCCGACCGCCACCTGCGCGGGGCGGACGTCGTACTCGACTTCGCCGGCACCGAGGCGACGCTGGCGCTGGCCGCGCGGAGCCTGCGCGCCGACGGCGACCTCGTGATCGTGGGCAGCGGCGGCGGGCAGCTGACCGTCCGCAAACCCGGCCCGCTGCCCCCGGGCGGCCGGGTGTCGCTGCCCTTCTGGGGCACCCGGGCGGAGCTCGCCGACGTGGTCGCGCTGGCCCGCTCCGGTGCCATCACCGTCGAGGTCGAGCGCTTCCCCCTCACCGCCGCCGCGGACGCCATCGACCGGCTGCGCGCCGGCCGGCTCACCGGCCGCGCGGTCCTGATCCCCACGCGTTGAAGGAGCTCCCGTGACACCAACCCCGTCCCGTACCGCGATCGTCACCGGCGCCGCCCGCGGCATCGGCGCCGCGGTGGCCCGCCGCCTCGCCGCCGACGGCTTCGCCGTCGCCGTCCTCGACCGCACCGAGGGCGACGGCAAGCAGACCGTCGCCGCGATCGACGCCGCGGGCGGCCGTGCCGTGGCGGTCGGCGCCGACGTCGGCGACCCCGATCGGGTACGCGCCGCGGTGGACCAGGTGGCCGCCGAGCTCGGACCGCCCGGCGTGCTGGTGAACAACGCCGGCATCACCCGGGACAACCTGCTCTTCAAGATGACCGACGACGACTGGGACGCGGTCATGTGGGTGCACGTGCGCGGCGCGTTCCTGATGACCCGGGCGGTCCAGCGGCACATGGTGGACCAGGGCTGGGGCCGGATCGTCAACCTGTCCAGCACGTCCGCGCTCGGCAACCGCGGGCAGGCCAACTACGCCGCCGCCAAGGCCGGTCTGCAGGGCTTCACCAAGACGCTGGCCATCGAGCTGGGCCGGTACGGCGTGACCGCCAACGCGATCGCGCCCGGCTTCATCGCCACCGACATGACGGCCGCCACCGCGGCCCGCGTCGGGATGTCCGTCGCGGACTTCCAGCAGGCCGCCGCCGCCCAGATCCCGGTGCGCCGGGTCGGCACCCCCGAGGACATCGCGCACGTGGCGTCGTTTCTGGCCAGCGACGCGGCCTCGTTCGTGTCCGGCCAGATCGTCTACGTCGCCGGCGGTCCGGCCGCGTAGCCGGGTCGGCCCGTCCACGATGGACATCGGCGCTGGCCCCCTCTAGGCTCGCGCCGCATGGGTGAGCTCACGACGGAGCGGTTCGCCGAGCTGCGGCAGCGAAGCAGCCTCCTGGTGGCGGGCCTGCTCGTGTTTCCCCGGCTGGACGGCGACCTGGACGCCAAGCGTGAGCTCATCGGCGCCGGGCAGGCGTTCGCGCTGATCCAGCGCGGGCACCTGCGGTTCGCCGGCGTGGCGGACGCCCCCATGGTGGCGCGTGCCGAGGTGCCCCCGGACGAGGAGCTGCGGCCGGAGGAAGCGCTCCTGGTCGACGAGCTGTGCCCGACCGCCGAGCCGGCGCCGTTCCCCCGGTACGGCCCGATCCTGGCCCGGCTCGGCCCGGTGATCGAGTCCCGGGCGCACGCCGAGGGGCTCCTGCGCCGGCCGGCGATCGGTCTCCTGGCTGGCAGGTTCGGCCGCACCCGGGCCGGCAACCAGTTGGCCGGGGACCTGCTGGCGCTGCGCGATGACCTGCGGTCGTACGCGGCGGGCGGAGACCCGGCGCGGATCGAGCCGGCGGCGCAGGCGGCGGCCCAGCCCTACGCGATCATGCTCGGCGTCCGCGTCATGTAGTGCTCTGCTCGCCGGTAGGGCTCTGCTCGCCGGCGATCGCCCGTACGCACCGGCGCGCCGGATCGGGAGCGACGCCGGCGGCGACGAGGACGGCGGTCGCGGCGGCTGTGCAAGTTCCCCTGGTCGCGGTGATCCTGCCCGGACGCCGCCGGGCCGCCGCGGCCGAGCCGGAGCACGCGAGCGCCGAGCCGTTGACAACACCGGACCCAGAGTTGATGATTTCATCAGTTATGCGGAGGTGATCACAACATGGCGACGGCACACGAGGACCTGCACAGCGAGCGCGGGGCGGTGCGCGGCGACCGGCCGGCGCGTGCCATCGACCCGGTGATCAAGGTCGAGGACCTGGCCTGGCTGGAGTTCGAGAAGCCGGACCTGGACGCGGCGGAGCGGTTCGCGCACGACTTCGGGTTCGCCACCGCGTTCCGCGACGGCGCCGAGCTGCACCTGCGCGGGACCCTGCCCGGATCGCAATGCGTGATCGTCCGCCAGGGCCGAAGGTCGCGGTTCGTCGGGCCGGCGTTTCGCGCGTCTGATCGCGCGGATCTGGAGCGACTCGCGCGTGCCCGCGGTACGAGCGTGCGGGAGCTGCCCGGCCACGGGGCCGTGGTGCGGCTGACCGACCCGTCAGGCGTCCCGGTCCAGGTGGTGGCGGGGACCGAGGAGCTGCCAGAGCTGCCCCGGCAGGCGCCGCTGCCGCTCAACGTCGGGCGGCTGCGGCGGGTCAACGCGACCCAGCGGCCACCGCGCGCGCCGGCGCGCATCGAGCGGCTCGGCCACGTCGTGCTGGAGACGCCCCGGTTCGGCCGGACGCTGGACTGGTACCTGGAAAACCTCGGGATGATCGTCAGCGACTTCCTGTACTTCCCCGGACAGCGCGACCGCGGCCCGACCATGGCGTTCGTCCGCTGCGACCGCGGCACGACACCGGCCGACCACCACACCCTCGCGATGCACCTGGGGCCGGGCCGCCGGTACGTGCACTCGGCGTACCAGGTGGCCGACCTGGACGCGGTCGCGGCGGGCGGGGAGTTCCTGGCCGGCCGCGGGTACAAGCGCGCCTGGGGCATCGGCCGGCACATCCAGGGCAGCCAGATCTTCGACTACTGGCGCGACCCGGACAGCGTGATGGTCGAGCACTTCGCCGACGGGGACATGTTCGACAACACCGTCGAGGTGGGCTGGGCCCAGATGTCGGCCAGCGGGCTGGCGCAGTGGGGGCCCTCGGTCACCCGGGACTTCCTCGGCGCCAAACCGTCCGCGCACGTGCTCCGCGACCTGGTCACGGCGCTGCGCGACGGCGACAACGAGTTCGACGTCCGGCGCCTGGTCGGACTGCTGAAGGTGGCTACCCGATGAGCGTGAACCTGGTCCGGTACGCGACCGCCGACGGCGCCGCGTGGGGCGTACTGCGCGGCGACGACGTCCTGCCGCTGCCGCCCGAGTACGTCACCACCGCCGACGTGCTCGGCGACGGCGCGAAGCTGGCGCGGACCCTCGACACCGCACCGGTCCGGCGGGACGGGCTGCGGTTGCTGCACCCCACGCCCGGCGCCCGGATCGTCTGCCAGGGCGCCAACTACCGGTCCCACATGGTCGAGTCCGGGATGGACCCGGACCGGGCGTTCAACATGCTCTTCACCAAGTCGACGGCCTCGCTGGCCGGGCCGGACGACGACATCGTCCGGCCCGCGCACGTGCGGCTGCTGGACTACGAGGTCGAGCTGGGCATCGTGCTCGGCAAGTCCATCACCGGCCCGGTCACCGTCACCGACGACAACCTTTCCGAGTACGTCGGCGGGTTCGTGCTCGCCAACGACGTCAGCGCCCGGGACGTGCAGCTACCGCAGGGCCAGTGGTACAAGGGCAAGAGCTACCCGTCGTTCTGCCCCGTGGGGCCGTACCTGTGCGTACCCGATGAGCGGGAGGTCGCGCGCTGGCGCGAGCTGCGGCTGACGCTGTCCGTCAACGGCGCCCCGCGGCAGGACGGGCTGGCCGGCGACATGGTCTTCGGCCCGGCCGCGACGCTGTCCGAGCTGTCCGGGCTGGAACGCCTCGACGCCGGCGACCTGCTGCTGACCGGTACCCCGGGCGGTGTCGCCCTGCAGCCGCCGGGCGCGCTGGTGCAGCGCGTCGCCGGGTTGCTGCCCGAGGCCAAGCGGTGGGAGCTGTTCGTGAAGGGGCAGGCGCGCAGCGACGCGTACCTCAAGCCGGGCGACCGGGTGGTCGCCGCGATCCGGACCGATGACGGCGCGCTGGACCTCGGCGCGCAGCACAATACGGTGCGATGACACCACACGTTCAGGCCGCGGTGATCGGTGCCGGGCCGACCGGCACCACGGCCGCGATCATGCTGGCGCGGCGCGGCGTCGAGTGTCTCGTGCTGGACCGCTGGCCCGAGGTGTACCCGCTGCCGCGGGCGGTGCACTTCGACGACGAGGTCTTCCGGATCCTCGCCGGCCTCGGCGTCGGCGAGCAGGTACGGGCCATCTCCCGCCCGGCCGCGGGCATGCGCCTGGTCGACGCGAACCTGCGGCCGCTGGCCGAGTTCACCCGCGACCCGCACGCGGGCCCGCACGGCTACCCGCAGGCGAACATGTTCGACCAGCCGGACCTCGAACGCGTCCTGCGGGCCCGGCTCGCCGAGCTGCCCCACGCCCGGCTGCGTACCGGGGTGGAGGTGTTCGCCGTCGAGCAGGTGCCCGGCGGCCCGGCACCGGTACAGGTGCGCTACCGCGACCTGAGCACCGGCGCCGAGCTCGAGGTCTGGGCGGACGCGGTGCTCGGGTGCGACGGCGCCAACAGCCTCGTCCGTGACGGCATCGGCGCCGCCATGGAGGACCTGGGGTTCGCGCAGCGGTGGCTGGTCGTCGACGCGCACAGCCCGCGGCCCCTCGACGGGTACGACGGGGTGCAGCAGGTCTGCGACCCCGACCGGGCGGCCACGTTCATGATGGTCACCCCGGGCCGGTACCGGTGGGAGTTCCGGCTGCGCGACGGCGAGCCGGACGACCTGGACCAGGCGCGCGTCGTCGCGCTGATCCGGCCCTGGCTCGGCACCGTCGACCCGGACAAGCTCACGTTCCAGCGCCGCACCGCGTACACCTTCCGGGGCAGCGTGGCGCGGCGCTGGCGCGACCGGCGGGTGTTCCTGCTCGGCGACGCCGCGCACCTCACGCCGCCGTTCATCGGCCAGGGCATGTGCGCCGGCATCCGCGACGCCGCCAACCTCACCTGGAAGCTCGCGCTGGTCCTTTCCGGCCGGGCCGGCGACCGGCTGCTGGACACCTACGAGGCCGAGCGGCGCCCGTACGCCCGCCGGGTCGTCCGCATGGCGATCCTCGTCGGCTGGCTCATGACCGGCTGCAGCGCGCGCACCGCCGGGCTGCGGCGGGCCGCCCTGCGTACCGTGAGCCGGCTGCCCGGCGTCGAGCAGCGGGTCCTCGACACGGCCTGGCCCGCCTTTCCCGCCGGGCCGTTGACCGCCCGTCGCGACCGCGCCGCGGGCCGGCTCTGCCCGCAGCCGCGCGTGCGTACGGCGGACGGCGACGTGCCGCTGGACCAGGCCCTCGGCGACGGGTTCGCGGTCGTCACCCGCCGCCCCGACACGGGTAGCGCCTTCGACCCGCGGACGCGTGACTTCTTCGAGGCGCTCGGCACCCGGTTCGTCCACTGCGACGATCCAGCGCTGCGGCCCCTGTTCGACCGGGCCCGCGCCGAGGCTCTGCTGGTGCGGCCGGACCGGGTGGTCGCCGCCAGCGCCGACCGGGCCGACCTGCGCGGCTGGCGCCACCTCCTGGAGGCCGCCGGGATCACCTCTACGATTTCGGCATGACGCAGGCGGCATCCGGAAATCGTCTGGACCGGCGCAAGGCACGCACCCGCGCCGCGCTGGTGTCGGCCGCCCGGGCGCTGCTGACCTCCCGCGATCCGGGCGAAGTCAGCATCCAGGAGATCACCGACGCGGCCGACGTGGGCTTCGGGTCCTTCTACAACCACTTCACGTCGAAGCAGGAGCTCTTCGAGGCGGCCGTGGACGAGGTCATCGAGGAGCACGGCGCGATGCTGGACGAGGTCACCGCGGACATCCGCGATCCGGCCGAGGTCTTCGCCGCGTCGGTGCGCATCACCGCGCGGTTCCCGAAGACGCAGCCCGAGATGGCGAAGATCATCGACCGGGTCGGGCCGCGCTACCTCACCGCGTCGCACGGGCTGGCGCCGCGGGCGCTGCGCGATCTGCTGCACGCCCGGGACGCCGGCCGGCTCGCGTTCGCCGACCCGACCGTGGCCATCGCGTGCGCCGGCGGCGCCCTGCTGGGCGTGCTGCACCTGAGCCTGTTCCAGCAGCAGGCGTCCGCCATCGACCACGCCGCGGACGAGCTCGCCGTCAGCCTGCTGCGGATGTTCGGACTGGCCGAGGCCGACGCCCGCGAGGTGGCCGGCCGCCCGCTGCCGCGCTCACGCTGACCCCGCCTCGCGGGCTGAGCCGCCGGTCAAGCGCTGGCGGACAGGTCGTGCGTGGCGGTACGGCCGGCGCCGGTGGCCTTGGCCAGGAAGTCGGCCACTAGCCGCAGTTGCCCGTCGTCGTACTCGGCGCAGATGGCGTCCATCGCCGTGTTCATCCCGGCGAAGAGGCCGAACATCTCCTTGCCGCGGTCCGGCAGCGCGCGGACGATGACAGCGCGCCGGTCCGCGGCGTCACGCTCGCGCACGATCCAGCCGGCGCGCTCCAGCCGGTCCAGGATGCCGGTCATGGTGGCCGGGTGCAGGCCGGCCAGGCGGGCCAGGGCGGTCGGGCTCAGCGGCCCCTGCCGGCTGACGAGGTCGAGACAGTCCATGTCGATGTCCTTGAGGTCGAGGTGGGTCCCGACCTGGCGGTTCAGCATCGACAGCTGGTTGTGCAGGTCGCGCATCGACTCCTTGATCTGCGTGGTGAGGCGCCGCCGGGCACGCTGATCCCCTGATGTTACGTGACTCATATTGTCTCGATCCCGAACTCAACTAATATGGTTCTCAAATAATACGGCATCGAGAGTCCCAGAGAGGGGCAGGACCGATGAGACTCACGATCGTGGCCGCCACCGGCGGCATCGGACGGCACCTGGTCGAGCAGGCGGTGGCCGGCGGGCACGAGGTGACCGCCGTCGCGCGCCGCCCCCGCGACCTTCCGCCCGGCATCCGCACCGTCGCCGTCGACCTCGCCGCGCCGGACCCGCGGGCGCTGGCCTCGGCCGTCCGCGGCGCCGACGCCGTGCTGTCCGGGCTCGGCCCGCGCGACCCGCGCACGGACGTCGGCATCACCTCGGGCGGCACCCGCGCGATCGTCGCGGCCATGCAGGCCGAGCACGTCCGGCGGATCATCATCGTCAGCGCCGCACCGGTCGGACCGGTGCCCGTGCCCGGCCAGCCGAAGCCGCCCCGGCACGATCCGGGCGACGGCTTCTTCATGCGCCACCTGGGCAGCCGGTTCGCCCGCGCGCTGTTCGGCAAGCACTACGCCGACCTCGCCCTGACCGAGCAGATCCTGCGCGACAGCGGTCTGGAGTGGACGGTGTCCCGCCCGCCGAAGCTCATCGACAAGCCGCTGACCGGCACGTACCGGGTGGCGCTGAACCGCAACATCCGCGGCGGGTTCTCCGTGCCCCGCGCCGACGTGGCCCACCATATGCTCCGCATGGTGGACCAACCCGAGACCGTCAAGCAGGTCGTCGGCGTCGCGAGCTGACACACTCGGCGGTATGGACCCGTCCGCCGCAGCCCGCGAGCGCGCCGGCGCGTACCTGCGAGCCGGGGAGGAGCTGTCCCAGCTCCAGCTGGCGGCCCGCCGCGCCGGGGCGGACCAGCTCGCCGACCGGTTCGCCTACGACGGTGGCCTACCGTGGACGGCGCGGTGGCTGTTGCCGGTCGAGGAGACGCACCACCGCACGCTCGCCGCGCTGCGCGGGCCGGTCGTGGCACTGTGGACGGTCCGCGGGATCGTCGGCGCCGTCGCCGCGTCCGGCGAGTACGGGGTGTGGGACCTCGACAGCGGCGACCCCCTCGCGCACGGGCACGGCGCCGTGGAGGTGGGCGCCACCACCGTCACCGGCCGGCACGTCCTGGCCGCCACCGACGAGACCGGGCTGCGGCTGTGGGAGGCCGTGGACGGCGCCCCGGTCGAGCGGGACCGGGTCGCCGTGGTCCTGCGGCCGCGGTCCCTGCGGGCCGTCACGCCGCGCGACGGGGATCCGCTGCTGGTCGGCGTCGAGCAGACCGTCTACGTCGACGACTGGACCATGATGGACTCCACCACGACCGCCGGCGGCGTACGCGCGTGGGCGATCGCCGGCGACCCGCCCCGGCTGCGCGAGTGCCAACCGCCGCCGCTGCCGCACCCGCCGCGGGTCGACGCCCGGTATCCGGCGGTGTCGGTGCTCGCTCACGCCGAGACCTGCCTGCTCACCGGCGGCCTCGACGGCGTCCTGCGGGCCTGGGAGCCGGCCGGGCGCCCGGACCCGCCCCCGGTACCGGTCGCGTCGCCGACGGCCGCCGCCTGCGCCACCCGGTCCGACGGGCGGCGGATCGCCGTGGTCACCCACGACAACCGGCGGGTCGGCGCCTGGGACCTGGTCGAGGGCGCGCCGCCGCCGGACGCGCTGCACGACGCGCACTACGCCGTCGGGGTCGCCTGCGTACGGGCGCCCGGCGGGCCGCTTCTCGCGGTGACGGCCGGCCTCGACGGGCGGATGTGCGTGTTCGACGTGGACACCGGTGCCCTGCTGCGCACGGTCGTCATGCCGGTGGCCGATCCGCTGCCCGGCACCGGCAGCTACCGCCCGCCCGGAGTGCCGGCGCCGGAGCCGGGCCCCGAGCCGGTGCGCGCCGTCGCCGCCACGGTGCTGCCGGACGGCCGCGCGGTCGCCGTCACCGTCGGAGACCTGGGCTGGCTGCGCTGGTGGTGCCCGCTGACCGGGGCGGCGCTCGGCGCCGTCCGGCTGAGCCAGGGCGGCCGGGCCGTCGCGTGCGGTCGCCGCCCGGTCCTCGCCGTCACGACCGGGCACGTGCTGCGCGTGTACGACGTGACGACCGCCCAACCGACCGCCGCCATCCCGGTCAGCGGGCCGCATGCCCTGTCCGCCCTGGCGATCCTCGACGACCTGGTCGTCGCGCTCGACGACACGGGCCGCCTGCACCGGTACCGGTTGCCGGACGGCGCGCCGGTGGGCGATCCGCTGCACGGGCACTACCGGGACGCCCGGACCGTCGCGTGTGGACGGCACCCGGACGGGCGCGCGATCGCGGTCTCCGGCGGCTTCGACGGCACGGTACGGGTCTGGGACCTGGACGCCGGTACGCGGCTGCACCGGATCCCGATGGAGCACCCGGTCTACGCCGTCGCCCTCGCCGACGACGGCGCCATCCTGGTCGGTATGCAAAGCGCAATCGGTGTCCTGCGCCTACACCCGGCTGTCCGGAGTGGACGGTAGGCGTCAGCGGGGTCCTCCCCCAGGTCCTCGCCGTCCAGCAGCAGCCGGCGCACCGGATCCGACGGCACCGGGTCCACCCCGGCGCGGATCAGCCGGGCGGTGTACAGGTGCACCAGACGGGTCAGCTCCCGCGCCCGCCGCGCGGCGACGACCGGCCCGCGTACCGGGTCGACACGGCTCCACAGTGGATCGCGGCGGGCCGCCTGCGCGGCCGTACCCGCGGCGGCGCGCATGGCGTCGCGGACGTCGCCGGAAAGGGCGGCGCCCAGGCAGTCCCAGACCTCCTCGATCCGCGGCGCGTCGGGGTCGCCGACCGACCCGGCCGCGGCGTCCAGCTCGGCCCGTAGCGCGCCGCGCGTCGCCTCGCCGGGCCGCGCCAGCCACGCCCGCAGGCATCCGAGCGCCCGGGTCTCCCCCTGGTCCGGCGCGGCGGCGATCCGCGGCTCGATCGCGGCGGCGGCCTGGCGCAGGACCTCCCGACCCAGCCGCGCCCGCTGCGGGCCGTCCAGTCCGTCGACCGGATCCGGCCGGGCACCGGTGTCCGGCGGCGGCTCGACGGCGAGCGCGCCATCCAGCGCCCACCGCTGCCCATCTTGGCGGGTGTGGCGGCGCATCCGCTCCAGCACGGCCCGCAGCTCGGGCGCGTGGGTCAGCAGGTGCCGGTAGCCCAGCAGCCCGATCAGCTTGCGCTCGTCGGGCTCGGTCAGGACGCGCACCGCGATCGCCGCGCCGACCGCCGCGTCGTCCACGCCGCGCAGCGCTTCGCACGCCTGGCTTCGCGTGTACGGCGCGGCGTCGGCGAAGAACCCGGCCACGGCCAGCGCGTTGGGCCGGTCCCGGCGACGGCGTACCAGGCAGGACAGCAGCATGGCCCGCGCCCGCGGGTCACGCTCCACCCGCGCCGCCGCGATGAACGGCTCGCTGCCGACCGGCGTGAACCGCAGCGACCGGGCGGCCACGGTGCGCACCGAGGGCGCGGGGTCCTCGCGCAGGAGCCGCAGGCAGACGTCCAGGTCCAGCACCGTCGCCGGCACCTCCAGCGCCTCCACCCGCACCGCCGCCGCGGGGTCGGTGACGAACCGCGCGCTGAACTCCCCCGTCCGGTCGATCGACAGCACCGCTCGGACGGCACGCAGCCGTACCCGGTCCTCGGCGTGCGTCTCCAACTCCCGCCGCAGCGGCTCGTACTTCGGCCCGAGGAAGTGCAGCAGGGTGGCGACCCGGTCGTCGTCCAGGTCCAGGTCGAGCGCCGCCGCCCGGATCCGCGGGTCGTCCTCCTGCCGCCGGCCCAGGATCCGGCCCAGCGCCTGCGCCGCGGCGTCGCCGACGTGCTCGTACACCTCGGCGATCCCGCCTTCCGTACGGACCTCGGCGGTGTCGTGCAGCGCCATCTCCAGCAGCGGGTCCACCAGCCCCAGGTCGCCGGAGATCGCGGCGCGGCGGGCCGCGGCCAGCCGTACCTCGTCGTCCGGATGCCCGAGTCGGTCGCGCAGCGACATGCCCGCCTCCCCCTGCCAGGCAGCCCAGAATAGCCGGACATCGAGTCCACCGGATGCGGCAAGCTTGACCGATGTACACGATTTCCCTGGGCGACGACGGCGCGCAGCTGCGCCCGCTGGAGCCGTGGCGGGCCGAGGAGTTCCTGGCCCACATCGACCGCGGGCGCGAGTTCATCGGGCGGTACGTCGGACTCCCGGACGTCGTCACGAGCCCGCAGTCGAGCCGCGCGTTCCTCCAGTCGTACGCGGACAAGGCCGCGGCCGACGCCGGGCGGATCTACGGCATCTGGACGGACGGCACACTGGTCGGCGGGGTGCTGTTCAAGACGATGGACGTCGAGCGCGGGACCGCGGAGGCCGGCTGCTGGCTGGAACCGTCGGCGGCGGGCAAGGGGCTGGTCACCCGGGCCGCCCGCGTGATCATCGACTGGGCCATCGACGAGCGCGGCATCCACCGCGTGGAATGGCTGGTCGCCGCGGCGAACGAGGCCAGCATCGCGGTGGCACGGCGGCTCGGGATGAGCAAGGACGGCGTGCTGCGGGAGAGCTACGCGCACCGGGGCGAGCGGCACGACATCGAGGTCTGGTCGGTGCTCGCGCCGGAGTGGCGCCGTTAGGCTGCGACTATTCGGCAACCGAGCGGGGGTGGGTGGCGATGGCGTCGGTGGACTCCGTCGATCCGGTCGTGGACGCGGCGCGGGCCGTGCCGCTGGCGTCGGCGCAGGCGTACCAGGAGGCGGTCGACCAGCTCCGGGCGGCCGCGGCGGCGTACTACAGCGGGCCCGACCTGGACATGGACGACGCCACCTACGACGGGGTGATGGCGCGGGTGGCGGCGACCGAGGCCGCCCACCCGGAGTGGAAGGACGCGCGGTCACCGACCGAGACGGTGGGTGCCGGCGGGGGCGTCGGCGGCGACATCGTGCACAGCGAGCCGATGCTCAGCCTCGATAACGTCTTCGGCGAGGAGGCGCTGCGCAAGTGGGCCGCCCGGCTCGACAAGGTGATCGGCCACCCGGCCGGCGGCTACACGGTCGAGCCGAAGATCGACGGCCTCGCGATCGCCGCGCGGTACGCCGGCGGCGAGCTGACGCTCGTCGCCACCCGCGGCGATGGCCGGGCCGGCGAGGACGTCACCGGCCAGGCCCGCCGGGCTGCTGGGCTCCCGGCCCGGCTGCGCGAGCCGGTGACGCTCGAGGTCCGCGGTGAGGTCTTCATGACCGACGCGGACTTCGCCACGGCCAACGCGCTGCGCACCGGGCACGGCGAGCCGGCGTTCGCGCACCCGCGCAGCGCCGCGGCGGGCACCCTGCGCGCGCAGGACCGGGCGTACGACGCCCCGCTGTCCTTCCTGGCGTACGCGGTGCACGGGCTCGACGGCGGCGACGGCGAGCCGATGCCGCACTCCGCCGCCATGGCGCTCATCGAGGAGCTGGGCGTCGCCACGACCGCCGGGTCGCCGGCCGGCATGCCGGTGTGCGCGACGATCGACGAGGTGGTCACCGCGGTGCAGGCGCTCACGGCCGCGCGGGGCACGCTCGGCTTCGGCGTCGACGGCGCGGTCATCAAGGCCGACCAGCCCGCCGACCGGGCCGCCGCCGGGTCGTCCAGCCGCGCGCCGCGCTGGGGCATCGCCTACAAGTACCCGGCGGACACCCGCACCACGACGCTGCTGCGCATCGAGGTCCAGGTCGGCCGCACCGGCGTCATCACGCCCGTGGCCGTTCTCGATCCGGTACAGATCAGCGGCGTCATCGTCACGTCCGCGACGCTGCACAACTTCGACGACCTGGTCCGCCGCAACGTACGGGCCGGCGACACCGTCTTCGTCCGCCGGGCCGGCGACGTCATCCCCGAGGTGACCGGCGCCCAGCTCGACCTGCGCCCGGCCGACTCGGTGCCGTTCGAGCCGCCCACCCACTGCCCGCGCTGCGGCGGCGACATCGACCGTGCCCAGAAGCGCTGGCGCTGCACCCGCGGCCGGGCCTGCGGCGCGCACGAGTCGCTGGCCTACTACGCCGCCCGCACGTCGGTGGACATCGAAGGGCTCGGCGACAAGATCATCGACGCAGTGGTCAAGGCCGGTCTGGTCACCGACCCCGCCGACCTGTACGACCTCGACGTGCCCGCCCTGGCCGCCCTGGAGCGGCTCGGCGAGGTGTCCGCCACCAAGCTCGTCGCCAACATCCAGGCGTCCAAGGCCCAGCCGCTGTCCCGCGTGCTCACCGGCCTCGGCGTACGGATGACCGGCCGGTCCATGTCCCGGCGGCTGGCCCGGCACTTCGGCACCATGGACGCGCTGCTCGCCGCCACCGTGGAGGACCTGCAACGGGTCGAGGGCGTCGGCCCGGAGCGCGCGGTCACCATCGCCGCCGAACTGGTCGAGCTGACCCCCGTCATCCGCAAGCTCGCCGACCGCGGCCTCGCCATGACCGAGCCCGACGCCACCGTCCACGACGTACCGCCCGAGGGTGCCGCGCTGCTGCCCCTGCAGCGCCCGGACGGCACGCCGATGACCGTGGTCGTCACCGGCTCCGTGCCCGGCCTCACCCGCGACGAGGGCAACGAGGCCGTCGAACGCCTCGGCGGCCGGTCGTCCGGCTCGGTCTCCAAGAAGACGGACCTCGTCGTCGTCGGCGACGGCGCCGGCTCCAAGGCCGACAAGGCCGCCCAACTGGGCATCCGCGTCATGCCGGCGGCCGACTTCGCCGCCCTCATCCACGAGATCCAGAACCCCGCCCTCTGACCCCGCCCCTGACCCGGCCCGCGGCCCCGGCGCCGGGCGCCGCGCCGATCAAGGCTTTGCCCGTCGATCAAGGCTTTGCCCGTCGATCAAGGCTTTGCCCGTCGATCAAGGGCGAACGGTCGTGGTTCGATCTCCGATTCACGACCATATGCCCTTGATCGACGCGGAAAGCCTTGATCGATGCGCGAAGTCCTTGATCGGCGTGCGAAGGCCGCGGACGGCGGTACGCGGCGGCGCGTGTGACGGGGGCACACCGCTTGGTTGTTGAAGTTTCAAGGTCAAGGGCTGGAGACTGGCGACGCAGTTGAAGCTTCAAACGAACCCCGGAGGAACCGCCGTGACCACCACCCTCAGCGTCGGCAAGGCGTCCTGGAAGTCCACCGTCACCGCGGCCGGCCTCGCGGCGCTCGGAGCGCTGGTCGCCAACAGCGTCATCGCGCTGGTCAGCCGCGGCCCGCTCGACGCCCCGGCGGAGTTCCAGCCGCTCACCCCGGCGGCCTACGTGCCGCTCACGATCCTGGGCGTCATCGCCGGCGCGGTCGGCTGGCGGCTGAACGTCGGCCGGAGCCGCAACGCCGCAGCCATGTTGCGCACACTCGTGCCCATCGTGGTGGCCGTGTCCCTGATCCCGGACGTCGCACTGCTGGTGGACACCGAGATGCAGCCCGGCATCACGACGACCGGCGTGGTGGCGCTCATGCTGATGCACGTGGCCGTCGCCGCGGTCGCCGTCCCGACCTTCCGTCGCTTCATGCCACCACAGCAACACGCCGCGTGAGCACTATCCACTGTGGGGTGGGCGTTCTCTACTCCTCCGAACGGCGCCGCGGTATCGGGCGTGCCGGGGACCTCGCGTGGTGCTCGGGCCGGGCCTGACCAACCGCTCAGTCACGAATCACCGCATCCGCTGCGTCCGACCGAGCATCGTGCAAGTCTCCACCAGGGAACCAGGCGCCCGGCCGACCACCGCGCGACAGCGCGGTGGGTGGCGCCTCAATCGTTGACACAGGAGGCACGAGCATGGCTGCGATTGACACCGCGCTGAAGGATGCGATGAACATCGAGGGCGCGATCGGTGTCGCGCTCGTCGACTACTCCAGCGGCATGACCCTCGGGTGGCCGGTGGATCGGCGGAACTGGACCTGACCGTGGCGGCGGCGGGCAACACCGACGTGGTGCGGGCCAAGATGCGCACGCTGGAGATGCTCAACATCGCGGACGGCATCGAGGACATCCTGATCACGCTGGACACGCAGTACCACCTGATCCGCCCGCTCGGCACGCGTGGCGGCAAGGGGCTGTTCCTCTACCTGGCGCTGAGCAAGTCCCGGGCGAACCTGGGCATGGCTCGGCATCAGTTAAGGATGATCGAGTCGTCGATCGAGATCTGAGCCGGACGATGAGCGAGCCGAGCATCAGTCAGATCATCACCAACACGGTGAAGGAACTCCGGCAGAACGTGCCGGACTGTGTGGCCGCCGGGATGGTGGACATGTCCACCGGCATGCTCCTGGCCGTCGACACCGTCGACAGCCACCCGGGTGAGGTGCTCGACCTGCTGGCCGCCGCGACGTTCGACATGTTCCAGGGCCGCAACGTGGTCATGATCGAAGAGATGTTCAACAAGCGCCGGGCATCGACAACGCGGGCCACTACTTCCGGGAGATCCTGGTCAACAGCGAGAACCTCGTGCACCTTTTCATCCGCAGTTCGATGGCGGAGGACATGGTGTCGGTGGTCGTCACCCGCCGGTCGGTGAACATCGGCATGCTCTTCGCCCAGGCCAGGATGGTGATGCGCCGCCTGGACGCCAGCCTTGCCGGCTGACGGCCGCCGGGCCGAGGTCTCATGTGGATCGACGATGTCGTCTGGAAGGACGCGCTGCGGATAACCGGTGCGCGCGCCGTCATCGTGACCGCCATCGAGACCCGGACCCGGCTTCAGATGGCCACCGTCCGGGACCTTCCCGACGGCGACAGCGTGACGGCGCTGGCGGCCGGCCTGGCCGAGACGGCCGCCGAGTTGGTCCGTCTCACGGATTCCGGCTCCACTATGGACGACCTGGTGGTCACCGGGCCGACGTGGTTCCACGTGCTGCGGACCGTGCGGAGCCAGGACGCCGGCGGCTGCGTCGCGCACCTGATGCTCGACCGCCGTACCGCCAACCTCGCGATGGCCCGGCGGGAGTTCCGGCACCTGCTCGACCCGGCCGCCCGCGGTCCGGCCCGGGAACGCGCCTCCGCCACCGCCAAGCCGGCCGCCGGCGCGCTGCCGCGGCGTACCCCGGCGGCGCCCGGACCGGCGGCGGTGGCGGCGCCGCACGCGTCACCGATGTGGTTCACCTCGCTGGTCGGCGAGCCGTTCGAGGCCGACCGGCGCACGCTGCGCCGGGTCCGCGACGGCCTGCACCGGCTCGCCTGACCAGTGTTAGTACGGAGGTTTTCGATGAATGACATCAACGCCGAGGAGCAGGTCAAGGCGGCGTACGCGGAGATGGAGTCGCTGCGGCACACGGTCAGCGGCGTCCTGGGGTCGGTGATCGCGGGCGTGGACGGACTGCTGATCCTGCACGACCTCGGCACCGGGCCGGAGCCGCACGACCTGGCGGCGCTGGCGGCGGCGACGTTCGGGCTGGGCCGGCAGACCGGCCTCGCGCTGCGTCACGGGCCGTTTCGGGAGTCCACCGTCCGCAGCCTCAAGGGCTACTTCTCCGTGTACGCCATCGGCGACTCCGCCCTGCTGGCGGTGCTGGGCGGTGAGGGGCTGAACATCGCCCGGCTGCACATCGAGGCGCGCGGCGTGACCAGCCGGCTGACCCCATGGTGGGGTGCACCTGGCCGTCCAGTCACGGCTGTAGATAGCCCCAAATGGGATCTATCTCTCGTGCCATGGTCGATAATGAGGTGGTGTCAGCCCCGGACCGGATCCCCTACGAGCGCTACTTCGAGATCTTGGTGGTGCCGGAGCGCGGCGTGCCGTTGCACTCGTACGCCTACCTGCGGCGGCTCACCTCCGGGATGCTGGAGGACTCGCCGGTGTGGGACACGCACACGCACCTGGGCCGGGACCGGGACGGCCGCGCGCTGGACCTGGACGACCTGCTGCGCGACCTCGACGAGTACCACGTCGACGGCGCGGTGGTCTTCCCGTTCGACGACCCCGAGCAGGGCGACGACTTCCGGGTGCCGAACGACCGGATCTGGGCCGCGCACGAGAAGGCGCCCGAGCGGCTCATCCCGTTCATGCGGCTGAACCCGGGCGGGCCGTGGGAGCCGGAGTACACCCGGTGCCGGGACCGCGGACACCGCGGGATCAAGCTGCACCCGCGGGCGCAGGACTTCACCCTGGACTCACCGGCCGTCAAGGAGTTGCTGGCGCAGGCGGCGGCGGATCGGCTGCCGGTGCTCATCCACACCGGGTACGGCATGCGGGCGGTCTCCAGCGACCTGGCGCGGATCGCCGAGGCGCTGCCCGACCTGCGGCTGATCCTCGGCCACTCCACGTTCATCGACATGCCCGGGCGATCTCGGTGCTGGCCCCGTACCCGAATCTGTACTTCGAGACCTCGGTGGTGCGGGCCTACGACCTGTACGCGGTGCTGGACACCATCGACCCGTCGCGGGTGCTCTACGGATCGGACCTGCCGTACGCCAGCAGCGCCAACTCGCTGCACGAACTGGCCGTCATGGCCAACATCGCCGGGATCGACGTCGCGCGCTTCGCCGACCTCTTCGGCGGCAACCTGCTGCGGCTGCTCGGGCGGCGGTGAGCGCGGTGGACGAGGGCGGCCGGGTGGTGTTGCGGGGCAGCGATCCGCTGGAGGTCTGCGAGGAGGTGGTGGCGCGCGGGCTGCATCCGGAGGGCGTCGACGTGGACACCGGCACCCGCGTACTCCCGCTGGTCCTGGACGACCGGAACCACCTGCTCACCTGGATCCGCCTGTACTCCCGTTGCCTGGCCGCGCGCAGCCTGCTGCTGGCCGGCGCGGCCGACCGGTGCATGTGGGAGATCGAGGCGGCGCTGATCGCGGCCGCGGACCCACCGTGCTTCCTGGACGAGGTGTACCTCGCCGAACTGGTCCAGTTGCTCCGCTCGGCGCAGCGGGCGATCCTCGCCGGCGAGACCGACATCGAGCACCACGGACCGTACGTGGCGGTCACCATGGCCGAGAACCTGTGCGCCACCCGGATGATCCGCCGCGAGGTCCACCAGGACCGGCGCCAGTACCCACGTACCTAGTGCGACACCGCCCTAGCGACGGCCGAGTACCCGCAGGCCCGCGCCCCGCCGAGGAGCGCCACTCCGGCCACGATGATCGCGCCGAACGCGAGGCCCGTCCGCGGCAGGTCGCCACCTCCTCCCCGCCGTCGGTCGGGCTCGGCGCGGGCGTCGGTGTCGGGGTGACCGGCGTGGACGACGGCGCTATCGAGACCTGGATGTCGATCTGCGCCGGGCTCGGCTCCAGCGCCGCCGGCCCACCCAACGCGGCCAGCGCCACCACGACCAGCGCGACGCCGCGGGCCGCCGGCACCGCCGCGGGCAGGTCGTCGAAGCCGGGCTGCGCGGCCAGCCGGCGGGCCCGCCGGCGCCGCCACCACACCAGCAGGGGTACGGCGAGCGCCGCCAGCAGCACGGCGATGACGAGCCAGGGCAGCGCCCACAGGAGCGGGACTCGCTCAGTGACTCCAGCGCCCCCGACTGCGCCGTCGGGTTGACGATGACCTCGGCGCTCAGCCGCCCGGCCGGGAAGACACCGGACACCTTCCGGGTCAGCCGGACCTCCGAGTCCGGCAGCAGCTCGGGGATGTCGATCAGTTCGCTGTTGGCCACGCGTACGCCCAGCGGCCCCTTGACGACCACCCGCGAGGTACCCGAGAAGCGCACGTTGCCGAGGTTCGCGACCCGGTACGTGACGGTCATGTCGCGGCCGCCGAACGGCTGCAGCGGGTTGTCGTACTGGACGTCCACGGCGGTGATCTGGGCGACCGGCTGGAGCGGTCCGTCCACCCGCAGGTAGACCCGCGCGGCCACCCGACGCTCCACGTTGACCTGCTGGCCCTCCGCGTTCGTGGTGGCCTCGGTGGCGGAGGCGATGATGCCGCCGATGTGGTCGCCCGGCTCGGCGTTCGCGGGTACCTTCAGCCGGAACGGGATGTCCACCCGCTTGCCGACCGGCACGGTGTACTGCTTGACCTGCAACGCGACCCACGAGCCGACGCCCTTCGGCTGCTGGTTGGCCAGCATGAGCGCGAAGCCGCCGTCCGGGGCGTTCAACGCGTCGGTGGCGTAGATGTCCACCTTCAGCGGCTTCTTGCCCAGGTTGCTCACCGCCACCCAGTCGGCGATCTCCTCGCGCGGCTTGAGCGTGTACTCGAAGCGGCTGCGCCCGCTGGGTCCGCTGCGGCTGGACGGGACGACGCTCCACTTGAACTCGTCGCCGGGCGCGGCCGCTGACGCCGGCAGGGCGGGCAGCGCCGCGACCGCCAGAGCCAGGACGGCTAGGAAAAACCCGGGTCGGCCAATTCTCATGATGAGGCTCCTCGGAACAGGCATGCGGCGGAGGTGCCGCAGGCTTGCGCCTGCGACACCTCCGCCTGGGTCACCCGTGGCGGGCGCGACCAGCTCGGCGTTCAGAACGACGAAGGGTCAGGCCAGCGTCAGGGTCAGGGTGGCGGCGTACGAACCCGGGTTGGCGGTGTCCGGGATGGCCAGGCTCAGGCCCGCGCCGGCGGTGAAGACGCCCGCGCTGCCGCCCGAAGCCGCGGAGGCCAGGGTGCGGGGCGCACCCAGGTTCCCCGCGGCACCCGCCGTGACCGTGCCCGAACCGCTGGTCTTCGCCGCGGACGGGGTCCACGTGAGGGCCGAGTTCGGGATGGTGGTCGTGGCCGGGACCGTGTTGAAGTCCTCCAGCTGGCCGGTCAGGGTCCAGCCGGCGTTGCTGCCGCGCTGGTCCGTGACGGTGGCCGTCTGCAGGTTGCCCGTCGCCGCGCCGCCGACGACGCCGCCGGTCAGGCTCGTCGTGTTGCCGGCCACCGTCAGGCTGAACGCACCCGGGGTGATGTCGGCGACGATCTCCTGCTCGGTACCGCCGGGCGGCGGACCCTCCACCGTGACGGACACCGGGCTCGAGGTCGACCCGAGGAAGTCCGCTCCGGTGGCGGGCGTGAACACCGCGGTCAGCGAGTGCGTACCCGCCGGCAGCGTGGCGGTCAACGTGGCCGTACCGCTGCCGACCGGGGCCGAACCGACCACGGTCGAGCCACGCCGGAACTCGACGGTGCCCGTGGCGGTGCCCGGGGACACCGTCGCGGTGAGGGTCACCGTCGCGCCGGACGGAATCGTGCCGGACGGCGAGACGGCGAGCGTGGTGGTCGTCGCCTCAGGGCCGGAGTCAACGGCCCAGTTGCCGCCGGTGACCTCGATGGGGATCTGGAACTCGTCGGCGTGCCGGCCCAGGGTCAGGCTGAAGCACTCCACGATGACCCACCACGTGCCGGCAGCCGGCGCGGTGCCGCCCAGCGCGGTGGTGAACGAGCGGTTCGCGCCCACCGAGATGGGAGCGGTGTCGTACCCGCCGCCGCCCAAGGCCGGGGCGAGGTTGGAGTAAGGCCCGCCCGGCCGGCCGACCCGAAGCGCCGCGTTCTCCCCGTACCCGGTGGGGCAGGCAGCGGAGGTCGTCGCGTTGGCGAACATCGGCGAACCGGCCACGGTGCCGCTGGTCTGCGACAGCGTGATGGTGCCAAGCGACGCCGCCTGCGCGGGTGACGCGACGGCGACGAGCACGCCCGCCGACATGACGGCCGCACCAAGCAGCGCGCCCGCGCGAGCGAACATACGCTTGCTCATGAATCACTTCCTCTCATTGAGGATGTTGCTCAGGCCAGGTCCTGGTGACCCGGCCGGTCATCAGGTTCCACGCAGGCTTTGACCCGGCAGGCAGGCCAATCTCTCCGCCGGACGTGCGGAAGGCGAATTCTCGGTGTCCGCACCTCAGCTCGATGAGGATTCAGCCGAAACGGCCGTGGACGTAGTCGGACGTACGAGGGTCCTGCGGGTGGTCGAACATCGCCGACGTCGGTCCATGTTCGACGATCACGCCGGGTGTGCCGTGCGAGGCGAGGAAGAACGCGCATTGGTGCGACACGCGGGCCGCCTGCTGCATGTTGTGTGTGACGATGACGATGGTGACTTCGTCGGCCAGCTCCCCGATGGTCTCTTCGATGCGCCGCGTCGACGTGGGGTCGAGCGCCGAGCACGGCTCGTCCATGAGCAGCACCCGCGGGCGTACGGCCAGCGATCGCGCGATGCACAGCCGCTGCTGCTGGCCGCCGGACAGCGCGCCGCCCGGCTGCCGGAGCCGGTCCCGGACCTCCTTCCAGAGCCCGGCCTTGGTGAGCGTCTCCTCCACCAGGTCGTCGCGCCCGCGCTTGGAGGTCCGGGTGCCGGTGAGCTTGAGACCGGCCACCACGTTGTCGTAGATGGACATGGCCGGGAACGGGTTCGGCTTCTGGAAGACCATGCCGACCTGCCGGCGGGCGTCGGTGATGCGCCGGTCGGCGGAGTACAGGTCGCGGCCGTCGAGCAGCACCTCCCCGGCCAGCGACGCGTTGGGCACCAGCTCGTGCATCCGGTTGAGGATGCGCAGGAACGTCGACTTCCCGCAGCCGGACGGCCCGATCAGCGCGGTCACCTCCCCGGCCGGCATGGTCAGCGACACCCGGTCGAGGACCTTGTGGTCGCCGAACCAGGCCGAGATCGACCGGGCCTCCAGCGTGGCCAACCCTTCCCGGTTGGTCGCCGCCACGGGGGCCGTCGCGGTCAGCGTCGGGGCTTGCAGCTCGGTCACCACACTGTCCTTTCTGGACCGTTACTACAGCTGGACCGTTACAACAGGTTGGGCAGCAGCCGGGCGGCCTGGTCGGCGATGGCGAGCCCGAGCGCGCCCAGCACCGGTGCGCCGACGATCCACGCCTGCCAGCCGCCCCACCGGTTCCGGAGGTACGTGACGGCCAGGGTGGCCAGCAGCAGCGCCTGCCCCCAGAGCATCAGCGGCGTCCACGCCCCCGGGTCAATCGCCATCGCGGCCTCGGCGCCGGGCAGCGAGGCGGCGCCGAACTTGCGCGCCGGGGCCGGCTGTGCGGGCGTGACCAGGTCGGCGTCCACCCGCAGCAGGTCCTGCGGGATGAACGGGTCGCCGTCCGCGGTGACCAGCGTGAGCCGCCCCTGGCCGGCCGCGAGCGCCGGTGGCGCCGGGTCGCCCGGGCGGCGCAACCCGGTGACCCGGTACGTGTGCTCGCCCTGCCCGGTGGTCACGATGACCGCGTCGCCGGGCAACAGCAGGTCGAGGTCCAGGAACGGTCCGCCGTACGCGGCGCGGCGGCCCATCACGACGCTGGTGCCGGACTGTCCCGGTAGGACGGTGTCGCGGCGGTGCCCGGGCCCGTTGCGCAGCACGTCGCCGCTCGTGCCCTCGAAGACGACGGTGCGCAGCCCGACGGCCGGGATCCTGAGCACGGCGACCGCCGAGCCGGGATCGACGAGGCGTTCCCGCCCGTTCTCGGCGCCGTCGGCGTACTCCACCCGCGTCTGCCCGACCGGGGCGGTGCCGCGGGCCAGCTCCGCGCGAAAGTCGGAGAACGCGGTCTGCTGGTTGCGCGCGTACTGCAGCTGGGACACCAGGGTCAGGTGGACGACGAAGCCGAGCGTGAGCGCGGCGAGGATGCTCAGCGCGATGCCCGGCACCTGGAGGGCGAGCCGGACCTGCGGCTGCGGCGCCGGTGCCGGCCGTGGCGGCAACACCGGCGCATCGGGCGGGCTGGCGCCCGGCGGCCGCTCGACGGTGACGGTCATGGCTGACCGTCCGGCCAGTCGACGGGCTCGGGCTCGGGCCGGCGGCGCCGGGTGACGAACAGCGCGCCCGCGCCGAGGCCGACCAGGGCGAGGCCGGAGGCGCCGATGGCGATCAGCGGCGTGCCGGTGCTGGCCAGCGACCCGCCGCCGCCGTCGCCGTCGCCATCACCGTCCCCGTCGCCATCACCATCTCCGTCGCCGGCTGTGGTGATCTCGTACGTCAACACGGGCGAGGTGGACGCCGCGAAGTCGGCGGGCGTGGTGGGCACGAAGGTCGCGGTGAACGAGTGGTCGCCGGCGGCCAGCGCACTCGTCGCGTACGTGGCCTTGCCGTCCACCAGTGCGGCCGTGTCCAGCAGCACCGTGCCGTCGCGGAACTCGACGTTTCCGGCGGCTCCGGCCGGCCTCACCGTCGCGGTCAGCGTCACGTCGGCCCCTTCCTCGGCCGACCCGGTCGGGGCGGCGGCGAGCGCGGTCTGGGTCGTCGCCGGCTCGGGCGCCTCCCCGACCACGTAGTTGGGCTGCGCGCCGCTGGACGTCTGGTAGTCGTCGGGCTCCGCCGGCACGAAGGTGGCCTGCAGGTCGTACGCCCCGTCCGGAAGGGTGCCGGCGGGCAGCGTGTGGGCGGCCTGGCGCCCGGTGAGTGGGACCGTGGTGATGTCCGTGAAGGTCGAGCTGCCGGCGGGCCGCCGCTGGAACGTCACGCTCCCCGCGGGCTCGGCGGCCTCGTCGCCCTCGACCGCCACGGAGGCGGTCAGCGCGACCGCCGAGCCCGAAGGCGCGGGGCTCGCCGGCGCGACGCCCAGCGTGGTCTTGGTCTTCTTCGCGCTCCCCGGGACGGACACGACGAGTTCGGTGGGCTCGGCGGTCGTCGAGGGACGGTACGCGCTCTCGTCGCCGGGCATGAAGGTCGCGGTCAGCTCGATGGTGAGGCTGGTCCGGCCGCCCTCCAGCGTGAACGTCGCCTGGAGGGTGGCGGTGCCGCCGCTCACCGGCGCGGCGCCGATCGCCGTCGCCGACGTGGTCGTCTCGTCCTCGCGGTAGAACGTCACCGTTCCCCCGGCGGCGGCCGGCGTGACGGTGGCCGTCAGCGTCACCGGCTCGCCCGCCGGGACGCTGCCGCTGGGCGAGACCGCCAGCGTGGTCTCGGTCTCCGCCGCGGTGCTGCACGAGGTGCCCTGGAACCAGTCCTCGCCGCACACGAAGATCGGCGTCTGGAACACCTCGGGATGCGGGTCGCCGATCAACGGCCAGCAGTCCGCGGTGATGAACCAGGCGCCGTCGGCCGGGGTGCTGCCCACCGCCGCGGCGAAGGAGCGGTTCGGCTCGAACTGCACCGGCTTCTGGTCGAGGTCGCCGCCACCGACCGCCGGCGACAGGTTCCGGTACGGCACATCCGGCCGGCCGATCTTCAGGTTCGAGTTCTCCCCGAAGCCGGCCGGGCAGGCCGCGGACGTCACGGCGCTGATGACCATCGGGCTCTCGGTGACCTTGCCGCTGGTCTTCGCGAGCGTGACCGTGCCGAGCGCGGCGGCCGCGGGCCCGGCCGAGCCGACGAGCAGTCCGGCCGTCAGCACGCCGCTGGACAGCACGGCGGCCGCCGCCAGGGCGAGCCAGCGTCGGAGCGTTCGGTGTGCCCTCATGTCACGCGTCCTTCCGTTCACACGGGGGTCCGGGCGGCCTTGGTGAGGCCGCCCGGACCGGGGTAACGCCTGAGCCCTCGGTCAGGTGTTGAACCGCAGGTCGGTGTAGCCGCAGGCGGCGTCGAGCGGTGACACCTGGGTGGTGCGCCGGCCGAAGCCGAACAGCTCGATCACGTTGTAGGTGGTGCCGCCGTCGGTGACGGTGGCGGTGCAGACGTCCGAGTCGGCGCCGGTGAAGGTGTCGTCGATCTCGGCGTTGCTCAGGTCCGCGGTCGGCACGACGTTGTAGACGTCCCGGCGCAGGGTGTAGTTGGTGTTGACCACCAGGGTGGTGCGGTTGAAGGGCTGCTCGGCCGAGCTGAGGCCGGTCAGGTACGCGTCACCGCGCCGGTCGGTCACGGTCACGCCGGTCGCCCCGGCGATCGTGGCGGCCCGGCTCTGCGCGATGAACTGGGCGGCCGAGAACGGCACCACCTGGGTGAGGTTGCCGTTCAGGATCGTGCCGTCGTGCTCCTGCACGCGCGGGTGCACCGGGGTCACCGGGCTGCCCGTGGCGAGGCAGGCGTAGTCGCCAAGGGCGATCTCGGCCTCGGTCATCTGCATCCGCTGCAGCCAGAACTGCCAGGTGCCCGAGTCGGCCTGGATCATTCGCGGCGTCACCGGGTTGCCGGCGATGTTGTTGGTGAAGCACTTGTAGACCCGCTGCACCTGCGCGAAGGAGACGTTGTTCGGCAGGTCGCCGTTGACGTTCTTCGCCAGCGTCATCGCGTCCACGCCGAACGGGATGTAGGTGAGCGTCCCGGTGCTCGACGGCGTCGTGCCGCCGCCGTAGCTGGACGACCGCGCGAAGTCCGCGCAGCCGACCACGTTGGCGCCGAGGTAGAAGCCCGCACCGCCGTGCGTGCCGCCCAGGTTCTCACCCTCCGAGGCCCGCAGCGCCTGCCGGCCGGCCCCCGAACCGTTCGGCCGGGTGAACGTGCAGCCGGTCGCCTTGGTCTTGATGGTGCTGGTGCCGCGCGCGTCCCACGAGGCGATCACCCCGGCGCCTTCGACCGCGGCGCCCAGCCCGTTCACGGCGTCCTGGGTGGTGTCCGAGCCGACGCCGGTCAGGATCCGGTAGTCCGTGGGCGACGGCGGGTCAGCGACAGCCGGGGTGGCCGCCATCGCCACGGCGAGGACGGCGGTAAAGCCGACCACCACCGCGTTGCCGATGGTCTTGACCTTCATATGTGCTCCCTTTCTCCATGCAAGGACGAGCCGCAGTCATCGTCGCGGCGTTGCGCGCGTGCTTTGCCTCGCCAACACGTAGGCCGGATGAACGGTCATTGTCGGTTTGCCCTACGCGTACGGGTCGCCAGCCGCTGCATGATCGGCCCGGCCACCCCGCCGAGCAGGCCCATGACGAGCGCCACCACGAGCAGGAAGCGGATCATCCCCAGTGGACTGCCGAGCGTCGACTGGGCCACCGGGGCGACGGTGGGTCGCGTGGTGGGCGCGCTGAGCCCCGGCGACGGCGCGAGTCCGCTCGCCGGCACGCTCGCGGGTGGTGTGGTGGGGCTCTGCGAAACGCTGTCCGTCTGCGGTGGCGTGGTCGGCGCGACCCAGTTCTGGAGCTTGTCCGCCGCGCTCATCGTCTGCTCGCGCAGGGCCGCCGTCAGCGGGGCGTACCCCTCGGGAAGCTGGCCGTCGGCGGGTCCCGGCTGCTGGCCCGTGCCCGCGGAGTAACGCAGCAGCGCGGCGTAGTCGCGGCGGGCGTCCGCCGGCTCGCTGGTGTCCGCGACCGCGTACGTGATGGTGGTCAGCGGGTACGCCCCGGCGGTCGTCCAAGCCTTGGCCGGGTCGATGGTGCTGACGCCGGTGACCTGGCTCGGCACCGCGGCGGCGAGCGCGGCCGTCATCGCGTCGGCGGTGGGGGCCCGGCAGTCGGTCGCGGTGAACTTCCCGTCCGTGCCCCGGCCGGCCTTGCAGAGCTTGGCGGTGTACAGCCCGTACCGGGCCGCCGAGGCGGAGTCCGTGATGGACAGTGCGAACCGGTACCCCGGACTCTGCCGCGCGATCGTGTCGAACCTCGGCAGGTTCGGGTCGAAGCTCGAGTTGCCCTCGGTGTTGGTCGTCATCTGGTTGCTGCTGGCCTTGGGATCGGCGCGCAGGGTCTGCAGCGCCGTCTCGCCGAGGCCGCCCAGGTACGGCCGGTAGCTGAACGTGCAGTTGAGGACCTGGTCGTACTCGGGCACGTCGCCCCGGGCGCAGCTGGGGTCCAGCTTCGGGTAGGTGTCCAGTGTGGTCAGAGACAGTCCCTTGTAGACCGGGTTGACCACCATGCCGCTCTCGTCGGGGGTGCCCGACAGCCACGCCTTGGCCGCCGGGTCCGCGGCGATCCAGCGCCACACCTCGCGCGCCGCGACCGAGCTGCCGACCGTGACCATGAGCCCGTTGAGGGTGTGGCTCTCGATGGACGACCAGCTCTCGAACATCGGGTTGAGGTCGAGGAACTCGCGGTCGAACCGGAGCGAGTGCGGGTTGCTCGCCAGCGGCGGGTACGGGTCGCCCGCGCCGATGGCGACGTCGTACTTGTACGAGAAGGTCAGCAACTTGGCGACCAGCCGCGGGGTGAGCTTGAGGTCGCTGAGCGCCAGCCCGCGCTGCGCGTTGATCTCGGGCGGGAGCACCACCTCGTTCGGATCCTTGAGGTTGGCGTCGATGTTGAGCGCGATGACCGGCCCGCTCAGCGCGACCGGGGCGTGCACCACCGCCGGTTCGGACGCCAGGGTGACCACCGGATCGGCCGTGAAGCCGAGGCCCGGTGCACCGCTGGAAGAGGAGACGACCTGCCGCCCGACCTCGAAGTCGCTGACGGCGGCGTACCCGTAGACCGGCCCGTCGCCGGCGCACAGCGCCGGTTGCCAGGAGGTGATCGCCTCGGCCATCAGCTCGGTACCGGTGGTGCGGCGCTCCGCCTTGGTAAGCGAGCACGCGCCGGCGACCGGGTCGAACAGCAGCGGCACGACGATCCGGTTCTTCCACAGCGCCGGGCGGAACGGGCTGCCGTGCACCGTGGTCGCCGCCGTGCCGTCGTACGGGTTCGTGTGCCCGCGCGGCACGATGACCAGCGAGCACTTCGGCGCCGGCTGGGTCTGGTTGTTCTCGTCGGTGTACGGGGCGCCGCAGCTCAGGTGCGGGGCGAGCGAGGCGTTCTGCATCTCGAACACGACCCGGCCGGCGCCGGCGCCGGTGCTGAGCGCGAACGGCACCTCGTTGGTCGACGCCGGCGTGAAGTGCGTCGCCAGCACCTGCACGTCGGTCATCTCCAGCTCGCGGTGCGGCGGCGCCGGCTCCCGGTACGTCGGGAACGGGTGCTGCGGACTCCCGTCCGCCGTGGCCGTGCCGCCGGCCGGCCGGAAGGGGACGATCGTCGCCTCACCGAGCGCCGCGTCGGCCGGATCGGTCACCGGGTACCCCTCGCCCTGGAACTTCCTGCCCCGGCTGGCGGCGTCGACGCTGACCGCGCCGTTCGCACCCGTGACCGGGGCCAGCAGGCGGGTGCCGAACTGGCAGGTCTCGCGCAGCTTCAGCCCGTCGGGGTCGGCGGGGTCGTTCGGGTCACCCCAGCACTGCATGATCTGCAGGTAGTCGGTGCCGAGCAGGCGGTCCCGCGGGGTCGGCGTGGCACCCGTCCAGGTGATCTCTACCGCCTGGTTGCCGAGGCCGGTGGTCTGCGAGACCGTCACCTCAAGGCCCGCGAACTCGCCCTCGGTGACGCTGACCGTCGTGCCCGCGTTGCTGGCGTCGCCGCGCGCCGGCTCCGCCGCCGGGCGTACCACGAAGAGCCCGCCCGCGGCGAGCAGCGCCACCAGGAACGCCGCGACCCTCGACCGCATCAGGACCGCCCCCGCTGGTCGCCGTCCCGGCGGCCGCGCAGCGCGTGCGCCAGGAACGGCGGCCCGAGCACCAGTCCGACGAAGAGCAGGGCGGCGAGCAGCATCATCGTGTGCCGCAGCTTCCACCCGCCCTCGCCGTCCAGGGACACCGGCACGGCCGCCACCTGCTCGCCGTCGGCAACGCCGCCGCCGTCGCCGGCCGGCAGGCCGGTGTCCGGGTCGATCGCCCCGGCCGAGGCGGTGGGGTTGGCGCTCGCCGAGGGGCCGGTGGTCGCCCCGCCGGTGGTGCTGGTGCCGCCGCTGCCGGCGCACCGGGCGGCCGCGACGACCGGGGTGTCCTGCCGCGCCCCGCCGGTGCCGGCCGGGTTCTGCCGCGACCCCTTCTTGTCGCATTCGGACGGTTGGGCCGCGTTGCGGGCCAGGGTGTTCGTGCCGTCCGGGGAGAACGTCGGGTTGTTGCAGCCGGCGATGTTGATGTCCTTGGTCGGGGCGCCGGGAATCTTCTTCACCTGCTCCATCCCGGCCTTCACCAGGTTGATCGGCAGCGGCGAGTAGCCGAGCACGTCGGCCTGCTGCTGCCCCTCGCACAGGAAGTAGTACGCGAACGAGCTGAGCGTGTACCCCTTGTTCTCGTCGACGCCCAGCTCGACCTTGTGCGGGATCAGCATGTACGAGTACGACGAGAGCGGGTACGTGCGCTTGTCGCTGGACCGGTAGACGTCGTCGAGGATCTGGGTCAGGTAGTCGGCGCTGCTCTTGTTCTCGTTGATCCGGGCCTTGGTCAGCGCGACGGCCACATTGGACGCCGTCGGCTCGGTGTAGTAGCCGGCCTGGTTTAGCAGCTTCACCACCGGGAAGCGGGCGTTGATGGCGTACGAGTACTCGACGTAGGTGATCGCGCCCTCGGCGTTGTCCTGCGCCACGTACCCGGACACGCCGGTCGAGCCGCTCTGCCCGATGAAGCCGTCGCTGGCCCGGAACGGGTAGTTCGACGTGAGCCCGCACGGGGCCGGCTTGCCGAACTTCTTGCAGTACGCGTTCCAGATCGACGGGTACTGCTTGCTCATCCACAGCGTGAACTGGGCGCTGGTGCCGGAGCCGTCCTGGCGTACCACCGGCCGGATGGCGCGGGCCGGCAGGTTGATGCCCGGGTTGTCGGCCTTGATCTCACCGTCGTTCCAGCGCTTGATCTCACCGGTGAAGATCTTCGCGACGACCTCGCCGGACAGCCGCAGGTTGGTGACCCGCCGCCCACCGATCTTCAGGTTGTACATGAAGGACGTGCCACCGGCGACGATCGGCATGTACGCGAAGCCACGGTTCGGCCGGGTGTCCACTCCCCCGAACGCGTCCTTGAGCCCGTAAGGGATCTCCGACACTCCAAAGTCGACGGTGCCGCTGCGGAACTGGGCCCGGCCGTCGCTGGAACCGGTCGACGCGTAGTTGACGAAGATGCCGCGCTGCTGCACGTTGCGCCGCCAGTTGTCGATGGCGTTGGCGCTCCACGTCGACCCGGCGCCGTTGATCTGCACCAACTTCGGGGCGGCCGCGGCCGGGGGCGCCGCCCCGACGAGCACCGCGACCGCGGCGACCGCGCACACCAGCCTTCTTTTCATGACCTCACCTTGTCGGTATCCGCCGGAACCGGGCCGCGCGCCCTTTCCCGCGCGGCGAAGCGCACCGCGTCCCGCCGGGACGCGCGGGCCCGGCGCCGCCGCTGGCCCCGGCCGAGCTGCCCCGGCGCCCGGCCGCCCACCAACCGGGCCAGCGCGAACAGGAACAGCACCAGGACCATCAGCACGGCCGCCGCGCCGAAGGCGCGGGCGATCAGCCCCGGCTCACCGGTCCGCACCATCTGGAACGTGTAGAGCGGCAGCGAGGTCTGCGCGCCCGAGGTCGGGTCGGCGTTCAGCGTCTGCGCGAACCCGGCGGTCAGCAGCACGGGCGAGGTCTCGCCGATGCCGCGCGCGGTGCCAAGGATCACCGCGGTGGTGATGCCGGACCGGGCGGTGGGCAGCACCACGTGCCAGATCGTCCGCCACTGGGACGCGCCCAGCGCCAGCGCCGCCTCGCGCAGCGTGCCGGGCACCAGCCGGATCACCACGTCGGCGGCCCGGATGATGATGGGCAGCATCATCACGCTCAGCGCCAGCCCGGCCGCCAGGCCCGACTTCTGCATGCCGAGGCCGAGAATCACCATCGCGAAGATGAACAGTCCGGCCACGATGGACGGCAGCGCGGTCATCGCCTCGACGATGATGCGGACGAACCGGCTGAACGGGCCCGGCACCTCGCTGAGGAACACCGCGCCGATGATGCCCAGCGGGATGGTGATGGTCAGCGCGATGCCGATCTGCTCCAGGGTGCCGACGATCGCGTGCTTGACCCCGCCGACGCTCAGCGGCTGCAGCGGGCCCGCCAGGCCCATGTCCTGGTAGTAGAAGTTGAGGTGCGCCAGCGCCGAGCGGCCGCGGAAGAACGTGTACCCCACGACCACGACCAGGCCGATCAGCATCACGAACGCGAGGCTGTGGATCAGCGCCGCGGCGAGCCGGTCGCGCACCGCCGGTCCGGACTCGTCGAGCGAGACCAGCAGCGTGTAGATGCCGAGGAACGCCACATAGGACACCACGAGGAAGCCGAGCAGGGCGTCGAACGGGGCCAGCTGGGTGAAGACGACCGACGCGAGCGCGACGGCGGACGCGGCCGCGCCCAGGACCGCGAAGACGTCGGTGCGGCGGGTGTTCGAGGTGCCGCGCCGCGCCTCCGGTTCCCCGGTGTCCGGCGGCGTCCTGGGCAGCGTCGTCGTGGAAGTCATCACGCCTCGCTCGTGGCGCCGGACCGGCTGCGGCTGATGATGATTCCGGCCGCGAAGTTGACGATCAGCGTCATGGCGAAGAGCACCAGGCCGGCGGCCATCAGCGCGGCCAGCGCGACGCCGCTGTCGTCGGAGTATCGCAGCGCGATCAGGGCGGCGATCGACCCGCCGCCGGTCTGCAGGATGTGCGGCTGGATCACGAAGACCATGGAAATGACCAGGAAGACCCCGATCGTCTCGCCGAGCGCGCGGCCGAGCCCGAGCATGGTGCCGCCGATCATCCCGCCGCGCCCGAACGGCAGCACGACCGCGCGGATCATCCCCCACTTGGTGGCGCCCAGGGCGTACGCGCCCTCCCGCTCGCCGAGCGGCGCCTGGGAGAAGACCTCCCGCATCACCGACGCGATGATGGGCGTGACCATCATCGAGACGATGATGCCGGCCACGAAGCTGGACGAGGTGAGCGCGGTCGGGCTCGCCGCCGGGTCCCGCGGGTCGTATCCGTCCACTTCGAACAGTGGAATCCAGCCGAGGTACGTGGTGAGCCAGCGGGGCAGTCCGTCGCCCTGGTCACCCCGTACCAGGATGTGCGGTTGCAGCAGGAAGAAGCCCCAGATGCCGTACACCACGCTGGGCACCGCGGCCATCAGGTCGACCATGTTGACCAGCACCGGCTGGATCCGGCCCGGCGCGTACTCGGAGATGTAGAGGGCCGCGCCGGTGGCCAGCGGCACCGCGATGCTGATCGCGACGAGCGCGATGAGCACCGTGCCGACGAGCACCCCGGCGACGCCGAAGTCGAGTTGGGCCGGCACCCAGTTCTGCGTGGTGAGGAAGTCGAAGCCGACCGCGCGTACGGCCGGCACCGCGCGCACGCTCAGGAAGATCCCGACCAGCAGCATCACCGCCAGCACCACGGTGCCGCCGGCCCGGGCGACGCCCCGGAAGACCACGTCCGAGGGCGCGCGCCGCAGCCGGATCCGGCGCGGCGCGTCCACTGCTTCCGCCATCAGCCCGCGTTCCGCAGCTCTCGCCTCGGCGGCGCCTCGGTGACGCTGGCCCGCCGCCGTCCACGCCGGACACTCCGGGTGCCGGCGACGACCTGGGCTTCCGGCACCGCCTCCAGGAAGCGCTCCAGGTTGTACGTGCACTCCCGGGACCGCAGGTACGACCGGCTGGAGACGGCCACCGGCTCGCCGTCCAGGTCCATCCGCCAGGTCCACTGACCGGTCATCTCGACCGTCGACTCGACCGGCTTGGCCCGCTCATAGTTCGCCTTCAGGTCCAGGACGGCCTGCCGGCAGGAGCCGTACGTCTCGTGGTAGCTGGTGCCGCGACCAAGTGGGCGGTTGTTCGGCGAGACGAGCATCCAGAGGATGCCATCGGCCTCGTCCCCGTCCTTCGACTCGGGCATCGGCGCGGCAAGAAACACGAACCGTGAATGCTGCACCTCTGGTCCCTTCCCCAGTGCCGCGCTCCCCAAATGCGCGGACGGAGATCAGCCTCGTGACGGACGATGACTGAGCGCGCAGGCTCATGCTCACGCCGGACATGCGGAAGGTGAACAGCGAGTAATGAAGCATCCACCGTTCGGGTACATCGTCTAGCCGGACCGGCGCCGGCGGGTCAGCAGCATGATCCCGCCGACGACCGCCAGCACCGCGACGACGCCGGCGACCCAGGCCACGCTCGCCAGCGGGGAACCGGATCCGGTCCGGTCGTTGCTGGCCAGCAGCGGCGTCGGGCCCGGCGTACCGGCGACGGTCGGCGCGGGCGTGGTGGCCGGTGCCCCCGTCGGGGACGCCGTCGCTCCGGCGGTGGGGACCGCCGGCCGCGGCGGCGGAGGCGAGTCGAGGTCGGCCGCGCCGCTGGCCGGCTGCCCGACCTTCCAGGTCCGGCCGGTCACCGTGACCGGCGTGACGAAGCGGTCGGCGTGCTGCCCCAGGTCCTGGCTGAAGCACTCCACGACGACCCACCACTCGCCGTCGGTGGGCGCCCCGGCGAGCGCCGTGGCGAACGAGCGGTTCGGCCGCACGGTCACGGCCTTCCTGTCGTAGCCGCCGCTCATCAGCGGTTTGGCCACATTGGAGTACGGACCGCCGGGTGGGCCGATCCGGACCAGCGCGTCGCTGCCGTACCCGGACGGGCAGGGCTTGGACGCCGTCGCGGTGCCGAAGATCGGGGTGGCGTCGACGGTGCCGCTGCTCTGCGACAGCTTGACGGTGCCCAGCGGGGCGGCTGCCGCGGGTGCCGGCAGGAGCAGGGGCGCCGTGGTGGCCGCGACGAGGACGGCGAGGGCGATCCGGATTTGCTTCACACCGGACGGTCTATTCAGCCTCCACGACGGCCGCCCCAATCCCAGCCACGCGCCAGACGGACAGCGGGTTAACTGCTCGCCCCGCTACAGCGGCGGCCCGGCGTACCGCTCGCCGTCCACGTACGGCCAGGGGTTGGCCACGCACCCGTTGAGAAACAGCGTCTGCTGCATCATCACCGGTGCCAACTTGCCGCGTCCCGGGCACCGTTCATGCGCGAACCCCAGCTCGTGCCCGACCTCGTGATTGACCACATAGGACCGGTACACGTCGAGCGGCACCTTGGCCGCGACGTAGTGGGGCACCGACAGCCGCCAGCGGTCCAGGTTGATGATCACCTTCCCGAGGCCACGGCACGAGGTGTACGACTTGCCGTCCACCCGGTTGTCGACCCAGACCGCGGCGCACATCTCCCGCGCGGTGGCGGCGGTGACCAGGTAGACCGTGAAGTCGTGCCCGCCGCCGTCCGGCACCCGCTGGAAGCGCCGCTGCCCATTGGCGATCCAGCTGCCCGGCGCACCCAGCGCGGAGTCCACCGCCGTGGCGAACCGGGCGACGTCCTCGTCGGCGCCGTCCTCGACGGCCACCCGGTACCGGCGCAGCTGGCCGGCCCGGCCGAGGACCGGGCCGCGCCCGGTGGCGTACTCGAAGGTGCCCGACCCGGTGGACGGCACCGGGCCGGGAAGGCGCAGCACCGGGGTCGGCGATGCGGACGGCGCCGGCGTGGGTGTCGCCGAGCCGCTCGGGGCCGGTGTGGTCGGCGCGCCCGCGTCCCAGACCGGTCCGTCCGCGGCCGGCGCGTCGGGCGAGGCGACCAGCACGCCGGCGAGCGCGAGCACGCCGGCCAAGCTCACCGATGCCAGCGCCACCACCGGACCCCGCCGCCCCCGAGGTGCCCGCCGCCGCCCTACCCGTCCGTACGCCGAGTCACTGATGTTCTTCCGCACATCTATATGTGCGAACCAGACCGCCGTTCGGTTGCGTGAGCTGAGTAACCAACACGACAATGCGCCGGCGCGGCACATCGCGTACGCTCACCTGCACGCCGGGTGCTGCGATCCCCCCGTGTCGTCGCACCCGGCGCTCACTCTCGACTTCCTACCCTTGGTGCCGGGCGGGCCAGCGGGCCGCCGGTTCGGGGAAGGTGACGTCGATGTCCAGGCCGCCCTCCGGGCGGGCGCGCGCGCCCAGCGTGGCGCCGTGCGCGCCGGCGATGGCCCGGACGATGGCCAGGCCCAGCCCGTGCCCGTCGGCGTGCCCGATGCGCTGACCGCCCAACCGCTGGAACGGCTGGAACAGCCGGTCGACCTCGCCGGGCGGGACCACCGGCCCGGTGTTGCGCACCGTCAGCGTGGCCCGGCCCGCGGTCGCCGCCGTCACCAGCTCGACCCGGCCGCCCTGCGCGTTGTGCCGCAGCGCGTTGTCCACGAGGTTCGCCACCAGGCTCTCGACCAGCTGCGGGTCGCCGGCCGCCGGGGCCTTCGCGAGGAACGCGTCGACGCGGATGCCGCGGTGCCGGGCCCGCTCCCGGCGCGTCGACACGACGTTCCCGGTGATGGTGGCGAGGTCGAGCGGCTCGCGCCGCTCGATGCCCTGCTCGCTGCTGGCCAGGGTCAGCAGCGAGTCGATGAGGCGCTCCTGCGCCTCCCCCAGCGCCAGCAGGTCCCGGCACATCGCGCGCAGCGTCTCGGTGTTCGCGTCCGGATCGGCGAGCGCGACCTGCAAGAGCGTCCGTTCCGCGGTCAGCGGGGTGCGCAGCTCGTGGGAGGCGTTCGCGACGAAGCGCCGCTGCGACGCGAACGCCGCCTCCAGGCGCTCGAACAGGTCGTCGAGGGTCTGTGCCAGCTCGGTGAACTCGTCGCCGCGGCCGGTGCGGCCGAGGCGGCGGTGCAGGTTGCTGGCGGAGATGTCCCGGGCGGTCGCGATGATGCTCCGCAGCGGGCGCAGGAACCGGCCGGCGATCAGCCAGCCGAGGACGACGGAGACCAGCACCATGACGACGAGGCCGATCGCGGCCCCGACCAGGATCGGGGTGAGGCGCTCGGTGTCGGTCGGGGCGGCTGGACGGGGCAGCGGCGCCTGGCCGCCGGCCGGCTCGGTGCTGCTGGTCTGCAGGACCGGGATGGTCACGAGGATGGCGCCGGACAGGAAGAACGGCACGACGTACAGCAGGGTGAGCCGGGTCCGCAGCGAACGGCGGGCCATCACGGTTCGCCGATCCGGTAGCCGGCTTCCCGGACCGTGTGGATGACCGGCGGGTCGCCGAGCTTGGCCCGCAGCCGGCGGATCGTCGTCTTCACCGCCGTCGTGAACGGGTCGGCCGCCTCGTCCCAGACCCGTTCGAGCAGTTCCTCGGCGGAGACCAGCCGGCCCTGCGCGGCCAGCAGGCACTCCAGGACGGCGAACTCCTTCGGGCTCAGGTCCAGGCGCCGCCCGCCGCGCGTGGCCACCCGCCGGCTGGGGTCGACGCTCAGGTCGCCGGACTCCAGGATCGGCGGCACCGCGGCACCGACGCGGCGCCCCAGCGCCCGGATGCGGGCCACCAACTCGTCGAAGTCGAACGGCTTGGGCAGGTAGTCGTCGGCGCCCAGGCCCAGGCCGTCGACCCGCTGCCGGACGGTGCTCGCCGCGGTCAGCATCAGCACGCGGCTCTCGGCGTGCTCGGCCACGATCCGGCGGCACACCTCGTCGCCGTGCACGCCCGGCAGGTCCCGGTCCAGCACCACCACGTCGTACCGGGTGACGGCCAGGTGGTCGAGCGCGTCCGCGCCGTCGAGGACCACGTCGACCGCCATCCCCTCGCGGCGCAGCCCGGTGCCGATGGTCCGGGCCAGGATCTCGAAGTCTTCCACGACCAGCACGCGCATGATCCCCACGATGCCAGGTGCCCGGTGGCGGGACGGTGTCAACGCGGTGTCGTCCGCTGGCACCGTATTGACACCGGGCACCGCGTACAAACCGACGCATGAACGACACGACTATTGCCGTCAGCGGCCTGCGCAAGCGGTACGGGCCGAACACCGCCCTGGACGGGATGACCTTCGCCGTCCGGCCCGGTCAGGTCACCGGGTTCGTCGGCCCCAACGGCGCCGGCAAGTCCACCACGATGCGGGTGATCCTGGGCCTGGACCGGGCCGACGAGGGCACCGCGCTGATCGGCGGGCGGCCGTACCGGAGCCTGCGCCGCCCGCTGTGCCAGGTGGGGTCCCTGCTGGACGCCGGCGCGCTGATGCCCAGCCGGACCGCCCGCAACCACCTGCTGTGGCTGGCCCACTCGCAGGGCCTGACCGCCCGCCGGGTCGACGAGGTCATCGAGCAGGCCGGTCTGGCGGCGGTGGCCCGGCGGCGGGCCGGAAACTTCTCCCTCGGCATGCGGCAGCGGCTGGGCATCGCCGCCGCCCTCCTCGGCGACCCGAAGGCGCTGCTGCTCGACGAGCCGTTCAACGGCATGGACCCGGAGGGCATCATCTGGATGCGCCGGTTCCTGCGGTCGCTGGCCGCGCAGGGCCGCGCGGTGCTGGTCTCCAGCCACCTGATGAGCGAGCTGCAGGACACCGCCGACCACGTGGTTGTCGTCGGCCGGGGCCGGGTCATCGCCGACGCCGCCGTGGCGCAGCTGCTCGCCGCCACCGCCGGCGGCCGGGTCGCGGTGCGTACCGCCGCTGCCTCGGCGGCGACGGTGCTGGCCGGCGCCGGCGGCATCGTGACACCCACCGGACCGGACACGCTGACCGTGTCCGGCCTGAGCGCCGAGGCCGTCATCGCGGTGCTGGGCCGGGCCGGCGTGCCGTTCTCCGAGGTCTCGGCGCACCGGGCCACCCTGGAAGAGGCGTACCTGGGACTGACGCGGGACGCCGTCGAGTACCGCGCGACCGCGCCGGAGGTGTCGCGATGACCGGCTTCGGGTGGCTGCTGCGCGCCGAGTGGACCAAGTTCCGGACCGTACGCGGCTGGGTGGTCGCGATGGCGGTGGCCGCGGCCGCGGTCGTCGGCCTGGGCGTGCTGGCCGGCGGAAAGGGATCGTGCGGGTCGGAGTGCGTGCTCCCGGTCGGGCCCGGCGGGGAGGAGGTGACGGACAGCTTCTTCTTCGTCCACCGGCCGCTGACCGGCGACGGCAGCATCACGGTACGGGTGGCGTCGCTGACCGGCGTGCTCCTGCCGGACAGGCCGGGGCTGCCGCCGTGGGCCAAGGCCGGCCTCATCGTCAAGGACGGCACCCGGCAGGGATCGAGCTACGCCGCCGTCATGGCCACGGCCGCGCGCGGCGTACGGATGCAGTACGACTACACGCACGACCGCGCCGGCCGGGCGGGCGCCGTCACCGCCGAGTCCCCGCGCTGGCTGCGGCTCACCCGGGCCGGCGACGCCATCACCGGCGAGGAGTCGACCGACGGCGCGACCTGGACCACCGTCGGCACCGCGCGCCTGCCGGGGCTCCCCTCGACCGTGCAGGCGGGCCTGTTCGTCACCTCCCCGCAGTACACCGAGGAGTTCCGTGATTCGCTCACCGGATCGGGCGCCATGGGCGGGCCCAGCCGGGCCACCGCCGCCTTCGACCACCTCGACCGGCAGGGAGCCTGGGCCGGACAGGACTGGACCGGCGAAGGCATCGGCGAGCGGGACGGCGGGCCCGGGGACCTGCGCGGCGGGTTCCAGCCGACCGGCGGCGGGTTCACCGTGACCGGATCCGGCGACATCGCTCCGGCGGTGCCCGGCGCGGCCGGCCTCGGGTTCAGCATCAGCCAGACGCTCGTCGGCACGTTCGCCGGGCTGATCGTCGTCGTGGTCGTCGGGACCATGTTCGTCACGGCCGAGTACCGGCGCGGCCTGATCCGCACCACCCTCGCCGCCGGCGTCGGGCGCGGCCGCGTGCTCGCCGCCAAGGCCCTCGTCCTCGGCGGGGTCACCTACCTGACCGGGCTGGTCGCGGCGGCCGTCGTGGTCACCGTCGGCCAGCGGGTCCTGCGCGGCAACGGCGTGTACGTCCACCCGGCGTCCACCGGCACCGAACTGCGCGTGGTGGCCGGCACCGCGGCGCTGCTCGCCGTCGCGGCCGTCCTCGCACTCGCCCTCGGCACGGTGCTGCGCCGCGGCGTCACCGCGATCACCGCCGCGGTCGCCGTCATCGTCCTGCCGTACCTGCTCGCCATGACCGTGCTGCCGACCGGCCCCGCGCAGTGGCTGCTGCGGGTCACCCCGGCCGCCGCGTTCGCCGTCCAGCAGAGCAGCCCGCAGTACGACCAGGTCGCCAACCTCTACACCCCGGTCAACGGGTACTTTCCGCTGGCGCCGTGGGCCGGCCTCGCGGTGCTCGCCGGGTGGGCCGCGCTGGCCCTGGCCGTGGCCGCCTACCTGCTGCGCCGGAGGGACGCGTGAGCGCCGCACCGCACCTGCGGGTGGCCCTGCACGCGGAGTGGACCAAGCTGCGTACCGCCCCGGGCACCGTGGGGCTGCTGCTCGCCGTCGTCGCGACCACCGTCGCCATCGGTGCCCTGGCGGCCGCGGCGACGCCATGCCCGGCGACGGGGTGCGAACTGGACCCGACAAGGCTCAGCCTCACCGGCGTCCAACTGGGCCAGGCGGTGGTCGCCATCCTCGCCGTGCAGGCGATCGGCGGCGAGTACGGCACCGGCATGGTCCGGGTCAGCCTCACCGCGATGCCGCACCGCGTCGCCATGCTGACCGCCAAGGCCATCATCCTGGTGAGCGTCGTGACGGCCGCCGCCGCCGTCGCCGTACCCGCATCGCTGCTCTTCGGTGGGCTGGCCCTGCCGGACGGCGCCGAGCCACCGGCGGGCGGCGGGGCGGTGCTGCGCGCGGCCGTCGGGTCGGTCCTCTACCTCGCGCTGATCGCCCTGCTGAGCCTCGGCATCGCCACCGCCGCCCGCAACGCGGCCGCCGCCGTCGGGCTCGTCCTCGCCCTGCTGTACGTCTACCCGCTCGTCGCGCTGGCCTTCGCCGACCAGGACTGGCAACGCCGGCTCGAGAAGCTCGGTCCAGCGACCGCCGGACTCGCCGTCCGGGCCACCACCGGCCTGGACGACCTGCCGATCGGCCCGTGGAAGGGGTTGGGCGTGCTCGCGGCCTGGGCCGCCGCCGCCCTGGTCACCGGCGCCCTGCTGCTCCACCGCCGCGACGCGTAGCCGGCAGAAGGGCAACGGCCGCAACGTGAAGGATCCGTGTCGCTCCAGCGACCCAGATCCTTCACGATCACGCCGCAGCGCGCGGGAAGTCCTTACGCTTGATCTTGGCGCGGCGGCCGTCCGGGTGGTGGAAGACGATCCCCTCGGCCAGGTGACCGGGGGCGAACCTGCTCTCCAGCTTGGTGAGGTAGTCCCACAGCTGCCCGTAGCTGCGGGGCACGTCGCCGTACTCGGGCACCTGGAGGTTGAACGGGACGCAGCGGTGCTCCTCCAGCGCCAGCGCGTTGCCCTGGATGCGCGGGCCGAGTGCCTCGCAGGCGTGCTCGCCGTCCGGCCAGCCGGACACCTCGGTGTTGCGCGCGGCGACCAGGATCCACTTGTCCTCCGCCGAGTGGTCGTCGGCGTCGACGTACCACCCGTCGACGATGCCCTGCTGCTTCTGGACCTTGCTGGGGTTGCGGCGCTTCTCCACGCGGACGAGCTGGCCGGAGCGGACGGTGAGCCGCACGTTGGTGCCGTCCAGCTTCTCGGTCGCGGCGCCCGCGCCGTCGAAGACCCACGCGCACTCGGCGCGCGGGCGGTCGACGACCTTGAACTGGTCGTCGCGCTCGAACAGCGTCGGGATCTTCTCCATGACCCGCATCCCCTTCCTGACGTGCCCGGTCAACTCCTCGTGGGTGATCGCTCCGCCGGCCAGCCCGCCGGCGAGCGCCCGGACCAGGTCGGCGACCGAGACCTCGGCCTCGACCGCGACCCGCTTGAGCGCCTTCTTCTCCTCCGGAGAGATCCAGGCGACCAACCGGGACCAGCCGTCCGGCGGCGTCCACCGGGCCAGCTGCCCGGGATTTTTCCGGGGCCGTCCGCGGCCGCTGCCCTCGTCCACGCTCATACCGTAGGGCGGGGTTGCTGTTGTGTCAATTGGCATAACAGAAAAACGCCCAGGAGTACGTCGGTGAAAGTTTTTGCCATGGGACGCGACCAGAATGTAAGTTCTATCCATCCGTGTTGGCGAATACAGAACGGAGCTGGCCATGAGGGTGCCGAGGCGATGGGTACTCACCCGCGGTGCGGCGGTGGCGGCAGCGGCCGTCGGCACGACCACGGCGTTCTCCCCGAACGCGTCGGCGCTCGCCCTCCCGGTCGTCGACATGGAGATGGTGCTGCTCGCCGCCCAGGTCGACCCGCCGAAGGCCGACACCGGACTGACCCCCGGCGCGGCCAGCCACGTCCTGGAGGTGGAGCGAGCGCTGAACGCCAAGGGCCTGCTCTCCGCCGGCGCCGTCGACGGGCACTACGGGACCTCGACGGTCTCCGCGTACGCCGCCTGGCAGCGGTCCCTCGGCTACACGGGCATCGACGCGAACGGCATACCCGGGCCCACCTCGCTGACCGCGCTCGGCGACGGCAGGTTCACCCTCACCAGGACCGTGTCCACCGGTTCGCAGACCGACACGTACGGCGGCCAGCGGGTCAACACCCGCACCCGCAGCATGCTCACGGCGGCGGACGCCATGCTGTCCTGGAGCATCGTGCTCTCCCAGGGTTCCTACACCTCCACGAACCCCAGTTCCGCCGGCACGCACGACGGCGGCGGGGTCGTCGACATCTCGGTGACGAGCCTGACCACCACGCAGCGCTGGGAGACCGTCCGCGCCCTGCGTACGGTCGGCTTCGCCGCCTGGCTGCGCAATCCGTCGCAGGGATCCTGGCCGTACCACATTCACGCCGCCGCCGTCTCCGACCCGGACCTGGCATCGGCCGCCCGCAACCAGATCCACGACTACTACTTCGGCAAGAACGGTCTGGCCACCCACGCCGCGGACGACACCCCGGCCGCCTACCAGGCGGCCTTCACCTGGTGGGAGAAGTACCGCCGAGGCTGACCCGAACGCACGCATAGTGCGACGACCCGGGCGATATTCGGGCACGATGGCAGTCGAGACCGTCCGGATCCACGCGGTACCCGATCCCTGGGTCCGGTCGCGTACAGAGCGGGCCCTTGCCGAGGCAGGGGCCCGCCGCGCATCGCTCTTAGGTACGTGGCTGGACCAGGCCGATGTCGTACGCGAGGATGACCGCCTGGATGCGGTCCCGCGCGCCCACCTTGGCGAGGACCCGGCCGACGTGCTTTTTCACCGTGGACTCGGTCAGCACGAAGCGTTCGGCGATCTCGGTGTTGGTCAGGCCCTGGCCGATGGCGAGCAGGATCTCCTGTTCCCGGTCGCTCAGCGCCCGCAGGCGCGGATCGTCGGCCGGTGCGGGCGCCGCGCCGGCGGGCCCGTGACCGATGTACGCGTCCATCAGCCGGCGGGTCAGGCTGGGCGCCACGATGGCGTCGCCGGTGGCGACCGCCTGGATGCCGGCGAGCAGTTCCTCCGGCCGGGCGTCCTTGAGCAGGAACCCGCTCGCGCCGGCGCGCAGCCCCGCGTACACGTACTCGTCGAGGTCGAACGTGGTCAGGATGAGGATCCGGGTGCGGCCGCCGGCGGCGGTGATCCGTCTGGTCGCCTCGATCCCGTCCATGCCGGGCATGCGCACGTCCATGAGCACGACGTCGGGCCGCAACTCGGCGGTCATCCGGACCGCCTCCGCGCCGTTCTCGGCCTCGCCCACCGCGACCATGCCGGGGGTGCCCTGCAGCAGCATGCGGAATCCGAGCCGTTGCAGCGGCTGGTCGTCGGCGATCAGCACCGTGGTCATGCCTGTCCCAGTCTCGGCTCGGCGGCCGCGCGCGCCGCGCGGGTGTGCAGCAGTACGTCGACGATCCAGCCGCCACCCGGGCGGGGGCCGATGGTGACGTCGCCGTCGTACAGGCCGGCGCGCTCGCGGATGCCGACCAGCCCGTGCCGCGTCTCGTCCGGCTCCACCGGATCCCGCGGCCGCCGGGCGCCGGGCGGTGGGCCGGTGTCGGCGACGCGCACGCGTACGTCGTCGCGGTCGACGGTCACGGTGACCTCGGCGGCGGCCGTACCCGCGTGTTTGAGGGTGTTGGTGAGCGCCTCCTGCACGACGCGGTAGACCGTGAGCTGCACCCCGCGGCCGAGCGCGTTGAGGTCTCCGGCGGTCCGGTAGGTCACGGTCAACCCGGCCGCGCGGACCCGTTGCAGGAGCGCGTCGAGGTCGGCGAGGGCCGGCTGCGGGTTCAGCTCGGCGTCGCGCGGCTCGTCGCGCAGTACGCCGAGGAGCCGGCGCAGCTCGGCGAGGGCCTGCCGCCCGGTGTCGCCGATGGCGCGCAGCGGCTCGGCGGCCAGCTCCTGGCGGCTCTCGGCGAGGACAGCACCGCCGTCGGCCAGTCCGATCATGACAGCGAGATTGTGGCCGATGATGTCGTGCATCTCCCGCGCCACGCGGGAGCGCTCCGCGGCGGCGGTGAGCCGGACGCGCTGGTCCCGTTCGATCTCCAGGCGCGCGGCCCGGTCCTCCAGCGCCGCCAGGTACGCGCCGTGGGTCCGCACCGCCAGGCCCAGGGCGACGGCGGCGGTCGTGGTGCCCAGCAACAGGAACACGCCCGGCACCGGATGTGCGACCGGCAGGAAGACGAAGGCCGCCGCGCACACGCCCAGGACGGTGGCCCCGAAGGCCCACGCCACCGCCCGGAGCGGCCCGTACCGCGCGATGCTGTACAGGGCGATGAGCAGGCTCGCACCGGCGTCGAGCCACACGCCGAGCACCCACACGACGAGCATCACGGTCGCGACGGCGACGAACGCCGGCGTCGGGGCACGGCGGCGCCACCACAGCGGCAGCACGAGCCCGGCGATCAGCAGGAGCACCACGGCGCGGGGCAGGTCGGTGGCGGCGATCACCTCACCGAAGGGCCCGTCCTGCTGGCCGGTGCCCAGATCCGACAGGCCGAGGACGGTGACGACGGCCACGACGGCGCCGTCCAGCAGCCAGGGACGCCGCTGGTCCGCCGCCGCGATGCGGCGGCGGACCGAGAGGAGCCGATCCTGGGCGGTCTCAGTGGTCATCGGTTTGATTCTCGCTGTTCAGCCGGTCACGCGTCGCTTCTTACCAGCCGGTACGCGGCGGCGGCGAGGGCGATGGCGACCCAGCCGGCGAAGACGGCCAGTCCGGTCCAGGGGCCGAGGGAGTCGCTGGATTGGGTCAGGGACATCACCGCGCTGCCGGCGTTGCTGGGTAGGTAGGGGCTGATCGTGTCGGACCAGGAGTCGGGCAGCAGTGAGGTCAGGCCGGGGACGATGAGTAGGACGCCGGCCAGGACGGTGATGGCGCCGGCGCTGGAGCGCAGCAGCGCGCCGAGGGCCACGCCGAGGATGCCGACCAGGCCGAGGTAGAGGCCGGCACCGAGCAGGCTGCGTACGACCCCGTCGTCGGTGAGGCTCAGCGCGATGTCCTGGCCGTTGAGCTGGGGGTTGCCCAGCGCGAATGCGGCGAACGCGCCGATGGTGGTGGCCACCAGGGCGATGGCGCCGAACACGGTGGCTTTGGACCAGAGGACTGGGAGTCGGGAGGGGATCGCGGCGAGGGTGGAGCGGATGGAGCCGGTGGTGTATTCGCCGGCGGACATGAGTACGCCGAGGACGCCGATGGCCAGGGAGGCGAAGGTGGCGCCGGTGAGGATGACCCCGACCGCGTCGGAGGCGGCCTGTTGACCCGGTGGCCCCTCGGCGGTGGTGATGGCGGGGTCGTAGGTGATGGCGGCGATCACGCCGAACGCGACCAGCAGGAACAGTGACACCGCGAGGGTGATCCAGCTGGAGCGCAGGGACCAGAACTTGGTCCACTCGGCGTGCAGCACGCCCTTGGTGCTCAGCCGGTAGCGGGGCCGGGTGGTCGACGGTGCGGTGAGGGTCAGGGTGCTCATGTCAGGTGGCCTTTGCGGACGAAGGGGCGGTGGAGGCGTACTCGACGGCGTCGTGGGTCAGTTCCATGAACGCTTCTTCCAGCGACACCGACAGGGGGGACAGTTCGTACAGGGGTACGTCGTGCTTGTTCGCGATCTCGCCGATCTGGCGGGCGGTCAGGCCGGTCACCATCAGCTCTTCCGTGGTGGTCGAGCTGATCTTCACGTCCGGTCCGGCCAGCAGCGACCGCAGCCGGGCGGCGTTGTCGCTGGCGACCCGGACACCGGCGTCGTTCTGCGCGATCAGGTCGTGGACGGAGGTGTCGGCCAGCAGCCGGCCGCGGCCGACGATGACCAGATGGTCGGCGATCAGCGAGGTCTCGGTCATCAAATGGGAGGACAGCATCACCGTGCGGCCCTCGGCGGCCAGGCCGGCGAGCAGGTTACGGACCCACAGCACGCCTTCGGGGTCCAGGCCGTTGACGGGTTCGTCGAGCATGACCACGGCGGGGTCGCCGAGCAGGGCGGTCGCGATGCCCAGGCGCTGGCCCATGCCGAGGGAGAACCCGCCGACCCGTTTGCCGGCCACCGCGCCCAGCCCGGCCAGGTCGATCACCTCTTCCACCCGGCCGCGGGGGATGCCATGCGTGCGGGCCAAACCGAGCAGGTGGCTGTACGCGGTGCGGCCCGGGTGGACCGCGCGGGCCTCCAACAGCACACCGATCTCCTGCAACGGCGCCGCGTGCTGCGCGTACCGGCGGCCGTTCACGGTGGCCGTACCCGAGGTCGGCCGGTCCAACCCGACGATCATCCGCATCGTGGTCGACTTACCCGCCCCGTTCGGGCCCAGGAACCCGGTCACCTGCCCCGGCGCGGCGGTGAAGTCGAGCCCGTCAACCGCCACCTTCGGCCCGTACCGCTTCGTCAGTTTCCGCACTTCAATCATGCAAACCACGCTATGAAGATCCGGCCCGCCATCCGTGGTACCGGCGGACACACTTCACGACGCCACTGGTACCGGGGTACCAGCCCCGGCGGCGCTGGCGGCCGGTTCTTCCGCCGCCAGCCCGCCCGGCACCGCGCTCGGCGCCGGCCGTTGGGGTATGCGGGCACCGCCACGTTGTGCGCCGATGCCGGCGGCGACCACGAACGCGATGCCGGCGACCGGGCCCCAGCCGGGTACCTGGTGCAGGGCCAGCAGGCCGACGACGAGGGCGATCGCCGGTTCCAGGCTCATCAGCGTGCCGAACGCCGCGGCGGTGAGCCGGCGCAGCGCCAGCAGTTCAAGGGTGAACGGGAGCACCGGCAGCAGCACGGCCAGGGCGAGACCGATGAGGAGGACCTCCGGGGTGAGGCGGCCGAAGACGGACGGCCCGGCGACCGCCGTGGCGACCAGACCCGCGACCGGCATGGACACGGCCAACCCGTTGATCCCGGAGACCTCGTCGCCGACGTGTTGGGTCAGCACGATGTAGGCCGCCCAGCACGCCGCGGCGGCCAGCGCGTACGCGACGCCCACCGGGTCGACGGCACCGTGCCACGGCTCGGTGAGCAGCAGGACACCGACCGCGGCCAGCAGCGGCCACAGCTTGCGTCCACCACGGCCGCGGGCCACCGCCACACCCAACGGGCCGAGGAACTCCAACGCGCTCGCGGTACCCAGCGGCAACCGGGCCACCGCGGCCATGAACAGCATGGTCAGGGCGGCCGTCACGACGCCCAGGGCGGCGCAGGCCAGCAGGCCGGAACGGGTGAACGCGGACGGCCGCGGCCGGACCAGGACCAGCAGGAGCACGCCGGCCCACGCCAGCCGCAGCCACGCCGCGCCCTCGGCACCGACCTGGTCGAACAGCGTGACCGACACGGCCAGCCCCAGTTGGACACACGTCATCGACGCGACCGTCATGGCCGTCCCGCTCCGAGTGGCGTTCATCGTCATGGCCCCATTGCAGCCGACCGGGACCATTCACGTCCACGTGAATATCATGGACATACCATTCGGGAATCCTGAACAATTGACCGCGTGGACATCCGCCGCCTCCAGATCCTGCTGCACCTGTCGCGGCTCGGCTCCATGCGCGAGGTCGCCGACGAGCTCGCCATCACCACCTCGACGGTGTCCCAGCAGATCGCCACGCTGGCCCGCGAGGCCGGGGCCACGCTGATCGAGCCGGACGGCCGCCGGGTACGGCTCACCCCGGCCGGGCGGCGGCTGGCCGAGCACGCGGTGACGATCCTGGCCGCGGTCGAGGCGGCCCGGCTGGACCTGGACCCGAGCGCCGAACCGGCCGGCACGCTGCGCGTCGCCGGCTTCGCCACCGCCGTACGCCGGTCGCTGCTGCCGGTCACCGCGGACCTCGCCGCCCGGCACCCGAACGTGCGGATACACATCCACGAGTACGAGCCGGCCGAGGCGCTCACCCTGCTCGCCGCCGACGACATCGACCTCGCCCTCACGTACGAATACAACCTGGCACCGGCACCCGTGGACAGCACCATCGAAGCCACACCGCTGTGGTCGACCGCCTGGAGCCTCGGCGTCCCGCACCCCACCACCGCGACCGCCGGGGACTCCCCCGCACTGTTCGAGCGGTTCCGCGACCACGACTGGATCGTCAACTCCCGCAGCACCGCCGACGAACGCGTCGTACGCACCATCGCCTCGATGGCCGGCTACCAACCACGCGTCACCCACCAGGTCGACAGCCTCGACCTGGTCCAGGACCTGATCGTGGCCGGCTTCGGGGTCGGGCTCCTGCCCGCCGACCAACCGACCAAGCCCGGCGTACGCCTGCTGCCGGTCGCCAACCCGCACGTGACTCTCCGCGCCTACGCCGTCGTACGCCGGGGACGCGCCAACTGGCCACCCCTCGCCCTGGTCCTGCGCCTACTCAACGCGCACCGCCCGCCCACGTCCGGGTAGACGCCCCCTTGGACAGCTAGGCGAAAGTGTTCGGCTTCGCGTTCGTCGCGACTGTCCAACTTGGACCGCCTACGTCGCCGAGGCGTCCTGAGACGTCTCGCGGTGAGGGGTGAGGGGTGAGGAATTCAAGAGATTTGAGCTGCCGCGACCCCCGTCGAGGTCCAGGCCGTTGCTCCCGCGGCCTCACCCTCTCCGCTGACACGCTCGCCGACTGTCCGATATGGATGAACGGAGGTGGTGTGTTCCCGCTCGACGCCTGAATGGACATTCGGAACACTGCCCTCATACCGCCGGACGGGACAACGATCTTCGCACGCCTGTACGACAATGGATGGGTGATGCAAGATGTGTTGACGCAGCTCAAGGCCACGGCCGACGCTGGCGTCCACACACCCACCTGGTCGCTACGCGACGACGAACTCATCGAATCCTTGGACGCCGTCCACGCCATCACCCAAGCCGTCGCAGCATTGCAGTCCCGGCTGGTCCGGGAGATCGACAGCCGCGGCCTCGCCATCGCCCAGCACGCCTCCAGCACGAAAGCCTGGCTCCGAGAGCACCTACGAATCAGCCCACACGCCGCCAAGCGGATACTCGAACTGGCCCAAGCCTCGACACACGCCCCGTCCTGGCCAAAGCGGTCGCCGACGGCCTGGTCAACACCGAGCAAGCCCAGATCATCGCCGCCGCAATACAGCAGCTTCCCGCCGACGTGGTCGGCAAAGCGGAAAAGGCCATGATCAGTCGGGCCGCCGAATTCGAGCCGAACACGCTCCGCCGCTACGGCGAAGGCATCCTCGCCTACGTCGCCCCCGAACTCGCCGAGGCCACCGACGCGGAGGCGCTGGAGCGGATGGAGGCCAGGGCGCGCCAGACCCGGGCGTTCCACCTGACCCGGCACGGGGATGGTCGGGTGCGGTTGACCGGCTGGCTGGACGAGGACGGCGCCGCCACCGTCAACGCAGCCCTCGACCCGTTGTGCGCACCCCGCCACGACGTAGACGTCCGCACCCCGGCCCAACGCCGCGCCGACGCCCTCGTCGAGATCTGCGACCTCGCCATGCGCACCGAAGACCTACCCGAAAACGGTGGCGAACGGCCGCACGTGGTCGTCACCGTGTCGTTCGACATGCTCCGACTGGCCCTCGGTGTCGGCACCTTGGACACGGGTGAGCGGCTCAGTCCGGAGCAGGTGCGCCGGCTGGCGTGCGACGCCAAAATCATCCCCGCCATCCTGGGTGGCGATGGGCAGATCCTGGACCTGGGCCGCACCCGACGGTTGATCAGCGGACCGTTGCGGCGGGCGCTGGAGTTACGGGACAAGGGCTGCGCGTTCCCCGGCTGCGACCGGCCACCGCGCTGGTGCCACGGGCACCACATCCGGTCGTGGGCCGACGGCGGACCCACCACCTTGGACAACAGCGTCATGCTGTGCGGCTACCACCACAGGCTGATCCACCGTGGACATTGGACGGTCCGGATCGCGGCGGACGGGATGCCAGAGTTCATCCCACCCGCGTACGTGGATCTGGAGCGCCGACCACGCCGCAACACCTACCACCATCGCGAGTGAGCAACCGGTGGTTCATGGTGTCGAAGCGTGGCCCAGTGCGGCCTCGACGATCCGGATCGCCTCGGCGGGATCGATGCCGATGCTGGCGATGACCGCCGCGTAGTCGCGGGCGGCCCGGCGGGCCTGTTCGAGGGCCTGATCGCCGGCGGCGGAGACGAACGAGCCGGCCCGCCCGCGGGTCTCGATCAGCCCGGCCTCCTCCAGCTCCCGGTACGCGCGACCGACGGTGTTCACGGCGAGTCCGAGGTCGGCCGCGAGCCGGCGGATCGTCGGCAGTCTCGTGCCGACGGCGAGCGAGCGGTCCTGGATCTGCCTCGCGAGTTGGGCGCGCAGCTGCTCGTACGGCGGCGTCGGTGAGGCCGCGTCGATGACGATCATCGGGTGGCCATGGCTCGCCGCGCCGTCGTCCCGACACCCGCGGTCCGGATCTGGATCAGGCTCAAGGCGATGGCGCCCGCCACCACGAGCGCCAGCGAGACCGCGTTCCACCAGCCGAGCGATTCCCCGTACAGGAAGATGGCCGGCAGCGTCCACACCAAGCTGGGTGTGACGAGGGCGCGGGCGTCCTCGACCCGCATGATGACATCGGTCGTGAGTGACACCTCGTCCTCCGCCACGGCCGGGCTCGCCAGCACCTGGCGCAGCTGCATGATGACGCCGGCGCCCGCGCCGGCGAGGCCGATCAGCACGACGATCGCCCCGCGCCGCAAGCCGGAGTCCGAAACCGGCAGCACGCTCACCGCGAGCAGCAACGCGGCGGTGAAGGTGGCGACCGTGAAGACGGCATACGGCCGGCCCAGCACCGCCGGCCAGCCGAGCTCGACCGGGTGAGCCACCCGCCGGGACAGTTGCGCGCCGGCCCGCCGGTCGACGCGCCGCACCCACCAGCCGACCAGCCACTGTGCCACCAGCAACCCAACCACCAACGCCGCCAGCACCAGCAGCGGCAGCCGGGAGGAGGTGCCCTCGGCGATCCCTCCGAACGCGTGCGTGAGCGCCGCGCCGATCAGAAACGCGGCCAACAGGAGGCTGTCGACAAGCTTGGCACGCCGCCGCACCGCCAGCCGTGCGGCGAGCAGTAGGGTCGGCTCGGCGCCTGCCAAGCCGTGCTTGGCCAGCCACTGCCTAGCCTCCGTGTGATCTGCCTGGCGCATGCCACCACCTCCGAATGTCGCAAGCTTTGTCTCAATACGATGAGTCATAGCATGCGACAATGTCAACCCTCGGGAGCCTGGACCTGCTCGAAGCGGAACTCGCGGATGAAACAGTCTCGCGGCTGACCGACGGCGAAGAGCACACAGTCCACGATGGACTTGGCGGTGAGCTCGGCGTGCGACTCGCGTGGTCCGTCCTGGACGAAGTCGGGCGGGAAGAGGGAGATCACCCGGATCCCGTCGGCCCGTACCCGATGGGAGAGGATCTCGGCGAACCCGGCCTGGCCGTGTTTGGCGGCGTAGAACGCCGCGTGGGCGCCGGAGCGGTGATGCCCGACCTCCCCGCAGGCGGAGATCATGTTGACGACGTCGGGTCGCGGCGAGGCGCGCAGCAGCGGCAGCACGTGCTTGGTCAGCAGCACGGTGCCGGTCACGGCGCCGGCTATCGCGGCGACGATGGCGTCGTCCTCGACGTCGCCGAGGTCTTCGCCGTGCAGATAGCCGGCACCGTTGTTGACCAGGACATCGAGCCGGTCGGTGCGGTCGGCCAGGGTCGCGGCGAACGCGCGTACCGAATCGGGGTTGGCCAGATCGCACGCGAACGCCTCAGCGGCGCCGCGGCCTCGCTGGCGGATCAGGTCCGCGGTCTGTTCGGCCGCCGCCGGGTCGCGGGCGGCGACGGACACGTGCGCGCCGCGTTCCGCGAACGCCGCCGCCAGCAGTCTTCCGGTGTCACGCCCGGCGCCGGTGACGGCGACCCGCAGCCCATCGAGGTTCACGACCAGATCACATCATGGGTACGTCGCTCGCGGGTCGGCGGTACGCGGTGGCCTGGATGTTGTACAGGTTCGCGTAGCGCCCGCCCGCGGCGAGGAGTTCGTCGTGGGTGCCCCGCTCGACGAGCCGGCCTTGATGGAGTACGAGGATGTGGTCGGCGCCGGTCACGGTGGAGAAGCGGTGCGAGACGATGACGGTGATCGCGCCGGTGCGGGCGGCCAGTTCGCGGGCGCGGACCAGATAGCGCCGGAAGATGTGGTGTTCGCTGGGTGCGTCCAGCGACGCGGTGGGCTCGTCGAGCACGAAGAGCAGCGGGTCGGTACGCATCGACGCGCGGGCGAGTGCGGTGCGCTGCCATTGGCCCTCGGACAGGTCGACGCCGTCGAACTGGCGCCCCAGTTGGGTGTCCAACCCGTCGGGTAACCGGTCGACCAGTGGCCGCGCGTCGGCGGCGTGGACGGCGTCGGTGATGCGGCCGGTGTCGTGCAGGTGCGTCAGGTCGCCGATGCCGACGGTCTCGCCGAATGGGATGTGGAAGCGGCCGAAGTCCTGGAAGGCGGCGCTGATGCGGGCCCGCCATTCGGTGGTGGCCAGGTCGGCGAGGTCGACGCCGTCGACCTCGATCCGGCCCCGGTCCGGCGGGTACAGCTTGGTCAACAGCTTGACCAGGGTGGTCTTTCCCGAGCCGTACTCCCCGACGACGGCGACGACCGCGCCGGCGGGCAGGTGGCAGCTGAAGTCGTCGAGTGCGGGCCGTCCGGTGCCCGGGTAGGTGAAGGCGACGCGGTCGAGGGTGATGCCGGCGCGCAGCGTGGCCGGCGGTGTCCGGCGTCCGGTACTGCGCGAGGTCGCCACGTAGTCGCGCAGCCACAGCAGCGGTTCGACCACGGTGCGCCCGCTCGTCGTGTGGCTGACCGCGAAGAGGGTTTCCTGGACGGCGTTGCGCAGCGTCACGGCGACGGTCACCGCGAGGACGAGGTCGCCGGCGGTCGCTTGGCCGTGCGCGGTGCGGTCGATCAGCAGCACCAGGCCGGTGGCGAAGCCCGCGGTGTACAGCGTCCACCCGGCCACCGACCACGCGGCGGCCCGCAGCCGGGCGCGGAACCGGCCGTCGACGGCCGCCTCCCATGCCTGCCGCTGCCGCCGGGCGATCTCCGGTCCTGCCCCGCTGACCCGCAGTTCCTTACCGCCCGCCGCCGCGGTGGCGAGGTTGAACAGGTGGCGCTGCAACCGGAACGCCTCCGCCGTCCGGGTCTCGGCGTCCACGATGGACCGCTGGCCGCGCTGGTCGAACCACAGCGGCGCGGCGGCGAAACCGAGCAGCAGCAACAACCAGGGGGTGACCGCCGCCAGCAGCAGGAGGAGCAGGCCCAGCCGCAGCGCGTCGCAGCCGGCCGCGACCGCCTGCCACGGGGCGTGGTTGAGCCGCCAGCCGGCGCCGCGCAGCACGGTGATCCGGTCCAGCAGGTCGGTGCGTTCCAGATGCTCCAGGCCGTCGAGCCGGGCGAGGTGCTCCTCGATGTGCCGGCGGATGTGCAGGGTGCCGATCCGGTCACCGATCATGACCTCCAGCGTGTCGGCGAGGCTGCGCAGGTACATCCCGACGGCGTACGCGATGACCGCGACCGCGGCGCCGGCAGCGGCCGTACCCGGATCGCGGTGGACGATCCCGTCGACCGCCGCGCGCAGCGCGAGCGCCATGGCCGGGGTGGTGGGCACGGTGGCCAGCCGCAGCGCCAGCAGTCCGGCGGTGGGCAGCGGATGCAGCCGCCAGGACAGTCGCAGCAGCTCGGCCAGCAGCTTGGCGTAGCGGATCACGTCAGCTCACCCTCTTCGAGCCGGTCGTCGAAGCCGCGCTGGAAGCGCTGCGCCTGGATCGCGAACATGCTCGCGTAGGTGCCGCCGGCGGCGATCAGTTCCTCGTGCGTGCCGTCCTCGGTGATCCGGCCGCCGCTGACCAGCACGATGCGGTCCGCCCGGCGCACCGTGGACAACCGGTGCGAGATCAGGATCACCGAGGCGGCACCGCGGTGGGCGGCGAGCCGGTCGAACACGTCGCGTTCGGTCCGCACGTCCAGGTGCGCGGTCGGTTCGTCCAGCACCAGCACCTGGGCGCCGGTGCGCAGCGCGTACAGCGCTCGGGCGAGGACGACCTGCTGCCACTGGCCGCCGGACAGGTCGACCCCGCCGTCGCGGGCACGCGCCAGCGGCGTGTCCCACCCACCCGGCAGCCGCGACACCACGGCGTCGAAGCCGGCGTCGCGGGCCGCGCCCACGACGGCCGCCATGTCCGGTACGGCGAGCGCGTTGCCGAGCGCCACGTTGTCGGCGGCGGACAGGTGGTAGCGCACGAAGTCCTGGAACACCACCGACAGCCGGGCCCGCCAGGCGGCCGGGCCGATGTCGGCCAGGTCGCGACCGTCGGCGGTGATCCGCCCGGCGGTCGGTTCGTATAGCCCGGCCAGCAACTTGATCAGCGTTGACTTGCCGGCACCGTTGACGCCGACGATCGCGAGCAGCTCTCCCGGCCGCACCTGCAGGTCCAGCCCGTCGAGTACCACCGACTCGGTGCCGGGATACCGGAATCCCACCCCCTCGAAGCGGATCAGCGGCGGCTCCGGCCGCGTTCCGGCCGGCTCCGGCGCCGGCGGTGGGACCGCTCCGCCGCCGGCGAGTTCCGCGCGCACCCGGGTGAACGCCCGAACGCAGGTGATCGCGTTGAGCGTGGCCTGGGGCGCGTCGTCGAACGCCTCGAAGACGCCGGTGCCGGCCACCAGCGCGGCCGTGGCCACGGCCACCGGTGCGCCGCCGCGGGCCGCGTCGACGGCCACCACGACGTACACGATCCCCAGCGGAACGAGCACCGCCACCAACTGCTGCCAGGTCGCCGCGAGGATCCGCCGATCCATGGGCCAGAGCGGATCGTAGGCGGGCCGCAGGTGCCGATCGATGCGGTCGATGGCCCACTCCCCGAGGCCGAAGACGCGGATCTCCTTGCCCTCGGCCGGCGACACCAGCGCGTCGGACCACAGGTCCGCCCGCATGCTCGGCATGGGCACGTTCCGCCACACCCGCCGCCGCTGCCGGCCCTCGTGCCAGCGCAGCTGATGCAGGACCACGGCCGGCACCACGAGCAGCGGCACGGTCCACCACGCGTACGCGGCCAGCACCAGCGCGGACGTGGCCAGGGCCAGCGACCGGCCGATCAGGTTGAGCTGGGCGAGCACGCCGGCGCCGGGCGTACCGTCCATGAAGCTCTCCGGATCGGCCCGGGCCGTGCGGATCAGGGCCTGCACCTCGGGGCGTTCCAGCGCGTCGATCGTGGGGCTGCCCGCGGCGAGCCGGGACAGCTCCGCGCGATGCCGCCCGTCGATGCGCGCTTCGGCCAGATAGGACAGTGGCGCCCGCACGGCGGTCGCGGCATGACCGATCAACAACACCACCGTGTACGCCGACAGCGCCGGCGCGGCGGCGGACAGAAGGTGGTCCGGATCCGCGTCGGTGAGGCGGTCGATCAGCCACCCCACCGTCGCCGCGGTGGCCGCGGGCACCACGCTGGCGAGCACGGTCAGCCCGACCAGCGCGGCCAGCAGTCCCGGACCGACCCACGGAAGTCTGACGAGCAGCTCGACACGGACGCGCACGGACGCGACCAGGATGGATGACAAGGAAACTCCCTGGACAGCACGTGAACCGCGGCGCTGGGGCGCCACGGTCTTGACGGGCATTGGCCAGGGGTCAGTTCATGGGTCGCAGCGTCTCCGATCGCCGCGCAAGCCGCAACCGAAATTCGGTTTGGGGGCCGGGGTGCCTCGCGAAGCCCGTCAGGCTTGATGTCTTCGCGAGTCACCCCGGCCCCCAAACCTGACGAGGGCGTTCCAGTCGAAATACTCACCAACTCTGGAGTCCCCGCCGACCTTTACCACCCCAGGTAGTAAAGGTCGGCGGGGACTCCCAGGTTTTAAAAGCGTGACTGTCGCTGTTTGGTCGACCAGGTCAGTTTTGGGGGCCGGGGTGACCTGCGAAGACATCAAGCCTGACGGGCTTCGCAGGTCACCCCGGCCCCCAAAACGCCCTAAGCCACCGCTACGACGGCCCAGCCGTGCTCCCGCGGACGGTGAGCGAAGTGGCCAGTTCCAGCCCGACCTGAGGCCGCTCCTCCCCACGCCCCAAGGCCAGCGCCAGCTCGGTGGCGGCCACGGCCATCTCGGTGAGCGGTTGGTGGACGGTCGTGAGTGGAGGATCGACCAGGGCGGCGATCGGCAGGTCGTCGAAGCCGACCACGCTCAGGTCCGCGGGGATCCGCCGCCCGAGCAGCCGCGCCGCCTGGTAGACGCCGAGCGCCTGCAGGTCGTTGCCGGTGAAGATCGCCGTGGGCGGCTCGGGGCGATCCAGCAGGGCGAGCGCGGCGGCGCGGCCGTCCTCCTGGGTCAGGTCGGTGCGCACGATCAGGTCGGCGTCCACCGGCAGGCCGGCGGAGTCCATGGCGGCGCGGTAGCCGTCCAGCCGGGCCCGGCAGCACAACACGTCGTCGGGACCACTGATCATCGCGATGCGGCGGTGTCCCAGCCCGATCAGGTGACGGGTGGCCGACCGGCCACCGCTCCAATTCGTCGCCCCGACAAACGGAACGTCGTCCGGCAACTCCATCGTGGGATCGAACACCACGCACGGAATCCCCCGGGCGCGCAGCTGGTTACGCTGCTCCTCCGACAACTGCGCCACCGTCACCACACAAGCCGGACGCCGCGCCAGGGTGTCGTCGATCCAGTAGCGGATCATGTTGCGCTCCGGGCCGAACTCGGTCAGCACGACACCCAGCCGGTGCGCCCGGGCCACCCGCTCCACCCCGCGGATGATCTCGACCCCCCACATGTGCTCCAACTCGTCGAAGACGAGCTCCATCGTGGTGCTGCGGTGGACCGGATTCGACTTGCGGTACCCGTACTGGCTTATCAGGGCCTCGACGCGGGCGCGGGTGTCCGCGGCCACGCCGGAACGGCCGTTGATGACCTTGGATACCGTCGGGATCGACACCCCGGCCGACTCGGCGATGTAGGAGATGGTCACCGGCCCGGCCGGGAAGCCTTCTACGTGCTCCTCGGCGTGTGTCAACCTGGCTCCCCTCCGTAGGCGACGGGCTCGTGTCGAACCAGTCGAACCAGACGGTACCGGCATGGCTCACGGGCGGCGGCGCAGCCAGGCGGGCAGCCACCAGTTCGCGGGGCCGAGCAGGCTCATGACGGCCGGCACCAGGACCAGGCGGACGACGGTGGCGTCGAGCAGGACCGCGGTGGCCAGGCCGAGGCCGATCATCCGGGCGAACGGCGACGGGTTGGCGACGAAGGCGAGGAACACGGCGGTCATGATGAGCGCGGCCGAGGTGATCACCCGCCCGGTGGCGGCGATGCCGCGGGCGACCGAGTCGACGGTGTCGCCGCTGGTGCGGTACGCGTCGCGGATGCGCGAGAGCAGGAACACCTCGTAGTCCATGGACAGTCCGAAGAGGACGGCGAAGAAGATGGCGGGCAGCGGTGAGGGAATGACGAGCGGCCCCTCCAGGCCGAACAGGCCCTTGAGCCACCCCCACTGGAACACGGCGACCACCACGCCGTAGGCGGCGCCGATCGACAGCAGGTTCATCAGGACGGCCTTGAGCGGCACGAGGATCGATCGGAACACCAGCATGAGCAGCAGGAACGAGGCGGCCAGGATCGCGGCGACGAAGATCGGCAGGGTACGCGCGAGCTGCCGGCTCAGGTCGTCGGTCATGGCGGTCAGGCCCGCGACAGAGACGTTGGCGGGCACCAGGCCGCGGATGCGGTCGAGGGTCTGGGACGTCGCGGCGTCGCCGGGTGCGGTGGTGGTGACCAGGCGCAGCACGACCGCGTCCGCGGCCGGGGACGCCTGTGGCTCGCCGATCGAGGCGATGCCGGGGTCGGCGGCGACGCGCTCGGCCAGCGCGGCGATGTCGCCGGTGCCCGCGCCGGGGCCGCGCAGGTCCACGACCAGCAGCAGCGGGCCGTTGACTCCCGGGCCGAAGCCGTCGGCCAGCAGGTCGTAGGCGCGCCGGTGGGTGGTGCTCGCCGAGTCGTCGCCGGCGTCGGGAAAGCCGGTCCGCATCCCCAGCGCCGGGACCGCCAGCGTCAGCAGGAGCGCCGCCGCCGCGAGGAGGTAGGGCCATGGCCGCCGGGAGATGTGGTGGGCCAGGCGCCACCAGGCGGTGCCGGGCGCGCGCCGCCGGCGCCGCCGGAGCCGGCCGCGGTCGATGCGGTCGCCGAGCAGCGCGAGCAGGGCGGGAAGGAGCGTCATGGCGGCGGCGGTGGCGCCGAGCACGACCAGCGCGGTGCTGAGCCCGATCGAGACCAGAAAGCCCATGCCGGTCAGCGCCAGCGCCGCCATCGCCACGACGACGGTCCCGCCGGCGAACAGGACGGCGGAGCCGGCCGAACCCATCGCCTCGGCCAGCGCGGTGGTGTTGTCCCGGCCGGCCGCGCGGCTCTCGCGGTAGCGGGCCGTGATGAACAGGGCGTAGTCGATGCCGACGCCCAGTCCGACCATGGCGGCGATCGTCGGCGCGGCGGTGGACACGTCCATCGCGTTGGCCAGCAGCGTGACGCCGGCGAGGCCGGCGGCGACCACGAGCAGCGCGAGCACGATCGGCACCAGGGCGGCCACGACCGTCCCGAACGCCACCAGCAGCACGATGAGCGCGGCCAGCACCCCGGCCGCCTCCGCCCCGAGGTCGGGGTCTCGGCGTTGATGAACGCCGCGTCGCCGCCCAGCTCCGCCGTCACACCCGCTCGGCGGGCCGGCTCCAGCGCCCCGCCGATCGCTTCGAAGGGTCCCGGGCCGAGCCGCGTCGCGGGCGCGTCGAAGGCGATCTCGGCGTACCCGATGCGGCCGTCGGATGAGACGGTGCCGGCGGCGAACGGATCCGCCACCGCGGTGACGTGCTCGACGGCGGTGATCCGCGCGACGGCGGCCTCGACGGCGGACCGCTGGTCCGCCAGCCGCTGGCCGTCCGGCGCGGCGAAGACCGCCAGGGCGTTGCCGCCGGCCGCCTCGGGGAACCGCTCCTCGAGCAGCTCCATCGCCCGCTCGCTCTGGCTGCCGGGGGCGATGAAGTCGTCGGCGAACGAGCCGCCGGCCGTGCCGGCCAGCGCAATGATGATCATGGCCGTGACCGTCCAGGCGGCGATCGTGATCCAGGGCCTGCGGGCGCTGGCCGCGCCGATGCGCCGGGTGAAGGAGTTCATGGCCGTCATCGTGGGCGCCGCCACCGGGCGCCGTCTCCCGGCGCCGGACGGACCGGCCCTCCCCCGCCGGGCGGGATGGCGTACGCGGCGCCTCCGCCCAGCGGCGGAGGCGGGCCCCACCGTGCGGGCGGATGACGGCGCCGCGTGCCCTGGCCTACCGTGACCTGGTATGAACCGGACGGCCCTGTCCTCGCGCGGCTTCCGCGGCCCGTTCGCGCGCTGGCCGCGGGCCGCTGACGCGGTGCTCGCGGCGTTGCTGCTGCTGACGACGGTGTTCCTGACCGAGGGCCCCGGCGACTCGATGGTGCTCCGGCCGATCACCGACGTCCCGCCCGCCGCCCTCGTCGTCTTCACCGTCGCCGGGGCCGTGTTCTCCCAGCGCCGCCGCCGGCCGCTCGCGGTCCTCGCCGTGGCGGTCGCCGGCTGGGCGCTCCTGCTGCCGGCCGGGCACGGCGACCTGGGCCTGATCGCGATCTTCGCGCTGTACAGCGTGGGCCGCTACGCGGCGAGCAGCCGGCGGGGCCAGGTCGGCCTGGCAACCGCGATCGCCGTGCTCAGCCTCGACGGCCTGCTCGCGTCCACCCCGTGGGCGAACACCGGCTTCGGCGCCGTGGTCATGTTCGTGGCCTGGTACGTCGGGCGGCGCCTGCGGCTACGCGAGGAGCGCGCCGCGCAGCGGCTGCGCCAGCAGGCGGCCGAGACCCGCCGGATCATCGCCGAGGAGCGCACCCACATCGCCCGCGAACTCCACGACGTGGTCGCCCACCAGGTGAGCATGATGACGGTACAGGCCGGTGCGGCGCAGGCCGTCGCGGACGCGGACCCGGAAGGCGCCCGCCAGGCGATGGCCGCGGTCGAGCAGGCCGGGCGTCAGGCGCTGGAGGAACTGCGGCACCTGCTGGGCGTGCTGCGCCCCGAGACCGAACGCGACGGCCTCGGCCCCCAACCCGGGCTCGCCGACCTGCCCCGGCTCATCGCGCAGGTCCGCACGGCGGGATTGGACGTCCGGCTCACCAACGACCTGCGGACCCCGCTACCCACCCGGGTGCAGTTGTCGGCGTACCGGATCATCCAGGAGGCGCTCACCAACGTTCTCAAACACGGCGGACCGCGCACAATGGCCGAAGTACACCTATCCGAGGAAGGAACGGACATCACCCTCGAAATCCTCGACCACGCCCCACCGGGACTCACCCGCCCGCAGACGGGCGGGCACGGGATCGTCGGCATGCGCGAGCGCGCGACCCTGCTCGGCGGCAGCCTCGAAACCGGCCCGCGTCCCGCGGGCGGCTTCCGGGTCCTCGCCCGCCTCCCACTGGCCGGAGAGCCCGCATGAACGCACCCCGCGGCATCACCGTCGTCGTCGCCGACGACCAGGCGCTGGTCCGCGGCGGCTTCACCATGATCCTGCGGACCCACCCCGACATCGAGGTCGTGGCCGAGGCCGGCACCGGAATCGAAGCGATCGAGGCCGCGCACCGGCACCATCCGGACGTCATCCTCATGGACATCCGCATGCCCGAGCTCGACGGCCTCCAAGCGACCGAACGCATCCTGCGGGACGCCGACTGGCCCGTCCGGATCCTGATCCTCACCACCTTCGACCCCGACGAGTACGTCTACCAGGCGCTGCGCGCCGGTGCCAGTGGCTTCGTCCTCAAGGACATCCCACCCCAGCAGCTGGCCACCGCGGTACGCACCATCGCCGACGGCGGCGCGCTCATCGCCCCCTCGATCACCCGCCGCCTCATCAGCCGCTTCGCCGAACGCCCCACCGTCAACACCGCCGTGGCCGACCGCCTGCACCGCCTCACCGACCGCGAACGCGACATCGTGACCGCCGTCGCCCGCGGCGCCACCAACACCGAGATCGCCCAGCAGCTCTACATCGGCCCGGCCACCGTCAAGTCACACGTCTCCAGCATCCTGACCAAGCTCGGCCTCCGCGACCGTGCCCAGATCGTCGTCTTCGCCTACGAAAGCGCCCTCGTCGAGCCCGGCGCCCACGACATCGGCCACTGACCCGCCAGCGGTCGCTGACCTCCACGACCTCCTCGCACTCGCCGGACAGTGGCTCGAAGCTGTCGAGGTAGCGGGCCCTGTCCTGAGGCGGGAGAAGCTCAGGGGTGACTGGACCGGGCTAGTTATGCTGTGGCGTCCCTCTGCGACCGGAAGTGCGGTTGGAGGCAGTCGAGATGAGTGACCGCCGTCCTTCCTCCGGCGTGCTCCGCAAGGTGCTCGTCGCCCTCGGCTCCGGGCTGCTCACGTACGTCGTCACCAGCCTCGGCCCCGGCGCGGACATCAGCCTGTCGGTGCTGATAGGCGGGGTGAGCCTGCTGGTGAGCTACATGGTGGACTTTGAGCGGCGGCTCGAAGCGACGGAATCCGCGGTACAGAAGGATGTCCGGGAAACCCAGGACCTGGTGCGGCGCGAGCTCCGCAAGATCAACGAGGCCACCGAGCTGTTCATGGGCGTGGAGTCGTCGGCCGTGGGCTCGGACCACGTCGTGCAGTTGGTGCAGAGCGCCAGCCGGATCGTTCCCCATGCTCCCCCGCTGGTCGCGGCCTTCGCGGACGGCGAGATCCAGCGCATGACGACGCTGTTGAAGTCGCTCGGCGACGGCGGTGACGTGGCCTACGACGGCGAGGACCGCGACTGGCTGTTGGGCTTGACCCGCAACGCCTCGGCGACGATCGACGCGACCAGCCTGACGACCGTCGACGCCCAAGGCGAGTCCAATGTCGACGGCGGACTGTGGCTCAGCGATCTGGGACAGCGGTACCTGGAGGTCCAGCGCGACGCGGTCCAGCGGGGGGTGCGGATCCGGCGGGTCTTCGTGCTGGACCGGCCGGAGATCATCGACGACGCCGGCATGCGAGAGGTTGTCCAGCTACAGATGTCGCTCGGGATCGACGTGCGGGTCCTGGACCCGTCCGCGCTGACCCGGACCATCCGCACCTCCCTGCTCGACTTCATCCTCTTCGACGGCGTCGTCAGCTATGAGGTGACGCCGGCCGCGCGGATCGCCGACGATTCCAAGCCGGTCATCGTCAGCACCAGGCTCGTCCTGCGCCCGGACCGGGTCGCCGACCGCCAACAGCGGTTCCAGGATGTCTGGGCATCGGCGCGGTCGCTGCCGGAGACCCGGGGTCGCCATGACGCAGCCGGTTCCACGCCGATGGAACGACCGGATCCCGCCGCCGCTGCGCAAGATGGCCGTCTCGCTGGGCACGGGTGGGGTGGCCCTGCTGTGCGCGAGCGTCATCGGCAAGGGCGATCCACTCTGGTCGGTGGGCTTCGGGTTCTTCATCGCCAGCGTCTCGTTCCTCGCCCAACAACTGCTGACGGTCGACCACGGGCTACGAGCGGTCAAGGCGGCGCAGGAGAACACCGCGGCGGCCACGACGGCGCTGGTGAGCCGGCGGTTCTCCGACGTCGGCGACGCGACCCGGCTGCACGAGTCGATCGGTGCCTCCCTGGTCAGTCACGACTCGGTCCGTGAGCTGGTCGCCGATCTGGTGCGCATCGGTGATCGGCCGCCGCTGGTACAGCAACTCGCCATCGCCGAGTTCAGGCGCCTGGCGGTGCTCGTCAACGAGCTGAGCGACGGCACCATCAGCAGCTGCGAAGGAGAGGACCGGACCTGGTTACTCACCCTGACCAGCACGTGCCGGCAGACCATCGACGCCATCACGATCGTCACCGTCGAGCGCGGGCAGCTCCTCATCGACGGTGGCCCCCGCCGGTCGGACCGCGCACAACGGTACTTCGACGCCCAGATCGCCGCGCTCCAGCACGAGGACGGCCGGGCGATGGAGATCCGGCGCATCCTCGTGGTGGAGCGCGGCGACGTCACCGAACTGGCGGACTTCGTCGCCTTCCGCAACGCGCAGGAGGCTGCCGGCATCAAGACCCGGGTCTGGGATCTGTCCACCGGCGTCGGCCGCGAGTACGGCGACTCGTTCGAGCTGGTCATCTTCGACCGCGCGGTCTGCTATCTGCCGAGCCCGGCCGCCCGTACCTCGCACGGCGAGCGGCCCGTCCTCGTCAACACCCAGCTGGAAATCGATCCGGAACGGGTACGCCGCCGGGTCCAGCACTTCGAGCGGCTGTGGGACGCGCTGCGCAGACCCGCCCGCCGGCGCTCGCCCTGACCCTGGGGAGCCCGTTCAGGCGCTGAACGGTGGGGTGTCGGTGGGGCAGACGACTCCGGGCGGTGGCAGCACGAGGTCGACGAGGTAACGCGCCGCGATGGCCTGTGCGCAGCCGCTTCGCGGGCGGTTCGGGCGTCCGAGGCTGGTGTGGCCGAAGGCGTCGACGCTGACCAGCCGGGCGCCTCCGAGCTGTGCCGCCATCCGCTGGTTGAACGCGTAGTTGGTGGCCGGGTCGTGGTAGTTGCCGAACAGCAGCAGCGGCTGGGCGGGGACCCGGTTCCACGGCCCGTCGTACCGGTCGGGATGGCGGGCGGGCCAGGTGGCGCAGAAGACACCGCCGAAGGCGTGGGCGCGGCCGACGGTCGGCGCCTGGCGTTCCCAGCGGGGCGCGACCGCGGGGAAGACGTTCTGGTTCGCCGGGTACGGCTCGTCGGCGCAGGTGACCGCGTACTCCGACTCGTTGCCCGTGTACGGGGTGCCGGCCGCGGCGAGACGGGGCGACGCGGCGAGCGGTCCGCCTCCGGTCGGGTGGATGGCTTCGTAGACGGCTTGCAGCTGCGCCGCCAACTCGGCGTACCGCTGCGGCGCGTACAGGGTGAAGGCCACCGCGGTGGTGAACGCGCTCAGGTCCACCTCGCCGAGCCCGGGGACGGTCACCGGCCCCTGCCGCAGCCGCCGACGGATGTCCGCCAGCTTCGCCTCCGGGTCGCCGCCGCTGAACGCGCACCGCGCCCCGACCTCGGCGCAGCGCCGCAGGAACGCGTCGATGACGGACTCCATGCCGACGGCACGCCGACGCAGGTACTCCAGCCCGTTCGTGGTGCGCAGCGCCGGATCGACGTTGCCGTCACCGACGATCGCGCGGACCCGGTGCGGGTACAGGTTGGCGTAGGTGGCGCCGACGAGCGTGCCGTACGAGAAGCCGAGGTAGGTCAGCCGCCGGTCGCCCACGGCCGCGCGCAGCCTGTCGAGGTCGCGGGCGACGTTCGCCGTGGACACGTGGGCCAGCAGCGGCCCGCCCCGCGCCGCGCAGGCGTCGGTGAGCTCCCGGTTGGCCCGCAGCGTCGACTCGATCTGCGGGCGGGTGACCGGCACCGGGACCACCCCGCCGTACACGGCCTCGGCCTCCTCGTCGGTGGCGAAGCACCGGATCGCCGCGCTGAGGCCGACGCCCCGCGGGTCGAAGCCGACCACGTCGAAACGCCGCAAGACCTCGGCCGGGAGCACGCCGTCCAGCTCGATGGGCAGCAGCGTGCCCCGGCCACCGGGCCCGCCCGGGTTGACGAACAGCGACCCGATCCGGTGGGCCGGATCGTCGGCCGCACGGCGCAGCAACGCCAGCGACACCGAGCCCGCCGCGGGCCGCCCATGGTCGACGGGTACGGCGTAGCTGGCGCAGTCGTACCTGTGCCGTTCCTCGGCCGGCACGCCACCGACCAGCTGCTCCGGGCAGTCCTGCCACCGGATCGTCCCGGCCCGACCGGCCGCGCCCGCCGGGCCGGCCGGCCAGGCCAGGCCAGCGGAACGCACAGCGCGAGCACCGCCAGCACGGCCACCGGCCGGGACATCCGTGCGGGCCGGCGAAGCTCCATATCGGGCAGTCTGCACCACCGGGCCGGCCGCATACATCGCGGCGAATCCCTAAGGGCTCACCCTGACGACGAGCTTGCCGAGCGTCCCGCCGGTGAAATCGGCGATCGCCCGTGGCGCCTCGGCGAGCGGGTACGTCGTGGCGACCGGCACCCGCAGCCGTCCGGCGACGACATCGGCGGCGAGACCGTCCAAAGTGATGGCCGAGGGGTCGGCCATCACCGCGATGGCTTTGATGTCCGCGCTTTCCGGGGTGAAGTTCAATGTGCTGGCGAACCGTCCACCCTGGACGACCAGGCCGGCCACCGCCGCGCCGTCGCCGGCCAGGTGCAGGGCGGCCGGCACGCCGTCCGGCGCGATCGCGCGTACCTGGGTCACGAGGTCGGTGTGGTCCACGGCCCAGGCCGCGCCGAGCGCGGCCACGAACGCGGCCTCCGGCCCCGGCCGGCCGGTGGCGATGACGTCCGCGCCGCGCGCCACCGCCAGTTGCACCGCGTACGCGCCGACGCCGCCGGTCGCGCCCGAAACGAGGACGGTGTCGCCGGGGCCGACCTCCAGCGCGTCGACGGCGTCGCGCGCGGCGGTGCCGGCCAGGCCCAGCGCGGCGGCCCGGACGCTGTCGAGGCCCGGCGGGATCCGGGTCAGGCCGTACCCCTCCCCCACGACCAGGTACTCGGCGAAGCCGCCCTGCCCGAGGGTCGGGCGCATCACCACGCCGTACACCTCGGCGCCGACGTCTACTGTGGACACGCCGGCGCCGACGGCGGCGACCACGCCGGCGAAGTCCTTGCCGAGCACGACCGGGAAGTCGTGCTCGTACACGCCTTTGAGGTAGCCGCCGAGCACGCCGAGGTCGAAGCCGTTGACGGACGCGGCGCGTACCCGGACGAGAACCTCGCCGGGGCCCGGCTCGGGCACCGGCAGGTCGGTGACGGCGGGCGCCGCGCCATGGTCGGAGAATGCCACTGCACGCATGGTGGTATCACACTTTCTGTACGTTGGTTACTTCTTGTGCGCATGGAAAGTTTGATCCAGAATCCGGGTATGGCGGAAGACGGCACTTTGACCCGCGTAACGCACACCGATGTGCGCGAGCCGACCTGCGAGCTGCGCGAGATCCTCGACCGGGTCGGCGACAAATGGAGCATGCTGGTGCTGCACCTGCTCGCCGCCGGGCCGCGGCGGTACTCGGAGCTGCACCGGGCGATCGACGGCATCTCGCCGCGGATGCTCACGCTGACGCTGCGGAGCCTGGAGCGGGACGGGCTGGTGAGCCGGAGCGTCACGCCGACCTCGCCACCCCGCGTGGACTACACGCTCACTGCGGTCGGCGAGACCCTCCAGCCGCCGGTGCACGCCCTCATCGAGTGGGCGCAGGTGCACCGCGACTACGTGAGCAAGTCCCGGGAGCACTACGACATCGCCGAGCGGGGCGGCCAGGCGCTATAGACCCGCCGCGGCGTTTCCGGCGTCGAGCAACCGGCGGGCGTCCGCGCGGGACCGGATGCGCACGAACGTCAGGTGCCGCCACATCGGGTCCGCCGCCATGGCCAGATACCGCTCCCGGTAGACCGAGTGCCGGCGCCAGGCCCACACGACGACCGACTCCTGCGGGTCCCGGGCGAAAAGGTTGCGCCACTGCTCACGGTTGCCGTTCCACAGCTCGACCCGGAGCGCGACCCGGCGCAGCGTACGCAGGATGACCTGGCGCATCACCGTACGCCGAGGCGGATCGAGCACGACCACCGTGTCGGCCCGTGCCCACACCAGGTCCCGGACCGCCGAGTAGTTGCCGTCCACGACCCAGCCACCGGCCGCGGTGGCCGCGTCGACGAGCGCGCGAAACTCCTCCGTGGGAAGCGGCTGCCAATCGGCCTGGTGATAGATGCCGTCGAGTTCGACATGGGGAACGCCGAGCCGGGCCGCGAGCGCACGGCCCAGCGTCGTCTTGCCGGAGCCGGAGTTGCCAACCACCGATACGCGCATCATGACGCGTCAGGATAGGTATTCGAGCGCGGCGTGGTGCAGGGCGTGACCGCCGGAGTACAGCGCCGGCCCGGTGTGTGGATGGCGTTGGCCGGCGAACCCGCTGAACCGGCCGCCGGCCTCGGTGACGATCAGCGACGTGGCCGCGAAGTCCCATACCTGGCCCGGGTCTGCACCGCGAGGTCCAGCTCGCCGCCGGCGACCAGCAGGGCGGGGTGCGCCGCCCAGGGCCGCGGGGCGGTCACCGCCGACAGCCGGGCGACGAGCCAGCGGTCCTGCGGCAGCGCGGCCGGTCCCGGTACCACGGCGAAGCGGCTGGCCGGTACGCCGGCCGGTGGCTGGCCGGTGACGGAGATGCGCCGTTCGCGATCGGGGCCGGCATCGGTGAGGTCGGCGACGAACGCGCCCGCTCCCGCTTCGGCCCACCAGATCCGCCGCTGCGCCGGGGCGGCCGCCACGCCGACCACCACCTCGCCGTCGACCTCCAGCGCGACGAGGACCAGCCAGCGGTCGCCGCCCTCGGCGAAGCCCACGGTTCCGTCGATCGGGTCGATGATCCAGCGCCGGCCCCCGTCGCCGTGCTGGCCTTCCTCCTCGCCGAGGATCGCGTCGCCGGGCCGGGCCGCCCCCAGCACCCGCCGGATGACCGCCTCCACCGCGCGGTCGGCCTCGGTCACAAGGCTGCCGTCCGGCTTCTCCTCGCGGTGCACCTCCGTGATCCGCGCGAAGTACCCCATCGCCAACCGGGCGCCGTCCACCGCGGCACCGACCGCCAAATCAAGATCGTCGGACATCCCCCATCATCGCCGACGCCCACCCGCTGCCCCGATCCAATCCCTCTCCCCCGCCGCCGCCGTCGATCAAGGCTTCCTACGCCGATCAAGGGCGTCCGCGCCTACGCAACGCCGTCGACAAAGGCTTCCTGCGTCGATCAAGGGCGTCCGACGCAACGCCGTCGATCAAGGCTTTCCACGTCGATCAAGGGCATACGGCCGTGATTGGATCTCAGATCCGCGACCATTTGCCCTTGATCGACGGGAAAGTCCTTGATCGGCGGCGCCGCCGCCGCGCCACACGAGCACGGGCGCGCGGTCGTCGACGCCCATCCGTCCCGCCCCCGCCGCCGGATCTGTGAGTCCGCGCCGACGCGACGCCGTCGATCAAGGATTTCTGCGTCGATCAAGGGCATACGGCCGTGGATCGGAGATCAAACCACGGCCGTATGCCCTTGATCGGCGGGGAAAGCCTTGATCGGCGCCGCTCCGCGCCCGCGCGGCGCCGCACGGACGCGGAGCGAGGACGGCGGGCACCGCGCGAGGGCGGCGGGCGCGGAGCGCGGGCGGCGGGCACCAGAGCGCGGGGCGGAGGTGGGGCCTCGGTGGGGTTAGGGGGCGAAGCGGTGGGTTAGGCGGGCGAGTAGGAGGGCGGTGGCTGGCGTGGCGGATTCGGGGGCGCTGCGGGCCAGGGCCTCCTCGACTCGCCCCAGGTCGGCGGCGCGGAGCAGGTGGGGCGGTCGCTCGAACAGAGGGCGGAGCCGCGCCGGAACGGCCTGCCGGTCCAGCCCTTGCGCGGTCAGGTCGGTCGGGCGTACGGCGGTCAGGCGCTCGAAGAGGGTGCGGTCGGGCTCGTGCGGCGGGCGCCAGCCGTTGAACACCCGGGCCGCGTGGACCGCGTGGACCAGCGGGAGGGCGAGCGCGAGTTGCCAGAGCGGGTCCCAGGCGCGCCGGCCGGCCAGGTGCCGGATCAGGTACTCGCGCTCGGCGGCGGTCATGGTGCGCCGCACCAGGTCGCTGCCGGTCAGGACGCGTACCGGGTTGACGCCGTCGACCTCGGTCATCGCCGCTCGCAGCCGCCGCCGCAGCCGTTGGGGTGCGCGGTGGTACGCGCGTGCCAGCAGGGCACCGTCCGGGTCGAGCACACGGTACCGGTCCATCTGTCCGGTGAGGACGAACAGCGCCGCCCGTGCGGCCGGGTCGTCGGGTGCGTAGCCGCGGTCCCGGCACCACCGCAGGGCGTGCGAGGCCACCAGGTCCGAGCTGGCGCCGCTGAGCACCGCCGCGTACGTCTGTGCCGGTGTCGCCAGCCCCAGCACGACCCGGCTCAGCCGCCCTACGGCGCCGGTGGCGGCGGGGCGACCGTCCATTTTGTCCCACAGCCTGCGGTCCGGTGTGGACAGCCAGGCGGACCAGGCCGCGCCCAGCGCGTCGTCGGGCAGCGGCTCCGGGTTGGCCAGCACGAGTTCGCGTACGCGCGGGGCGGGTGCGCGCGCCCGCCACAGGGTGGACAGCGCCGGGCCGGACGCGGTGAGCGCGAACTGCTCGGCCGCCGCGACCACGTCCGGGTCCGGGTCGTCGAGCAGGGCGGGCAGCCCGTTGGCCACGCCCTGGGCGGGTGCCTCGTCCAGCCGGCGATGCAGCGCCAGCGTCACGAGGTGGGGCAGCCGGAAGTCCGGGTCCGCCGCGGCTACCGCGCCGGTATGGACGACCACCGCCCGCAACGCCGGATCGCGGGTACGCACCCAGAGTTCGGCGACCGCCGCCTGGGCCCGGGCGGCCAGCGGGTGGTCCGGGGTGCGGGCCAGCTGGCACAGCTCGTCGGGGTGCAGGCGCCCCCACGCACGTTCGCCGCGCCGACCGGGCCGGCCGGCAAGCCAGCTCCACCACCGCACCCGCCACCGCCGCATCGCACCATGATGCCGGGTCGGCTCCACGTCTCCTGAGTCAGACGGTGAACCGCAGTGTCGACGGCTCGCCGCGGGCCAGCCGCTCCGCGTGCTCGGCGACGTTGAGGCAGTCGCCGAGGCCGGCGCCCGCGGCCAGCCGCTCGGCGACCCGGGCCTCGGCCGCCATCAGCTCCGCGGCGGCGCCGAGCGACGCGATCGCGGTGGCCGGGTCGAGCACCACGATGCCGTTGTGATCGGCGATCACGATGTCACCGGCACTGACCCGGACGCCGCCGCAGCTGACCGTTTCACCGACCCGGGCCGGGCGTACGGTCGTACCGGCCATCGGGGTGACGTGCCGGCTGTAGACCGGCAGCTCGCACGCGGCGACGAACCGCAGGTCCCGGTACCCGCCGTCCACGATGATGCCGGCCAACGCCTTCGCGAGCGCGGCGCGGGCGAACAGCTCGCCGGCCAGCGCGGTCTCCCGGCCGCCGCCGTCGACCACCACGACCTGGCCGGGCGACGCCTGCTCGACGGCCTGGATCACGCCGAGGAAGTCGTCCCGGCAGCGCACCGTCAACGCCGGCCCGCACACCATCGGGTTGGCCGACCGGCACCGCAACGCCGGCGACATCACCTTGACGTCCTTCGCCACGTCGCACAGGGCGGTGGTGTCGACCGTCGCGGCGAGCCGCCGGATCGTTGCCAGGTCATCTGCTGTCAGCTGCGCCACGAGGCGACGGTACCGCCCCGACCGGCTATGGGATCACCACCGCCTCCAGCGCGTCGTCGTAGTACTCCAGGCCGTGGTCCGGCGGCACCTCGGCGATGGGCCAGCTGGTGTAGCCCTGGATCGTGCCGGGCAGTTCGACCGCGTTGGCCCCGTAGGTCAGCGCCATGTCCAGCGTCTCGTTCCAGATGGCCGTGGCGCACGTCGTGGGGTCACCGCAGACCTTGTCCGGGGTCGCGGTCTGGTACGCGATCGGCCCACCCTTGGCGGCGATGTACGCGTACATCTGGTAGTAGCTGTTGGGCCGGTCGGGCACCAGCGAGTTGTTGCCGAGCACGCACCGCTGGCCCAGCGCCGTACGGCAGTAGTCGATCATCTGCTTGGTGAACGGCAGGTCCACAGAGGACGTCCATGCCGTGCTGTTGATCCGCTGGTACGGGTTGAACGCCAGGTAGGAGCGCGTCTGCTCCCACACGTCGTGCGCGTCGATCTCCTCGTAGTGGCACAGGTCGTCGGCCGCGCTGGTGTAGCCGGCGGCCTCCAGACCGGGCTGGTTCAGGTCCAGCTGCCCGGTCTGCCGGATGTACGGCTCGGCGAACTCGGTCGTACAGCGGGCGATCGCCACGTCCAGCACCCGCGGATCGTCGTCGTACAGCGCGGCGAGCCGGTCCTGCAGGTTCTGGTACGCGGTGCCGTACTGCGACGTCCAGAAGCGGCCGATCGTGCCGACCTGCGTGCCCGGTGGGGCGTACCACGGGATGGGGGTGGCGCCGCCCAGCGTCTTGGCCCACTCCGGCGCGTTGATCCCGCCGACCACCCGCAACCGCACCTTCATGCCGGCCGCTGTCGCCGCCGCCAGGTCCTGGTCGATCGTCGTGGTGACGAGGGCGCCGCCGTGGTCGGTGCCGGGCTGCTGGTCCGGCTGGACTTCGCTCCAGTCGACCCGGATGACGAAGCGGTCGACGACCGCCGCGTACGCCCCGGTGGCCGGCTTCGCCCGGTCGAGCAGGCCCATCACCGGTTCCTTGAGGACGGTGGTGCCCTCCGCGGCGCCGGGTACGACTACCGCCGCGGCGGCCGACAGCAGGCAGGCGATGCCCATTCGGATTCTCATTTTAAACCCTTTCCTGCCCGGATGGCGGCGCGACCAAACCCGAATGCACCGAACGCCGACACCGCCATATAGAACAATCCACCGACCGCAATGCCCGGGACACCGTCTGTCAGTTGGTCAATCAGAACGACACACCCGAACGAAGTTATTGCCAACGAAGCGACGGCGAGCACGGCGGCCCGTTGTCGAGATTCACTTACAGCCATCACGATATGTCCCCGGTACGCCACCCGCTATACCCGTTCCCCACACGTAACTGATCTGGAGACATCTGCCAAGGTCGCGTGCCCGACTCGCCTGACTTCCCACCCACCAGAGCCAGGCACCCAGAACGGCCGCCACGATTGCCAGGTACGGTCCGAGCAGAGCCACCAACGCCGCCGGCACAAGCCGCTTTGCCGCGAATAGGACTGCCGCCGCTATCGAACCGTGAACCACCCAGCTCTCCAGCACCCAGTCATGCAACCAATAGTCTATGAACCGCGTTTCAGACTTGTTGAAGAGCAGCTTGCATCCCCAGATGTAGCATTTCTTCCGTCGCTGGCCATCCGGGTCCGCGCAGTTGACGGAATCGCCCACACAGTAGTCGTAAGGGTTGGCGTTTCCTGCATATACCGGGTCAGTGGATAGGAAGCGGCCGCTGTCGGGGTTGTACAGCCGGGCGCCCATGGTGATTAGCCCGCCGGGGTTGTCGGCCGGGCGCAGGGCCGCGCCCAGGTATCCGTACCGTTGATCCAGTGTCGCGCCGGAGCGGGACAGGCCGTGCTCGTCCGGCTCGTGAACCGCGGCGATACCGGCAGCCGGGTCGAGAATTGTCGCTACCAGGTCGCCGTGCAGGTTTGTGATCTTCCACGCAACCTGGCTCGCCGCGCTGCTGTAGACGCCGCTCACCGACGAGAAGCCGGGCACGATCCGGCTGTACCAACCGTCCTCGTCCGTCCAGACCGGGTTGTCGGTATCACCGGAGTAGTGGAACGTCTTCACCGCCGTCGTACCGCCGGCGGCGGCGTTCCGGATGCGTTTGTTGATGACGTCCGCCGTGTACGACGTCTGCGCTGAGCCTTGCGTCAGCTGGCGAACCGTGTCATCGGCGTAGTACGCGACGGTGGTGGCCGCGGCACCGGAGGTGGTGTCGCTGGCGGCGATGGTCGTGGTGCGCCCGAGGGCGTCGTAGGAGGTGCCCGCGGTGATGAGGCGGTCGGCGGTGTCGTATGTCCAGGTCGTGGTGGATGAGGATGTGGTCGTTTGGCAACCGCCGCCCGCGTCCGGGCCGTAGGTGGTCAGTCCGGTGCGGTTGGAGGCTGTGCTGTAGGTGTACGCGCGGGTGACACACGCGGCACTCCCGACGGCGTCCCCGATGGAGGTCAGGCGACCCGCCTGGTCGTATCCCAACTTCTGCGCGGACAGGGTGGACGTGCGGACCCGCGCCTGGCCGTGCACGCTGTTGGCCGCGCTCTCGTAGTAGAGCGTGCAGTCGGCGCTGCCGCAGCCGGCGTAGACGTAACCGATGCTGACAGTGGCGCCCGTCTCGTCGCTGTCCACAGTGGCGGAGACACCGTTCGGCCAGGACTGGCTCGCCGTCCTGCCATCGGCGTCGTACTGCGCGGTGAAGGTGCCAGCCTGGCTGTCGACGATCTGCGTCGGCAGGCCACGCCGCTCCGATCCCCCGTCATACGTGTACGTCTGGGTCGCCTTGCCGTCGTTCGTGGTCGCCGTCCTCGACATCACGTCATACGTCGTCGTGGAGACGTTGCCGTCGGCGTCGGTGTAGGACACGACACGTCCGAGCGTGTCGTAGGCGCGGATCACCTGGGCGGTGACGACGTTGCCGGCGTTCACGGTCTGCGTTCTGGTCAGTAACCCGGTGCTGGCGTCGTAGACGTTGCGTCGCCGTTCCAGCGGTTCGCCGAGCCCGCTCGCGGTGGTCACCACGGTCTCGTACTGCCGGCCGGCCGAGTCGTAGACGACCGTCGTGGTCCGCTGCACGCCGGCGCTGGTCTTCTCGGTCTGCACGCGTGGCTGGCCGTACATGTCGTAGGTGGTGACCGTCGCGAGCAGTTCCGGCCCACTGCCCGGCTGCCCGCCCGGGTGGGCGCGGCACAGGGAGCCGGCCCATTCGGCGTGGTTGCCGCACTCCGGGTAGGTGGCGTTGGCGGCCGTCGTGTAGTAGACGACCACGCGAGTCGCGGGAGTGGTGTCGACGGCGCCGCCGGCCGGGGTGGTGTGGGCGGTAATCACGCCCGCGCCGTCGTACGACGTCCTGGTACGGAGGTTGAGACCGCTCGGATCCACGATCTCCACCGTGGGCTGACGCAGCGCCCAGGAGTACTCCGTCTTCGTGGTCCGGGCATCGGTGTTGAGGCCGTCGCCGTACTGGACCGTGGTGGTCGTCGTGGTGACCAGATTCGGCGGCGTCTGGCCAGCCGGCAGCCCTTCGTCGTATGTGTACGCGGTGTGGGTACGGCCACGCACGGCCGAGCCGTCGGGGAGCGCGACGTCGTGCTCCGGGCCGAACGTGTCGAGGAGCCGGACACCGTCGGCGGAGTAGGCCAGCACCTCGGACAGGGCCTCGGCGAGGGTCGCCTCGGCCGATGCGCTGTCCGAGGCGGAGCTGTCGAGCGCGCGGGCCCGGTTGGCCGGGGACAGCTCGCGCACGACGTCGCCGTACTCGTCGTACCACGTGGAGCTGACATGGCCGCCGGGCGCGACCGAGTTGACGGTGCGGCCGTTGGCGTTCAGGTAGGTGAGGCTGGCCCGCTCGTACGAGGACGGCAGCGTGCCGGTCGCCGGATTGCCGCTGGGCACCTGGGTGGCCGGGTAGACCGCGGTGGCGTCCACCGGTGGGGCGGTCTGTCCCCAGCGCGCCGTCTGGCCCGCGGACAGGTCGTAGGCCGAGCCGCTACCCGAGATCGGCACCTGATAGACGACGGTGTTGACCGCGGTGCCGGCGCTGAGCGCGGACCGGGTGACCTTGTGCAACCGGCCCTTGCCCGCGTCGGTGGGCAGGGTCGTGTACGTCAGCTGCCACGGCTCCTGGCCGGCCGGGGTGATGGTCGTCAGGATGCCGTCGGCGTCGTAGGCGTACCGTTGCCACAGGTGGCGCGTCGTGGCCCCGTCGAGCCAGTCCAGCCGCGGGTCCCAGGAGGCCCGCAGCTTGCCCGCGTTGTCGTAGGCGTAGCGCGCCAGCACGACGGTGCGCATCGCCGGGGTGGCCAGGTCGGGGTCCCACGCGACGAACGAGACCTCCTTGACCCGGCCGGCGTAGTCACCCCACGCGGCCTCGGCCACGCCGGTCGCCGTCGTGGTCGTCGCATACGTGAACGTCAGGGCGCGGCACCCCTTGACCAGCGTGGTCCCGCAGGTGACACCGGCGGGTACGGGCGCCAGGACGCGGGTCGGCCGGGTGACGGTCTGCCCGCCGACCGTGGCCTGCTCCCACGAGTACGTGGTCGCGCTGCCCGAGCCCGGCGGCGTCGCGGACGTCGGCATGTACTGCCCCGCCGGGTCCGTCGCCTGCCGGGTGAACGTCACGACGTTCCCGTCGCGGTCGGTCAGCGTGTACGAGTCACCGCTCGTCGTGTAGACCAGGGACAGCCCCGAGGTGCCGTTCTGCACATGGAACGTCGCACCGGTGCCCGTCGTGGCCTGCTGGGTGAACCCGATCGTCGTGTCGTCCGGCAACCCCACCTGCACGAGGCTCCCGTAGGCGTTCAGCTGGGTGTAGGGCGCGGCCGCCTCGCCGACAGTGATGCCGGAGGCCCAACCCGGGCCGAACATCGCGTCGGACCGCCCCGCCTGGCGGGTGTTGAACGTGCGGCCCACCGACAGCCCGCCCACCTGCACGTCGCTCTGGTTGACGGTGTAGTTGCCGGTGATCAGGTTCGCCGCGCCGGGGCCGAGGGGCGTGGTGTCCGCCGTCGCGAGATTCTGGTCGAAGGTGATCTCGACGGCGTTGGTGGCGGTCAGGCCGGCGAACACCGCGCGCAGGTACAGCGGTCCGTCGCGGGCCACCGACGCGGCGTCCGCGGCGGCCAGTGTGGCCGCGACGTCCCAGGTGATCGCCGGGTAGGCGCCCGCGCCGGTCGACGCGACCGGCCAGCTGGCCACCGCGCCGCCGCCGACGGTGTACGTCACGTTCGCCAAGGGGATGTTGACCCAGGTGTCGGTCTCCGCGCGGCGCCATTGGTACCGCACGCCGGTGGAGGTCGGGTGGCCCTGGACGGTGAGGTTGACCTTGGCGGCGGTGACGTCGCCCTCGACCGGCGTGACGATGCCGCCGGGGCCGACCAGGAACGCGTACGCGCGTACCGGTGAGAGGTTGCCGGCCCGGTCCCGGGAGCGGACGTAGAGCACGTGCGGGCCGTCGGTTTTCGGGGTGACGCTCACGTCGACGCTGCCGCCGAGTGCCGCCGGGGCGATCCGCTTGGTCGGCGGGTTCACGTCCAGGCCGTACAGGTAGGCGGCGACGTCGGTGACGCCCGCGGCGCCGAGGGTGAACGTGCCGGCGGTGTGCGCGCCACCGGCCGGTGCCGGCGGTGCCTCCGGGTAGTCGGTGGACGTCACGGTGGGCATGCTGGCGGGCACGGTGGTGTCCACGGTGAACTCGCACCAGCCGGACCAGGCGCCCCAGGCCGCGCCGTCGTAGCCCTGCGCCCGCCACTGGTAGCTGCCGTTGTTGGCCAGGACGGCGGAGGGGACGTCCACGACGCGCCACGAGCCGGACGGGCCCGCCGCGGTGGTCGCCGAGCCGATCGCGGCCGAACCGCCGACCGCCCACCACTCGAACTTCGCCTGCACGGGCGACGCGTCGGGGTCGGAGACCTGGGCGCGCAGCCGCGGCGTCGCCGAGCTGAGGTACGGGCGGGCGGAGCCGGTCACGCACGGGGCCCACGGGTTGGTCGCCACGGCGTTGACCGACGGGGCGGTGTGGTACGTGAGCTGGATGTGCGGCGGGTTGCCCGCCTCGGTCGAGTCGAACCGCTTCCAGCCGTTGCTGTCGGTCTCCGAGGTCGCCCGCAGGCCGAGGTACGCCGTGCCGTCCGTGCCGCCCGCCGCCAGGTGCTGCAGGGCGCCGGTGACCGGCACGCCCACCCATCCGTCGGCGCACGCGGCGCTGAACCCCTTGGTCTCGGTGGAGGCGCCGACCTGTGCCAGCCACGCCGGCTGGGCGCTCCAGCGCACCGCGTTCGTGACCGGGCCGACCCGCCACGCCTGCCACTCCGCCGCGGTGCACGAGGTGGACAGCTCGTTCCACAGCCGCAGCGTCGCCGACTGCACCTGCTTGCCCCACAGCCAGTCCAGGCCCGGGAACGTCAGGAACGACCGGGACACGACCGTCCCGCCGTCCTGCGTGCCGAACTTCAGGATGCCCTGCCCCGACCTGTCGTCCGTGACATCGGACTGCACGAACGTGTCGAAGCCCGCGGACAGCACGACGGACGGGTCGATGGTGACCGGGTACCGGGTGGCCGGGTTGGTCAGCCACGCCACGTCCGGCGTGAGGAGCAGGTCGGTGCGCCCGGACCGGGCGGTGGCGCGCGCCTTGACCGCGGCCACCCGGACCGGCTCGCCGGAGCCCACCCGCCGCTGCGCGTCCCACATCAGGGGTGCGGGCGAGGCACCCACCCGGGCGCCGCTGCGGCGGTCCTTGAGGGCGAAGCCGCCGCGGCCGTCCGGCTCGAACCGTAGCCCCTTGCTCGACAGGGACAGCGGGACCGACCGGACCTGGGCGACCGCGGCGCTGTCGTGCACGACCAGGAACTGCGCGAACCCGGTGCGGGTCGCCTCGACCACCAGGTCGACGCCGGGGCGCACCCGCGGGTAGGTCGCCTTGGCGCCGTCCAGAACGGGTTCGGGCAACGGACCGGACCAGCTCATCGTGGCCGCCCGGTCCCCCGTACCGACCTGGACGAGGTCGTGGCGGCCGGCGCCGGCCTTGCCGGACAGGCGCAGCCCTGCGGGATGGGCGGTCGCGGCCACCGACCCGTCGGCCTGACGTACCAGGGTCAGGTCGACCGGCCGCCAGCCGCCGGCGTCCCGGACCCGCACCGGTGCCGCGTACACCTCCGCCTCGATCGCGCCGGAGGGCAACGCCCAGAACGTCGCGGTCTCGCTCGTCCGGTCCGCGATCTGCACCTTCTTGCCGGTCATCCGGGCCGCGCTCAGCGCGGCCTGCTCGTCCGCGCGGGCCGACACGACGGGACCATCGGCTGTGGACGGTGCCGCCGGAGCCGCTTTCGCCCGGCCCGGCACCACCAGCACGGTCGCCGCGAGGACCAGCGCCACCGGCGCCGCTATCCCGCGCGCGGTGCGCACCCATCCGGTAAAGAACAAACCTCGCCAACCACGCACAGTGGCCTCCCCGGCAGACGACACATGGCGCGCCGAACGCTATGGACGCGCCGATGCGCCGGCAACGACGCCGCCGGTTCGGCTGAATGCCGCAACGACCCCCAAACTGTCCGAACTGGAGCGTCACCGATCGGCCTGCCAGGACAAACAAATCCGCCGTACGGCGCCGGGAATCCGGTTGTTCGCCGCGCACACCGGTTCCGAACAACCGGACGGTCTGGTGGGCTGGGCTCTGCGGCTGAACGGGGGGCCGGCGGCGCCCAGGCCAGAGCGGTGCGTCGCCGGCACGGCCCCGGCCATGTGACACCCCTGGATAGAATCCAGTCACTACCAAGGGGGCCAATGCCGCGACCAGAACGGGCCGTCGACGCGTCATCAGGACCGGTGCAACGGCTGGCCGCCGAGCTGCGGCAGTTGCGGGAGAGCGCCGGCAAACCCACGTACCGGGAGTTGGCCAAGCGCTGCGGGTACTCGGTGACCGCGCTGGCCGACGCGGCCGGCGGGCGGCGGCTGCCGGCCCTGCCGGTGCTCAGAGGCTATGTCCAAGCCTGCGGCGCCGACCCGGCGCCATGGGAGGAGCGCTGGCGGGCGACGTCGCTGGAGCTGGCCCAGGTCCGCGCCGACCGGTCCGCCGACATCCCGCCGTACGTGGGCCTGAGCAGCTACCAGCAGGCCGACTCCGCCTTGTTCTTCGGCCGCGAGCGGCTGGTCGGCGAGCTGGCCGAGCGGTTGAAGGGCGGCGGCTTCCTGGCCGTGGTGGGCCCGTCCGGCTCCGGGAAGTCCTCGCTGCTGCGAGCCGGCCTGCTCCCGGCGCTCGTGGACAACCCGGAGACCGCCCTGGGCGCGGCGGACAGCCTCGTCCTCACCCCCGGGTCACACCCGTTCACCACCTACGCCGCCGCGCTGAACAGGCCGGCACCGCCGCTGCGGCTGATCGTGGTCGACCAGTTCGAGGAGCTGTTCACGCTCTGCGGTGACGAATCGGAGCGGACCCGGTTCGTCGACGCGTTGCTGGACATCGCCGCCGAGCCCGATGTACGCGTCGCGGTGGGGCTGCGCGCGGACTTCTACGGCCACTGCGCCGGACACTCCCGGCTGGCACAGGCACTGCAAGACGCCACCGCGCTGGTCGGCCCGATGGACGAGGAGGAGCTGCGCCGCGCGGTGACCGGCCCGGCCGCGCTCGTCGGGCTGAGCGTCGAGCGCGCGCTCGTGACCAAGGTGATCGGTGACGCGGCCGGCCAGTCCGGCGCGCTGCCGATGGTCTCCCACGCGCTGCTGCAGACCTGGCGGCACCGCCAGGGCGAGACGCTCACGCTCGCCGCGTACGAGGCGGCCGGTGGCCTCACCGGCGCGATCGCCCGCACGGCCGAGGCGGTGTACGAGTCGCTGACCGAGCCGCAACGGCGCGCCGCGCGGCAGATCCTGACCAGGTTGACGGCGCTGGGCGACGGCACCGCGGACACCCGGCGCCGGGTCGACCGGTCCGAGCTGACCTTCGCCGGGGCGGACACGGTGCTCGAACGCCTCGCGCACGCCCGGCTCCTGGTCATCGACGGTACGGCGGTGGAGATCGCGCACGAGGCGCTGATCGGGGCCTGGCCGCGGTTGCGGGACTGGCTGACCGAGGACCGGGAGGCCCTGCGGGTGCACCGGGACCTGACCGGCGCGGCGGCGAGCTGGCACGCGCTGGACCGCGACCCCGGCGCGCTGCACCGCGGGGCCCGGCTGGCGATCGCCCGGGAGTGGGTGGCGGGCGCGGGGCGGGCGGGCGAGCTCAATCCGGTCGAGACGGCCTTCCTGGCCGCCAGCGTCGCCGCCGAGGCGGACGAGCGCGCGGCCGCCACCCGCCGTGCCCAGCAGCTGCGGAGGCTCTCGTCGGGGCTGGCCGGGCTGCTGGCGCTCGCCCTCGTCACCAGCCTGGTCGCCGTCTGGCAGTGGCGCTCCGCGGTACGGCAGCGGCAGGAGGCGACCTCCCGCCAGCTGGCCATGCAGGCGCTGTCCCTGGCCGAGACCGACGCCTCGGAGGCGGCCCGGCTCAGCCTGCGGGCGTACGACGAGGCGCCGACCGTCGAGGCCCGCGGCGCGCTGCTCAGCCTGGCCGGCAGCCCCGCCTACACGGCCCGACTGGCGCACGCCAGCGTGCTCACCGCGGTGGCGTTCAGCGCGGACGGCACGCTGCTGGCCGCGGCCGAGAACACCGGACCGGTGACCGTCTGGGATCTTGCGCGGCGGACCCGGCGGGCGCAGCTGACCGGGTACGGCGAGTCGGTGCGGTCGCTCGCCTTCACCCCGTCCGGACACCTCGTCACCGGCGGCCGCGGCGGCGCCGTCCTGGTCTGGGACGTGGAACGCGGGCACCTGGTGACCCGGCTGCGCGGCCTGCACGGCATCGTGGACAGCGTGGCCGTCAGCCCCGACGGCGCCATCGTGGCGGCGGTCGGCGCCGAGCGGCGGATCCTGCTGTGGCGCGCGACCGGCGGCGACCCCGTCGGGGAGCTGGGCGGGAGCGGCGGCCTGCGCAGCGACGTGGCGTTCAGCCCGGACGGCCGGCTGCTGGCCTCGGCCGGTGACGACGGCGCCGCGGTGCTGTGGGACGTCGCCACCCGGACCCGGGTCCGGAGCCTGCGGCCCGGCTCGCAGCCGCTGCACGCCGTGGCGTTCAGCCCGGACGGCGGCACGCTCGCGGTCGGCGGCGTGAGCCGCGACATCACCACCTTCGCGGTGGCCAGCGGCAAGCAGCTGCGGGTGCTGCGCGGGCACACCGCGACGGTGCGTTCGCTCGCCTTCACGCCCGCCGGGACCCTGGTGTCGTCCGCGAACGACCGCTGGCCCCGGCTCTGGGACGTGCGGAAGGGGCGGATGATGAGCCGGCGTGACGGCTCCACCAGCGAGGTGTACGCCATCGCGGTCAGCCCGGACGGCCGCCTGCTGGCCGGCGCCGGCCAGGACCGGGCCGTGTTGCTGTGGGACACCGCCGCGATGCCGCTGACCGGCCACTCCGAGCCGGTTCACGACGTCGCCGTGGCCCCCGGCGCGGGCACGGTGGCCTCGGCCGGCAACGACGGCCGGGTCATCCTGTGGGACCCGCGTTCGCACACGGCGCTGTCCGTGCTCTCGCCCGGCGCGGCCGTGACCGGTCTGGCCTACCGGCCCGACGGTCGCCAGCTCGCCTCCGCGCACCCGGACGGGGCCCGGATCTGGGACGTGGCGACCGGCCGGCCGGTGCGTACCCTCGGCGGAGCCGGCGACCGGCTGCTCAGCATCGCCTTCGCGCCGGACGGCAAGCTCCTGGCGACCGGCTCGGGCGGCGTGGTGGGCGGCTCGATGGGCGGCGCGGTGCGCCTGTTCGACGCCGAGCGCGGCACCCAGATCGCCGAGCTGTCCCATCCGACCCAGGTGGAGCGCGTCGCCTTCGCCGCAGGCGGCGCCGTCCTGGTCTCGGCGAGCCTGGACGGCACGGTCACCGTCTGGGACGTGGCCCGCCGGACCGTCCGCGCCGTGCTGCGCGACCAGCCGCTGCTCACCGTGGCAACCACCAAGGACGCGAGCCTGATCGCCATCGGCCGGGCCGACGGCACGGTCGCGCTCTGGACGGTCGGCACGCCACGCCCGGACGTCATCCTGCGCGGGCACAGCGGCCCGGTCGAGTCGATCGCGTTCAGCCCGGACGAACGGCTGCTGGCGACCGGCAGCTCGGACCGGGAGATCCGGCTCTGGTCAGGACCGCGGCGCACCCTGTACGCCGTGCTGGACGGCTACGGCGGCAAGGTGACGGCTCTGGCGTTCAGCGCGGACGGCCGGGTCCTGTACGCCGGCGGCAGCGACCACACCGTCACCCCGTGGCCCGTCGACCCGGCCGACGCCCACCGCCAGACCTGTGACCATCTGTTGCGGGACTTCTCCCGCCCGGTGGGCCCGCCCTGCCCCGCCTCATGACCGCCCGCGCCGGGACAGGGCGGTGAGACCGAGGGCGCCGGCCATGCCCGCGATCCCGTGCTCGATGTCGGCCGCGGTGTGCACCACGCCGGCGCCGGGCTCGTCGCCGGCGTCCTCGGTGGCGATCTGCGCCATCTGCCCGGCCGCGTACTCGCCGAGTCCACGCACGATGATCCGGATGCCGAGCGCCGCCGCCTCCCGTGACGACGCCAGCGCGGGCGCGACCGGACCGATGTCGCCGTCTCCGAAGATCGCCATGACCCGGTCGCCGGTCAGCGACCCGAGCTGCTGGATGCCGAGGCGCAGCGCGGGGTTGACGTTCGTGCCGCCCGCGGCGCGGGCCTGGCGTAGCCCGTCGAGCACCGGCCGCGGGTCGCGCGAGAGCGGCACGTGCCGCACGATCCCGCTGTTCCACAGCACCAGACCCACGTCGTAGTTGGCGCCGACGGCGTCGTTGACGAAGCGCTCGGCCCCCGCGACGGCGTGCGCCACCCGGGTACGGCCGTCCTCGTGGCACCCCATCGAGCTGCTCACGTCGATGCAGAGCAGGACGCTGCCGCGGTACCGCGCCTGCAGGGCGGCGAGGTGGCGACCGGGCGGCGACTGGGTGAGCCCGACGCCGCCGAAGTCACGCCTGATCCAGTCGGGCACGGTGCACCTCCTTCCGGCGTGGGGTCACTGGCGTACCGCGAGGCCGGCCAGGCTGCGCGCGGCGCGCTCCCGGCCGCTGCCGTCGAGCACCCCGTCGATGCACGCCTCGATCGTCAGGGCCGCGCCGCTCTTGGGCTCGGTCGCGACCAGGCTCAGCCGTCCGTCCAGGCCGATCCGCAGGGTCAACTGGATCGGTGAGCCGGCCGGCAGCCCGGGTGGCAGGCCCGACAGCTCGCCGTCGAGCACGAGCCGGTTGTCGTCGACCTCCGCCGACTCGACCGCGCCGGCCTGCTCGTACACCTCGATCCGGATGCTGGCCTGCCCGTCGAGGATGGTCGCGAGCGTGATCTGCCGGTCCACGACGGGCAGTGGGTCGTTCTGGTGCACGACGTGCCAGACGTACCGGCGCTGCCCGGACTTGTCGTGGCTGTCGTGCACGAGCGGGCCGAGGCCGCGGGCCACGACGGCGGCCACCGGGTGGGCGGCGAGGCCGGTGGCGCCCGCCGGCGGGTCCGGCTCGGCGGCCGGGCCGCCCAGCGTCGGCACCGGCCCGCGGGCGGAGATGTCGGCGCCGCCCGGCGCTTCCGCGGCCCGCCGCGGGCGCGGCGCCCACGTCTTCTCCGACACCGGCATCCGCAGGATCTGGTGTGCGCGCAGCGCGGCGCCCTTGGCCACGGCCAGGTCCGGGTCGAACAGGCGCGGCTGCCAGCCGAACTCGTCCGCCAGCGTGGCCGCGATCATCGGCATCCGGCTCGACCCGCCGACGAGCAGGCAATGGTCCACTTCGGACACGCCGGCGCGCCCGGCGGCGGCCAGCAGCCGGCGCAGGCACTGCGACGCGCTGTCCACGAGGTCGCGGGTGGCGGCCTCGAAGTCCGCCCGGCTGATCGTGATGGTGGCGCCGCGGCCGGCATACCACAGCGGGACGCGCTGCACGGCCGTGGTGGACAGGGCCCGCTTGGCGCGCTCCGCGGCGAGCTCCAGCTCGCTCATGAACACCTCGTCGTCGCCGGGGTCGGTGTCCGGGCGGACCTGCGCGGTGAACTGGTCGAGCATGTGCGAGACCAGCCGCCGGTCCCAGTCCGCGCCGCCGAGCTCGGTGTCGCCGTCCGTCGCCACCACCTGGATGCGCCCGCCGAGCGTGAGCACGGTGGCGTCGAACGTGCCGCCGCCCAGGTCGAACACCACGGCGGTACCGAGCCCGACCGTCTCCGAGAAGCCATAGTGGACGGCGGCGGCGACCGGCTCGCTGACCAGCTCCAGCGTGTCGATGCCGGCGAGCAGGCACGCCTGCTGGGTGGCCTCCCGCTCGCGGATGCCGAAGTACGCCGGCACGGTGACCACCGCCCGCACGGGCTGGTCCGGTTGCCGCCCCGGCAGTACGCCGTCCACGAGGGCGCGCAGGATCAGCGCCGACACCGCCTCCGGGGTGTACTCGACGCCGTCGAAGGACAGCAGCCGGTCGGTGCCCATCTGCCGCTTGATGAGAGCGACCGTGCGATCCGGGTACGCCGGAGCGGCGTTGCGGGCGGCGGAGCCGACCAGGATCGAGGTGGCCGACTCGAAGCAGACGACCGACGCGGTGGTCTCCTCGCCGAGCGGGTTGCGCAGCACGATCGGGCGTCCGTGCTCGTCGAGCGTGGCCACCACCGAGTACGTGGTGCCGAGGTCGATGCCGAGCGTCCTCATGACCCGCCGCTCCCCTCGATCGGCCACCACGACCGCACCAGCGCCGCCAGCTCCCGCCCGCCGCCGGCGGCGCCCGCCGCCAGCCCTGAGGTGAACGCCAGGGACACCAGGGCGACGAACGCCACGACGAGTGCCACCGCCAGCCCGGAGCGGGCGGCCGCGTGGCCCGGCGGCGCCTTGTGGAAAGCCATCGATGTCCTTTCTGGACGGTCGGGGAGGTCTGGACGATCGGGGTCAGCCGCCGAGGCGGCGCATCATCCGCCCCGCCGGGCCGCGCCGGAAGTCGGATACGAAGTCCCGCCACACCCTGCCGTAGTCCTTGCTCACCGCGTCGATCCGCTCCTCGGCCCGCTTGAGCAGCTTGTTCGACGCGTCGTTGACCCAGCGCTCGACAACCAGCAGGAGCGACTTGCGGTAGGACTCGCCGATCTGCGAGTTCACGCCCAGGAAGAACGCCGTCGTCAGGTGGGACAGTGAGCCGGCCTCGCGCAGCTCGTGCCGCAGCCGCCGGAGGTACGCCTCGCCGATCTCGATCGAAACCGCCTCCAGCGCCGCCAGGACGGTGCGCGGCGACTCGGTGCGCAGCATCGCCCCCACCAGTTCGTCGGCGCGCAGCGCGATCAGCCGCGCCGGCAGCTGCTTGAGCTTGTCGGTGAAGTTCGACGGGGGCTGCTCGGTGAGCGTGCGCTTGACCGCCTCGTCCCGCAGGCGCTGCAGCGTCCGGTCGGCGGACAGCATCTCCGTCACGCCCCGGCTCGGTAGCCACACGCCCAGCTCCACGAACGCCCGCGCGAGGGCGAGCGCGTCGTCCGTCAGCTCACCGCTTTCCAGGTCGTGCCGCAGCACCACGAAGACCCGGGGGTCGACGGGCGCCCGCTCGGGGAGCACCGAACGCAGGTCGCGCAGCTCGCCGTACGTCGGCGTGGCCCGGGACCACAGCAGCGACACCACGTCGCCCACCGCCTGCTCCGGGTTCGGCCGGCCCAGCGCGTCCCGGATCAGATAGTCGGCGAGCTGGCGGCGCTTGGCTTCGCTCATGTGCACCATCGACGCGGCGGCGACGGCCCGGTCCAGGTGGGTGTGCGGGCCCGGCAGGTGCTTGACCCGGCCGCGCCACCAGTCGTCGCCGATCACCGGGCTCAGCGTCGGCTTGGCGGCGATGCGGCCGCTCAGCTCGTCGGCGAGCAGGTCGTCCAGCTCCTGCCCGCACGGCCAGGCGGTCACGTCGTACCCCAGGTCCGGGTGGTCCGCCCAGTGCAGGACGAACCGGTGGGCGGGCTCGGCGATGTCGCCGACGCGTACCGGCAGGTCGAACCGGGCGGCGACCCGCAGGATCGCGTCGAACGCCGCCGGCCGCGCGGTGCTCAGCGCCTCGATGACGCTGGCCTGCGCCGCGTCCCGATACGCCGGGTGCCACAGGTGGTCCGGCAGCGCGGGCAGGGCGACGTCGGTCACCTCGGCGTGCCGGTGGGCGCGGTGCAGTTCGGCCCGGATCAGGGCCAGCCGCACGGGTGCCATCCGGTCCTCGGGCACCTGCCCGGAGCGGGACACCTCGTCGAACAGCAGCAGCACATCCAAGGGCCACTGGTCGACGCCCTCCGCGAGCAGGTCGACGATCGTGCCCCGGTGCGCGGCCAGCAGGTCGCGCGGGGTGTCGCGCAGCCATCCCAGCAGGGTCCGGGCGGACTGCTCGGTCGGGCGCTCGCGCAGGATCGCGGTGCGGCCGAGCATGGCGGCGTCCTGGTCGTCCAGTGTGGACTCCGCCGCGACCTCGATCACGTCGACCACGTCGAACGGGTCCAGCGTGCAGAACAGCTCCACCCAGCGCCGCGCGCTGGGGGTCGGCTCCACCTCGCTGCAGCCCCCGTTGACGAGGTCGAACACCGCGTACCCGAGGTCGTTGCCGACCCGGGCGGTGGTGGCGTCCCAGTCCGGGTGCACCGCGACGACCGGCTGGACGGCCCGCGCCGGATCGGGCGTGAACACCTTGAAGCCGACTGCCAGGGCCCGGCGCTGCGGCAGCAGGAGGGTGGCGGCGGCGATCCAGCGCAGCACCGGCTCCGGCTCGGTGGCCACGAAGAGGATCCGCCGCTTCTGCGGCGTGTCCAGGCGTTCCAGGGCGGACAGCAGGGCGAGCAGCAACGCCGGGCCGTCCGGGGTGTCCAGGACGAACTTCTGCGCCTGCTCGGCGTCGAACGGGCCGGGCTCCCAGCCGGCCGGGACGGGCGGGCAGTCGGTGCTGGCAGCCGGTTCGCCGGTCCAGAACGGGGCCCGGAAGAGCTGGGCCGGGCGGATCAGGCCGTACGCGGCCGGCTCGCGGGTGACGATGCTGTGCGTGAGCTGGTTGCCCTCGCGGCTGCCGTTCGCCTCCTTGCCCAGGTAGCGGCCGGCGGCGGTGGCGAGCCAGCCGTCCCAGACGTGCGCGAACGAGGGCGGGTACGCCTCGACAGGCCGCCGCTCGCGCATCCATTTGTCCGGCGCCTCGTACAGCAGGCTGCGCTGGACGACGGGCATGGCCGCCTGGTCGGCGTCCCGGGAGCGGGCCTGGAACTGGAGGCCGGCCGACCTGTTCAGGCCCTGGCCCGGACGGCAATCGGTGTAGATGAACGTGGCGAAGCCGGGCTCGGTCGGGTCGCTCATCAGGCTCCTCCGCGGCGCACCACACCGAACTGGCTGAGCAGCCAGACCAGCGGCTCGTCCACCCGGAAGGGCTGCACGCCGTTGACGTGGACGGCTCGGGCGTCGTAGTCGGGCGCCGCACCCAGCGACGAGACCGCGAAATAGCGGAAGTTCGCGTAGTTGTAGCGCAGGTGGGCGTCGATGTCGTCGGCCTCCCAGCTGTGCAGCAGCGCCCGGACGTGCTCGTGGGTGGCCTGCCCGGCGACGTCGTCGTACTGCGCCGAGGGGTGGGCCGGCTGGCGTACCAGCGGGTGGTCCGGCCCGAGCAGGTCGAAGAAGGCGTCGATCTTGGCGAACGCGACGGCGATCGGGAGCTTGATGTTCCGGCTCGATCGGATGCCGTGGGCGGCTCGCAGGGTCTCGGTGACCCGGTTGACGACGTCCACAGTGGACTCTTTCGTGCCCACGGCCGTGTCCGGGAGGCTGATCTGGTCGCGGGCGTGCGGGATCATGAACGGGTCGAGCAGCAGGATCAGCGCGTCAGCCGCGCCCAGATATGCCAGGTCGTGCGTGGTGCCGATGTTGGTCAGATCCTCGCCGGCGGTGTCGTAGAACGACAGGTAGGTGGTCTCGTACCCGGTCACCCGCCGGGGCCGGCGCCACTCGAACACGAAGGGGTCGCGCCGGCCGCCGATCGCCTGGGCGGTCTGCGCGAAGAGCGCCCGGTCGTTCATGACCGACGAAACGTCGATCTTGGCGGATCCGCTGGAGGCGCGGACGTCGGCGTCGAACCGCCGGCGCGTCCCGTTGAGCAACTCGTGGGCCAGCACATGCAGGTACACCGTCTTGCCGGTGCCCTTGGCACCCACCATCGCGATGAGCGGGCTGGCCGAGCCGCCGAAGTTGGTCGACAGCGGGGTGTGGCAGCACGGGCAGACCCGGATCCCGGTCTCCGACCCGCACGTCGCGCAGCTGGCCTTGGCCGGGGAGAACGGGCCGCGGCCGGGCGGCGCGAACGCCGGCCGGGACGGCTCGAAGACGCCCGTCTCCCGCTCGCGCTCCGGATCCGGCACCGGCGTGCAGCCCGCCTTGCCCGGCGAGCCGCGGCCGGTGCACTGGTACCACAGGCGGCGGCCGTCGATCCGGTGATAGCAGTACGGGCAGGAGACCCGTCGGGCGAGGGGGTTCATCACGTCACCTTCAGGTTGTCGATCGGCGGGTCGACGACGCTCACATGCGGCGGATGCACGACGAAGCAGCGCAGCCAGTACGGGCGCCGCAGGTCCGGGGGGATCGCGATGGGCAGCGTCAGCGACAGATCGCGGACGAGCGCGAGCCCGGCGTACCTGTTGACCTCCGTGCCCTGGTCCGGCCGCAGCGGCATCACCAGGCCCGGAGCGGCCACGACGACCAGCTCCACGTCGGCGCAGTCCGCGTCCACCCGGACCGACAGCGTCCGCTGCCGGGACAGCTTGGCCAGGACGCCGGGCTGGCGCTGGATCTCGTACGACAGCGCCGCCGAGCGCCCGTCGACGCTCACCACCACGGGCGGCGAGGACGCCTCCCCGGATGCCCCGACGACGACCGCGGTCACCCGGGCGATGCCGCCGCCGGCCTGTACGGGCAGCCGGCAACCGCCGGCGCTGACGTACTGGGCCTTGGTGATCCGGCGCAGGTCAGTGCTGCGTTCGGGCGTCTTCCAGGCCACCTCCACCAGGCTCACCTCGGCCGGCCACACCCACGACACCACCGCCTCGGCGCCGATGCGCCGCACGGTGAGCTGCCGGACCGGCTCGGTCACGCCCATCATCACCACGCGCCCGACCACCGCGCCGGTGCCGCCGATCGTGAACGGGACGTACGCGTGATGCCCGGCGGCGACCTCGGCCTCCAGCACGGTCTCGGCGCCGTCCGCGCGCCGCGGGCCGGCCACCTCGCGGCCGTACGCCTCCATGTCGGCCACCGGTACGGTGCTGCCCGCCGCCCAGGCCGGAGCGCGCTCGCCGTACCGGATCCGGGTCTGTCCACCGTCGACGGTCGGCCAGGCGATCCGGATCCGGACGCTGTCGCCGTCGACGCTGACCGGCGTCACGGTGAGCGCCTCCACCGGGCGCGCCGGCGCGCGCGGCGACGCGGACGCCACCACCATCGGCGCCGCGACCTCCACCTGGCGCTCGCCGTGGTAGAGCGCGACGAGGCTGTAGTAGTACTCCCGCCCCTGCTCGACGTCGCGGTCGGTGAACGACTCCGCGTCGGCGCGGACGGCGACGCCCTCCTCCGGGCGCCGCGGCGGCCGGTCGGCGGTACGCCGTACCCGCACCGCGACGACGCCGGGATGCCGGGTCCACGAGCCGACGACGTGGTCGGTGTGGGCACGCACCTTGACGGCGCTGAGCCCGGGCGTGACCAGGACCGAGGTGGTCGCCGGCCGGGACCAGCTCCCGTCGCCGGCGCGGGCGAAGACGGCGTACCAGAGCTGGCGGGCGACCGGCGGGCGGCGGTCGACGGCGCCGGTGTCCTTGGTGGCGGCGACCGGGGTGCCGTCGTCCGCGGCCGTGGCCACCCGCCCTTCGGTGCGCACGACCTGGTAGTGCACCTCGGCCGCGCCGGAGTCGGGCGCCTTCCACGCCAGCCGTACGCTGCCGTCGGCGTCCTCGACCGCGGACGGCTCCCGCGGCGGCGGCAGCGGCAGGCGGGCGAGCCGGGCGGCCAGGTCCTCGTCGTCGCCCGCGATCCGGGTGGCCTCGCGCAGCCGGCGCTCGGCGTCCTCCTCGCGGTGGTCGCGCACGGCCTGCGCGGCCTGCTGTATCAGTCCCTCCACCGTGGCGTGCGCCGCCTCGACCAGCGCCTTCACCTCGTCGTGCTGCGGATCGGTGACCGGCAGCGCGGCCAGCGCCCGCTGCGCCTCCCGCAGCCGGCCCTCCTGCAGCAGGTCGCGGATCTGCGTGCCCGCGTCCCGCGGGCCGCCGCCGCCCGAGGGCAGGCTCGCCACCAGCAGCTCGGCGTCCTGCCGGTCCAGCCCCAGCTCGACCGCGCGCCGGCTCAGCAGCAGGTCGGCGACCCCCTGGGCCCGCCCGTCCGCGACCTGTTCGACCACCTGGAACAGGGCCACCTGCCGCAGGTCCGCGCCGCCGGAAAGGCCCGTGCGCAGCACCTTCAGGGCCGCCTTGCGGGCGCGCAGCGCCGGCGAGTCGGCCGTCGTCTCGGCCGCCTCGATCGCGGCGACCACCGTCGCCCGGTCCAGGGTCAGCCGCGGGCCGCCCGGCACGGTGAACGCCTGCACCAGGGTGAACGGCTTGTCCAGCCCGGGGTGCAGGAGCGGGACGATGGTGGGCAGGTCGAGCTCGGAGAGCCGGTCGGTCAGATCCTTGTACGCGGTGCGGTTCAGCCCGCTGGTGCGGGGCAGCTCGACGGCCTCCACCACCCGCAGCCCGGCCTGCCGGACCGCCTCGTCGATGTGTGCCTGGTCCAGCCCGGCGAAGTGCGCCGCGACCGCCCCCAACTGCGCCCGGGTGATCTGGCCGAGCGCCTGGTACGCCTTGGCGAGGTCGGCGGCGAGCTGGTCGACCACCGTGCGGGTGCGCTGTTGCCACTGCTGCTGCTGGGCCCGCCACCAGTCCGGGTCGTGCAGCTTCTCCCCCGCCGTACGCCGAAGCTCCTCGTCGGCGGCGAGCAGCAGCTTGCAGACCTGCCCCCGGCTGTCGCGGGCGCCGGACCGCTGGTTCCAGTACGTCCGGACCCGGCGCAGGTGCTCCTTGAGCTGCTCCCGGCTCATCCCCGACTCGACGGCGTACCGGCGGGCGAGGTCACCGGTGGGCAGCCGGCCGCGGTGGCCGCGCAGCGGCTTGACGACCTCCTCCTCGTACCGGGCCGGGTCGAACGCCATGCCTAGGCCCGCACGGCGAGGCCGGACACCAGCTGCTGCGCGTCCAGCACCTCCTGCTCGCTCAGCACGCTGACCCGGACGTTGATGGTCAGCTTCTTCTCGGTGACCGGCTCCGTCGCGGTGACCGTCAGCAGCCCTTCGCTGTTGATCGTCATGGCGACGTCGATCGGGGCGCCCGCGGGCAGCGGCGGCAGGCCGGAGATGATGCCCTTGTCGTGGTCGACCAGCTTGTTGGCGGACAGCTCGCGGCTCTCCGTCGCGCCGGCCTGCTCGTAGATCTTCACCTCGACCTCGCGCTGGTTCGGCACCACGGTGCCGGCGTTGAGCACATGCGGGCCGCTGGGCAACGACTCGTCGGCGTGCACCAGGTGCTCGATGTAGCTGGCCGCGTCCGGGTCGGCCTGCCAGCCCGGCTTGTCGGTGTCGACGAGCTTGATGCCGAACGCCTTGGGCAGCACGTTAGTGATCTGCTTCGCGGCGAGGTCGGCCAGCGCCTCCGGTCTCACGTTGGTCCGCTTCGCCAGCTCGTAGACGCGGGCCTGCTGCTCCGCGGCCGTCGGCGGGGTGGCGCCGCTGTCGCCCGAGTCCCAGTCCCACAGCGCCCGGCTGAGCGCGAACCGGGCCGCGCCCTTGGCCACCGAGAGGTCGGGGTCGTGGATCTTCGGCTCCCAGCCGTACTTCTCCGCCAGCCGGGCCTTGACCGCCGGCATCTTCGCGGAGCCGCCGACCAGCAGCACCTCGTCGATGTGCCGGGCCGGGTCGGCGACGCCGAGCTTCCCGGCCAGCTTCTCCAGCGTGCGGTCCACGTAGTGCAGCGTGTCGTCGAGCAGGTCCTGGGTGATCTGCTCGAACGTCGCGCGGGTCACCTCGATCATCGCGGAGCCGCCGGCGAACCGCAGCGGGACCGACCGGGACTCCACTTGCGACAGCTGCCGCTTGAGGTCCTCGGCCGTCAGCTGGAGCTCCTGCATGAAGTGCTCGTCGTCCACCGGGTCCTGGGTCGGCGACGCCTTGGCCACGAACTCGTCGACGAGGTGCTTGACCAGTCGGTCGTCCCAGTCGGTGCCGCCCAGCTCCTGGTTGCCGTCGGTGCACAGCACGTCGATGGTGTCCGCCGCGATCCGGATGACGGTCGTGTCGAAGGTGCCGCCGCCGAGGTCGTACACGAGCACGGTCTTGTCGCCGTCGGCGCTCTTCACCTCGTACTGCAGGGCGGCGGCGACCGGCTCCGGCACGATCCCGATGACGTCCAGCCCCGCGATCCGGCCGGCGTTGCGGGTGGCGTCGCGCTCCAGCATGCCGAAGTACGCCGGCACGGTGATGACCACCTGCCGCACCGCCTGGCCGGTCTCCTGCTCCGCGTGCTGGGCGAGCTGCTTGAGGATCAGCGCGGAGATCGACTCGGCGGTGTACGTCTTGCCGTCGAACTCCCACTGCCGGGTGCCGCCCATCTCGCGCTTCACCCGCTGCACCACGCGGTCGGGGAAGAGCTTCGCGACGTTCTTCGCGCTGGCCCCCACCACGATGCTGTCGGTGCTCTCGAAAAAGACCGCGGACGGCGTGGTGCCCGCGGCCGCCATCTCGTCGCGCACGACCGTCGGCAGGCCGTGGGTATCCACATAGGAGATCACCGAATAGGTGGTGCCCAGGTCGATCCCGAAGTACGTGACGGACTCCTCCGACATTCTTCCTCCTAGTTGGACGGCCCGGCGGGGGCCTCGACGATGGTGGGTTCCGTCCACCGCTGGACCAGGACGGTCGCCGCGGCGAGCGCGCGGTTCGTGACGGTGTCCAGGTATCCGTCGCCGAGCACGCCGGCGACCGTCCCGTCGAGCTGCGGCGACGGCGCCGCCACCACCCGGGTGGCCCGCTGCCCGGCCGGGTCGAACGCCGTGCCGACCTCCGGTCGCACCACCTCGACGCCGCAGCGGCTCAGCGCCATCTCGACGGAGTACGCGAACGACTCCAGCAGTTCGGCCGTCTGCGCGATGGACATCTCCTCGGGCAGGGTGCCGGCCTGCCGCAGCAGGTCGTTTCGCAGCCTCAGCAGATCCGTGAGGACGGGCCGGAGCAACAGCATCCGCTCGCCGGAGCGCAGCCGCTCGTTCTCCTCGTGCAGGCGCTCGATCACCCGTTCCTGGGCGGCTGCCCGGTCGCGGCTGGCCGCCATGTCCCGCCGCATGTCCTCCACGGACCCGGTCAGGGCGTCCAGGCGCTCAACCACCGGATCCACCACAGTGGAGTCAACCTCCTCCAGCACGCCCTCACGCTCCCCACGACAGACGGCATTGCAAGCGAATGTGGTTCGCACCGTAGGCTCCGCTCTGGGAGCGGTCCATAGCCGCGGCACGCTCTTATCTGATCAACTGACGCCGATTGCCCATTTGACTTCCGATTCCGGAACAGTGGACGACCCTGGAACGGGAAGCCCGATCGGCCATGGCGTACCGCCGTTTGGTCATCCGCACAGTGCCTCCCGCACCGTGCGGGTCAAGGTGCCCACCGCGTGGACGGCGGAGAACTGGCCCGGCCGGATCACCAGCAGGTCCTCCACCGCGCAGAGCGGCGGCGCGTAGTCCAGGGCGGACGCCACGCCCGCGTTGCGCCGCGCCCACTCCGCGACGGTCGACAGCAGCAGGTCGACCGAGGCCGACGCGTCCAGGTCTTCGATCCGGCAGCGCAGCGACAGGCACTCCCGGTGTGGCCAGTAGGTCCACACCTTGGTCTCGTCGATGAGCTGGTCGATCGCGCAGGACCGCCGGTAGTAGAGGGCCAGCTGCAGCGCGTCGAGGTTGTCGTCGACGATGAGGTCATTGATCAACGGGTGCTTGGCGTGCGCCCCGGTCACCTCGTAGAACGTGCTGCGGCTGCCGCGCGGCTCGACCGCCAGGGCGACCTCCGACCAGCCGAGTTGCGGCGTACCCGCGGCGAGGAGGCGGCTCACCGCCGCGTAGTACGCGGTTTTGGTACGCCAGTGCCGCTTCTCCTCTGGATTCGTGCCGGCCAGCCGGCGACGCCATCGCGCCGTGACCGTCCCGTCCAGGCCGGAGCCACGCAGACCCACCGACACCCCGCCCACCCCTCCCGCCGTTGTGCGCTCCCGTTCCGGGATCTAGGCGCGAGTCTGGCCGGCCAGGAGGGCGGGCACATGGCGTGTTCGCGTGGGCTCTTGTCCGGTCACCCGATCGAGAACCGTGCCCCAGTCGGCCGGCGGGCTGTCGTCGCGCCACGCCACGTGCTGGTCGGGCCGGACCAGCACCAGGTCGCGTTCCCAACAGGCGCGGACCGCGAGGTCGTCGACGACCAGGTTGGTCATCGGGATCCCGCGCCCGTTCGCCTCCCGCACCAGCGGCGCGCCCATGCCCCGGCCGGACAGGTCGACCAGGGTGAACGCGGCACCGAGCCGGTCGAAGAGCTCCCCGCCACCCCGCAGTCGCACCGCCGGAGCCCGGGTGCCGGGCCACGTGGTCGGGGTGATGCGCTCCCAGTGCCAGCTCGGCGCGTCGCCCCGCTCGTGCCAGATGACCGGCGAGTCCGCATAGCGCTGTCCGAAATGGACACCGAGGTTGTCGATCTGGTGGACGTCCTGCTCCAGGATGCCGGCCAGGTGCTCGCGGGAGACGCCGGCCGCGGCCAGCCGCTCGAACCGCCGCCACACCTCGACCAGGCCGGCGCACAGCTCGCGGTTGAACAGCGCGACCGGGCGCCGCTCGGCCTCGTAGCTGTCCAGCAGCCGCGCCCCGCCCCAGCCGGACACCAGCGCGGCCAGCTTCCAGCCCAGGTCGACGGCGTCGGCGATGCCGGTGTTCACCGCGTGCCCGCCCACCGGGTAGAACCGGTGGGCCGCGTCCCCGACCAGGTACGCCGAGCCCTTGCCGTACGTCCGCGCGATCGCCAGCGAGCCCACCCACCGGGTCGCGCCGAGCACCTCGTCCACCGCCAGGTCGACGCCCAGCCGTTCCTGCACCAGACCCATCGGGTCGGTGGTCAACGGCTCGTCGACGGGCGCCCGGACGATGCCGATCCAGGTGTCCCGCTCGTCGTGGGAGACGAGCGTCAGGCCCCGCGCGACGATCGTGATGAAGGCCCGCCCGTGCCGGCGCAACACCGGATCGGCGCTCTTGAAGTGCACCGACAGGTGCTCGGTGGGGGTGCTCCACTCGTCGAACGGGATCTCCAGACACCGGCGCACCGTGCTGCCGGCACCGTCGCACGCCGCCAGGTAGCGGGCCTCGATGACGTGCCGCGTGCCGGTGCCCGGATCCACCACGGTCGCGGCCACGCCGCCCGCCTCGGACGCCAGGTCGGCGAAGGTCCACCCCTCCCGCACGTCGATGAGCGGATGGCGGCGGGCCGCGTCCCGGGTGAGGGCTTCGAGCAGCGATCCGGGAACCCGCTGGTACGGCTCGGCCGGCGCGGAGCCGTCGTTCACCGCGGCGTACCGCTGCCGCATCTGGTTGACCGACGGGTGGTGCCAGACCAGCACGGGGGGCTGCCCGAGGTCCTGCGCCCACAGCAGGTCGGTCGAGTGCTCCGGGTCGACGCCGCCCTCCCGGATTGCGCCGGCGAGGCCCAGCCGCCGCAGCAGCTCCATGCTGCGCCCGCTGAGGTAGCAGTCCATCTTCGGGTACGCGGCCGGCGCGACCGACCTTTCGATCACCACGCTGGGCACCTGATGGCGGGCCAGCTCCAGGGCGAGGAGCGCGCCCACGGCCCCGGCACCGACCACGAGCACCGGCGTGCTGAATGTCTTCGCGGGCAACCCGTCCTCCCCTCCCGGACCTCCGACAGCATGCGCTGGGAGGGGCAAATCCACATGGCGTGTTCACGCCATGTGTCCGGGCGGCGACGCCTACTTTCCGTGTAGCGCGTTGGTCAACGCGACCCGGCTGTTGACGCCGACCTTCTGGAAGATGTTGCGCAGGTGACTGTCCACAGTGTGCGGCGAGCAGCCCCGCTTCTCGGCGATCTCGCGGTTGCTCATGCCCTGCGCCACCATGCGGGTGATGGCCAGCTCGGTGGCGGTCAGGCCGCCGAGGGGGGTCGCGGGCGCGCCGCCCGGCGAGGACTTCACCCGGCTGCGTACGCCGAACCGGCGCAGCCTGCGCTCCATCCGTTCCACCGCCCGGCGCGCGCCGCAGGTGGTGGCCTCGGCGACCGCGTCCTCCAGCAGCTCGACCGCGCCGGAGCGGTGCCCCGCGTCGTGCTCGACCACCGCGAGGTCCTCCATCGCGCTGATCCGGGCCAGCGTGCGAGGGGTGGCCCGGTAGCGGTCGACGGCGTCGCGCAGGGCGACCGCGTCGCGTTTGAGCAGCCCTTCGGCGTGGGCCGCCGCGGCGGGCAGCGAGGGCACCGCCGGGTTGAGCTCGGCCAGCGCGCGTGCGGCGTCGACGGCCGCCCCGGCCACCGCCGGCTCCTTCGCCCGCAGCGCGACGCGCACCAGGTCGGCAGCCGCGCCGGGATCGTTGGCGAACAGCAGCAGGCGACCCGGCAGGGCATGGTGGATCTCCTCCAGGGTGGCCAGCGCCGCCTCGGGCTGGCCGTCCGCCGCCTGGAACACCGCGAAGGACCAGCCCACGTCCTCGGGCGCGGAGGTGATGCCCTCGTCGAGCAGGCGCTGCATGGCGCGCAGGTGCTCGCGGGCCACCGGCATCTGGGCGCGGGCGACGGCCACCCTGGTCAGCATGCCGAGCAGGGGCAGGCACAGCTGCCAGGCGCTGAGCTGCTGCGCGATCCGGATGCCGGCCTCGGCCTCGGCCACCGCGTCGTCCAACCGGCCGCGCGCGGTGGCCAGCGAGGCGTTGTAGTACGCCCACAACGGCTGCGACCACGCCGTACCCAGCTCGTCCGCCTCGTGCCGGCCGACGGCGATGACCTCCTCGGCCTCGGCGAAGCGGTCCACCGCGGTGAGCGCGCCGCCCAACCAGATGCGCGGGTGCCGGTGCAACGCGGCGCCACCGGCGCGGTCCGCGACCTGCACGGCGTGGCGGGCGTGCGCCACCGCGTCGGCGAGCCGGCCCTGGGCCTGGGCGACGACGCTGCGCGCCGCGCTGCCGAACGCCGACGCGGCGGGCTCGTCGTGCGCGGTGCCGAGCCGGTCGGCCTCGGCGCCGGCCTGCTCGGCCCCGGCAGGTCGTGCACGTACAGCAGCGCGTGCGCCTCGACGGCGTGCAGCCTGGCCCGGACCGCGGGCGGCACCGGCGACCCGGCCAGCGCCCGCCGGACGTAGTCGACGCACACCTGGTTCTGCCCGGCGTGCTTGAGCGCCTCCGCCAGGCCCAGCAGGACGGTGGCCTCGGTCTCGGCGTCCAGGCCATGGCGCAGCGCCGCCTCGCCCAGCTCGCGCGCCTCGGGCAGGCGCCCGGCGGATGCCAGCAGCCCGACCGCGGCCACGCTCAGCCGCAGCCGGCCGTCGGGATCGCCCAGCCGGTCGCGGGCCCGCAGGATGAGGTCGGCGGCCGTGCTGGGGGCGCGGTCCGCGACCTCCTCGGCGGCGGCCCGCAACACCTGGACCGCGCCGTCGTCACCGGTCTGCCCGTCCAGCAGCAGATGCTCGGCGATCTCCGGCGGCGTGCCACCCGCCTGGCGGACCACGTCGGCGGCCTCGCCGTGCATGGCGGCGCGCACCGGCCCGCTCAGGTCGTCATAGATCGCCTGCCGCAGCAGGTCGTGCGCGAAGGTCAGGGTCGCTCCCCGCGCCCGCAACACGCCGGTGGCCACCGCCTCGTCCACGGCCGTCAGCAGCTCGACCGCCCGCAGCCCCCACAGCTGGGCCGCGGCGTGCACCGTGAACGGGCGCCCGAAGACGGATCCGGCCTGCAGCAGCCGGATGGCCTGCGGCGACAGGCCGTACAGACGCTCGATGGCGGCCGCCCGGAAGTCGGCCGGCAGGTCGGCGCCCACCACCGAGGCGACGCCCTCGGCGACCAGGATCTGCCCGGCGGCCTGCAACGCGGTGAAGTACTGCTCCAGCAGGAACGGGTTGCCGTGCCCTCGGCGGCGAGGGCCAGCACCGTGGCGTCGGCCTCGGCACCGAGCACGTTCGAGCAGAGCGCGCCGACCGCGGCCTCGTCCAGCGGGGCGAGGGACAGTTGCTCGGCGCCCTCGCGGACCAGCCAGTCGATCGCCTCGTGGGCCGGCGACGGCGTCGCGGCCGGGCGCCGGGCCAGCACCCAGCGCACCGGCGAGGAGGACAGCCTCGGCACCAGCACGCGCAGGGCGAGCGCGCTGAACTCGTCCGTCCAGTGCGCGTCGTCGACGACCACCAGCAGCGGGCCGGCCGCCGCGTACTCCTCCAGGGCCTCGCCGATCCGCTCGACGTACCAGAGCCGGTCGCCCTGATGCTCGCGCAGCCCGGACAGGTCCACCGGGCGCGGTCGGGCCTCCCGCAGCGCCGAGACGACCGTCTTCAGCGGCGCCACCCGGTCCAGCTCGATCGCCTGCCCGGACGCCACCGCCAGCCCGGCCGCCGAGCCGTGCCGGATCATCTCAGCCAGCAGGCGGGTCTTTCCGATGCCGGGCGGCCCGGTGATCACCAGGCAGCCGCCGGTGCCGCCGGCGGTCGCGCGGAGCACATCGCGGAGTCGGGCCAGCTCGATGTCCCGGCCCACCAGCGCAGTCACCTGTCGGCTCTCCATATGCGACCATGCCTACCACATAGGACCCGAAGGCCGTCAGCCTCCGGAAGCACCGACTATCAGCTCCTGAAGGATCGAAGAACCGTGCACCGTCAGCACGGACTCCGGGTGGAACTGCACCGAGCGGACGCCCGGGCCGCGTAGCGCGTGGACCTCACCGGTGCCCGGGTCGCGGCTGACGTCGAGGGGTTCGGGCAGCAGCGGAGAGTCATGCCGATCGGTGCCGGCGTACGCGGCGAACGTGTTGTAGAAGCCGACGCGCTCCGCCCGCCCGAACAAGTCGATCTCCCGTTGCTCGCCCTGCGCCGGCGCCGGCCGCCGCCGCAGCGGCAGGCCGAGCACCGAAGCCAGGACCTGGTGACCGAGGCAGACGGCCACCAGCGGGGTACGCGCCGCGATCAGCGCCGCGATCAGCCGGCGCAGCGCCGCGATCCTCGGCTCGGTGGCCAGCCGCGGATCCCCCGGCCCCGGCCCGGCGAGCACCGCGTCGTACCCGGCCGGCAGGCAGCCGTCGCCCACCGGCCGCACCGTCACGGCGAGCCGCAGGGCGCGCAGCTGGTACGCGATCATCGCGGTGAACGCGTCGCCGGCGTCGACCACCAGGACCCGCCGGCCGGCCGGCACCGCCGCGCTGGGGCGGCGCACCTGGCCCAGCCAGAACGGGGCGAGCCGCTCGTTGCGGGCGGTGAGCGCGGCCGCCACCCGCGGGTCCGTGCCGAACAGCGCCCGATTGCGCCGAAGCGGGCGTACCGGCCCGGCCGCGCCGCCGATCGCGGCGAGCAGACCGGCCGCCTTCGCCCGCGTCTCGGCGACCTCGCCGTCCGGGTCCGAGTGGCGGACCAGGGTCGCCCCGACGCCGATCTCCAGCCGGCCGTCCGCGCGGATGTCGGCGGTCCGGATGAGGATCGCCGAATCGAGCGTGCGGCGCCCGCCGCGCTGCCCGATCAGCGCCAGCACCCCGCCGTAGTAGCCGCGGCCGCGGGGCTCGTGCCGCTCGATCACCCGGCAGGCGTTCTCCAGCGGGCTGCCGGTCACGGTGGGCGCGAACATGGTCTGCCGCAGCACCTCGCGCACGTCCATGCCGGTCCGTCCGGCCAGGCTGTACTCGGTATGCGCCAGGTGCGCCATCTCGGTCAGCCGGGGGCCGGTGAGCGAAAGCTCGTCGTGGCAGATCCGGCCCAGCATCTTCAGCTCCTCGTCGACCACCATGTAGAGCTCGTCGGTCTCCTTGCGGTCGGCGAGGAAGCGCAGCAGGCCGGCGGTGCTGGGCCCGCCCGCCGGATACCGGTACGTGCCGCTGATCGGGGTCATCGCGGCCACGCCGCCGTCGAGGCTGACGTGCCGTTCGGGCGTCGCGCCGACGAGCGTCCGCCCTCCACAGTGGACCACGAAGGTCCAGTACGCGCCGCGTTCCAGGGCCAGCAGGCGGCGGAAGATGCCTAGCGCGGTACGGGGCGAGTGGTTGGCGACCGTCGCCACGAACGAGCGGCGGATCACGAAGTTGGACCCCTCCCCCGCGCCGATCTCGTCGGCGAGCACCCGGCGCACGACGGCGCGGTACTCGTCGTCGCCGGCGTCGAAACCCTGGGCGCCCAGGACGGCGCCGGTCGAGGGCAGCACGGCCAGCGCCTGCGCCACGGTCGCGGTTCCCCGCGCGCACGGCTGCAGGACCAGCAGCGGTGTGCCGTCGTCGTGGCACCCGAACCCGCGCTCGGTCAGCTGGCGGTACGGCACGACGGCCAGCAGGTCGTGGCCGTCCCGGCCCGGCCGTACCGGCGGCAGCGGCAGGTCGGCCAGCCGGTCGACGGCGCGGGCCGCGCCGAGGAGGATCTCCACCCGTTCGGGGGTGGCCGACCGGTGCACCAGCGCGAACGCCGGCGGGTCGGGGGCGAGCACGGTAGCCAGGTCCGCCATGGTCATGCACCCACGCTGGCATCCGTCGCCCGCCGGGGCCACTACCAGCACGAGTAGTGGCCCGCCTGCCCCGGCTGACCTAGCGTCGAGTTGACGGCGATCCACCGTCCGATGTAGACCGACGGGAGGCCGGGATGTCCGGGCACGGGTCCTTCGCACGTACCTTGCGGCACCGCCGCCTCTGGCGGCACAGCGGCCGGCTCTTCGTGGTGCCGCTCGACCACGCCGTGACCACCGGGCCGATCGTTCCCGGTGCCCGCCTCGACCACCTGGTCGGCCAGCTCGCCGAGTGCGGCGTCGACGCGGTCGTCCTGCACAAGGGGTGCCTGCGGCGCGTCCGGGCCGAGCACTTCCAGGGCATGTCGCTGATCGTCCACCTGAGCGCGAGCACCTGCCGGGCCGCCGACCCGGACGCGAAGTACCTCGTCGCCACCGTGGCGGAGGCGGTACGGCTCGGCGCGGACGCGGTCAGCGTGCACGTCAACGTCGGCTCGCGCGACGAGGCGCGCCAGATCGCCGACCTGGCCGGCGTGGCCGAAGCCTGCGACCGCTGGAGCGTGCCGCTGCTGGCCATGATGTACCCGCGCGGACCGGCCACCCGCGACCCGCGCGACCCGGCGCTCATCGCGCATGCCGTCGCCATCGCCGCCGACCTCGGCGCGGACATCGTCAAGACCGTGTACCCCGGTTCGGCGGCGGCGATGCGGGACGTCACCCGCGCGGCCGGAGTGCCGGTCCTGGTGGCCGGCGGGCCGCAGCACGCCGCCGGCGACCTCCTCGACCAGATCGGTGCGGCGCTGCGCGGCGGGGCCGCGGGTGTCGCGATAGGACGGAACATCGCGCTGGCCGACGATCCGGCGGCGACGGCACGGAAGGTCGCCGACCTCGTGCACGGCCAGAGCGAGCCAGAAGCCATTATCCAATGAGGACAGAGATGAACGAGCCAGAAACCATTATCCAAGGAGGACAGAGATGAAACTGTGCTGGTTGGACATCCGCGCCACGGGAGCGCTCACGGACGCGGTCCGCGCGGAGGCGATCCACGGGCGGATCGACGCGATCGTCGCGGGAGACGCCGCCGATCTGGCGCCGCTGCCGCCCACCGTCACCAAGGTGTTGCTGGCCAAGGACGGCCGGCTGCCGGACGACATCGGCACAGCGGACATCGTCGTGGTCGGCGCCGAACGGGCCGGTGAGTACGAGGAACTGGCCCGGCGCCACCCCGATGTCCACCATGGACGGTACGTCGAGGTGACCGACGCGGCGAGCCTGGACCTGGCCTGCCACTGCGCCAGCACCGGCGCGTGGACGGTGCTCTCGTTCCGCGACCCGACGAAGATCCCGCTGGAGATCGTGCTCGCCGCCGCCGCCGACGCGCCGGGCAGCGTCGTCACGGTGGTCGACGATCCCGCCGACGCGGCGGTGGTCTTCGGCGTCCTGCAGCACGGGTCGGACGGGGTGATGCTGGCGCCCCGCGCGGTCGGCGACGCCAGCCGGCTCAAGGCCGCCGCCGAGCCGCCGCTTCCCGACCTGGGGCTGGTGGAGCTGTCCGTCACCGGCGTACGGCACGTCGGCATGGGCGAGCGGGCCTGCGTGGACACCTGCACCTACCTGCGCCCCGACGAGGGGATCCTGGTCGGCTCGCACGCCAAGGGGATGCTGGTGTGCGCGAGCGAGACGCATCCCCTGCCGTACATGCCGACCCGGCCGTTCCGGGTCAACGCCGGCGCCATCATGTCGTACACGCTCGCCGGTGCGGGGCACACCCGCTACCTCAGCGAGCTGCGCGCCGGCGCCGAGGTGCTCGCGGTCGACGCGCACGGGCGTACCCGGCTGGTCACCGTCGGCCGCGTCAAGATCGAGACCCGGCCGCTGCTGGCCATCGACGCGGTCGCCGCGGACGGCCGCACGGTCAACGCGATCGTGCAGGACGACTGGCACGTACGGGTGGTCGGCAAGGGCGGCACGGCGCTCAACTCCACCACGCTCGCACCGGGCGACATCGTGCTCGGGCACCTGCCGACCCGGGAGCGCCACGTCGGCTATCCCATCGACGAGCTGTGCTACGAGCAATGACCGTCTTCGACTTCCACGCCCGCCTCACGCCGGAGCCGGAGGCGCTGCCGAGGCTGCTGCGCGCCCTGGACGCCGCCGGGATCGCCCGCGCCGCCATCGCCGCCGGCGGCGTGGTCGACCTGGACCGGCTGTCCGCGCAGCTCGTCGACGGCGGCCACAGCCGGGCCACGGCCGACAACGAGACGGTACGCGCGGCCGGGGCGGGCAGCGGCGGCCGGCTGGTGCCGTTCTACTTCGCCAACCCGTACGCGGGAGTGCGCGCGTACCGCCGGGACGCGGCCCGCTTCCGCGGCCTCGAGCTGTCGCCGGCGGTGTACGGGGTGGGCTTTCGCGACCCGCGCACGGTCGCGCTGGTCGAGGTGGCCGCCGCGGCGGCGCACCCGGTCTACACCGTCGGCATTGGACAGTCCGGCGCCCGCACGGCCGACCTGGTCGACCTCGCCCGCGAGTTTCCCGCCGTCCCGTTCGTGCTGGGGCACTGCGGCTTCACCGGCATCGACATCCACGCCGTCAACCTGATCGCGCCCCAGCCGAACATCGCCGCCGAGACCTCCGGCTGCTACAGCGTCGTGGCCCGCGCGGCCGTGGACCTGCTCGGTGCCGACCGGGTGCTCTTCGGCACCGAGTACCCCTTGCAGCACCCGAGCGTGGAGCTCGCCAAGCTCGCCGCGCTCGACCTGGACCCGTGTTCGTTTCGGAAGGTGGCCTGGGAGAACGCCCACCGCCTGCTCGGAGAGACTCATCAAGCCGAGGGACGTGTACTGTGACCGACACCCTGACCGCCCGGCCCGCCATCGGGCAGTGGCGCGACTACGCCGAACTGGCCGGCCTGCAGGACCGCCGGCTGCCGTACGCGCTGGTGGCGGCGGCCCGATCCCCGTTCTACCGCGCCCGCCTGCGCGCCGGCGTGCCCGAGGACCGGGCCGGGCTGCTCGACGTGCCGCTGACCACCAAGCGGGACCTGCGGGACAGCTACCCGTTCGGGCTGCTCGCCGTGCCCCGGGCCCGGCTGGCGACGTACCACGAGTCCAGCGGCACCAGCGGGGTCCCGACCGCGTCCTACTACACCGCGGACGACTGGCACGACCTCGCCGAGCGGTACGCCCGCAAGTGGGTCGGCATCACCGCCGACGACGTGTTCCTGGTCCGCACGCCGTACGCCCTGATGATCACGGGCCATCTGGCGCACGCGGCGGCCCGCCGGCACGGCGCCACCGTCGTACCGGGCGACAACCGGTCGCTGGCCATGCCGTACGCGCGGGTGGTGCGGGTCCTGCACGACCTCGGCGTGACGCTCACCTGGTCGCTGCCCACCGAGACGCTGCTGTGGGCCGCCGCGGCGAAGGCCGCCGGGTACCGGGCCGACCGGGACTTCCCCGCGCTGCGCGCCCTCTTCGTCGGGGGTGAGCCGCTGGGCACCGCCCGCAAGGCGCGCATCGCCGAGCTCTGGGGGTGCCGGTCGTCGAGGAGTACGGGTCCACGGAGACCGGCAGCCTGGCCGGCGAGTGCCCGCACGGCCGCCTGCACCTGTGGGCGGACCGGGCGCTGTTCGAGGTCTACCACCCGGACACCGGGCTGACCTCGCCGGACGGCCGCGGCCAGCTCGTCGTGACGCCGCTGTTCCGCGAGGCCATGCCGCTGCTGCGCTACAACCTCGAGGACGACGTGGACGTCTCGTACGACGCGTGCGACTGCGGCTGGCAGCTGCCGACCGTGCGGGTGCTGGGCCGGTCGGCCGTCGGCTACCCGGTCGGCCACGGCACCGTCACCCAGGCCGCCGTGGAGGAACTCGTCTTCGCCCTGCCCGCCCGGTACGAGGTGACGTTCTGGCGGGCCCAGGCCGGCCCGGACCGCCTGCGGGTCGAGATCGAGGTGCCGGACCAGCACCGGGCGGCCGCGTGCGCGCAGCTGTGCGGGTCGATCCTGTCGGCGCTCGACGTCGACGCCCAGGTGTGCGGGCTGCCGCCCGGGCGGCTGGTGCCGCACCAGGTGCTCACCGCCCAGCCGGACGTTCTCAAGCCGCGTGGCCTGTTCGGCGCGGACGAGAACTGGGACAGCGCGCTGCTCTACTACCGCTGAGAGGGCCGGAGATGACGAACGTTCGGGTCGCCGTCGTCGGCGCGGGCATCGCCGGCCTGTCCGCGGCCGCCTTCCTCGCCCGGGTGGGCGTGCGCTGCGACGTCTTCGAGCAGGCCGACCCGCCGGACGAGGCGGGCGCCGGCATCCAGCTGTCCCCCAACGCCACCCGGCTGCTGCACCGGGCCGGTCTGGCCGCGCACCTGGCGGCCACGGCGGTCCGCCCGGCCGCGATCGAGCTGCGCCGGTGGGCGAGCAACGAGGTCATCGGGCGCACCCGGCTGGGCGCCGCGTGCGAGTCCAGCTACGGCGCGCCGTACTACACGACGCACCGGGCGGACCTGCACCGCGGGCTGCTCGACCTGGTCGCGCGGGGGTCGACCGTCCACTTCGGCCGCCGATGCGTCGGCGTGCTGGAGCGGCCGGGCCGGGTCGAGCTGCGCTTCGCCGACGGCTCGGACGGCGCGGCGGACCTGGTGATCGGCGCGGACGGCATCCACTCCACCGTCCGCGCCGTGCTCGCCCCGGGCCGGTCCCGGCCGACCGGCCTCGCCGTCCATCGTGGACCGGTGCCGGGCACCGCGTCGCGGGTCCGCGTCTGGCTCGGGCCCGGCCGCCATGTCGTCTGCTATCCGGTCGCCGAGAAACGGCTCAACGTCGTCGCGGTGACGCCCGCGGGCGACGCCGACCTCGCCACCGCGTACGAGGGCTGGCACGAGGAGGTGCGGGAGCTGCTGGCGGCGGGCCCGTTGACCACCCGGCCGCTGACCGAGCGCGATCCGCTGCCCCGCCGGCGTACCCGGCGCATCGCCATGGTCGGTGACGCCGCGCACCCGCTGCTGCCGTTCGGTGCGCAGGGCGCCAACCAGGCCGTCGAGGACGCGGCCGCCCTCGCCGCCTGTCTACGTACTCCCGGATCGGGTGGCGTGGCCGCGGCGCTGCTGCGGTACGAGCGGGTGCGGCTGCCCCGGCTCGCGCGGGTCGCCGGCCTCGTCGCGGACAACGCGGCCGCCCTGCACCTGCCGGACGGCGCGGCGCAGCGGTGGCGGGACCGCACCATGCGGGGACGGGAGGGGCTGCGGGCACGCGCCTGGCTGTACGGCTACGACGCGGAAGCCGCCGTCCTCGCGCCCGCCCGGCACCGCCAGGGAGCGGCGCGATGAGCGCCGCGAACGTCGCCCTGGTCACCGGCGCGGCCGGCGGGATCGGCGCCGCGGTGGCGCGCACGCTGGCCGGAGGCGGCGCCCGGACGGCCGTGGTGGACGTGGACGCGGCCGGGGCGGCCCGGATCGCCGCCGACCTGAGCGCGCGCGGGCACGACGCCAAGGCGTACCGGGCGGACGTGCGCGACAGCGCGGCCGTCGAGCACCTCGTCGGCCGGGTCGAGGACGAACTGGGCCCGATCGGCGTCCTGGTCAACGTAGCCGGGGTGCTGCGCACCGGGTCCATCGTGGACTCCACCGACGCGGACTGGCGGGCGGTCTTCGACGTCAACCTGGCCGGCGTCGTGCACTGCTGCCGGGCGGTCGCCCGGCGGATGGTGCCCCGCCGGTCCGGCGCCATCGTCACGGTCGGCTCCAACGCGGCCGGCGTGCCCCGGACGGGCATGGCGGCGTACGCGGCGTCCAAGGCGGCTAGCGCCCACTTCACCCGCTGCCTCGGGCTGGAACTGGCCCAGCACGGCATCCGCTGCAACGTGGTGGCGCCCGGGTCCACCGACACCGCGATGCAACGGTCGATGTGGACTGGCGGCGTCGACGCCGCGGCCGTGGTCCGGGGCTCCCCGGCGGCGTACAAGGTGGGCATCCCGCTGGGCCGGTTGGCGCAGCCGGAGGACGTCGCCGACGCGGTCGCCTTCCTCGCCTCCGACCGGGCCAGGCACATCACCATGCAGGAGCTGTACGTCGACGGCGGCGCCGCGCTGCGCGGCTGAAAGGAGAACCCGATGAGCATTCCGGCCATCCGGCCGTACCCGATGCCGACCGAGGCCGACCTCGGCGCCAGCGTGCCGTCCTGGCGGCCGGACGCGGGGCGGGCGCTGCTGCTGATCCACGACATGCAGCGGTACTTCGTCGACCTGTTTCCGGCCGGCGAGGCGCCGATGCGGGACCTGCTGGCCAACCTGCGGCGCATCCGGCACGCCGCGACCGCGCTGGGGATGCCCGTGGTCTACACGGCGCAGCCGGGCCGGATGAGCCGGCGGCGGCGCGGCCTGCTGCGCGACTTCTGGGGTCCGGGGATGCGTTCGGACGGGCCCGACCGCGAGATCGTTTCCGCGCTCCGGCCGGGACCGGGCGACGTGCTGGTCGAGAAGTGCCGGTACAGCGCGTTCCACGACACCGGCCTCGCGGAGGTCCTCCGGACGCACCGGCGCGACCAGCTGATCGTGTGTGGCGTGTTCGCGCACATCGGCTGTCTCATGACGGCGTGCGACGCGTTCACCCGCGACGTGGAGCCGTTTCTGATCGCCGACGCGGTGGCCGACTTCACCGCGCCGGACCACCGGATGGCGCTGGAGTACGCGGCGCGCACGTGTGCGGTCACCATGACGACCGGCCGGCTACTGGATCTGCTCGTCGCCCGGGACGATCCGGGCCAGCTCGACGCGTGAGACGATGCCGAGCTTCCGGAAGATCTGCCGCAGGTGGTAGTTCACCGTGTGCGGCGACAGTTGCAGGCGCCGCGCGATCTGCTGGTTGGTGAGCGCCTGGCTGACCAGCCGGGCGACCGCGCGCTGGGTGTCGGACAGCGCGGCCCATCCGCCCGCGCCGGTGTGCGTACCGAGCATGCTGACGACGATCACCGTAGGCTCCTTTTCCTCGCCGGTACGCCGATCGTGCGCGCGCCGGCCGCCGAAGATGGCCCAGTAGTAGGGGATCAGGCGGTCAGACTTCGTACGTCCTCGGCGCCGTCGCCGAGGACGCGCAACGCCGGCACGTCCACCACGGTGATCTGCCGGTAGCCCGTCCGGATCACGCCGCACTCGCGCAGCTCGCGGAACGCCTTCTGCACGGTGGCCTCGGCGACGCCGATCATCGTGGCCAGCTCGGGTTGGCTCAGCGGTACGCCGAGGCTCAGTCCGTCGTCGGTCTGCCGGCCACAGGTCGTGGCGATCTCGACCAGCAGCCGGGCGAGGCGCACCTCGGCCGGGTACGCGGCAAAGTCCGACCGGCGCTGGTTGGACCAGCGCAGCCGCTCCCCAGGGCCGCCGCCATGTTCAGCGCCGCCGCGGGGTTCTCCCGCAGGAACCGCCGGAACTCGCCCTTGGACAGCACGCAGGAGGTGACCCGGCCGCAGGTGGTGACGGTCGCCATCCGGGGCCGGCCGGTCAGCGCCGCCATCTCGCCGAGGATGTCGCCCGGCATCCGGATGGCCATCAGCACCTCGACACCGTCGAGCACGTTGGTGACCTTCACGAACCCGCGGATCAGCACCTCCACGTGCGTGCTGAGCTCGCCCTCGCGCAGCAGCGGGCGGCCGGCCCCGAACTGCCGCCGGACGCCGCTGGCAAGCAGTTCGGCGCACTTGTCCGGGGGCAGCGACGCCAGGAAGCTGCCCGGCGTCCACCCGGGTCCGAACTGGCGGTTCATCGGCTTCACCGGCTTCATCGCCTCATCGCCCCCAGCCCGCCGTCACGGCCACCAGCATGACAAGCATGGCGAGCAGTGTCAGCAACACCGAGCCCTGCAGCAGCCGGTGCTTGCGCCAATTCAGCCGGCTCATCCTGATCAGCTGGGTGGACAGCGCCCGCACCTCGTCCCGTTCCGTCAGCACGGCCAGCCGCGACTCCAGCGCCACCGGCTGCCACAGCCGCAGATGTCCGAAGTAGATCCAGTGCTGGCCGCATTCGCGCCGGTGCCGGCGTACCGCGCCCAGGGCGGGCAGGATGGCCGTCGCGGCGAAGCCCATCGCGGTCAGCAGCAGCACCATCGCCCCGGCCACGGCGCCCGGCCGGGCGCCGACGAGCGCCGGCGGCGACGTCGACACGAAGATGAGCACACCGCCCTGGAACGCCAGCATGATGGATGCCTTCATGTCCACCTTGGCCGTCCACGACTCCAGTGCCGTGTGCACCCGCCAGGCGAACTCCGCCGGCGAGGAGTCCATCGTCCGATCCGGTCTCACGGTCACGCTCCCACCCCATCCTGCCCCGCCCATGAGCCCAGCGTGACGGCGGTAGCACGCTCAGATGTACCAGGATTACGGGTTCAGCCGGATATATCATTCGGTGAAACTCGTGGGCGGTACGATGATCCGCCATTCCATCCGGCCGTTACGCGCATTGATTCCGGGTTTGGGAGCGTGCCAGACTGCACGGGCCCAATTCCGTAGGAGGCACCGCGTGACGACAACGGATGCGGCGATTTACCTTGCGCCGCTGCGATCTTCCGACATTCTCGCGTACGCCGACCTGGGTACTCCGGACGAGCGTGGCGCCCACCGTCACGGCTTTCTCCGGGAAACCGGCGTCCATTGTGGGCGGCCACTCGTCTATCCGATCCAGCCCGCCGAGCTTCCGCCATTCCTGCGTACCCGGGCGGAGTCGACCGGTTGCCGCTATCACGGCGCGGTGTTCGCGTTCGACCTCGACGCGCTTCCGTCGGGAATCCGATACTCGCGGGCCCGGTTCGAGGTGGCCTTCGGCGACGAGCGGGCACTGGCCGTCCAGGTGCACGCCGACGGCGACGCGCTCGGGCTGCTGTACGGCGGCGGCGCGCCCACGCCGTTCTCGCTCACCGCCTCCCGCGTGGTCCGGGCGGTCCGGGCCAGACCCGGCTGGCTGGCCCGCCTCGCCCCGCGCGGCGGCCAGGCCCGCGCCTGGGTCTCCGGCGTGCAGAGCAACGCGTTCCGCTGGACGTACGACGATCCGCGCGGCGACACGCTGGTCCCCCGCCACTACGCCATGCACGCGCTCGTCGAGGTCCCGCCGGACCTGAGCGCGCTCGACGGCACGCTCGGCGTCCAGGTCGAGCTGTCCGCGTCCAGCCCCACTCCGCCGGCCGGCATGCGCGAGGCGGTGCCGTTCGTCATCCCGCTGGCCCCCGGCGGGCCCCGGCCGCCCGCCGAGCCCGCGCTGGTACGCCTGTGCCTGTCCGCGGACGTCGAGGGCTACAGTCGCCGGCCGAACGACATCGCCGAGGCCACCCAGCGGCGCCTGGTCGACGTGCTCGCCCGGGCCCGCCGGCACGCCGGGCTCGACGAGGACGGCGTGCACCGGCAGCCGCAGGGCGACGCGGAGTTCGCGATCCTGCCGGCCGGCCTGGACGAGTCGGTCGTCATCCCCCGGCTGGTGCAGGGGTTGGCCGGCGCCCTGCGGGACGTCAATCGAGACCTCAACTCGCTGGCCCGGATCCGGCTGCGGGTCGCGCTCCACCGTGGACTGATGAAGCCCGGTGCCAGCGGCTGGGTGGGGTCGGCGCCGATCGCGGTGCACCGGATCCTGGACTCCCCGCCGCTGCGGGCCGCTCTGCGCGACAACCCCGCGTCCGACTTCGTGCTGGGCGTGCCCGATGTGCTCTTCCAGGACGTCATCGCGCACTCGTACGCCGGCCTGCCCGCCGACGACTTCACCCCGATGACGGTCGACCTGCCCGACAAGTCGTTCGTCGAGCACGCCTGGCTGTACGTGCCCGCTATCGCCCCACGTGCGTGAAGCCCGCCCAGGACACCGGGTGGGCCAGCGACTCCTGGCGGCAGTAGGCCGCCAGGTCGGCCGGCATTCCCGGCGGCGGCCGGCGGCCCGGGTCGAGCATCCACAGCTGCGCCGCGTGCAGCGCCTCGGCCGGCGGGCGGGATTCGGCGTTCAGGTGGTGGTGCAGCATGAACATCAGCAGCGACGTGCCCGCGTCCGGCACCGGCCAGAGCGAGCCGAACACGGTGTGCGCGCCGGCGGCCAGGAACGCCGACGCGAGGCTGAACGCCTCGTCGTAGTCCTCGCCGGCCAGGTTCGTCGTGCAGGCGGCGAGGAATACCTGGTCGATGACCAACTCGGCCACCCGGGACGCCTCGATCAGCTCACCCGCGGTCAGCCGCGCGCCGCCCGCCAGCGCCAGGTGTGCCTCGGCCGGGCGGCGCGGGTCGACGTACCCGTGGCAGGCAAGGTGCAACATGGACGGACCGGTGGCGCTCACGATCCAGTCGAACACCTGCGCCGGGGTGCCGTCCGCGCCGGGTTCGTCCGCGAGCCGGCCCAGGTAGCGGCCGTACCGGTAGAAGGCTTGGTGCACGGCGCGCGCCTCCATGCCGGCGAAGGCCAGGTCGCCACCCGGATCGCCGACCACCAGCGCGGACCGGATCGGCCGTACCTCGTGCCGGGCGGCGGCGGACAGCATCCGCGCCGACGGAATGTACGAGAACACCATGTCCTGTACCGCGTACCGGCGCGCCCGACCCCGACCGCGGTGCGCGGCGTGCCACGGGACCAGCGCGAGCACCCCCATCGGCACCAGTACGAGGTGGGCCGGCCGGTCCTGGCGCCACTGGCTCGCCAGGTGGACCAGCGTGCCGGTGGCGGCCTGCCACGCCCAGGCACACAGCTCGTCGAGGGCCGCCCCGGCCACGCCCGAGCCCGCTCTCGCCCGCGCGAACCGCTCGACCGGGGTGCCCGGCCCGGTCACCAGCCACGGCAGCCGCACCACCCGCACCACCCCGGAGGCCGCCACGACCACCGCGGCGCCGGGCAGGCCGGGCGTCGCGGGTACCAGATAGGCGAGCGCGTCGGCACCGACGGCGGCCAGGGACCGGGCGACCTGGTCGACGCGGACCGGCTCGCCCACGCCGCCGGCGCCCAGCGCGCGCAGTACCCGGGCCCGCAGGTCGTCCGGCAGCTCGCCGGCGCCGCCGGTGAGAAGCTGGCCGCCCAGCTGGTCGCGGCCCCGCCCGCCGGTGGCACGCCACTCCGCGGCCAGTGCCGCGTGGCCCCGGTCGGCCAGCTGGTCGGCCACGTCGCGTGAGGCGGTCGCCGCGTGCAGCACCAGGCCGCGACCGGCGTCCAGCGCGGCCACCAGGTCCTCGTGCGCCCCGCCGGCAAGCGCCCACCCGGCCACGATCAGGGCGTCCTTGGCGGCCGCCCGCGCCGCCTCGATGGCGTGCTCGGTGCCGGCTTGCAGCATCACCCGCTGCGCGTGGCTGGCGAGGGCCGACATGGCGCTCTCCCGGGCGGGCCCGGGGTCGGCGCCGGCGAGCCGGGACGCCGCCGCCAGGCGGAGCGCCGCGTCCGGCCACAATGGATGCTCCGGCCCGCGCATGATCGCGCACGCCTCGGCGTAGTAGCGGTGCGCCTGTTCCGCCGCGGCGCGTTCGCCCCGGTGGCGCTGGGCGAGCTCCATGTGCGCCAGGGCCGTCGGGAGCACCACGAGCAGGCGCAACGGGTGCCTGGTCGGCACCCAGCTGGCGAGCGCCTCCAACTGGGCCGCCGTCGCCCGGAGCTCGGCCAGGTCGCCGCGCGCGGCCGCCCGCACGAGCCGCGACATGGGAACGCTCACCAGGTCCACGATCCGCAGGCCACCGGCGTACCCGTCCGGCAAGGGCTCGTCGAGGGACAGCTCGACGGCGGGCACGGGTTCGCCGTTCATGGCCGCCAGCAGGCGCCGCCCGAGCCGCAGCATGGCGACGACCGGGCCGTACGCCTGCGGCGGCTGGGGCAGCTCGGCCAGCCGCCACTCGGCCTCCTGGACCAGCGCGCCGAAGCCGGCCGTATCGCCCGTGCTGCCGCGCTGGAACGCTTCGAGGAGCAGAGCCAGCACGTCCGCCTCGGTTTCCGGCCCGATCTCGTCACCTTCCGCCGGCTGGTCCTGGCGGGCACGCCGATTCATCGCGTCGAGGTCGCGCAGGTCCCCGCGGCTATTGCCGCGGGCGTGCACCGCCATCGACAATATCCACGAGAGGTCGCCCCGGAACTCGGTCAGATGCTTGGACTTGAGGGCCTGGGCCAGCCGCTCGACGCCCCGCCCGCCGGCCGGTTGGCCGCTTTCCACCTCGATGGTGTGCTCGTACAGGCCGTTCGCGACGTCGAGAAAGGCCGGCCACAGCTCGGGTGGCCGGCGTACCTGCTCGGCGAGCGTGAGCAGGCCGCGGACCCGCGCCGGGTCGAACCACCCGAGATTGTGGCCGATGATCCACATCTCGCCGAAGCCGGCCATCCCGCCCAGGATCCCGCGCGTGTCGGGGTCGGCGCCGACCGCGCGGTCGAGGGCGGCTCGGGCCTCCGCCAGCAGCTGCCGGTACCGGATCGCGCTCTGCACCACCGTGTCGTGCGGCAGCAGCTCGTCGCGTATCACCATGTTCTGCACGATGGCCAGCCGGGCGATGTGCGCCGAGACGACGTCCTCGTCGCACAGCCCGCCCCGCAGCGCCCGGCTCACGCACCGGTCGGCGGCTTCCAGGCTGCCGGGCGCCTCGCCCGCCGTCCACCTGGTGTGGTGGGTACGGCCCAGCTCCAGCCAGCGGGCGGCGGCGGTGGCCTCGTCCGGGCAGTCGCGCAGTGAGCGTTCGAGCAGGCGTACGGCCTCGGCCAGGTCGCGCGGGTCGCCCCGCTCGCGCAGCAGCCGGGCGCACGCCTCCGCCGCCCAGCCGTCGTCCTCGTGGGTGAGCACCACCGTCCAGGCAGCGATCGCCCGGTCGAGGTCGTCGCGGTCGCCGGCCAGCTCCCACCGCCTGCCGTGGCACAGGGCCTGGTTCTCGTGCGCCGACACCCACGTTGGCCGCCCGGCGTCGCTCAGCTCGACGGCCCGCCTACCGGCCACTATGGACAGATCGAGGAGCTTCGGGTCGTCGTCCAGGAGGGCGCTCTCCCGGTACGCGGCGGCCAGCCGGAACGCGCCCATCGCGATCCACGGCGCGTCGTCGGGCAGCCCCGGCAGTGCCGCCGCCAGCGCCATCACACCCTGGTCCAGGTCGGCCCGGTCCTCGGTGATCTCGTGGCGTTCCAGGGCGACGAGGCCGAGGATCATCCCGGTGTACGCGGCGACCCGCGGGTCCGCTTCGCCGGCCGCCAGCCGCCGCACGTCCACGGCCACGTCGCGCACCAGCAGGGACGGGTGCGGCCCGCCCGCCTCGCCGTACCGCAGCAGCCAGAACCGGCTCCAGTGCGTGCTGGCGAGCGCGATCGCGACCACGCCGCGGTCGGGGTCGCCCGGGGGCAGCTCGGTGTGCAGCCGGTCGTACCAGTCGATGGCTCGCACGCAGTCGTCGACCGAGCCGTCCTCGTCGGCGCGCCGCTCGTAGCCGGAGCCGAGCGCCCACCACCACCGCGTCCGGTCCGGGTGCTCGGGCGCGGCCGCGGCCGCGCGCTCCAGCTGGGCCAGGCCGGCGTCGATGCAGGCCCGATCGCCGTCCTCGTCGGCGGCGGCGACCAGGGCGCAGCCGAGCCGGCCCAGTTCCTCCGCCGCGGCCGGGTCGGGTGCCGTCATGAGGCGCCGCGCCGGGTGAGCGCGGTCATGCTGGCGACCATCGACGAGATGCCGGTGGCCACGCCGTCGATACCGGCCACCACCATGGCCTCGGCGGGGTCGGACGCGATGGCGCGCAGCGCCGCGGCGGCGTGCTCCCCCAGGCCCCGCACGATGATGCGGATGCCGGCGGCCTGGGCCTCGCGCGCCAGTTCGAGCGACGGCGCGACCGGCCCGATGTCGCCGTCGCCGAAGATGGCCATCACCCGGTCCCGGTGCGGTCCCGCAGCTCCCGCATGCCCAGGCGGAGCGTGTGGGTGACATCGTTGCCGCCGGCCGCCACCGCGGACCGGAGCGCGGTGAGCACCGGCGCCGGATCCCGGGTCAGCGGCACGAATCCGGCCACCTGGTGATGCCACAGGACCAGACCGATCGCGTAGTGCGCGGCCAGCGCCTCGGCGACGAAGCGCTCCGCGCCGGCGACCGCGTGCTGCAGCCGGGTCCGCGCACCGCCGTCGGCGCACGCCATGGACCCGCTGACGTCGATGCACAGCAGCACGCTTCCGCCGTACCGTTCCTGGAGCTTGCGCAGGTGCCGGCCGGGCGGGCACTGGGTCAGGCCGATCCCGGCGAACGGCCGGCGGATCCAGTCGGACATGTCAGTCGCGCCCTTTCCCTCAGACCGACACGCGGTCGGCCGCCAGCAGCCAGCGGAACGGCTCGATCGCCGCACCGCGCTCGGGATCCCGCGCCGACACGAGAAAGAACCGGACCTCGCCGAAGTCGCGGGTCGCGATCGTGACGAGGTTGTCCAGGCCGACCGTGACCAGCCACGACCGCACGGACCCGGAGTCGGGGTCGAGGCCCGACGCGATCGGCAGCCGCGCCAGCAGGTCCGCTTTGGACACCACGAACGCGAGTCGCTGCCGGTGCGTGTCCACCCCGTAGAGCCGCAGCCGGTTGACGGTCACGTGGTAGGCGTCCGCCACGTCGTAGGTGGCCGGGTTGGCCTCGCTCAGCAGGTCCGGGTACCCGGCGGCGGCCTGGTCGCGCACGTCCGGGATGGAGAAGGGATCCAGCACGAACGTCAGCGTGCGGGCCTGGTCCAGGTACGCCAGTTGGCCGTTCTGCCCGGAGTCGGCCAGCGTCTCCCCGGCCGCGTCGAAGAAGTGCACCAGCGCGGCGCGCCCGCCACCGCGCAGCCGGACCGTGACGGCCACCGGCACCGCGGCGCTCGTCTTGGCCGCCGACTGTCCACTGTCGACCAGCGCGCGGTACTGCTCGTACGCGGTCCGGCTGTGCTCGTCCAGAAACCCCACGGTGCCGCGGCGGGTGCCCGCGCGCGAGAGGGCGACCAGGCCCGCCATGATGAGGTGGGTCTTGCCGGCCGAGGCCGCGCCGAACACCGGCACCCGCACGTCCGTCATCGCCGCCGCCCCGGACGGCAGCGGCTCACCGCAGGCCGGGCAGCACGCCTGCACGCTGTGCGCCGCGCGGAGGACCGTCGTGGGGAGGCGGTGCCCGCAGCCGCACCGGCGCCAGAGCACGCCGAGCCGCCCGGGGCGGATGTCGCGGTGCAGGTCCAACCCGGCCTCGCGGTCCTCGGCGGAATGCGGCCCCGGACACCGGTACGCCGGCAGCGACGTCACATGAAAGCAGTGCTGGCAGCTGCCCGACGCGCGGAAGACCGACTGCCAGAGCCCGTCGACGGCGCGCAGCAGGCCCACCGCGGGCAAGCCCATCCCCCACACAAGCGCCGCGGCGGCGCCCGCCAGGACGGCGGTCAGCGTCACCGCCGCGGCCGCGCCCACCGACACTCCCACCAGAGCGGCCAGCACCGGCGGGAAGAGCGGCCAACCGAACAGCAGGATCCGCCGTGTCTCGCCGGCGGCGAGCGGCCGCAGCGTCCGCGCCCAGACATGACTCACGGTCGCCGCGACCGCCCGCGTCACCGCGGTGACATCCCACCGGATCTGCACCGCGAAATACTGCGGCCAGGCGTGGTCGCGCCGGATCGACTCCTTGCGGACCCCACCCGCGATCCGCCCGGCGACCACGTCGTCGGGCGTACGGACGTAGCCGGCGGGCACCCGGCCGGCCAGCACCGCGAGGCTCCGGTGCAGGCCGATGAGCGCGCCGGCGCCGGCGCCGGCCGCGATGCCGACGAGCACCGCCGGCGGGGCCAGGAACACGAGCACCGCCGCCGCGACGAACAGATACGTCAGAGCCAGAACGACCAGTCCGGCGAGGGCGAAGAGGGGACGCATCACTCACCCCTTCGGCTGGACTCGGACGTGACAGCGCGCCTTGGCCGATTTCGACGTTAGGTGTCCGCAAACAATCACGTCTATGCCCGTTCGGCGAATACCGTCGCTACGTCTGTCCAGGCCCTTCTCCGACAAGCGTTCCGATGTGGAATGCACTCACCCGATCGGGGGAAACGACAAGCCAAAGGACGCTTTAGTCTGCCTCCACCATCCCACGAACGCGAATAGGATTACCTGCCATTGTCGTGCAGGCCCGCCGATGGATTGGCTCACGCATGAATTCGTACGCCCCTCGCGCCGTACTGGCCGGTCTGGCGCTCGGCGCCCTGCTCCTCGCCGCGCCCGGTCCCGCAGCGGCGGGTCCGTCCACTGACGACATTCATCGGGCCCTGGGCATCGACAGCGTCGCGGCCGACTACATCGTCCTGGTCGACACCTCGTCGTCGATGCAGGGCGCGCGGTACGCCGGGGTGAAGACCGGGCTGCTCAGCTTCCTGGCCGCCCTGGCACCCGAGGACCAGGTCTCCCTGGTGACGTTCGACGCCCGCGCGACCGCGGTGTGGACGGGGCCGGCCGGGCGGTCCCCGCAGCGAATCGTCGACCGCCTGCCCAAGGAGGCACGCGGCACCAACACCGACATCGGGCTCGCGCTGGAGCAGGCGATCCGGTTGCTCGGCCGGGACGGCGCACCCACCATCGCCACCGTCGTCCTGCTCACCGACGGCATCCACGACCCGAAGCGCGGCAGCCCCTATCCGTTCGACAAGGGCTACGCCTGGGATCAGCTGCGCCGCACGGCGCAGCGCCTCACCAAGGACTCGCTGAGCGGGTACGCGATTCCGCTCGCGGGCGCCACCGGCGCGAAGCTGCTGAGCAAGGTCGTACCCGGGACGGTCGTGCTGAACCCCACCGCCATCGACCGCGCCACCCAACTGCTGGAGCAGCCCAAGCGGAAGGTCCAAGCGGTGAAGGCGCGGCAGCGGCTCGGCGACGACCTGACCCGGGGCGTCGTCGTGACATGGCCGCCAGAGGCCGGCCGGCTGCGCGCCGGGCGGCAGGAGCTGACGGTGGTCCTCCGGTCGACCACCGCGCACATCCCCATCGAGGTACGCGACCTGGTGGTGTCGTCGGACCGTCCGGACGTCACCGTACGGCCGCCGGACACGACCGTCACGCTCGAGCCGAACCAGTCCGCCTCGGTCACCCTCGCCGTGGAGTGGGACCCCGGCGCGCCGACCTGGAAGCCGTGGGACACCACGTCGGTCGAGGGCACGTTCAGCCTCTCCGGTCGGGCGAGCACCCCCTGGGCCGACGCGCTGGCGGCGGACGGCATGACGTTCGAGCCGCGCCTGTCCGGCGGGGCGGGCGACATCCGGGGCACCGCCCAGCACGGCCGGCCGCTCTGGTGGCTGAGCTTCCTGGCCGGTGCCGTGCTGCTGGTGCTCCTCGGCCGGACGCTGGTACGCGGCCGGCTCCGCCCCGCCATGCTCGGCGCGCTGGTCGCGACCGCACCGGCGACCCGGGAGCGGACCACGATGCCGCTCAGCGGGCGCCAGGGCACGATCAGCAAGGCGACGGCCGGCATCGGCGGCAGCGGCCGGGTGCGCGGCGTACGCGAGGGCCTGCTGTCCCGGCAGGCCCGGATCGAGATCAGCTACACCCACAACGGCTCACCCGACCACACCGAGACCAAGCGTTGCTCGCCGGGCGAATCCGTCGTCGTCAGCGGAGTCGAGTTCCTGTGGCAACCGACGCGATGAATCCCGCCGTCCCCGCCGACTTCGGCTCGTCCGCGCGTACGTCGACGCCGCCCGGCTCGGCCGGCGGAAACCCGCTCGCCTGGCTCGCCGGGGCATGGGCGCGCGCGGTGCTCGCCCGGGAGGGCGACGCCGCCGGGGCGGTGACGCTGCCCTGGCTGACCCTCTCCGTCCTGGCCATGGTCGAACTCGTCGGCCAGATCCCGTCCGTCCGGACCTGGACCACGCCCAGCCCCTCGTTCGTCAACGGAGTGGCTCGCGCAGCCGAGCACCTCGGCCACGCCCCGGCACCGCTGGCCGCCATCGTCGACCCGCTGCGCGCCTGGGTACAGCCGGCGTTGCCGGCGACGTCCACCTGGCTGGCGGTCGCCGCCGTTCCGGTGCTGCTCGTGTCCTGCCTGGCCGTGGTCCGGCAGTACCGGCAGCCGACCGTCAACGCCCGCGCGCTGCGACTGGCCGCGCTCCTCGTGGGCGGCGCGGTCATGGTGGCGTACGTGCTCCACCTGGCCGCCACGGTGCTGGCCCCGATCGCCGTCGGCGTGACGGCGGTCCACACGGCGCTGCTGGTCGGCCTGGTCATCGGGTCGGGCCTGCTGTTCCGGCTGGCGGTCGGGCGCCGGACCGCGACGGATCTGCCTCCCGCCGGCCGCCGCCGGCGCCGCGTACGCCGGGCCGCTGTCGCGTGCGCCGCCGTCGTCGCGCTCGCCATCGCGCTGAGCGTGGCGCCCAAGCCGACCTTCTGGCCGGTCCTCGCGCTGCCGGGCACCGCCCTCGCCGGCCACGCCGCGCTGCTCGCCGGCGGGCGGGCGTACTTCGCGACCGGCACCCCCGGCATCCTCAACGTCACCGCGGTCGACCGGGACTCCGGCGAACGGCGCTGGAGCCGGCAGCTGCGGCGGGACGGCGATGCGATGCCCGCCTCCGTCCGGCTGAGCGGTTCGTCCCGCGTCCTGCTCGTCGACGACGGCGTGGCGAGCACCGCCCTGCGCGCCGACGACGGCCATCCACTCTGGACAAAGCCGGCCGGCACGGTGCGCGCGTTCGGCAACGCGATGATCCTGCTCGACGCGGCCAAGGCCACGATCGCGGCGCTGGACGAGACGACCGGGGCGGCACTGTGGACCCGCCGCCACCCCGCCAAGACCGGCCTGTACGGGCGGACCACCGAACCGGGCACCCTCGCGCCGATCAGCGCGCTCGTCCAGTTGGAGCCCGACGGCACGGTACGCGTCCTGCGCCCGAGCGACGGTGCGGTGCTCGGCCAGCAGCCCCGGCTGACCCGCGGGGCACAGCGGATCTGGCTGCTCGGCGACACTCTCCTGTGGACGCTGACCGCACCGAGCCCGCGGGTCGTCGCCTACTCGACCGACGATCTCACCAAGCCGGTCTGGACCGCCCCCACCGGCAAGCCCAGCACGGTGGCCGCCGCGCCGTGCGGCCGGCAGCGGATCTGCGTCGCCGACGCCACCGGCGCCCGCGCGTACGACGCCCGCACCGGCCGCGTGGCCTGGCGGCTCACCGGCGCGCGGGACCGGGCGTTCGGCGGCCCGGACGGCACGGTCGTGGTGTGGTCGGGCACCGAAACCGTCCTGCTCGACCAGCGAGGCACCGTGCTCGCCACGTACCCCGACGTGCGCGGCTATCCCCTCGACGGCGAACGCGTCCTGCTGATCGCCGGCGCCATCGGCGAGCGCGGCGAACGCGAACGCGCGTTCGCCCTGTTCCAGCCGTCCAACCGGACCCGCCAACCACTCGGCCGCTCGTCCGTCGACCCCGCCGCCTGCGCCTGGGAAGCCACCCACCTAGCCTGCGCCGGCTCCACCCTCCGCCTCTGGCACCTCCCCACCTGACCCCCGCCTCCCCACCCGCGCCCCGCCCCCGCCGCACCCCCTCTCTCCGTCGATCAAGGGCAAATGGCCGTACTTCGATCTCCAAACCGCGACCATTTGCCCTTGATCGACGGAGAAATCCTTGATCGGCGCGACGCAGCACGGCACGGCGGGTGCGTGCCGGCCCAGGGACGTGGCGAACGGCCGGGTCGTGCCGATGCGGGCCGAGCCCGCGCGGACGGCGCCCGCACGGCGCTAGCCCACGCGGTCCGCGATCGAGGACCCCTCTCCACAGTGGCGCCGCCCTTCCCGCAGCCCTCGTCGATCAAGGAATTCCACGTCGATCAAGGGCGAATGGTCGTGGTTTGGAGATCAAAGCACGGCCATTCGCCCTTGATCGACGCGCAAAGGGCGGGGCGGGCAGCGCAAAGGGGCGGCGGGGGTGCGGGCGGAGGTGGGGAAATCGATCGCCTTGACAGGTGGGGGTGGGGCGGGTGAAGATGGGAGCGCTCCCAGTGACTTCCTTCGATATCTAGGGGATTGTATGAGGCGCTCCGCCGCACTCCTCACGGCCGGCGCGGTAGCGGCCGCCCTCACGGCCGCGGTGTTGCCACACGCCTTCGCGGCGGCAACCGGCTGCCGGGTGGACTACACCGTCGTGAGCCAGTGGCAAGGTGGCTTCCAAGGCGACGTGAAGATCACCAACCTGGGCGACCCGATCACCAGCTGGTCGCTCGGCTTCGACTTCGCGAACACCGGCCAGCGGATCACCCAGGGCTGGAACGCCACCTGGAGCCAATCCGGCACGCGGGTCACCGCCGCCAGCTACAGCTGGAACGGCAACCTCGCCACCAACGGCGCCACCTCCATCGGCTTCACCGGCTCCTGGTCGGGCGCCAACCCCGTACCGGCCAGCTTCGCCCTCAACGGGACGACCTGCACCGGCGCGGTCGGCCCGACCACCGGCGCCCCGACGACCAGCCCGACCACGGGCACGCCCACGACCGGGCCGACCACCCCGCCCCGCCGACCGGCACCACACCGGTGGCGATCAACGGCCAGCTCCGGGTCTGCGGCGTCAACCTGTGCAACCAGTTCAACCGCCCGATCCAGCTGCGCGGCATGAGCACGCACGGCATCCAGTGGTTCGGCGGCTGCTACAACAACGCCTCGCTCGACGCGCTGGCCAACGACTGGAAGGCGGACGTGTTCCGCATCTCCATGTACGTGCAGGAGCAGGGGTACGAGACCAACCCGACCGCGTTCACCAACCAGGTGAACAACCTGGTCGAGATGGCCACCGCCCGCGGCATGTACGCGCTGATCGACTTCCACATCCTGACCCGGGTGACCCCAACTACAACCTCCAGCGGGCCAGGACGTTCTTCGCCGCCGTGTCCGCCCGGCACGCCAGCAAGAACAACGTGATCTACGAGATCGCCAACGAGCCCAACGGGGTGAGCTGGGCGTCCATCAAGAGCTACGCCGAGCAGGTCATCCCGGTGATCCGCGGCAACGACCCGGACGCGCCCGTCATCGTCGGCACCCGCGGCTGGTCCTCGCTGGGCATCTCCGAGGGCGGCAACGAGACCGAGGTCATCAACAACCCGGTCAACGCCCAGAACATCATGTACGCGTTCCACTTCTACGCCGCCTCGCACCAGGGCCCGTACCGGGACGCGGTCAGCCGGGCGGCGAGCCGGATCCCGCTGTTCGTCACCGAGTTCGGCACCGTGGACTACACCGGCAGCGGGCCGTTCGACCAGGCCAGCAGCACCACCTGGCTCAACCTGCTGGACTCGCTGAAGATCAGCTACGCGAACTGGACGTTCTCCGACCACACCGAGAGCAGCGCCGCGCTGCTGCCCGGCACGTGCTCCGGCAGCAACTACAGCGGCAACGGCGTGCTCAAGCCGTCCGGCCAGTTCATGCGCAGCCGCATCATGACCGCGGACAACTTCCCCACAAGCTAAAACCTCATCGGGTACGGCACTGAGGGCGTCCTTCGTGGAGGGACGCCCTCGGTGTGTCGCTAGGGCGTGTCTGGTGGATCTTGTGGGTGCGAGGCGAGGTCCAGGCGGCGTCCGGTGGTGCCGGGCGGAAGGTCGCATACCGGTGTTGTATGCGGCCTTCCGACCGGTGCCGCTGGTCGTCGTCTGGGCCCGCCGCAGCCCCACAAAGATCCGCCAGACACGCCCTATACCCCGGCCATGAACTCGGCCAGGCTCCTCGTGCCCGGCCGCGCACCCGCGCGGGCGTGGGCGTTGGCGACGCGCTGCGCGTGCGCGTTCACCGGTGTCGGTACGCCGTGCAGGCGCCCCAGCAACACGATCTCGCCGTTCAGATAGTCCGTCTCGACGGACCCCGTCCCGCGCGCCAGGCTCTGCCATGACGAGCTGCCGTCGCGCGACTGGCCCTCGACCGGCTGCCGCCGCAGGATGTCGCCGCGGCGTTCGGCGTCTTCGGACTCAGAAGCGAACGCGATGCCCGCCGCCCGCAGCACCGCCTCCCCTTCGGCCCGCAGCCGCGCCACCACCTCCGCACCGGCGGGGAGCCGGCCGCACACCGCCTCGACCGCGTTGGACAGATTGGTCAGCAGCTTGCGGTACTTCCACCGCATGACGTCCGGCCTTAGTACACTGTGGAACGTCGCCGCCCGGAACGCCTCCGCGATGGCCTCGGCCGTACCGTCGACGCCGTGCGGGTACCGTCCGATGTCGAGGATCCCCGGCACCGGCGCGCAGTGCGCCACGACGACCCCCGGCGTCACGTGCGTCGCCGGAAACATGACGCACACGCCGTACACGTCCGCGAAGCGGCGCAACGCGGTCCGCTCGTTCGCCACGCCGTTCTGCACGCACACCACCGGCGTCCCGGAGTCCGCGCACGCCGCCAAGGCGCGGACAGCCGCGCTCGTCTGCGCGCCCTTCACACCCAGCAGCACCACGTCGCCCGGCCGCCAGTCCAGGTCGCCGGGCGCGTCCGTCGCGGGCAGCCGGTACGTCCGCGAGCCGGCCGGCGACAGCACCCGCAACCCGTCACGGCGGATCACCGCCAGATGCGCACCCCGCGCGACGAGCCGCACCTCGTACCCCGCGTCGGCCAGCAGGCCGGCCAGCGTACCCCCGACCGCGCCCGCCCCGTACACCACAAACCGCACGACCGGACAATAGCCCGCTCAGCTTGGCTCCATGGTGGCGCGGCGCTCGTTGGTCGTGGCGATCCCGGGATCGCGGACGCTGGACAGGTCTGGGCCGAGCAGCACCGTCGTGTCGCCGTCCTGGGGCGCGGGCTCCCCGTCCTCGGTGACCGGGGCGAGCTGACCGCCGGCGCGTACCCGGAAAAGGAGCTCGTGCCCGGCGGGCACGGCGCCGTCGCGGCGGGCCAGGATGGTGGCGCCGTTGCCTATCCGGCGTTCCACGGCGGGCCTGGTGGTGCCGGCGGCGAAGAGGATGGCGCAGCCGAGGTACGGGGCGACGACGCCGCGGTGGGCCGCCGGTTGGAGGCGGTAGACGGGGCCGTCGACGGTGTCGTCGATGATCGCCGACGCCAGCGCGTTGAAGTCGTCCTCGGCGGTGAGCAGGAGCACCGCCGTGACGTGTTCCAGTTGTGCGCCGCGGGTGGCGGCCGTGGCTATCGACTCGTCGGGCACGAGTTCCAGGCCGGCGCGGGCGACGCGGTCGCGCTGCTCGTCGGTCGCCGCCCACATCAGCACGTCGAGGCCCGCGGTCCGCAGCGCCCGCCCGAGGTCGATGACCCACGGGTCGCTGCCGACCAGCAGTGGCCTGGTGCGGACGGACCGGGTGACGCCCAGCCGGCGGGCGACGGGTCCGGCGGTGAGACCGTACAGGGTCACCGTGGCGACGATGACCAGGAAGGTCGCCGGCATGATCCGTGACGCGCCGGCGACGCCTTCGGCGACGAGGGCCGCCGAGAACGTGGTCGCGGTGGCGGCGGCGACGATGCCGCGCGGGTACATCCACGCGATGAATCCGCGCTCGGCCCAGCTCAGGTCCGAGCGGAGGGTGGCGACGTACGCCGCGACCGGCCGGGCGACCAGCACCAGCAGGGCGACGAGCCCGAGCGTGGGCAGCACGTGGTGGCGCACAGTTTGCGGGGCCACGGTCGCCGAGATGGAGACGAACAGGACGCCGAGGATGAGCTGGACGAAGGTCTCGAAGAACGGCCGGCGCGCCGGCATGTCGAAGCTGGGGAGGTTGGCGGCCGCCAGGCCCATGACGATCGCCGCGATGAGCCCGGTGTCGTCGCGTACGACGTCGCAGGTCGCCGCCGCGGCGACCACGGCCGCGAGTTGCGCGCTGGTGCCGAGCACCTCGCCGAGCCGCAGCTTGTTCAGCAGCAGCCAGAGCAGGGCGGTGCCGAGCGCGCCGCCGACCAGCCCGACGGCGAAGCTGGCCAGGAAGTGCAGGACCTGTGGGCCGGGCCCGTACCGGGTGGGCGCGACGATGGCGCCGAAGACGACGGCGCCCAGGATCGCGCCCACCGGGTCGATCAGGGTGCCTTCCCAGCGCAGGATCCGGTGCAGCCGCTCGGCCGGCCGGACGACGGCCAGGAGCGGACCGACGACCGTGGGCCCGGACACGACGAGGATCGCCCCGAGCATCAGGGCCGCCTGTTGGGGCAGCCCGAGGATCATGGCGCTGCCGAACCCCGCGAAGGCCCAGGTGATCGGCGTCCCGAGCGCGATCAGGCGGATCACGACGCGGCGGTGGGCGCTGATCGCACGCAGGTTCAGGGCGAGCCCGGCGTCGTAGAGGATCACCGCGACGGCCAGCCCCACCACCGGCTGGAACGCCGTGCCGAGCAGCCGCTGGGGATCGACGTCGTCGGTCAGCGCACCGGCCAGGAAGCCCACGGGCAGCAGGATGACCAGCGACGGGATGCGCAGCCGGCTCGCGAGCACCTGGGAGCCCACCGCGAGGACCAGGGTCAGCGCGACACCGAGGAGGACCTCGTCAGCCGTCACCGCTGGCCGGCCTCAGCCCCGCGCCGCGCCCGTCGGGACCCGCGCGTCCAACCTTTCCCGCAGATGGTCCGCGACCCGGATGGCGTTGGCCATCGCGGTCAGCGCCGGGTTCACCGCGCCGATGCTGGGGAAGAAGCTGGTGTCCACCACGTACAGGTTGTCCAGTTCGTGGGCGCGGCAGTCGACGTCGAGCACGGACGTGGCCGGATCCGTGCCGAACCGGCAGGTGCCGGCCTGGTGGGCCACGCCGGCGACGGGGATGTCGCTCTTGAGGTACGCGAACCGGTGGATCAGGTGGTCCGGGTGCATGCCGAGGTGTCCGAGCATGCTCTTGAGCTGGTGGTAGAGCCGCTTGGCGGCGGTCGGGTTGCTGGGCTGGTAGCTGAGCCGGATGGCTTCGCCGCCGTCGAGCGTGACCCGGTTGTCCGGGTTCGGAAGGTCCTCCGTGGACAGCCAGAAGTCGATGGCGTGCCGGGCCACGTCGTGCAGCGTCCACTGTGGCGCGAGCTTGGTCTCCAGGGGTTTCTCGCCGCGGTACATGTCCGCCTGCGACTTGCCGACCATCTGGATGTTGCCCATCGGGTACGGGAAGTCGGGGCCGCCGAAGTAGAAGTCGTTGACGCCGAGGGTCTTCTGGAACACCGTCGGGTTCGGCTCGCGGGACAGCGCCAGCACGGCCTGGCTGTCGTGGAACATGTAGTTGCGCCCGACCTGGTCCGAGCCGTTGGCCAGGCCGTTCGGGTGCTTGTCGTTCGCGGAGCGCAGCAGCAGCTTGGCGGAGTTGGCCGCGCCGCAGGCGACCACCACGATGTCGGCCGCGTACCGCTCCTCGTGGCCGTCATGCTCGACCACGACCTGGGTGACAGCGGTGCCGGATTCGTTGGTCCGCAACCGGACCGCCTCGGCGTCGGTCAGCAGGTCGACGTTGGGGTGTTGCAGCGCCGGGCGTACGCCGAAGACCTCCGCGTCCGACTTGGCGTGTAGCGGGCAGGGAAAGCCGTCGCAGTTCGCGCAGCGCACGCACCGGCTCTCCGGCATGTTGGCCTCGTTCAACCGGATGCCGCACGGCGCGTGGAACGGGTGGTAGCCGGCGCGGGCCAGGTCGTCGGACAGCTGCTGGATGCGCGGTTCGTGGGAGACCGGCGGGAACGGGTACGCCCCGCTGGCCGGCGGCTCGGTCGGGTCCTCGCCGTGCACGCCGTGCACCTGGTAGAGCCGCTCGGCCTTGGTGTAGTAGGGCTCCAGGTCCTCGTACGCGATCGGCCACGCGGGTGAGACGCCGTCGTGGTGCCGCAGCTCGCCGAAGTCCTCCCGGCGCAGCCGGTACAGCGCCGCCCCGTACAGCTTGGTGGCGCCGCCGATGTAGTAGTGCACCTGCGGCTGGAACGCCTTGCCGTGCTGGTCGTACCAGGTGTCCGGCGAGATGTAGCGGTTGTCCACGAAGACGTCGGCGGCGAGCCAGTTCTGCGGTTCGCGTGGCAGCCACCCGCCGCGTTCCAGCAGCAGGATCCGCTTTCCGGTCGGCGCCAACTGCCGGGCCAGGGTGCCGCCGCCGGCCCCCGTACCGATGATGATGACGTCGTAGGTCTCGCTCACGCCGGTCCCTGCGCGTTGGCCGGCGAGGCCGCGCGCCACGCCTGGGCGCCGGCGCGCGAGGCTTCTCTGGTCTGCCGCCACGTCTGCATGGCCATGTCGCGCGGGTGTACCTCGTTGCGCCGCATCCAGCGCCGGCCGGCGGCCAGCACGGCGCCGCTTCCGATGGCCAGCCCGGCGAATCCCAGGGCACCGCCCACGCCGACGAGCACGGCGGCGACCATGATCAGTCGTCGATCCAGTCCGGTGTCGGTAGACAGCATCTCGTATGACCTCATGGCTGGAGGATGGCCCCGTCCGCCCCGCTCGGGGACTACCCGTCGCGGGTAGTTGCCAGGCCGACGGGCGGGACCTGGTCGTTGGTCGGGTCGAGCAGTTCCGCCGAGCGGTGGTGCGGGCGCAGGTAGAATTCCTCCGCCCAGGTGGTGAACGCCTTCATCTCGGCCCCCGCGTTCGCCAGGAGGCTGGCGTGCACGCCCAGCCAGGCCGCGAACGCGAAGCGGCCGCGCATCTCGTGGCGGTGCTCGCCGACCTCGGCGACCGCGGCCTTGCGGCCGATCATCGCCATGATCCCCTTGTCGCGGTAGTGGAACGACTCCCGGCCGTCGCCTTCGAGATCGGCGATGATGTTGCGGGCCGCCCAGTCGCCGGCCTGCGCCGCGACGCTGCCCAACTGCGGCAGGGCCGGCTCGTCCCCGTACGGGATGTTCGCGACGTCGCCGACCGCGTACACGGCGGGGTGGCCCGTCACGGTCAGGTCGGGCCGCACGTCGATGCGCCCGCCCGCGCCCTGCGGCAGGCCCGAGCGGGCGGCCAGCGGCGCGGCCATCTCGCCGCCGCCCCACACGACCAGGTGCGTCCTGATCGTCGTGCCGTCGGCGAGCGCGATGTGGTCGGCCGCGACCTCGCTCACCGCCGTGCCGAGGCGCAGTTCCACGCCGCGGCGCTTGAGCTGGGTCACCGCGTACTCGTGTGCCTTTTCGGAGAAAGCGGGCAGGACGATGTGGCCGAGGTCGACCAGCATCACCTTCGCGCGCACGTGCTCCATCACATCCCGGACCAGTTCGGCGAGCGCGCCGGCGGTCTCCACCCCGGTGGGCCCGGCGCCGACGACCACGAACGTCAGCGCGCCGTCCTCGGCCAGTTCCGGCTTCGCGGCGGCGGCGCGCAGCAGCTCGAGCACCCGGGCGCGGACCCGTTCGGCGTCGTCGACGCTGTACAGCGGGAGGGCGTACCGCGCCGCGCCGCTGGTGTGGAAGAAGTTCGGCTGCGCGCCGCCGGCCAGCACCAGCACGTCACCGTCCACTGTGGTGCCGTCGGCCAGCGTGACCGAGGGCGCCTCCGGGTCGACGGAGACCACGTCGGCGGTGCGGGTCCGGACGCTGTCGTGCCGGTGGAACATCTTCGCCAGGTCGAACTTGACGTCCTCGGCGGCGAGTTCGGCGGTCGCCACCTGGTAGAGCAGCGGCTGGAACTGGTGGTAGCCGTTGCGGTCCAGCAGCGTGGTACGCACCAGCGGCTCGCCGGCGAGCCGGTTGGCGCAGGCCACGCCGGCGAACCCACCACCGACCACGACGACTCGCGTGGTCATACCAACGCCCCGAGCATCTCGTGCAGGATGATCCGGCTGGCGGCCTCGATCAGCGCCAGGTGCGAGAACGCCTGCGGGAAGTTGCCCAGGAACCGTCCGGTATCGGCGTCGAACTCCTCGGCGTACAGGCCCAGCGGTGAGGCGACGCGCAGCAGCCGCTCCATCAGGTCCCGGGCACGCTGCATCTCGCCGACCATGGTCAGGGCGGACACCTGCCAGAAGGAGCAGATCAGGAAGGTGCCCTCCTTGCCGGACATGCCGTCGTCGGTCTCGTCCGTGCGGTAGCGCAGCACGAAACCGTTCTCGGTCAGCTCGTCGGCGATCGCGTCGACCGTCTTGCGGATCCGGCTGTCGTCCGGCGGCAGGAAGTGGAACAGCGCCGCGAGCAGGGTGGACGCGTCGAGCGCGTCGGTGGCGTAGTGCTGGCGCAGCACGCCGCGCGGGCTCACGCCGTTGGCGAGGATGTCGGCGTGGATCTCCTCGGCCGTGCCCCGCCACTTGGCCGCCAGGCGCGGGTCCCCCCGGATCTCGGCGAGGGTGGCCGCGCGGTCCAGCGCGATCCACGACATGAGCTTGGAGGACACGTAGTGCTGCGGCTCGCCGCGGGCCTCCCAGATGCCCTGATCCGGCTGCTGCCAGATCTTGGTCGCGCACTCGGCCTGCGACTGCACGATCGGCCAGAGCCGCCGCGGCAGCCGCTCGCTGTTGCGGCTGTGCAGCAGGATCGAGTCGAGCACGGCGCCGTACACGTCGTTCTGCCGCTGGTTGTAGGCCCCGTTGCCGATGCGTACCGGCTGGGCGCCGGCGTACCCGGACAGCTCGTCCCGGGTGGACTCGGTGAGGTCGCGGCGGCCGTCGATGCCGTACATGATCTGCAGGGCGCCGTCCTCGTTGGCCTCCACGTCGGCGACGAACTGCATGAACTCGTCGGCCTCCCAGTCCAGGTTCATGTAGTGCAGGGCCTGCAGGGTGAACGTGCTGTCGCGCATCCACGTGTACCGGTAGTCCCAGTTGCGTTCGCCGCCGGGGGTCTCCGGCAGGGACGTCGTCAGGGCGGCGACGGTCGCGCCGGTCGGCATGTAGGTCAGTCCCTTGATCGTCAAGGCGGAGCGCTGCAGCGGCTCCCGCCACCGGTGGTCGGGTATCCGCGCGCCGGACAGCCAGTGGTGCCAGTAGCGGGTGGTGTCCGCCAGCCGGGCCTCGGCCTCCTGGACGGTCTGCGGCACGTCCCGCGGGTCACCCCAGGACAGCGCGCAGAACGCCCGCTCCCCGGCCCGCAGCGCGTGCCGGCCGCGGACCCGGTCGCCCTCGATGCCGAGCGGCAGGTCCGTGACGAGGCGGACCGTCGCACCGGCCCCGGTGGCCTCGGCCGTGTGCTGGTCGGCGTCGAGCAGCCGCCACTGCGCCGGCGCCCGGCCGTAGTCGAAGATCGGCTCGCAGACCATCTCCACCTCGACCCGACCCTCGGTGCACTCCACGACCCGGACCAGCACGTGGTCGGCGTCGTCGTCGGTCGGCGGCCGGGTGTGCGGCGTGACCGTGTCCGGCGCGCCGCCCCGGGCGACCAGGGTCAACGCGTCCCGGACGACCACCCAGCCCCCACCGGTACGCCAGGTCGTCTCCAGGATGTTCGTCCCGGGCACGTACCGCCGTGACACCGGATGGTTGAAGCCGTACGGCCCGAACCGGAAGTTGCCCGCCTCCCGGTCCAGCAGGCTGCCGAAGATGCTGGGCGAGTCGAACGACGGCACGCACAGCCAGTCGACGGAGCCGTCCGGGCCGACCAGGGCTCCGGTGTGGCAGTTGGACAGGAACGCGTACTCCTCGATCGGCGGGAACGGCGTCGGCGCGGCGGCGCTCTGCACCTTGGGCATCCGTTCCTCGACGGCGGTCACGACGCGGTCCAAGGCTCGTGCCAGCGCCCGATGCCGGCAACGACGGACTCCGCCGCGTCCGGGCCCCACGACCCGGGCGGGTACGCGTGCACGGGCGGTGGCGCGTCCAGCAGCGGCTGCATCACCCGCCAGCACTCCTCCACGCCGTCCTGGCGCATGAACCGGGTGCTGTTGCCGATCAGCGCGGCGCCCAGCAGCACCTCGTACGGCGTGGCGCCCTCCCCGCCCTGCCGGGCCAGCTCCGCGTCCAGGCCGATCCGCTGCGGTCCCGGCGCGTCGGCGCGGCGGCCCTCCAGGAGGATCCGCACCCCGGTCGTGGGATCGAGCCGGACGACCAGCTCGTCCGCTTCCGGCGCGCGGTCGTGCGCCAGCCGCAGCCCGAGCCGGGGCGGCCGGCGGAACACCAGCCGCAGCTCGGTCTGCGTCACGGGCAGGCGCTTGCCGGTACGGATGAAGAACGGCACGCCCGACCAGCGCCAGTTGTCGATGTCCAGGCGCAGCGCCGCGTACGTCTCGGTGGTCGAAACGGGCCGCACGCCGGGGATGTCCCGGTAGCCGGTGTACTGGCCGCGCACGTACTGGGCCGGGTTGGCGTCCAGGACCGATTTCCACACCGACACCTGGTTGTTCTTGATCATGTCCGGGTCGCGGCCGGCCGGCGGCTCCATCGCGCCGCCCGCGACGAGCTGCATGAGGTGGTTGACCACCACGTCGCGCAGCGCGCCGACCGGGTCGTAGAAGTGCCCGCGGTCCTCGACGCCGAAGCTCTCCGCCATCGTGATCTGCACCGACTCGACGTAGTTCCGGTTCCACACCGGCTCCAGCATCGTGTTGGCGAACCGCAGGTAGAGCAGTTCCTCCACGCCCATCTTGCCGAGGAAGTGGTCGATCCGGAAAAGCTGCGGCTCGGCGACGTACTGGTGCAGCTCGGCGGCCAGCGCGCGGGCCGAGGCCAGGTCGTGCCCGAACGGCTTCTCCACGACCACCCGGCCGTCGCGTACCAGGCCGGCCTTGGACAGACCCTTGATGACCCGGCTGAACAGGACCGGCGGGATCTCCAGGTAGAAAACCGGCGCGCGGGCGTCGCCGACGACGTCGGCGACCCGCCGGTACGTCGTCTTGTCATCGAAGTCGCCCGGCACGTACGACAGCCGCGCCTCCAACCGTTCGAAGACCTCCGGCTCGACCGACTCGCCGGCCGCCTCGATCGCCTCTCCGGCGTGTTTACGCAGGTCGTCGACGCTCCAGTGGTCGACGGCCACCCCCACTACCGGGACCTTGAGCAGCCCGCGCCGCTCCAGCCGGTACAGCGCCTGAAACGTCATCTGCTTCGCCAGGTCCCCGGTGATGCCGAAGATCACGAAGACGTCCGCGTCGGTAGCCATGGGCCCACGGTCGTCGCCCGGCGGGCGCCCAGACATCGCCCGGCGCGGGTGATTCGCCGTCCCACGTCCCGGCGCGACGCTGGCATGACTATGGGGGACTTGATCTGGGCGGCGGAGCCGGCGCAGCTGCTGCCGGCGCGTTCGCAGATGGCGTTCACGCTGATGTTCCACATCATCCTGGTGCCGATGGGCGTCGCCCTGCCCGCGATCATGCTGATCGCGAACTACAAGGGCCTGCGGCACGGCGACAGCGTGGCGCTGACGCTCGCGCGCCGCTGGTCGCACGCGGCCGGCCTGACGTTCGCCGTCGGCGCGGTGTCCGGCACCGTCCTGTCGTTCGAGATGGGGTTGCTCTGGCCGGGGTTGACCCGCAAGTACGGCGACGTGTTCGGCCTGCCGTTCGCCATCGAGGGGGTCGCGTTCTTCCTGGAGGCCATCCTGGTGGCCGTCTACATCTACGGCTGGCAGCGCCTGCGCGGCTGGACGCACTTCTGGCTGGGCGTGCCGATCCCCTTCGTGGCGCTCGTCGGCGCCTTCTCCATCATTTCCGCCAACGCGTGGATGAACACGCCGGAGGGGTTCACCGTCGACAGCAACGGCCAACTGGTCGACATCGACCCGATCGACGCGATCTTCAACAAAGCACTCCCGCTGGAGATGGCCCACTTCGTCCTCGCCGCGTACATGGCGGCCGGCTTCACCGTCGCCTCGATCTACGTCGTGGGCTGGCTGCGCGGCCGCCGGGACCGCTACCACCGGCTCGGCATCCTCATCCCGTTCACGGTCGCCGCGATCGCCACCCCGGCGCAGTTCGCCGTCGGCGACTCCATCGCCCGCTGGCTGGCCAACAACCAGCCGACCAAGTTCGCGGCCATGGAGGTGGTCACCGAGTCCGGGCCGGACCAGCCCGAGATCCTGTTCGGCCGGTACGACGAGCAGACCAACACGGTCTCCGGCGGCATCCGGATACCCGGCCTCAACTCGATCCTCACCGGCGGCAGCCGGGACACCAACGTGACCGGGCTCGACACGGTGGCACCGCAGGACCGACCGTCCAACGTGGACATCGTGCACTGGTGCTTCGACATCATGGTGGGCATCGCCAGCCTGCTGGTGCTCCTGGTCGCCTGGTTCGCCATCGCGTACTGGCGGCGCCGGGACGTGCCGAGGTCGAAGCTGTTCCTGTGGACGGCCTCGGCGGCCGGGGCGTTGACGTACGTGGCCATCGAGGCGGGCTGGATCGTCACCGAGGTGGGCCGGCAGCCCTGGATCGTGTACGAGGTCGAGCGCACCTCCGACGCGGTCACCCAGGCCGACGGCGTGTGGGTCAGCTTCACCGTCGTCCTGGTGCTCTACGCGGTGCTGGCCGCCGGCACCGTCGCCGTCCTGCGCGCCATGAGCCGCCGCTGGCGCCGGCAGGACGTCGCGGACGCCGCCGTGCCGTACGGGCCCCGACCGGCGGCCCCCGAGCCCGCCGAGCCGGGGCCGAGATGACCGCCGCCGACGGCACCGCCGTGATCCTGGTGATCGCGGTGACCATCTACGCGTGCACCGGCCTGGCCGACTACGGCGCCGGGCTCTGGGACCTGCTCGCCGGCGGCCGGGCGCGGGGCAGCCGGCCGCGGGCGCTCATCGACACGGCGCTGACCCCGATCTGGGAGGCCAACCACGTCTGGCTCGTCTTCCTCCTGGTGACCTGCTGGACCGGCTTCGGGCTGGCGTTCGGCTCCCTGATGAGCACCCTTTTCATACCGCTGTCGCTGGCCGCGCTCGGCATCGTGCTGCGCGGCGCCAACTTCGCGCTGCGCAAGGACGCCGCCCGGGCCGGCGCCCGGCACCTGTCCGGCTGGCTGTTCGGCATCGGGTCGCTGCTCACGCCGTTCTGCCTGGGCGCCGCGCTGGGCGGCGTCATGACCGCCCGCGTCCCCAGCGAAGGGGTCGGCGACCAGCTGACGAGCTGGTTGAACCCCACGTCCATCGCCGTCGGCCTGCTCGCCCTCGCGATGGGCGCGTTCCTGTCCGCCAGCTATCTGGTGCTGGAGGCCCATCGGCGCGACCTGGTCGCGCTGCGGCATTACTTCCGGGTACGCGCCGGCGCGGCCGGCGCGGCCGGCCTGGTGCTCGGCGTCGCCGCGCTCGTGGCGCTGCGGGCGGACGAGCGGGAGATGTTCGACCGCGTCATGGACCGGTCCTGGCCGCTGGTGGTGGTCGGCGTGTTCGGCCTGGCCGCCACGTTCCTGCTCGCCGGGCGCGGGGCGGCCCGCGGCACCCGGATCACCGCCGCCGCCGGGGTCGCCGCCCTGGTCTGGACCTGGGGCGTCGCCCAGTACCCGTACCTGCTGCCGTTCCAGCTCACCATCGAGGACGGCGCCGGCGCCGAGGTGACCCAGCGCTGGCTGCTGGCCTGGTTCGTCGTGGCGCTGCTGGTCATCGGCCCCGCCCTGCTCCTGCTGTACGCGCTGGACCAGCGCGGCGCCCTCGGCGAGGACGACGGCTGACCTGCCCTTAGGCGGCGTGCGGGCCGCCGATGCCCTGCCGGTCGTCCCGCCCGGCGAACGCCCGGGTCTCCGCGTCGGGAAAGCGCGCCGCGATGGTCCGCCCCAGCGCGGCCAGCTCCGCCTCCACCACCGGCCGGCATCCCGGGGGTACGACCGGCAGCAGCGAGTGCAGCACCGAGGTGAGGCGCCGGCACACCTGCACCGCTCCCCCGCCGTACTCCCGGATCTCGGTCATCGCGAGCCCGAGGTAGTCCGCGAAGGTCCGGGTGGGCGCGACCACGCGGACCGTGCCGCGCTCGTCCGCGACCACGACGTGGTCCGTCCCGTCCAGGTACGGGGCGAGCTCGTACAACAACACCTCGATGTGGTTGATCATCTGCACCGCCGTGGTCGGGTCGTTGACCGCCGGCGACAGCGCCCGGATGGCGATGTCGACCAGGATCCGCATGGCGAAGGCCGGATCGTCCTCGATGGAGCGTTCGTCGCCGAGGGCGACCGCGCCGGCGATCGCGGCGGTGTTGGGCGTCCCGCCGTCGGAGTAGACGCCGACGACCGCCTCCCCCGGGCGGACGAAGTCACCGATCGAGCAGTGCAGCGCCAGCACGCAGTCCGCCCGTACCGCCTCGGCGAGCAGCCGCCGCACGTTGATCGCCTGGATGGCGCCGCTGCGCGGGACGCCGACCAGCGCGACCGGCGACCGGCCCCGCACCGGGTTGGCCGAGCGGGTGACCCGAAGCCGCGTCTCGGTGGCCTTGCGCAACTCCTCGCGCCCCTGGCGGGCGACCAGCGTGCCAACCCCGACCGGACGCAGGCTGTGCGCGAACCGGTTGAGGTACAGCAGCAGCAACAGCAGGCTGAGGCCGAAGGCCACGCCGGCGACGTACACGCCGATGCTCGGCACCGCGTCCTCGCTGACGCGGCGCAGCAGCGAGAACGCGAACGCGATCGTGCCGACGAAGAATGCGAGCACCAGCTTCTGCAGCCGATCCCGGTACCACAGCCGCATGAACCGGGGCGACAGCGTGCCGGTGGCCATCTGCACGACGAGCACCCCGATGGTCACCACGAACCCGAACAGCCCGACCATCGCGGAGATGATGACCGTCAAGACGCCGCTGGCCGTGTCGGCCGAGAACTGCCAACTCGCCGGCACCCCCGGCCGCCGCCACGCGTCGACCTGGGCGAGCAGCACCCCGAGCACGCCACCCAGCAACGGGACGAACCACAGGCTCCCCTTGAGCGCCTGGCGCAGCCGGAACCCGCGCGCCCAGGACAGCACGGGCTCGCGGGCCACAACCACCTCGCGTACGGGGACCGCTTCGCGTACAGACACGCGCGGACCGTACGGCCCGCCCCGCCCCGCCGTGATCACCCCCACCGGGTGATCACGCCCGTCCCGGGCCCCTTTGCCGTCGATCAAGGGCGAATGGCCGTGCTTTGATCTCTAAACCACGGCCGTCTGCCCTTGATCGACGCGGAAATCCTTGATCGACGCCGGGTGGGCCGGGCGCACGCGCCCCGGCGCGCGGGTGGGCCGCGCGGGCCTCGCCCCAAGAGGGGCCTCTACTGGGCGCCGCGCCGCCGCCATCGCGCAGAGACGCGGCGACTGTGTCGACCAATTGCCCGCCCAGGGGCAACCACTCGCCACGATCACGGCGCACGTACGGGCAGCAGATCTACACGAGAATGGCTGAGACGGCGGGCCCGTTCCCCCCCCCCGGACCACTCGGACGGCAGCCCGATCACCGCGGTGATCATGAAGTTAGCGTCCGGGCAAGCGCTCTCTCCAACGCCAACCTCATGATCACCGCAGGCTGGCGCCGATCTAGCGGCGTGGTCCGAGATCCGCAGCCTCAAGTGCCTACGACGTTGGTGGGTCGGTAGCGGACGTTGACGACCGACGTGGGGTCGGCGCCGACCCGGTGCAGGCGGATCGGCGTGCTGCCGGGGCTGTCGTACAGGCGGATGCCCTCGCCGAGCAGGACCGGCGCGATGTGCAGGTCGATCTCGTCGATCAGTCCCCGTTCGAGGAGTTGGGCGCCGATGGTCGGCGAGAACACCTCGAGGTTCTTGCCACCGGCCGCCGCCAGCGCGATCCGCACGGCCTCGGCCGGGTCGCAGTTCAGGAACGTGACCCGCTCGGTGGGCGTCGCGTCTTCGGGGTGGTGGGTGAGCACGAAGATGGGTCCTTCCCAGTCGCCGCCGTACACGGCGCTGGGGTCCGGGAAGGCGTCCCAACCGCTCCGACCGCCCAGCACGGCGCCCGTGGTCTCCACGTACTCCGCGGCCAGGCCCGGACGGGCCGACACCCCGCTCATCCAGTCCATCTCGTGGTGCGGCCCGGCCACGAATCCGTCCAGGGACATCGTGAAGTGCCAGAGCACCTTTCCGCCCGCGGTCTGCGGCTCGGTGTCGCTCATTGCCGTCTCCCTGCTGTCTGGTTGCGGGTCGCGATCGGTGAGATCAGCGCGCCGGCACGGGCGGCGGCGAGGGCGATCCGGGCGGCCAGGTCGGCGGTTGTCTGGTCGACCGGTTCCGCGATGACCAGCAGCCGGTAGTAGATCGGCGCCGCGAGGGCTTTGAACACCTCGGCCGGGTCTGTTCCGACGGGGAGCTCACCGCGTTCGATGGCGCGGCTGACGACCGGCTCGGCGCGCCGGAACCGGTCGGCGAAGATCCGTTGCCGGGCCTCGGCGATCTCCGGCAGGCGCCCGGCGTCGGAGTGCATCGCGGCCTGCACGGCGGTGCCGACCGGACCGGCCATGCTGTCGACGAGCGCGCGGGCGAGGGCCCGCAGGTCGGTTTCGAGCGCGCCGGTGTCCGGCGTGGGGATGTCGGCGGCGAAGTGCTCGGCGAGCGCGTCGACGACGAGGCTCTGGCGGTCGTTCCACCGCCGGTAGACCGTCGTCTTGTGCACGCCCGCTCGCTGGGCCACCGCGTCCACGGTCAGCTCCGCGTACCCCTTGTCCACCAGTTCGGCCAGCGTCGCGGCATGGACGGCCGCTCGCACCTTCGCCCCGCGCCCGACCGGACCCGACATTATTGCAACTCCAAGTTGCGTTGACCTGATCTCCTCTGACACGCTGAAGCCTATCGCAACTCCGAGTTGCGATAACAGGAGGGATCACCGTGACCGACCAATCCGGCCGCATCGTTGTGGTGACCGGCGCCAACAGCGGCATCGGCTACGTCACCGCCCGGGAGCTCGCCCGCCGCGGCGCGCACGTCATCCTGGCCTGCCGCGACCGCGAACGCGGCCGGCAAGCGCTGGACCGGCTCCGCACCGAAGCACCCGGCGCCCGAGCCGAACTGCGCGCACTCGACCTCGCCGACCTGGCGTCCATCCGCGCGTTCGGGGCCGCGTGGGACCACGACCGGCTGGACCTGCTCGTCAACAACGCCGGTGTGGCGATGGTGCCGTTCGCCCGCACCGCCGACGGCTTCGAGTCCCAGTTCGGCATCAACCACCTGGGGACCTTCGCCCTCACCGGCCTGTTGATGCCCGCGTTGCTCGCCGCACCCGGCCCGCGCGTGGTCACCGTCAGCAGCGAAGGACAGCGGTTCGCGCGCTTCGATCTGAACAACCTGAACGCCGAACGCCGCTACCGCGCCCTGTTCGCCTACGTCCAGTCCAAGCGCGCCAACCTCTACTTCGCCGTCGAGCTGCAACGCCGCGTCGACGCGGCCGGCCACCCACTGCGCAGCATCGCCGTCGCCCCGGGCCTCACCCGCACCAACGTCCTCACCGGCGGAGCCAACAGCACCCGCGGCACGCTCTACAACACCCTGACCCGACTGCTCGTCCGGTACGCCTTCCGCCCCACCGCCGAGGGCGCCAAGACGTCGCTGTACGCCGCTACCGTTCCCGACGTACCCGGGGGCAGCTACATCGCGCCGAGCGGACCGTTCCAACTGCGCGGGGAGCCCGCCCGACGCGACCACGAACCCGCCATCCACGACACCGCCACCGCCCACCGGCTGTGGCAGCTCTCCGAACAGCTCACCGGCGTCCGGTACCGCCTTTCAAAGATGGCGGCGTAGCCGGGTCAGCAGGGGCGCTGGGCCAGGGGCGACGTGGCGGTCAGGTCGGCGTACGTGCCCACCGCCCGGTAGTAGAACCCGCAGCCGTAGGTGTTGTACGCCTCCAGGAACCAGGCCGTCCCGCCTTGCGCGTCGGGGTTCAGCGGGTACGTCACCGCCGTCTCCACCGTGCTGAACGGGCCGGCGGCCGTCGACGACAGTTGCAGGTCGACGGTCACCTGGCCGTAGCAGTCGCCGCTGAGCCGGCCCCCGGCGTAGAACATGCCGGCGCTGTAGCCGACGTTGCCGACGGTCAGCGCACAGGAGGTGGCCGACGGCGACGCGGCCGCCGCGCCGCCGCCCATCAGCATTCCCGCGATCACTGCCCCCGCCGTGATGATCTGCCGGACCGCACGCACGTCAGCCTCCCCAGGCACGTAGGTAATGTTCCGTCAGCCTAACGAGACTGAAGGAAACCTACAACCTCCGGCTCCCGCACTTCCGGGGCGGCGGCCCGCGGGCGCAGCAGCACCAGGACCGCGACCCCGGCGACCGCGGCCAGGACGGCGCTGAACAGGAAGATCCGGTCGAGGCCCGCCGCGTAGGCGGTGCGCAGCACCTCGGCGGGCGCCTGCCCCAGCAGGCCGCCGTACCCGCCGCCGGTGAGCCGCTTGGCCGTCTCCGCCGGGTCGGCGATGCCGCCGCTGCCGGAGAGCACGTCCCGGGCCTGGCCGGTGACCACGGTCGCGAAGACTGGCAGGGCCAGGGCGTAGCCGAGTTGGCGGAACGTGTTCGACGCGCCGTTGGTCATGCCGGCGCGTTCCGGTGGCGCGACGGCCAGCGCGGCGGAGGCCAGCACCGGCGTGCTCAGGCCGACCCCGACGCCGGTGACGCACAGCCCGGGTACGAGCGCGTGCCAGCCCGAGTCCGGGCCGACGAGCGTGCACAGCGCGGTCCCGGCGGCGATGAGCAGGAGTCCCCACCCGATGGTGTGGCGCGGCGGGACGGCGTGCAGCAGCCGGCCGCCGGCACCGGCGACCACGAACGCGACCACCGCCAGCGGTGCCAGCACCAGCCCGGCGCTCATCGCACCGAGGCCGAGCACCGACTGCGCCCACAGCGAGACGAACACCAGGTTGGCGAAGGCCGCCGCGGTCAGCGCCGCGGCGCCGAACATGAGCACGGCGAACGCCGGCCGGCGGAACAGCGTCAGGTCGAGCATCGGTTCGGCGCGGTGCCGTTCCAGCAGCAGGAAGACGGCGGTCGCCGCCGCGCCGCCGGCCAGCACCGCGATCGTCACCGGGTCGGTCCAGCCCGCGTCCCCGGCGCGGATGAGGCCGTACACGGCCAGCGTCGCGGCGACCGTGAAGCTCGCCACGCCGGGCATGTCGATCCGCCTGGCGGCCGAGCCGCGCCCGCCGGGGATGGCCACCCGGGCCAGCACCACGGCAGCCACCGCGACCGGCAGGTTGACCAGGAAGATCGATCGCCAGCCCACGTGCTGGGTCAGCAGCCCGCCGAGGATCGGCCCGGCGGCGGCCGCCGCGCCGTTCGCGGCACCCCACACGCCGAACGCCACCGAGCGGTCCCGCCCGGCGTACGTGACGGCGAGCAGTGCCGCGTTGGTGGCGTACATCGCGGCGGCGCCGACGCCCTGCACCCCGCGGGCGGCGATGAGCACGCCGGTGTTCGGCGCCAGCCCGCAGGCCAGCGAGGCGAGCGCGAAGACGACCAGGCCGGCGACGAACACGCGCCGGTGGCCGAGCCGGTCCGACAGGGATCCGGCGGCCATGAGGAGGGCGGCCAGCACGAGTACGTAGAGGTCGACGGTCCACTGCAGCGCGGTGAACGACGAGTGCAGCTCCTGCGCCAGGTCCGGCGCGGCGATGGTGACGATGGTCAGGTCGACCAGCAGCATGAACGTGCTCAGCGAGACCGCGAGCAACGGCAACCATTTGCGCATGGTTCGCAGCGTGCCCCGTACCCTGGCCAGGCGGCGCCAACCGCGGCGGACGTGGCGCATTCCGACACGCTGCTACGGTTTCGTGGTGGATCCACTCACACTCGACGCGCTCGACCGGCAGCTCGCCCACGCGTTGCAGGTGGACGGTCGGGCGCCGTTCAGCCAGATCGCCGCCGTGCTCGGCACGTCCGACCGCACGATCGCCCGGCGCTACCGGCGGCTGCGCTCGGCCGGCGCGCTGCGCGTGGTCGGCCTGCCGCACGCGGCCGCGCTCGGCCACGTGGACTGGCTGGTGCGCATGCGGTGCACCCCGGACGCCGCCGTGCCCGTGGCCGCCGCGCTGGCCCGCCGCGCGGACACCTCCTGGGTCACCCTGCTGTCCGGCGGCACCGAGATCAACTGCATCACCCGGACCCGGGCGCACGCCGACGAGAGCGAGCTGTTGCTGCAGAAGCTGCCCCGCACGCCGCGCGTCACGGCCGTCACCGCGCACTGCGTACTGCGGGCGGTGGCCGGCACCAGCGGCTGGCCCGGCCGCACCGCCGCGCTCGACCCCGACCAGGTCGCCGCCCTGAGCCCGGAGCCGGAGGCGGCCACGCCACCCGGCGAGCCGGTCACCCTCAGCACCGCCGACAACCAGCTGCTCACCGCGCTGGCCAAGGACGGCCGCGCCAGCAACCCCGCCCTCGCCGCCGCCACCGGCTGGTCGGAGACGACCGTCCGGCGCCGCATCGAGCAGCTGCGCCGGGGCAACGTGATCTACTTCGACGTGGACGTCGAGCCGGCGCTGTTCGGCCACACCGCCGAGGCCGCGCTGTGGCTCACCGTCGCGCCGGCCGCGCTGACCGCCGTGAGCCGCGCGCTGGCCGCCCATCCGCAGATCGGCTACGCCGCGGCCATCACCGGGCCGGCCAACATCGCGGGCTCGGTGATCTGCCGCGACCTGGACGAGCTGTACGAGTACCTCGCCGACGGCATCGGCTCGCTCGACGGCGTATCGCGGGCGGAGACGGCGCCGATCGTACGGCGGGTGAAGGGCGCCGGCACGCTCCTCGTCCCCTGATCGGCGGCAGTGCACTACGCTGCGGCAACGTGGGACATGTCTTCGCACGGCTGGCCGGTTACGGCGTGGTGCTGATGCCGCACTGGCCGTACGCGTTAGAGCGCCCTCAGGATGGTTCTGACGCGGTGCGGGTGACTCGGTGGACCGCGGACGGTCCCCGCCAGGCCATGATCCGGCCCGGCCAGTCGGTCGCGGGAGGCGACGCGGTCGGCGTCGAGGCCGGACCGGAGCACGACTATTGGCTGGTCGAGACGTCGATATTCGGTGTGCGCTGGCCGGCCGGCTTCACCGTCGAGTCGTCGCAGGATCCCGACGACCACACGCCGTTCTACCTGCGCGGGCCGGGCGAGGCGACGATCTACCCGCAGGGCCCGGTCCCGAGCCAGCGGCTCGCCGACCCCGGCGCCCTCGTCGGACCCGGGCAGAAGGTCCTGGACCGCCGTGCCGCGAACGGCGGCGCCACGGTGCTGGAGCTGGCCTACGAACACGACGGCGAGCCGTGGTGGCAGGGCCACTGGACGGTTCGCTTCGGCGAGGACCGGCTGCTCGTGATCACCGCGCAGGCGCGCCACGGGCACGCCGCGCCAACCCGTGCCGCGGCCGAGGAGGCCGCCGCGAGCCTCCAACCCACGCCCCCGGGCTGAGGCCGCCGTTCGCCGTGTTCACCCTCCCCGGCGGCTGAGCCAGGCACTGTACACAGGGGACTTGCACGCCAGGCTCTGGTACGCCGCGGTGAGCGCGTCCCGCAACTGCGAGGCGTGTCCGGCGAGCGGGCTCCACGATGGCCAGACGAGCCGCTGGCGCACCCACATGGGGTCACCCGACAGCGGCCGGGCCACCACGTTCGCCCGTTCGGGGGTGAGCGCGTGCGCGAGCGACACCGCGTGCCCCTGGCCGATAAGGGGGAAGATGACGGCGCTGTTCATCCGCTGCACCCGGCGCGGGATGAAACCGGCGCGCCGGCAGGCGTCGCGGAACTGGCGGCGCATCCGCTGATCCTTGCCCTCGCCGGTGAACCACTGCTCGCCGGCCAGCTCCTCCAGCGGCACCTCCTCCTGGCCGGCGAGCGGATGCGACTGCGCCAGCAGCACGAAGACCGGCTCGACGGCCAGCACCGCGTGGCTCAGGTCGGCGCGCAGCGGCAGGTCGTACCCGGGGTAGTCGGTGCCCAGTCCGAACTCCAGCCGCCCCTCGGCCAGCAGTTCCAGCAATTCCTCTTCGGACTCGTTGACGTGCAACGAGACCTCCGCCTCGGGCAGCAGCTCGCGGACGGCCGTCATCAGCGTCGCGGTCAGCGGGCCGGGCACCGAGCCGAGCCGCACGGCGGTCAGGTCCGCGTCATCGGGCCCGCGCCGGCGTACGTCGCGCATCAGCTCCTCGTGCGAGGCAAGGATGGCCAGCGAATGCGACGTCACCAGGGTGCCGAGCGCCGTGGGCCGGGCGCCGCTGCCGTCGCGGACGAAGAGGGCGCCGCCCACCGACCGTTCGATCCGCTGGAGCTGGGCGGTCAGCGCGGGCTGCGTGTAGCCGAGGGCAGCGGCGGCCTTGCTGATGCTGCCGTGCTCGGCGATCGCGCCCACCACCCGCAGATGCCGCACGTCAAGATCCATAGCGTGATGTTATGGGTGATTGGGAGTACCCGGAAGATCGCGACGAGGCAAGAGTCGCTCTATGTCTCGAACGCGCCGCGGCACAGCGTACGCCCTCATGTCCGTCCTGTTGGCCGCGAGCGCCGCGGTCGCGGGCCCGGCGGCGGCCGCGACGCCGGCCACCGCCGCGTGGACGGCGGCCACTCCCGCCGCGGGGCCCGGCCAGTGGGTCACGCTGATCACCGGCGATCGCGTCCACCTCTCCGGCGCGAACGTCGCGATCGAGCCGGCCGCCGGGCGCGAGAGCGTCGGTTTCAGCCAGTACACAGAGGACGGACGCCAGTTCGTCGTGCCGAACGACGCGCTGCGCATGGTCTCCGCCGGCGAGGCCGACCGCCGCCTGTTCGACATCACCGGCCTGGTCCAGGCCGGCTACGGCGACACGGCCGCCGCCGAGCTACCGCTCATCATCGGGTACGCCGACGCGGCGACCGGCGCCGCGAAGGTGCGCGCGGCCGGGCAGCCACGCGTGACGCGTACCCTCGGCAGCGTGCGCGGCGCGGCCGTGCGGGTCGGCAAGGCCCGGGCCACCGCGTTCTGGTCCGGTCTGACCACCGGGCCCGGCACCCAGCGGCGCCCGGTCAGCGGGGTGGCGAAGATCTGGCTGGACGGCAAGCGCGAGCTGAGCCTGGACGCCAGCGTCCCGCAGATCGGCGCTCCGGCGGCGTGGCAGGCCGGGTACGACGGCGCCGGCGTCACGGTGGCCGTACTCGACACCGGCATCGACGCCACCCACCCGGACTTCGCGGGAAAGATCGTGGAGGCGCGCAACTTCACCGACGCGGCCGACACCGACGACACGCTCGGGCACGGCACGCACGTAGCGTCCACAGTGGTCGGTAGCGGGGCGAAGTCCGGCGGGCGGTACCGCGGTGTGGCACCCGGCGCGTCGCTGCTCGTCGGCAAGGTCTGCCCGGACCGCTCCTGCCCGGAGTCGGCGATCCTGGCCGGCCTCGAATGGGCGGCGCCGCGCGCCAAGGTGATCAACCTGAGCCTGGGCGGCCCGGACACCGCCGGCGACGACCCGCTGGAGGCGGCGGTCAACCGACTGACCGCTCAGACAGGCGTGCTGGTCGTCGCGGCGGCCGGCAACGACGGGCGGGACACGTACGTCGGGTCGCCGGCCACCGCCGACGCGGCGCTCGCCGTCGGCGCGGTCGACAAGCAGGACAACCTGGCGAGCTTCTCCAACCGGGGGCCGCGCCTCGACGGCGCGGTCAAGCCGGACGTCAGCGCCCCCGGGGTCGGCATCGTCGCCGCACTCGCCAAGAACAGCGCGTACCCGACGTACGAGCCCGGGTACACACAGCTCAACGGCACGTCGATGGCCACGCCGCACGTGACCGGCGCGGCCGCGCTGCTCGCCCAGCAGCATCCAGAGTGGACGGCGGGCGAGCTGAAGGCGGCGCTGATGGCGTCGGCGAAGCCGAACCCGGCGATCGGCACCTACGGGCAGGGCGCCGGGCGGATCGACGTGGCCCGCGCCATCGGCCAGGCGGTGCTGCCCAGCCCCACCAGCCTGGCGCTCGGCGCCCAGCCGTGGCCCGCGGACGACGACGTACCCGTGACGAAGACCGTCACGTACCGCAACGCCGGCCCGGCGGCCGTGACGCTGGACGTGGCGGCGTCCGCCACCGCGCCGGACGGCACCCCCGCCCCGGCCGGCATGTTCACCGCGACGCCCAGCCAGGTCACCGTGGCCGCCGGCGGCACCGCGCAGGTCACGCTCGCGGCGGACACCCGGGTGCCGAGCGCCACCGGTCTGTTCAACGGCGCGCTGGTCGCCGCCGGCGGCTCCGGCGTCGCGGTGCGGGTGCCGTTCACCGTCGGCAAGGGCCACGAGTCCCGCCGGCTGACCGTCCACCTGATCGACCGCGACGGCGCACCGGCGACCAACTACGCGCTGAACCTGGTGGGCGTCGACTTCCAGGTCTTCCAGTCGCCGTACCACGCCTCCGGCACGCTGACGGCCAACCTGCGCGCCGGCCGGTACCACGTGCAGGCCACCGTCATCACCCCGTCCGACGGCAGCTCCACGCTCCTGACGCTGCCGGTCCTCACGGTCGGCGGCGACGACGGCGTGCTCACCCTGGACGCCCGGCGCGGCACCCCCGTCTCGGTGACGGTGCCGGACGCGTCGGCGCGGACCCGGTGGTCCAGCGCGGGCTTCTTCCGCGCCCTGCCGTCCGGGTACGGCCTGACCACCCGCATCACCAACAGCTCGCTCGGCAAGCTCTTCACCGCCGACCTGGGCGGCACCGTGCCGGCCGGTGCGGGTGCGCTGACCGCGGAGGTGCGGGCGTTCTTCGCCGACCCGGGTGCGGACGGCACGTTCTTCGACTCGCCCTACGAGTACGACCTCGTGTGGTTCCAACGTGGACGGTTCCTGACCGACTTCAGCCGTACGGTGAAGCGCAAGGACCTCGCGGCGGTGACCCAGCGGTACCACGCGGTGGCGTCCGGCGTTCGGACCGGCCTGATGCAGAACTTCGGCTTCCCGCCGGAGGGCGGCAGCGCGCTGTCCGGCCCGCTCCGCTTCACGGTCCCCGGCGTCCGCACCGTCTACTACACGGCGGACGACGTGGTGTGGCAGAACAACATGTGGCAGCTCAACGCCCTCGGCCAGGCCGAGCAGCAGGAGTGGGGGCGCTCGGTCACCTACCGGCCTGGCAGGAGATACGTGGCCGAGTGGCAGGAGGGGGTGACCGGGCCCCGGTTCCCCAACCGCACGTTCCTGTGGCGTCAAGGCAACACCATCGCCTTCAACCTGCCGCCGTTCGGCGACCAGGCCGGCAACACCGGGTACTCGCTGCTGGACACCGGCCGGATGGCCTTCTACCGGGACGGCCAGAAGCTGGTCGAGATCCCCCGGTACTTCTACGACGCCCGCGGCGCGGTGCCGCCGGCCGAGTCGGAGTACCGGCTGGAGTACGAGACGACCCGGGGCGGCGCGGCCGGGTTCGAGAACGGCACCGCCGTCAGCGGCTCGTGGACGTTCCGGTCCAGCGAGGTGGGCGCGGACGCGCCGACGTACCTGCCGCTGGCGGCGTTCGACTTCCGGCCCGAACTGAACCTCGACAATGCCGCCCCCGGCGTTGTCGCCTTCCCGCTCCCGGTACGGCTACAGCGGCAGCCGGGCTCGGCGGCACCCGCCGTGCGGCGGATCACCGTCGAGGTCTCGTACGACGACGGCGCCTCCTGGCGGCCGGTCCGGCTCCGGCGGGACGGCGCCGACTCCTGGCGGGGCACGCTGCGCCACCCCGCCAGCGGGTACGTCTCACTGCGTGGCCAGGCCGCCTTCGCCGACGGCAGCACCGCCCAGCTCACCGTCCTGCACGCGTACCGGCTCGCGCCCGGCCACTATGGACGGTGAGAGCGTGCGCCAGAGGAACGCGAAGGCCAGCGCCCAGATGGTGGCGGTCTGCTCGTTGTCCGCGGCCGCGCCGTGCCCGCCCTCCACGTTCTCGTAATAGGACACGTCGTAGCCGTGGCGGCGCAGCAGAGCCGCCATCTTGCGGGCGTGTCCAGGATGGACACGGTCGTCGCGGGTCGAGGTGATGAACAAGGCTGGCGGGTACGGCTGATCCGGTCGGACGTTGTGGTACGGCGAATACTCGCGCAGGTACGCCCAATCGGCCTCGTCGTCGGGATCCCCGTACTCCGCGATCCACGACGCGCCGGCGAGAAGCCGGGTGTATCGGCGCATGTCGAACAGCGGCACCCTGGCGACGACCGCCCCGAACAGTGCGGGGTAGCGGGTCAGCATGACGCCCATCAGCAGCCCGCCATTGCTGCCGCCCTCGATGCCGAGCTGGGCCGGGGTCGTGATCCCCCGTGCCACCAGGTCGGCGGCGACCGCCGCGAAGTCCTCGTACGCCGTGATCCGGTGCTCCCGCTGCCCGGCCCGGTGCCAGGCGGGACCGTATTCGCCGCCGCCACGGATGTTCGCCACGGCGTAGGTGCCGCCGCGGGCGAGCCAGCCGCGCCCGATGACCCCGCTGTAGTGCGGCGTCTGGGAGATCTCGAAGCCGCCGTACCCGGTGAGCAGCGTAGGCCCGGCGGCGGCCGCGCCGACGACGAAGTACGGCACGCGGGTGCCGTCGGTGGAGGTGGCGAAGAACTGCCGCACCGCCATGCCGTCCGCGTCGAAGAATGCCGGCTCCCGCTTGAGTACCTCGACCTCGCCGCCGACGACCCCGAGGCGGAGGGCCGCCGGCTGGAGGAACCCGGTGGTGGAGACCAGGTACGCGTCGCCGTTGTCGGGGTCGGTGTCGACGATCGAGGTGTGGTCGACGTCGGTGGCGCCGGGCAACGGCCGTTGGCGCCAGCCCAACCCGTCCGGGGTAAGTACGCGCACGCGCGTCTTGACGTCGGAGAGCACCACGAGAATCAGGTGGTTGCGCGTCCACGTATAGGAGCTGAGCGACGTGCTGTCGTCGGGCCGGAACAGGACGGTGAGGTCGCGCCTGCCGTCAAGGTACGCACCGAACGGAGCCGCCAGCAGGGCGCCGGCCGGATGCGTCGCGTCGCCGACCGTCCACGACGACCGGAGGCGGATCAGCAACCAGTCGTGGTGCACATCGCAGTCGGCGTCGTCCGGCACGTCGATCCTGACCAGGTCGCCGCCCGGGCCACGCAGATACTGTTCGCTGCGGTAGAAATCCAGGTATCGACCGACGAAATCGCGCTCGTAGCCGGGTGTCGGGTCGTGGTGGGCGCCGACCGAAACGTCGCCGGCCTGCCCCGCGTAGACCAGTTCCGCCGCGGACAGCGGGGTGCCGCGCCGCCACCGCTTGACGATGCGCGGGTAACCGGAGGAGGTCAAGGAGCCGGGCCCGAAGTCGGTCGCGACGTAGATGTGATCGGCGTCGATCCAGCCGACGGCGCTCTTCGCCTCGGTCAGCGCGAATCCTCCCTCGACGAAGACGCGGCCGCGCAGGTCGAACTCGCGTACCACCACGGCGTCGGCGCCGCCACGCGAGAGCCTGATCAGGCATCGGTCGTAGCCGGGGCGCAGGATCGTCGCGCCGCTCCACACCCAGTTCGCGCCTTCGGCCTGGTTCAGCGCGTCGACGTCGAGCAGGACGTCCCACTCGGGTTCATCGCGGCGGTACTGGTCCAGGGTGGTGCGCCGCCACAGCCCTCTCGGATGGTCGGCGTCCTGCCAGAAGTCGTAGTAGAAGCCGTCGCCGCGCCAGCCTGGGTAGGGGATCCGGTCCTTGCTGTCGAGCACCTCGCGGATCGCGTCCCTCATCTGGGCGAAGCCCTCGTCGGCCAGCGTGGTCAGGGTCTGCGTGTTGCGGTCCGCGACCCACCGCACGGCGGCGGCCAGGTCCAGGTCCTCAAGCCAGAGGTACGGGTCGTCCGCGTCCTCGTCCAGCGCAGCACCTCCGGGCTCGTTCGGTACCCCGATGATCGCGGCTGGGTGCGGCTTTGCCAAGGCCGCGTGCCAGTATTGGGCGTGCCTCGCCAGCCGCTCGTCATCGCCGTCGCCCAGCCCCGGACCATCGCGTACGACGTCGCCGCGAACGCGGTCGCGCACGCCGACGCGGTCCGGACGGCGCGGGCGCGGGTCGTGGTCTTCCCCGAGCTCTCCCTGACCGGGTACGAGCTGGACGCACCCGCGGTCGCCGGCGACGACGCTCGGCTGGCGCCGATCGTCCGGGCGTGCGCCGAGACCGGGGCGACGGCGCTGGTGGGCGCTCCGGTCGAGGACGGGTCGGGGCGCGAGCACATCGCGATGCTCGCCGTCGGCGGCGACGGTGCCCAGGTGGTGTACCGGAAGGTGTACGTACACGAGTCCGAGGAGCGGTTCAGTCCCGGCGACGGGCCCGCGGTGCTCGAGGTCGACGGCTGGCGGCTGGGCCTGGCCATCTGTCGCGACACCCGCTTCGCGGAGCACGACGCCGCCACCGCGGCCCTGGGCATGGACGTCTACGTCGCCGCCGTCCTCGACCACGCCAGCCAAGCGCACGTGCCGGTCGAGCGGGCGCAGCGCGTCATCGCCGACCACGGCGTCTGGGTGGCCACCGCGAGCTACGCGGGGTCCACCGGCGGCGGCTTCGACCAGGCGGCCGGCGGCTCGGCGATATGGGCCCCCGACGGCCGGACACTAGCGCAAGCCGGCCCCGAGCCCGGCCACGTCATCCACGCACTCCTGACCCCCTAACCCCTCGCGCGCCGCACCTCGCGCCGCGCGTCGATCAAGGATTTTCGCGTCGATCAAGGGCAAACGGCCGCGCTTTGATCTCCGATCCACGACCGTTTGCCCTTGATCGGCGAGGAAGTCCTTGATCGACGACGCGGGCGAGGTGCGCGGCGCGGGCGGCGCGGGCGGGGTGGGCGGACGGCGAGGCGGTCTACGGGGCGGAGAGGGTGGCGGAGATCGACTGAGCCGCGGTGGTCAGGGCCGCCACGACCTCGGTCATCCGGCGCGCGGAGTGGCGCACGCTGGGCATGGACACGGACACGGCGGCGACCGTCTCGCCGTTCGCGTCCGTCACACCGCGACCGACGGCCACCACGCCGCGCTCGGAACGCTCCAGGTTCAGCGCGACTCCGCTACGCCGGATGGCACGCAACTCGGTGCGCAGCTGGGCCAGGTCCGGGCGTTCCTCGGACCCGTCCGTGGGGCGGGCGCGTAGAGCGCGGCCAGTTCGTCGTCGGTGAGGGCGGCCAGCAGGACCAGGCCGCCGGTCACCAGGTGTGCGGGGAAGACCATGCCCTCGCGGTTGCCCACCCGCAGCGCCTGCGAGCACTCGACCGAGGCGATGAACCGCGCGGTCCGGCCGGTACGGATGCTGACGTTCGCCGTCTCGTCGAGCGCGTCGACGAGCGCCCGCAGCGGGCCGAGCGCGGCGGCCCGGATGGCCCCGACGTTCGACTGCGTCTGGGCGGCGATCTCCAGGACCGGGCCGACCCGGTAGGAGCGGTCCTCGTTCTGGACCGCGAAGTCCCGGTAGACCAGCGTGGAGAGCAGCCGGTGGGCGGTGGACCGGGCCACGCCGAGCCGGTCCGCCGCCGCGGAGACCGTGAGCGGGCCTTCGACCTGCAGGATCACCGCGAGCTGCAGCGCATGGTCGGCGCTGGTCACGCCGTATGCCGGCGGGTTTTTCATCGGCTTGGCCACGTGACTCTCCCGGTGCTGTTCCGCTGAACAGAATCTACTGTTCCTGAGCGGTGGGGCGGCGCACGGTGCTGGTATGACTGACTCCCCTGTCCGGCTGACGGCCGAGGACCGGCCCGATCAGCCGCCGGTGACGCCGGAGCTGGAGGACCTCTACCGCGGTTTCGAGAAGGCCCTGCTGGTGCCGCTGTGGACCCGGATCGGGGACCTGATGCCGCAGCACCCCCGTTCCAAGGCGCAGCCGCACCGGTGGGAGTGGAAGGCGCTGCTCGACGTGGCGAGCCGGTCCGGCGACCTCGTTCCGGTGGGGCGGGGCGGGGAACGCCGCGCGATCGCGCTGGCCAACCCGGGCCTGGGGGCAGGCCGTACGCCACTGCGACCCTGTGGGCCGCCATCCAGTACCTGATGCCCGGCGAGGACGCGCCCGAGCACCGGCACACCCAGAACGCCTTCCGGTTCGTCGTCGAAGGCCAAGGCGTGTGGACCGTCGTGGAGCGCGACCCGGTGCCGATGCGCCGCGGTGACTTCCTGCCGCAGGCCGGCATGAACTGGCACGCCCACCACAACGCGGCCGACGAGCCGATGGCCTGGATCGACGGCCTCGACATCCCCTTCCAGTACGACGTGGAGGCGCAGTTCTTCGACTTCGGCCGGGACGGGCTGTCCGAGCATGAGCACAGCACACCCGACCGGTCCCGGGCGGAACGCCTCTGGGGTCACCCGGGCCTGGCCCCGGTCTCCCAGCTCCGGCCGATCGAGGGCACCCCGCTGCTGCGCTACCGCTGGGAGGACACCGACGCCGCGCTGACCGACCAGCTCGACCTGGAGCGCGAGGGCCACCCCGGCACCGTCGAGCCCGGCCACGCGCTCGTGCGGTACACCAACCCCACCACCGCCGCGGACGTCCTGCCGACCATCCGCGCGCAGTTCCACCGCGTCCGGCGCGGCGCGGAGACCGCCCCGCGCCGCGAGACGGGCTCGTCGGTCTACCAGGTGTTCGACGGTTCGGGCCGGGTACGCGTGGGCGACGTGTCCTGGTCGGTCCAGCGCGGCGACCTGTTCGTCGTCCCGTCCTGGATGCCGCTGTCGGTCCGGTCCGAGGCGTCCGCGTCCGACTCCGACTCCGGCGCGCTCGACCTGTTCCAGTTCAGCGACGCGCCCATCCTCGCCAAGCTCAACCTCTTCCGCTCGCACGTCGAGGAACCCGCGTGAGGGACCTGGCGACGACGCTGGCCTGGGTCGCCGAGGGCACCGCGCTGTGCCGTACGGCCGCCGCCGGCCTCGACGAGGCGTCGTACGGCGCGCCCTCACGGCTGCCCGGCTGGACCCGCAAGCACGTCGTCGCCCACCTGGCCGGCAACGCCGAGGCCATCGGCAACCTCGTGCACTGGGCGCGCACCGGGGAGCCGACCCCGATGTACCGCTCGCCGGAGCAGCGCGGCGCGGCCATCGAGGCGGGCGCCCGGCTGCCCGCCGACCGGCTCACCGCGTGGTTCGAGCGGTCCGCGCGGGCGCTGGCCGACGCGATGGCCGCGCTGACCGAGGACCAGTGGCGGGCGTCGGTGGTCACCGCCCAGGGGCGGACCGTCCCGGCGAGCGAGACGCCGTGGATGCGCGGCCGGGAGGTCATGGTGCACGCGGTCGACCTGGGCACCGGGGTACGGTTCGCCGACCTGCCGGAGCCGTTCCTCGCCGAGCTCCGGGCCGACATCCGCACCAAGCGTGGCGCGGATGCCGTCCCGGCCGTACGCGGCGACCCGGCGGAGGTCACCGCGTACCTGGCCGGCCGCCCCTACACCGGCGTGACCGCGACCGACGGCTCCCCCGCCGAGCCCCTGCCGCCATGGCTGTGATCGGGGTCAGGGGCTGGTGCAGGTGACGCCGCTGGGCGCCAGAGCGCCGTTCCCGGAGCCGACGTAGCCGAACGTCGTGGTGCCGTCCCCGGCGATCGTGCCGTTGTACGCCGCGTTTCGCACGCTGACCGCGCCGCTGGTGCCGGTGTTGACGCCGTTCCACAGGTTGGTGATGGCGTGCCCGGCGGGCAGCGTCATCCGGACCGTCCATCCGGTGATCGGCGTGGTCCGGCTGTTGCGCACGGTCAGCTCGGCCTGGAAGCCGCCGCTCCACGCGTTGACCGTCCGGTAGGAGGCCAGGCAGGCGCCTCCCGACGGCGGCGGTGAGGTCGGCGGCGACGACGTCGGCGGTGCGGACGTCGCCGGCGTGGTCGGCGGTGGCGTGCCGGTGGTGAGGCTGTCCGGCACCGACCGCAGCGCGTTGTACCAGACGGCGGCCATCTTGTCGTAGCCGCCGGCGTTCGGGTGTACGCCGTCGGCCAGGTCGGCGGTGGTCAGCGCGTTGTACATGTCCACCAGGTGCACGCGCTGTCCGGCGTTCACCTTTTGCTGCACGATCCCGGGGATCGCCGCGTTGAACGTCCGCACCTGGGAGTCGGCACCCGACAGCGGGATGATCGTCGCGACGAACACGATGGTCCCCGGTGCGGTGCTGGCGATGCGGTCGAGCAATGTGGACAGTCTGCTCGGCGCGCCGGCGGAGGCGCTCCACATGTCGTTGGTGCCGATGTGCAGCAGCACGGTGCGGGGTGTCGTGGCCCGCAGCCAGTTGACGACGTTCGCGTCGATCTGGGCGATCGTCCATCCCGAGTGGCCCTGGTGGTCGTGGTCGCCGAGGGAGGCCGGCCCGTTGAACTGCGATCCGACGAAGTCCACCCGGTAGCTTCCCGCGACGAGCCGCTGCCAGAGGCCGATCCGGTAGCCGCCGGGCACGTTGAGCCCATCGGTGATCGAGTCGCCGAGCGGCATCACGCGGACCCCGCCGTTCGACTCGGCGCTGGCCGTACCGGAGGCGAAGACCGCCGCGCCGGCCAGCAGGACCGCGGCCGCGACGACCGCGAGGAGGCGTCCTGGTCGTTTCATGAAATAGCTCCTTCCTCAGGTCACGGGCTGGTGCAGGTGAGGGTCGGCGTCGACGGGCTGCCGGTGCCGAGGAACCCGAACGTGGTGCTCGCGTTCGCGGCGAGGCTGCCGTTGTAGGTGGCGTTGCGGACCGTCGCGGCGCCGCCCGAGACGGTGTACGTGCCGTTCCACAGCTGGCTGATCGTCGTACCGGCGGGCAGCGCCCAGCGGACCGTCCAGCCGTTGATGGCCGCGGTGCCGGCGCGGACCGTCACCTCGCCCTGGTAGCCACCGGACCAGGCGTTGACCGTCCGGTACGTGGCGCCGCAGGCGCCGACCGGCGCGGAGGTCGTCGGCGGTGCGCTCGTGGGTGGGGCGCTCGTGGGTGGCGCGCTGGTGGGCGGTGACGAAGTGGGCGGTGCGCTGGTGGGGCCGCCACCGGACGGGATGGTCCACGGGATCTGGGCCGTCGTCGGCGCCGGGTACGGCACGGTGTCGAACGTGCGCGAGACCGCCAGCCCCTTGACGTACTTGTCGGCGAAGTCCATGACCGCGTTGTAGTCGTTGATGTCGATCTGATGGCCGCCCGACCGGTAGGCGACCCCGATCCGGTCCCGCGCGCCCAGATACTGGTACACCATCTGGGCGGCCCGGTAGCTCAGGCCGGTGCCCTGCGGATTGGTCCGGATGTCCGAACCCTCGGTGCCGTTGGTGATCAGCAGGGGCCGGGGCGCCAGCAGCGCGCCCAGCGAGTTCTGGTCGATCGGCAGCCGGGTGGCCTGGTTGCGGAACGTGGCGAACCGCGGAGTGAACCAGTACGCCGCGCCGAGGATGTCGTTGAGCGTCTCGTCGTTGCTGCCGCCGGTGAAGAAGAACCGGTAGTTGCCCATCCCCGCGGTGCCGGCCGAGCCCGGGACCGTCAGCGCGATCCGGTCGTCGAACGCGCCGGCCACGACGGCGGCCTTGCCGTAGCGGGAGTAGCCGGACACGCCGACCTTGGTGACGTCGATCTGCGGTACGGCGCCCAGGGCGTCCAGGGTGCGGTGCACGCCCCAGGCCCAGGCCATCAGCACGCCGGTGTCCACAGTGGTGCCGTTGGCCGTCCAGAACGCGCCGGTCTTGGCGGTGCTGTCCGAGGCGATGCTGTTCGGGTCGATGCTGACCTCGGCGTACCCGCGGTTGGTGGCGGTGGCGGCGAGCGGGTTGAGCATGATGATGGCCGGGAACGGACCGTTGCCGCTGGGCAGCCGCAGTGTCGCGTTGAACGACGCGGTCCGCCCGTTCGCCTGCACGGTGACGGTCAGCGTGTTGCCGTTGCGCGTGCCGGTGACGCTGGTCGGTGCCGGCGGCAGGTGCCCGTACTCGTAGTACTGCAGCAGTTCGCGCAGCTGCTCCCGGCGGCAGTTCCAGTCCGCGGAACTCGTCAGGCGCGTACCGTCGTAGAACTTGAAGGGGTCGGGCAGCTCGCTGACGACGGGCAGTGCGCCCGCCTCGGGCAGCGAGCCGGGCAGTGCGGGGCAGGCCGCGGCGCCGGCGGTGATGGGCGCGGCGGCGAGGACGGCGACGGCACCGGCCGCCGCGAGCAGGCCGGCCAGGCCCAGGACGAGCCCGCGCCGGGTACGGGTAACGCTGGTCATCGAGCTGCCCTCCCGTTCAGCAGGTGGAGTTGGTCTGGGTGAGCAGGCCGAGCCGCCAGGGCAGGCTGTTGTAGTCGCCGCCGGCGGCCGGATCGAGGCCCTGGTACACGTAGCGCATGTTGCAGGGGCTGATCGTCAGCGTCTGGTCGGTGCCGGCGCGGAGCATCTCGCCGTGGCTGATGTCGCGGGTCCACGCGGTGCCGGAGAAGGTGACGTTGTTGGCCCGGGCGAACGGGTTGCTTTCGGTGTTGGCCAGCGAGGTCCACGGACCGGCGATGCTGGTGGACGTCCAGGAGCGGAACCAGCGCTTGCCGTCGGAGCCGATGGCCTCGATGAGCAGCAGGTACAGGTTGGTGCCCTGGACCTTGTAGACGTTGCTGGCCTCGAAGAGGTTGTTGCGGTTGGAGTCCTGCATGGCGATGACGGTGTTGGAGTCGAAGCCGTTGGGGAAGTTCGCCAGCGTGGTCTGCGACCGGTAGAGGTGCCCGTTGTCGTCGGAGGAGAACAGGTAGCAGTTGGCGGTGTCGCAGATGACCCACATGTCGACCCAGTAACCGCTGCCGATGTTCTGCTGGATGATGGCGGGCATGCCGGAGTAGAAGTTCCGGGGCGCGGTCCAGCCGTTCGGGTTGCTGATGTCGGTGTTGGTGGAGTACGCGGCGTTGCCGTTCTGGTAGACCAGGTACCACAGGTTCTGCGGCGCGAAGAAGAACACCTGGGGTGCGGCCCGGTAGCCGGTGCCGATCGGTGAGCGGTCCAGGTAGTAGTGGGTGGCCGCGGCGGCCTGTGCCCAGTCGGTGAAGTTCAGGTACACCAGGTTGTAGCCGGAGGAGTTCGCGGTCGAGGCGAACACGTGCCAGCGGCCGTTGGCGTACACCACCGAGGGGTCCTTGATCCCGGCGATGTTGTGCGTGGCGTCCGACTTCGGCGAGATCAGCACGCCGCTGGAGCTCCACCGGTAACTGGCCGGCAGGCTACCCGTGGGCGGCGGCGTGGTGGGCGGCGCCGACGTGGGCGGGGCGCTGGTCGGCGGGGCGGTCGTGGGCGGTCCGGTGGTGGGGTTGACCACCCCGCCGGTGCACGCGGTGCCGTTGAGCGTGAACGCCGTCGGCACCGGGTTGCTGCCCGTCCACGCGCCGTTGAACCCGAACGACACCGTCGCGTTGGTCGCGATGCTGCCGTTGTACGACATGTTGACGGCGGTGACCTGCGCACCCGACTGGGTGGGGGTCGCGTTCCACATCTGCGTGACGGTCTGGCCTGCGCCGAAGCTCCACACCAGACGCCACGAGGTGACCGCGTCGCCGAGGTTGGTGATGGCCACGTTGGCGCCGAAGCCGCCCTGCCATTGGCTGCTGATCGTGTAGGCGACCCGGCAGCCGGCCGCCGCCTGCGCGGTGGCCACGGTCAGGCCGGTGACCGCCAGTACGGCGGCCGCACCGGCGGCCAGCAGCGAGGTGATTCGTTTCCGGGGCATTCCTGTCTCCGTTCCGCTGTTAGCGTGAACAATCTGCGGCTGCCCAGACCGCCGTCGGCGAGGCGCGTGGCGGTCAGGGGTTTGCCCTTCACCCATCCGCCCGGCTCGCGAAACAGTTGCAAGTATCGATGGAAAGCCTTCCGGCCGCAAGCCCCTCAGCGGTCGCGGGGCGGGGCGGTGCTGCCGCGCACCATGAGCGTGGTCGGCAGCTCGACGCGGGTCTGGCTGGGGACCTCGCCGTCGACGAACGCCAGCACCAGCGCGGCCGCGGCGGCACCCATCTCGTCGAACGGCTGCCGGACCGTGGTCAACGGCGGCCCGCACCAATGGCTGCAATCCAGGTCGTCGAACCCGATCACGCTCAGATCGTCCGGAATGGACAGCCGGGCCAGCCGGGCGGCCTCGTAGACGCCGAGGGCCTGCAGGTCGTTGCCGCAGACGACCGCGGTCGGCCGATCCGCCAGGCCGAGCAGGTCCCGCCCCAGCGCCAGGCCCTCCTCGAAGAAGAACTCGCCGTTGCGGACCAGTCGGCCCTCCAGCGGTACGCCGGCGGCGTCCATCGCCGCCCGGCACGCCTCCAGCCGGGCCCGCGCGGCCAGCGAGTTGACCGGCCCACCGATCACCGCGATGCGTCGATGGCCCAGCAGCAGCAGGTGCCGGGCGGCCGCCACCCCGCCGCTCCAGTTCGCCGCCCCGACCGACGGCACCGCCTCCGGCGGGATCCCCGCCGGGTCCAGCGCCACCATCGGGATGCCGCTGGCCGACAGCAGGGCGTGATCCTGCGGAGTGAAGTACGAGTGCGCCGCGATCACCCCGACCGGCCGCCGCGCCAGCAGTTGGTCGGCCCAGGTGCGCGATTTCGACCCCGGCATGGACACGTCGGTGAACCCCACCACCAGGTCCCGCTGCCGGACGACGCGCTCCACACCGCGCAGGATCGAGATGCCCAGATGGCTCTCCAGGCCGAAGAACACCACCTCGACGCTCGCCGCCGGCACCGCCACGTTCGGCCGCCGGTAGCCGTGCTCCTGAAGCAGCGCCTCCACCTGCCGGCGCGTCTCCGACGCCACACCGGAACGGCCGTTGAGCACCCTCGACACCGTCGGCGTCGACACGCCCGCCAGTCGGGCGATCACCGCCATCGTCGGTGCACCCCGACGCACACCACGCCGGTTGCCATCCGGGTGCATCCCCGCCATCGCCGCAGTCTACGGCAGCCGGAAAGCGCTATCCATGAACGTCGCTGCCTGACGCCTTGCTAAGCAAATGATTTCAATCGATACTTGCAACTGTTTCAGAGCCGGAACGCGGCCGGGTGATGGGCAGCCCGCCATCCTTCCCTGGAGGACCCACCACCCATGAAACTCAAGCTCAAGATGCTGGCCGCCGCGGTCGCGGCCGCCGCGCTCGCCGTCGTGGCGGCGGTGACCTTCGCGCAACCCGCGTCGGCCGCGTCGTTGGTCGAGGTGACGGGGTTCGGCACCAACCCCACCAACGCCCGCATGCACCTGTACGTGCCGGACCAGGTGGCGGCCCGCCCCGGCCTCCTGGTGGCGGTGCACTACTGCGGCGGCTCCGGACCGGGGTTCTACTCCCAAACGGGGTACGCCAACCTTGCCAACCAGTACGGCTTCATCGTGATCTACCCGTCGGTGACCCGCAGCAGCGGGTGCTGGGACGTCTCGTCCGCGGCCGCCTTGCGCCGGGGCGGGGGCAGCGACCCGGTCGGCATCATGTCGATGGTCGACTACGTGCGCGCCCGCTACCCGGTCGACGCCAACAAGATCTTCGTCACCGGCACCTCCTCCGGCGCCATGATGACCAACGTCCTGCTCGGCGACTACCCTGACGTGTTCAAGGCCGGCGCCTCCTTCGCCGGCGTGCCGTTCGCCTGCTTCGCCACCACCAACGGCTCGGAGTGGAACAGCGAATGCGCCAACGGGACCATCATCCGGACCGCGCAGCAGTGGGGCGACCTGGTCCGCAACGCGTACCCCGGCTACACCGGCGCCCGCCCGCGGATGCAGATCTGGCACGGCACCAACGACGACATCCTGCGCTACCCGAACTTCGGCGAGCAGGTCAAGCAGTGGACCAACGTGCACGGGTTGAGCCAGACCCCGTCGTTCACCGACACCCCGCAGTCCGGCTACACGCGCACCCGGTACGGCGGCACGGGCGGGCAGGCGCCGGTCGAGGCGATCAGCATGCAGGGTGTCTCGCACAACCTGCCGGTCGACGCCGCCCAGGTGATCCGCTTCTTCGGGCTGGACAGCACCACCACGCCCACGACGGCGCCGACCAGCGCCCCGCCCACCAGCACGCCACCGACCAGCGCCCCGCCGGCCGGTGGCTGCCGGGTCGGGTACACGGTCAACGCGTGGAACACCGGACTGACCGCCAGCGTCACGATCACCAACGGCGGCAGCACGGCCATCAACGGCTGGACCCTGGCGTTCACCCTCCCCAGTGGACAGACCATCACCAACGGATGGAACGCCACCTACACCCCCACCAGCGGAGCGGTGACCGCCCGCAACGTGTCGTACAACGGCACCATCGCGCCGAACGCGTCGACGAACATCGGCTTCCAGGCCACCCACACCGGCAACACCGCCCGGCCGACGGCGTTCACCCTCAACGGCACCGCCTGCACGGTGGCCTGAAAGGAGCATGGGATGCGCACCTCACGCATACGAGCCGGCCTGGCGCTGACCGGTACGGGCGTCGCCGCCGCCGGCCTGGCGATGATCCTGGCCAGCACGGCCAGCGCCGCGACTACCCTGGGCGCGTCGGCGGCGGAACGGGGCCGCTACTTCGGCGCCGCCGTCGCGGCCAACAAGCTGTCCGACAGCACCTACGTGACGATCCTGAACCGCGAGTTCAACAGCATCACGCCCGAGAACGAGATGAAGTGGGACGCGACCGAGCCGTCCCCGGGCACCTTCACGTACGGCAACGCTGACCGGATCGTCAGCCACGCCCGCTCCCGCGGCATGTCCGTACGCGGGCACACCCTGCTGTGGCACTCCCAGCAGCCCGGCTGGGCGCAAGGCATGTCCGGCACCGCACTGCGCAACGCGATGATGAACCACGTCACCCAGGTCGCCACCCATTTCCGCGGCCAGATCCACACCTGGGACGTGGTGAACGAGGCGTTCGCCGACGGCAGCGGCGGCGGTCGCCGCGACTCCAACCTGCAACGCACCGGCAACGACTGGATCGAGGTCGCGTTCCGCACCGCCCGCGCGGCCGACCCGGGCGCCCGGCTCTGCTACAACGACTACAACACCGACGGCGTCAACGCGAAGTCCACCGGCATCTACAACATGGTCCGCGACTTCAAGGCCCGCGGCGTACCGATCGACTGCGTCGGCCTCCAATCCCACCTGACCAACTCGGTGCCCGGCGACTACCAGGCCAACCTGCAACGCTTCGCCGACCTCGGCGTCGACGTACAGATCACCGAGCTAGACATCGCCGGCGCCAACCAGGCCGCCGTGTACGGCACCGTCACCCGGGCCTGCCTGGCCGTGTCCCGGTGCACCGGCATCACGGTGTGGGGCATCCGGGACAGCGACTCCTGGCGTACCGGCCAGAACCCGCTGCTGTTCGACAACGGCGGCAACAAGAAGGCCGCCTACGACGCCGTACTGACCGCCCTCAACGACGGCGGCACGACCGTCACCACCCCGCCGACCACGCCGAACACCTCCCCGGGGACCACGCCGCCGGTTACCACGCCACCCACCACCCCGCCGGTCACGACGCCACCGGGCGGCTGCTCGGCGACGGTCACCGTGAACCAGTGGACCGGCGGCTTCGTGGCGACGGTGCGGGTCACCGCCGGGGCGACCGCCATCAACGGCTGGCGGGTGACCCTCACGCTGCCGTCCGGCGCGACGGTCAGCAACGCGTGGAGCGCCAACCGCAGCGGCAACACCGGCACCATCCAGTGGACCAATGTGGACTACAACGGCCGGGTGGCCGCCGGCCAGTCCACCGAGTTCGGCTTCCAGTCCAGCGGCACCGGCACCGGCCTCACGCCGTCCTGCACCGCCAGCTGACCGGCGCCGAAACAGGACGCCGGCGGGGTCGCCCGGACAGTCGGGCGACCCCGCCCCGGCGCTACTTGGTCGGCGTGTCGATCCGCTCGTAGCCCGCCATGTCCATGGTGGACACCATCCGCAGGATGTCGTTCGCGGACTGCTCCGTCAACCGGGCGCGTCGGTGAGCCGCCTCAGACGGCGGCGAGCGCCTTGGCGATGTTCCACTCGGCGAGGTCGAGCATCCATTGCCGGTCCGGGAAATCGGTGTCAGCTATCCGCAGCGGCCCTTCGATGAGCGACAGCACCTGCGCGTACCGGTAGAGCTCCAGCCTGTCCGGGTCGAGATCGACCGGCCGCAGCGCCGGATACGCGTCGTCGAAGCGCATCCGCAGCCAGGCGTGCTCCCATTCGACGTCGAAGTACGCCAGGCCCTCGAAGTCGATGAGAACCGGTTCACCGTCCGGCGTGACCAGTACGTGGTCCGGTCCGAGCTCGCCGTGTACCAGTACGTAGGTGCTCCGGGGCGACACCTTGCCACGGAGGTGACCCACATGCGCGGCGATCCGGTGACGCGCGTCGGCGAGTCGGGCGTCGCGGGCCGCTGCCGCGTCGAGGTGGCCGAGCGCCCGGTCCACGATGACGTCCTCGGTGCGCCGAGTCTGGGACGCCTCGTCGCGGGCGATGGCCGCGAGCTTGCCGTAGCGCGAGCCAAACGTGGTGTGCATGCGGCGCAACGCGTCACCGAGCGCGGACAGTGGGCCGGCGGCGGCAGCGGGGTCGCGCTCCATCAGCGCCTCCAGCCGGAGCGCGCCGGCGTCTTCCACCAACGCGATGTCGACATTGAGGTGCTTGCCGCCGCGGTCGAGCATTATCAGCCGCGGGACGCGCACCCCCGCTGCGGTGAGCGCCGCGTGGTTGGTGGCGAACAGGTCCGCGCCCGACGCGTCGGTGAACGGGTCGTCCGGGACGGCGGGCGACGGTGGCCAGTAGTTCTCGGCCGCCGCCCACGTGTAGAGAATCACGCTTGTCCGGTCGTCCAGCCCGAGCCGGTAGACGCCCTTCTTGCTGCCGCCGGTCAGCCGGTCCAGCGAGGTCAGCCGCCGGTCGGCGCCGAACTGCTCGGTCACCAGGTCGTGCAGGTCATCTGGCCGCAGGAATGCCCTGGTCATAGCCGCCTCTCGCCGTCGTAGGCGTGCTGCAGCAGGGTGCGGACGCCGGCGCGGGTGACCGGACGGGGGTTGGCGTACGGGTCGCGGGTGGCCAGGTCGGCGGCCCGGTCCAGGTCCTGTTCGCGCATGCCGAGGGCGGCCAGCGACCGGGGTGCGCCGGCCGCGGCGGCGAGCCGGTGCAGGGCGGCCGCGCCGGCGCCACCCGGCTCCCCCAGCGCCCGCGCGACCGCCGCGTCGGCGTCCGGCGCGTGCGCGGCGTTGTACGCCAGGGCGTGCGGCAGGATCACCGCGTGCGCGCCGGCGTGCGGCAGGTCGAAGGTGCCGCCGAGGACGTGGCACAGCTTGTGGTGCAGGGACATGGCGGTGCCGCCCAGGCACGTGCCGCACAGCCAGGCGCCGTACAGGGCCTGGGCGCGGTGCTCGTCGTCCGGCGCGGCGACGAGAGCGGGCAGCGCCGTGCCGAGCGCCCGGATGCCCTCCCGCGCCAGCAGTTCGATGGGTGGGGACCGGTCCGGGGCGTACAGGGCCTCGACGGCGTGGGCGAGGGCGTTCATGCCGCTGGGGCCGGCGACACCCGCGGGCAGGGCGCGGGTCAGGTCCGGGTCGTAGATCACCGTGCGGGGGCGTACGCGCGGGTCGCGGCCGGTCCGCTTCACGCCGGCCTCGGTCAGGCCCCAGACCGGTGTCATCTCCGACCCGGCGTACGTGGTCGGGACGGCCAGGATCGGCAGCCCTTCGGTGAGCGCGACCGCCTTGGCCAGCCCGACCGCCGAGCCGCCGCCGAACGCGACCAGCCCGTCGGCGTCCAGGTCACGCACCGCGGCGCGGGCGTCGTCGGCGACCGCGACCGGGACGTGCATGACGGCCCGGGGCAGGTAGCCGGCGACGCGGTCGGCGTACCCGGCGGTCAACTCCCGGACGGTGCCGGCCTGGCCCGGTGTGCACACCACCACCGGGCGGCGCAAACCCAGCCGGTCACACTCGTCCGGGAGCGCCGCGACCGCCCCGGCCGCGAAGACCACCCGCACCGGCGCCGGCTCGTAGGTGAAGTCCAGCACCGTCACGCTCCACACAGGACGATGTCGAACTCGACGTACCAGAATGGGCTCGGCAGCCCGGCCTCGGCGGCGCGGTCCGGGTCGTCGACGCGGGTGAACTCGCGGACCAGGCTGGGCTTGACCGCGAACACCGCGTCCGAGTCCAGGTACGGCCCGCCGGCCACGAACACGTGCGTGGTCACCGGAAGGTGGCCCTGCGCGGCGCCGATCAGATGGATGTGCGCCGGCCGGTACGGGTGCCGGCCGGTCGCCCGCAACAGCTGCCCGACCGGCCCGTCGGTCGGGATCGGGTAGTGGCTCGGCACCACCGTCCGGAAGCGGAAACGGCCGTCGGCGTCGGTGGTGAACAGGCCACGCCCGTTGCCCGCCGGCTGCGCGTCCGGGACCTGCACGTCGTAGAACCCGTCCTGGTCGCACTGCCACACGTCCACGCTCGCCCCGGGCAACGGCACGCCGTCCGCGCCGCGCACCACGCCAGTCACCAGGCAGGGCTCGCCCCGGCCGACCAGGTCGATCGAGTCGCCGTTCGCGCGCGGCGGCGAGGCCACCACATGGAACGGGCCGAGCACCGTCGACTCGGTGCCGCCGGGCCGGCTGTTGACCGCCTCCACGAGCGTGGACACGCCCAGCACGTCGGAGAGCAGGATGAACTCCTGCCGGGTGTCGGTGCACGCCTGCCCGGTGGCGGTCAGGAACCCGATCGCGGCCTCCCACTCCGCCAGCGTCGGCCGTACCTCGCCGACGAACGCGTGCAGGTGGGTGACCAGGCTGGCCAGGACGGTACGCAGGCGCTCGTCCGGGGCGTCACGGAAGCTGTCGGCCACCCGGGCGGCCAGCGCCGGGTCGGCGGATTCGGTGCCCATCCGCCCATCCTCCTCCCGACGGGGGCACACGCCGCTGGGTGGCATCGAGGTAGTCGTGCAGCGCCTGGCGGGAGCGGGTGAGCGTGTCGATGTGTCGGTCCAACCCGTGCAGGCGTGCGCGCAGCGTGTCCAGCAGTTCGGGGCAGGGCACGAGCTCTGGGTCCGCGCCGGTGGCACAGGGCAGGATGAACCCGATTTCCTGGGTCGACAGCCCGGCGTCCAGCAGCTTCCTGATCTGGGCCACGGTCACGATGTCGTCGTGGGCGTACTCGCGATAGCCGCTGGTGCCGCGGTCGGGCTCGAGCAGGCCCTGCGCCTCGTAGTAGCGCAGCTGGTGCGCGTTGACTCCGGTCCGCCGGCTCAGCTCCCCGATCAGCACGCGCGCTCCTCTTGACCTTCATACCGGTGTGAACCCTGATGATTCTGCCAGCAACAACGACCCACCTCGATGGAGAACAACGATGCAGAATCGCGATGCTGGCCACACTCCCGTGACGGTCATCGGCCTGGGCCTGATGGGTCAGGCGCTGGCCGGGGCGTTCCTGCGCGCCGGTCACCCGACCACCGTGTGGAACCGCACGGCGGCGAAGGCCGACCGCCTCGTCGCCCAGGGCGCGAAGCCCGCCCACTCGGTCGGCGACGCCGTCGCGGCCAGCCCACTCCTTGTCGTTTGCGTGTCCGACTATCGCGCGGTGCGCGATCTGCTCGACCCGCTGGGCGATGCCCTCGACGGTCGGGTCCTGGTGAACCTGACCTCGGGCACCTCGGCGCAGGCCCGGGAGACGGCCGATTGGGCGGCGCGGCGGGGTGTCACCTACCTGGACGGCGCCATCATGGCCGTGCCCGCGGGCATCGGCACCGCGGAAGCCGTCCTCCTCTACAGCGGCCCACGGTCGGCCTTCGACCGGTACGAGCCGGCCCTGCGCGGTCTCGGCGCGGGAACGACGTACCTCGGCGGCGACCACGGCCTGTCGTCCCTGTACGACGTGGCCATCCTGGGCGTGATGTGGAGCGTCCTCAACGGCTTCCTCCACGGCGCCGCCCTGCTCGGCACGGCGGGGGTGGACGCGGGCGCGTTCGCCCCCTTCGCGAGCACGTCGATCGGGACCGTGACCGGCTGGTTGGCCGGCTACGCGCGGCAGATCGACGACGGCACGTACCCCGCCGACGACGCCACGATCGACACCCACCTGGCCGCGATGGACCACCTCGTACACGAAAGCGAGTCCGTCGGCGTCAACGCCGAGTTACCGAGACTCATCAAGGCCCTGACCGATCGGGCCATCGCTGACGGGCGCGGCGGCGACAGCTACGCGGCGATGATCGAACGGTTCCGCGCGCCACGGTAGGCGTCGCCACCCTCGTCAGGCGGCCGTCTCCGGCAGCACCGCGATCGCGTTGATCTCGATCAGATACTCCTCGCGGACGAAGCCGGCGACGGCCACCATGGTCGAGGCCGGCGGCGGGCCGGTGAAGTATTGGCGGCGTACGGCGTGGATGGCGGCGAAGTCGGCCATGTCCCGCACGTACACGTCGACGCGGGCGATGTCGGCCAGCGTGCCGCCCGCCGCGGTGACGGCGGCGGCCAGGTTGCGGCACACCTGGTGGGTCTGCTCGGTGATGTCGCCGACCCCGGCGATGGTGCCGTCGGCCCGGCGCGCGGTCATGCCGGAGATGAAGACGAGCCGGCCCGGCGTGCTCACCGTCGCCTGGGAGAAGTGACCGTTGGGCGCGGCCAACTCCGCGGACGTGACCTGGTCAAATGACATCGAAGGCTCCTTAGGGGTCCAGGGGTTCAGTCTCCTAGGGCGACGTACAGCAGCACCACGACCAGCACGGCGAACACGACGAGCAGGACGCCCACCAGCAAGGTCTCCCCGACTCCCCCACCGTCTTCGCCCTTCGACACCACAGCTCCTTTGATTTGATATTTGATAAGACCGCCTTGATCATAATGCGCCCTCGGCCTACAGGACTAGTTGGCCGTTCGGGGTTGATCCGGGGCGAACCCGGATATACATCCGCCGTGGCTGACCCAATCATCGAAGGTACGAATGGGTCCGGCGGCTGGGGGAGGCAACGTGAGAGGCGCAACGCGGCTGGTGGCGGTGGCAACGGTGCTGGCCGTGGCCGGGATGAGCGCGGCGTGCGGTGCTGGCACCGCCGATCCGCCGGTGACGGCCCAATCGGGCGGCGCGACCCACGACGGCCACGGTCAGGGCGCGCCGCCGCCGCCGTCGCCGACGCCGCCGCGCGCCGGTGAACGGTTCGTGACACTCAAGATGCCGCAGCCGTACGCGCCGGTCGCGCCGAACGGAGGGACGGACGAGTACCGTTGCTTCCTGGTCGATCCGGGACTGTCCACCCAGGCGTACCTGACGGGCAGCCAGTTCCTGCCGCAGAACGCCGACATCGTGCACCACGCGATCTTCTTCCAGATCCCTCCGGCGGGCGCGGCCGAGGCGCGCGAGCTTGACGAGGGTACGCCCGGCGAAGGCTGGCAGTGCTTCGGCGACTCCGGCGTGAACGGCGACGCGTGGGTGGCCCACTGGGCGCCGGGGGCGGACGAGGTGCTGTTGGACGAGGGCCTGGGGTACGAGATGCCGGCCGGCAGCCAACTCGTCATGCAGGTGCACTACAACCTGCTCGCGACCGGCGGAAAATCCGGCAGCACCGACCAGTCCAGCATCCGGCTACGCCTCGCCGACGCCACCACCGCCATGACCCCACTGGCCACCATGCAGGCACCCGCACCGGTCGAACTGCCGTGCACCGCGCAGGAAAGCGGCCCACTCTGCGACCGGGACGCCGCGATCAAGGACGTCACCCGCCGCTTCGGCCAGGACGTCGGCTCCAGCGCCGCCGACCTGCTCCAGTGGTGCAGCCAAGGCAAGCCGGCACCCGGATCCACCCAACACTGCGACCACCCGATGGAGGGCGCCGCCACCATCTACGCCACGGCCGGACACATGCACCTGCTCGGCCGCGCCATCACGATCGAACTCAACCCCGGAACCACCGGCGCCCAAACCCTGCTGGACGTACCCCAGTACAACTTCGACGACCAGGCCATCCGCCCACTGGCCACCCCGGTAAAGATCAAGAAGGGCGACGTGCTCCGGGTCACCTGCACCCACGACGCCGGCCTGCGCAAGATGCTCCCCCAACTCCAATCGCTGCCACCCCGCTACGTCGTCTGGGGCGACGGCACCGCCGACGAAATGTGCCTCGGACTACTCATCGGCACCCCGTCGTAGCGCGCGAACCTCACACAGATCCACGCCACCCAGTTGAGGCTGACCAGCAGGATCGGCCAGCCGATGAAGATCAAGAAACTGCCGCCCCGCTCGCTCGCCCAGCGCGGCAGCCAGGGGCAGCACGCTTTCAAAACGGCTTCACCTGCCAGAGCGCGACCAGCGGGGACGCCGCTCAGGCGAGCCGGAGGCGTACGGGCAGGGCCGGCTCGACCCGGTTGCGGCCGTGGCGCTTGGCCCGGTAGAGCTGGGTGTCGGCGGCGTCGAGCACCTGCGGCGCGGTGCCCCCGGGTGCCAGCAGGGCCACCCCGAAGCTGATCGTGACGTGCAGACCTGGGCGCAGGCCGGCCCAGTCGTACGCCTCGACGGCGGCGCGTAGCCGCTCGCAGATCCCCCACGCCACCGCCAGGTCGGTGTCGGCGAAGGCCAGGCAGAACTCCTCGCCGCCCATCCGGGTGACCAGGTCGCCGGGCCGGCTGCCGACGCGCAGGATGTCGGCGAGCCGCTTGAGGACCTCGTCGCCGACCTGGTGGCCGAACTGGTCGTTGATGCTCTTGAACCGGTCGACGTCGGCGACCGCTACGCACAGTGGACGGTTGCCGGTCGTGGCGGCCTTGGCCAGCCGGGGCAGTTCCTCGTCCTGATGGCGCCTGTTCCACAGGCCGGTGAGCTGGTCCTCGCGGGCCCGCCGCGCCGACTCCTCGGCCTCGGTCCGCCAGGTCAGCCGCTCCCGCTCCAGCTCCTCCCGGCGAACGCGGTGCAGCTCCGCCTCCAGCCGGGCGCGCTCCGCCTCCAGCCGGGCATTGTCCAACTCGAACCGATTGGTCAGCAGCCGGGCCCGGGTCTCCGCCATCGCCGAGTACACGGTGCGTTCGGCGTCGTGGTACGTCCGGTAGTGGCGCAGCGCCGAGGCCATGTCGCCCTGCTTCTCGTACGCCACGGACAGCTGCTCGTGTACCGCCATGATGGTGGTCTTCTCGTTGGGCTCGGAGGCCATCGTGAGCACCATGTCCAGCGTGGCGATCGCCTCGTTGACCCGTTCCTCGAGCAGGCAGACCGCCGCGATGCCCTGCATGGCCTCCAGCTCCAAGGAGCGGTATCCGTGGGTCGCGCCCAGCTCGCCGGAGCGCCGCAACATCGCCGTGGCCTGCGCATACTCCCCGGCGAGCGCCAGCAGCGTGCCGTGGTTACCCAGGCACATGGACTCGCGGTAGGGATGCTCCGCCGCCCGGGCCAGGATCAGCGCGTCCCGCGCGTAGTCCAGGCCGTCGGCCAGCGCCTCCGCGGCGGCCGCCTCCTCGCCCTCGCCGCGCAGCTGCTTGACCAGCCCGACGGCGTTGTCGCTGAGGTTGTTGAGGATGCAGAAGACCGACTCGTCGTCGAGGTCGGTGCGGGCGAGGCCGAGCGCGCGGGTCAGAAACGCCTTGCCCTGGCGGTAGTCGCCCAGCGATCCGTGCACGCCGCCGATCCGGTTGTAGATCCAAAACTGGAGCTCGCGGTCGTCCAGGCGCTCCGCGATGTCGAGGATGGACGACAGCGCCGCGAGCGCCTCGTCGTGCAGGCCCAGCTTGGTGTACGCCAGGGCCTGGACGGTCTGCGCCTTGCACGCGGACTTTTCGTCGCCGGCGCCGTGCAGCAGCCGCGCGGCCAGGACGGTGGACCGTACCGCCTGCTCATGGTCGCCCAGGCGGACCAGGTGGACCGCGAGCACCCGCAGGGCCAGCCCGTGCAGGCCGTCGTCCTCGATCGCGGCCGCGAGGTCGGCCGCCTCCCGGGCCAGCGCCGACCCGGCGCGGTAGTCACCCTGCTGTCGTGCCGCCTCCGAGCGCTCGATGAGGCTCTCCGCCAGCTCCCGGACGGCGATCGGTGCGCGATCCGCAGCCGGCACATCGGGTGTGGGGGCTGGGGCGGCCTGCGGGAGTTGCACTCACGTTTGATATCACATATCGATCCTCTCGGGGTCCCACTGAAGGTCATCATCCAGAGAACTGTTCGCACGATGCAGCACATCCGCCCAATACATCGACGCCTCGCGATATGATGCCGGACATGTTGGCCCTGGTCACGCGAAGGCTCATGACGTTCCTGGCCGCTGGCGCTCTGGCAGGCGGCATCCTCCTCGCCCCCACGTCGGCCGCGCAGGCCGCCGTGCTCTTCTCCGACGACTTCGAGCAACCGACCGCCAACGTCTGGACCATCGGCGTCGGGCCGGGCGGCGCCTGGACGACCGCCACCGAGGACGGCTCGAAGGTGCTGCGCAATCCCCGCACCGACCTGGTGAACGTGCAGGCCAGGGGCGGTTGGGGGCGGGCACCGGCACCACCGTCTCGGCGCGGGTAAAACCGACAAGCCCCCTCAGCGCGGACAACACGGTCTCGCTCCTCGGCCGCGCCAACATCAACTACTACCTCGCGACGCTGACCGGCGGCCGGCTCGAGCTCACCCAGCGCTGGTTCAGCACGATGACCCTGCTGGCCAGCGCGCCGTTCACGGCGACACCCGGCTCGTGGTACGAGCTGACGCTGAGCTTCCCGACCAGCACCACGGTCACCGCGTCCGTCACCGGCCCGGGTGGCACGTCGGCGGCGGTGAGCGCCGCCGATCCGGGCGGCACCTCCTTCGGTGAGCAGGTCGGCTTGCTCGCCCGGTACACCAGCGCCTCCTTCGACGACGTCCGGGTCACCAACGCGCTGCCGGAACCCACCCCGACCGAGCCCGGCCCCTGCCCGCTGTCGATCGCGTACGCCATCGGCGCCCAGTACCCCAACTCGTTCTCCGTCAACATCACCGTCCGAAACATCACCCAGGAGCCGCTGAACGGCTGGACGATGCGCTGGACGTTCACCAACGGGCAGCTGATCACGTCCCTGTTCAACGGCGTCTGGTACCAGGTCGGACCGACCGTCACGGCCCGCAACCCGACCTGGTGGCCGGTCCTCGCGCCGAACGCCAGCCTCACGTTCGGCTTCCAGGCGGGCGGCCAGGGCCGGGGCTACCCGCCGACGGCGTTCACCGTCAACGGCGCCCCCTGCCAACCCACGTTCACAATGTGAGTGATGAGCGATGCTCCTCGCTGTCTTCGCCGTGTTGCTGACCGGTTTGCCGGGAACGGTGGTGGCCGGCAAACCCGTGGCGGCCGGCGACGTGCCGCGCACCGGCCGGGAGGTCGTCGACTTCACGCGGGACTGGCGCTTCGCGCTGGCCAACCGGGACGGCGTCCAGGTGCCGCCGGCGTACGCGGACGCGGTCTCGCCCGGGTATGACGACTCGTCCTGGCGGGTGCTGGACGTACCGCACGACTGGAGCATCGAACTGGACCCGACGGCGGGGCCGGGGACGACCGCGGGGACCGGCTACTTCCAGGGCGGCCTCGGCTTCTACCGCAAGACGTTCACGGTCCCGCCGGTCGCGGACGGCGACCGGATCTCGATCGAGTTCGACGGGGTCTACATGAACTCCGCGGTGTACCTCAACGGCACACTTCTCGGCACCCACCCCTACGGATACACGGGCTTCGCGTTCGACATCACCGGGCTCGCGCACACCGACGGCACGCCGAACGTGGTCGCCGTGAAGGTGCAGAACCAACTGCCGAACAGCCGCTGGTACTCCGGCAGCGGCATCTACCGCAACGTCCGCCTGGTGGTCACCGGCCCCGTCCACGTGCGCCGGCACGGCACCTTCGTGACCACCCCGGACGCCGCCACGACCATCGACCAGGGGTACGTCGACGTCCACGTCGCGACGGACGTGGTGAACGAGACCACCGAGGCCGAGCTCGTCCACACGGTGCGGGACGAGTCCGGCCGGGTCGTCGGCCGGGCCCGGGACGCCACCACCATCCGGGTACGGCACCCGCGGCTCTGGTCGGTCGACTCGCCGTACCTGTACACGCTGGAGACGAGCCTGTTGGTCGGCGGCCGGCCGGTCGACGCGGTGTCCACCCCGTTCGGGGTCCGCTGGGTCGAGATCGACCCGGCCGAGGGCATGTTCGTCAACGGCGAATACACCAAGCTCCAAGGCGTGGACCTGCACCACGACCTCGGCGCGCTCGGCGCCGCGGTGAGCGCCGACGCCATCGACCGCCAACTGTCGATCATGAAGCGCATGGGGGTCAACGCCCTGCGTACGGCCCACAACCCACCGGCGCCCGAGGTCATCGAGGCGTGCGAGCGCCTCGGCATCGTCGTCATGGTCGAGGCGTTCGACACCTGGCGCAACAACAAGACGGCGAACGACTACGGCGACTGGTTCGAGCTGGAGGCGCCCGGCGGGGGCGGGCTGCTGTGGTCCGATGTGGACATCATGGAGATGGTCCACGAGTTCAAGAACTCCCCCTCGGTCGTCATGTGGTCGATCGGCAACGAGATCCGCGGCCAGACCGTCGCCGACGCGCAGCGCCTCGTCGCGGACATCAAGTCGATCGACACGACGCGGCCGGTGGTGTGGGGCAGCGACAGCTACCGCACACCGCCGAGCCCCACCTCCACCAACGGGCAGATCGCCCAACTGCTGGACGGCGTCGGCCTCAACTACAACACCGCCCAGTCCGTCGACGCCCTGCACCAGCTCTACCCGGACACGTTCTTCTTCGAGTCCGAGTCGTCCTCGTCCACCTCGGCGCGCGGCGTCTACCAGTGGCCGGACCTGCTCAACACCGGTGAGGACTACACACCCGGACGGCGCCTGGTCTCCAGCTACGACAACAACATGGCGTCCTGGACGATGCCGGGCGAGTACGGCCTGAAGAAGGACCGGGACCGCAAGTTCTTCACCGGCGAGTTCCTCTGGTCCGGGTTCGACTACATCGGTGAGCCGACGCCGTACGGGCAGTTCCCCGTCAAGTCCGCGTTCTTCGGCGCGGTCGACACCGCGGGCTTCCCCAAGGACCTGTTCTACGCCTTCCAGAGCCAGTGGACCACCGAGCCGATGGTCCATCTCGTACCGATGAACTGGACCGACCACGAGCCCGGCCAGCCGGTGACCGTCTGGGCGTACTCCAATGTGGACACCGTCGAGCTGTTCCTCAATGGACGCTCGCTCGGCGCCCACCGGTACGACGGCAAGACGACCGCCTTCGGCCGCGACTACCTGGAGACGACCGAACCGACCGGCGACGACAAGACGTTCCCGTCCGGCAGCTACACCAGCCCCGGCGGCGGCACCGGCAAGCTCCACCTCACCTGGCAGGTGCCGTTCGAGCCCGGCGAGCTTCGGGCCGTCGCCACCCGGGACGGGGCCGCGGTCGCCACCGACGTGCTGCGCACCGCCGGCGCACCGCATACGCTGCGGCTGACCCCGGACCGGGCCGCCATCGACGCCGACGGCGAATCCCTGTCGTTCGTCACCGTCGAGGTCGTCGACGCGCACGGCGTCGTCGTGCCCGAGGCCGACGACCTGCTCCGGTTCACCGTCACCGGCGGCACCCTCGCGGGCGTCGACAACGGCCGGCAGGAGAGCGCCGAGAACTACCAGGCCGCGCACCGGTCCGCGTTCAACGGCAAGGCCCTGGCCATCGTCCGCTCCGACGAGCGACCGGGGCCGATCAGCATCACCGTGACCGGCGACGGGCTGCTCCCGGCGACCACCACCGTCTTCGACGTCGGGCGCCGCGACCGGGGCGGCGCCGTCGACCCCCACCTGCGCACGCCCACCGGCACACGGCCCGACCTGCCCCGCCACGTCACCCTCGTACGCGCCGACGGCTCCACCTCCCGGGAACGGGTGACCTGGGCCAGGCTCACCCGGGATCAGCTCGACTCGGAGCGGCCGTACCTGGTGCGGGGCACCGCGCGGGGCCACCGCGTCGCCGCGCACGTCACGCCGTACCGGGTCTCCTCCGTCCAGACGTTCACCGCGGCCGTGCCCGTCGGCGTACGGCCGTACCTGCCCGGCACGGCGCGGGTCACCTTCACCGACGGCGTCACCGACCTCGTCGCCGTCAATTGGGACCCTGTCCCCGACCCGACCGGCCCCGGCACCTTCACCGTGCCCGGGAAGCTCGCCGAACACGGCCTGACCACCTCGGTCGCGGTCACCGTGTCGGACGGCTGGACCCTGGGCCAGAACCTGGCACCCGCCGCCACGCCGTCGGCCAGCTTCAGCGGCACGCCGCAGACCGTACCCGCGACCATGACCGACGGCGTCCTGCCCGACGCCAACGGCTGGTCCAACCGCTACACCAAGGCCGCGACGGCGCTGCTGCCGGCGTACAGCCTGGCCCGGCCGGCCGACTGGGCGTCGCTGACCTGGACGAGCCCGCAAGCCGTCGACACGCTGGTGCCCTACTTCCGGCTGGCCGCCGGCCGCACCTTCCCCGCCGCCGTGTCCGTCGAGTACTGGGACGGCACCGGGTGGATCCCCGCCGCCAACCAGTCGGTGACCATGGCGACGCAGTCCGAGCAGCCCACGACGATCTCCTTCGACAAGGTGTCCACGACGGCGCTACGCCTCGTCGTCACCAGCGCCGCGCCGGCCACCCCGGACGGCTTCGTCCAGATCTCCGAACTCCACGCTCTGGGAGACGTGGCTATCGGGGACGTCAAGGAGGGCTAAGAGGTTCTCAGGCAGATCTACCCCGGTCCGCGTCACCTGCGGACCGCATGCTCCCGCGGGCACCGCGCAGGTCGGCGGCTCGCAAAGCGAGCCGAAATCCCCGACCCGCGCTGCCGGGTCCGCGAGACAAGCCCGCCGACGGTATGGGTCGTCCACCGCGGAGGGCGAGGCCGCGGGAGCAACGGCCGGGACCACGACGAACATCGCGGCAGCTCTAAGGCAAAGCGGTTTTGGGGCCGGCGTGCCTCGCGAAGCCCGTCAGGCTTGATGTCTTCGCGAGTCACCCCGGCCCCAAAACCCGACGAGGGCGTTCCAGTCGAGTACCTGACCAACCGCGCCGCCGAGCCGACCGACGTCACCATCCTGTACCGGGGCCGCGGCGCACTGACGTTCGAATCGGCCCGGGTGCTGGTCGCCGACGCCGACGGCCCGCGCCACCAGGCCGAGGCGTCCGGGTACGGCCTCGCGCCGCTGCCGACCGTCGCCGGCCCCGAGGCGGACACCGTCGCCGTGACCCTGCCCCCGAGTCGTGGGCGGTGCTCACCGCCCACTGAGCATGAAGGCGCTTTCGGCGATGCGGACGAACGAGCGGATCAGCGGGCTGGCGTGGTCTGTCGTCCAGGCGACCACGAGGCGGCTGGGCGGCATGTCGGTCAACGGCACCGCCGTCAGGCCGTCGGGCAGGGCGTGCGGGAGCGGCGCCAGGCCGACCGTGCCGTTCCAGAGGACGGCGCCAGGGTCAGGACGAGACCTGGGCACGGCGCGACTCGGCCATGCGCGAGGACGCCATCGTCGAGGAGGTCAGGTTGCTGATGATCAAGCGATATCCGGAGTGGACCGGCCGCGACTGGACCGACCGCGGCGTCGGCTGCCTCTGCGCGGAACGCTAAGAGGGCAGTTCATCCTCGCCGTCCGCGGTATCGCGCTGGGCTGGTAGTGGCGGCTATCGTACGGCGTCATGGCTCCCGGTTCGCCCGCGGTCACTGATCGACAACACGCGGGCAGATCACACGATCTTGTGATCGTGGTGCCCGGCATCATGGGGAGCGAACTGGTCGACAGCCGCACCCGACGGACGCTGTGGGGTTTCCGGGACCTGCGCTGGTACGTCCGGGCCTGGACCACCGGCGGCGGCTTGACCGCGTTGCGGCTCACCGACGAGGAACGCGCCGGGGTCTACGGCCGGGTGGAGGCGACCTCGTCGCTCCGGTTTCCGGCCTTCGCGCGCGTCCTGGCCGGTCTGGAGCCCTACACGAGGCTCTTCGACACGGTCCGCGCCGCGGTGCAGCCGGGCGTCCCGGTCGTGGACTTCGCCTACGACTGGCGGCTGCCCGTGGCCCACAACGCGGGCCTGCTGGCCGAACGGGTCCATCACGAGCTGCGGCGCTGGCACGCCCACCCGGCCCACGACGTCGCGCGGCGGGTGCACCCGGACGGCCGTCCAGCGCGGGTGGTCATCGTCGCCCACTCGATGGGTGGACTGCTGGCCAGATATCTGAGCACGATTCCGGGCGCCACCGACGACATCCGCGCGGTCGTCACCCTCGGCACCCCGTTCTACGGCTCGGTGAAGGCCGCGGTGCTGCTCAACGCCGGTCGTGGCGCCCCGTTTCCCAGCCACCGGCCATGGTCCCAGGCGTTGCGGCCGGCGGCCGACGAGGGCCTGCGTCGACTGGCCGCCAGCCTGCCCGGAGTGCACGATCTGCTGCCCACGTATCGGTGCGTCAACGACGGCCGGCGCGGTCAGCGGCTCGACCACGACACCGCGGTCGCGCTCGGCGCCGACCCGGACCACGCGCGAGCCTCGGCGGAGCTGCACCGGCGCCTGGCGGACGCGCCGATCCCCGGCCACCGCCCGCTGGTGGGTACGCACCAGCCCACCCCGCAGAGCTTCGCTCTCCGCGAAGACACGGTGTCCACTGAAGACGGACTGTGGGTCGACCGGGCCGAGGGCGGCGTGCGCTGGTCCAACGAGGCCGGTGACGGGACCGTGTACCGCGGGGCCGCCAGCCTCGACGGGACCGTCCACACCTACCTTCCGCAGCAGCATGGCCCGCTGGCGAAGAGCAGTGAGACGCGCGCGTTCGTGCACGGCGTCATCACCGAGCTGGACCTCGACCGGCTCGGCCCGCCGCAGGCCGCGCTCGAACTTGGCCTCGCGGTGCCCGACCTGGCGTGCCCGGGGGACGCGTTCACCGGTCTGGTCACCGGTGTCACCGGGCGCCGCGACGCCACCTGCCACGTCATCGACGCCGCGAACGGTCAACTCGTCAGCGCCCCGCTGATCGACGTCGACGCGGACGGTGCCCGGGTGGCCGTACGGCTGCCGCAGCCGGGGCTGTTCCGCGTCGAGGTGGCCGGCGGCGGCTACAGCCCGGTCAGCCAGCACGTGCTCGCGGTCGACCCCGGCCTGGCCGACGACGGTGCCGATGAGTGAGCCGGCCGATCGCCCGCCGCTGCTGATCTTCCCGATCGGGATCGGCACGTACGACGAACCGACGTTCGAGACGCTGGACGTCGAGCCGCAGATCCGCCGGTTGTGCGACCTGCTCGCCCCGTTCGGCGGCCGGCAGATCCCGTGGGCGGTACCGATGGACGGCCGCGGCGGCACCGCCGTACTCGACCGGCTGCAGGACTGGTCATCTGGACACGAGGACCACGACACGGTCCTCTACTGGATCGGGCACGGTTGGGACAACACCGTGGACGCGTCGCTCGCGCACCGCGAGAGCCCCGCCGTCGTGGACACCAGGGGCCTGCTGCCCAAGATGCTCGCCGGAGACATCGTCAAGCGGCAGAACAGTTCACCGCGGTCCTGGACGATGGTCGTCGTCGACGCCTGTAGCTCGGCGCGCTTCGCCCAACTCGTCAACGCGATCCTCGAGGAGGATCGGGACAACCCGCGGCGGATCCTGCTCATCGGAGTGTCCGGTGAGGGTGCCACCCGGCTTGGCGCGTTCACCATGACGCTGGACCACTGCCTCAACAACGTCTTCCGCGCGAACACCGTCATCGAGCTGCACGACCTCGCCGGGCAGCTGGAGCAGATGCTGACCGACAGCCACATCGTCGCCCGCGCGGTCCGCCCGCATGCCCTGGTCCGCACGCTGTCCCCGGCCGCCACGCTGCCGATCGTCGTCGACATCCAGAACGAGATCCGCGCACTGCCCACGGACACGCAATTGCATTTCCTACCCAAGGCCCGGGGCGGCGAAACCAGCGAGACCACCGAACTGCCCTGGTTCTTCGAGGGGCGTGAGGCGGAGCTGCGCCGCATCGCTACCTGGCTGCGCGACCCCGACCGCGCGCTGCTGGTCGTGACCGGTAACCCGGGCACCGGAAAGTCCGCGTTGCTCGGCCAGGTGCTGGCCCGTACCCATCCCGACCTGATCGCGGCGCTGGTGGACGCCGACCTTGTCGAGCCCATTCCGGCCGATCAGCAGCCACCGCCGAACGCCTTCGCCGCCTCGATCCTGCTCACCGGGCTCACCGTCGAGGACACGATCCGGCGGCTGGCGGACGATCTCCGGCTCGGGCCGCCACCGGCCGTCGGTACCACCGAGCAGCTCAGCGAGTGGCTCGAAACGGCGCTCGGCGGCAAGGCCGGAAAGACCGGCCGGAGTCGGCTCACGCTGATGCTGGACGCCCTCGACGAGGCCCAAGAGCCGGTCGTGCTCGCGAACCTGCTCGCACGCCTCGGCGGCATTGCCAACGTTTACCTGATCGTCGGCACCAGGCGCTCCAGCCGCGCCCGGATCGACGTACCGGACGCGCCGGACGAGGACCTGCTCGACGCCCTGCTCGCCGGGCCGGCGACCCACGACGTCGTCGACGTCAAACACGACCCGGACGCCCTGAGCCGGTACGTCGGGCGGCGCCTCACGGCCATCTTCGGCGGCGGCCACGAGGCGGCGGCGCAGGCCGTGGGGTTCGGCCTCGCCCTTCGTGGCCAGGAGTTCCTCTTCGCGCGGCTCGCCGTGCACGAGTTGGCGGCCCGGCCAGAGCTCGTCACCTCGGGCCAGCACGGCGATCTCACCCGGCTCCTCGGCGGGGACCACGGCACCCTGTTCGCCGCCGCGGTGCACCGGCTCACCCAACTCAACCCGGCCTATCGCCCCCTGCTGTACGCCCTGGCGTACGGACTGGGGCGCGGGCTTCCGATGTTTGACCAGACCTGGGCCACCGTCGCGTCCGCACTCGGCGACCCCGCGGCGCCACCGGCCGCCACCGACTTCGACAACCTGGTGGCGCACGCGGCGCCGTACCTGATGGTCGACAGCGAGTCCGGCCAGACCGTGTACCGCTTCGCCCACCGCAGCTTCCAGGAGCATCTGCAGCACGCCGATCACGTGCCGGCCCGGGAGCGGCACGCCGCCATCCTGGACGCTCTGCTGCGGGCCGCGGACCGGGCCCCCGACCCGCTGAACGCGTACCTGGTCCGGCACCTGTCCGGTCACGCCGCCGAGGCCGGCATCGACGGTCTGCGCCGGCTCGACCAGCGGCCGGATCTCGTCGACCGCCTCGATCCCCGGGCGGTCGCCTTCGACGCGCTGCGCACCGGTGTGAGCCCGTCCGACTTCCCGCCCACCATCGTCGGGGTCGTCGCCGCGCAGCACCACATCGTGCGGGCCACCACGGCCGACCGCACCGGGCTACGCCAACTGGCGATGGCACGGCAAGCGGGCACTACCACGTTCGCGCACGAACGCCCTACCCCGGACGCGACGTGGACGGTGCGCTGGGCCCGCTTCGCCTCCCAGGTGCCGCACATCACCCTCACCGGCCACATCGGACCGATCCGGGCACTGACCGTCCTGTCCGGCCCCGACGGTCAGCCGATCCTGGCCAGCGCCGGGTACGACACCACGGTTCCACTGTGGGACGCCGTCACCGGCGAGCGGGTCGACTCGTCCCTCATCGGCCACCCGAGCCGGATCACCAAGCTGGCGAGCCTGCCGCAGCCGGGGCGTCCGGCACTGCTCGCCAGCGGCGGCGTGGACGCCACGATCAGGCTCTGGAACCCGGCGACCGGACGGCAAATCGGCCCACCGCTGCGCGGCGACGCCGGGCAGATCTCGGCGCTGACGGCGGTGCCGGGACCGGCGGATCGGGCCTTGCTCGCGAGCGTCAGTGACGGCGGGACGGCCATCTGGCTGTGGGATCCGGTGGCCGGGCGCGTCGTGCACACCTCGCCGACCGGACACACCACCCGGGTGGTCGCGCTCACCGTCGTACCGGATGTGGCTGGTCGGCCCCTGCTCGCGACGGCGGGTGAGGATGCGACGATCCGGATCTGGGATCCGCGTGCCGGGCGGGACATGGGCGGCGGACCGTTGAACGACCCGGCCGGACAACCGGACGACGAGCGGCCCGCGGGCGGGCGCATCTGGGCGCTGGCCGCCGTGCCGTACGAGCAGAACCGCCACCTCATCGCCTGCGCCGGCGACGACACGACCATCCAGCTGTGGGACCCGGAAACCGGCCGCCGGGTGGGCGCACCGTTGACCGGGCACACGCAGCCGGTCACCGCCCTGGCCGTCCTGCCCGGACCGGACGGCAAAGCCCTCCTGGCCAGCGCCGGCGACGACGCGACCATCCGGCTGCGCGACCCCGTCACCGGCCGGCCGTTCGGAGCGCCGCTCACCGGCCACACCCTGCCGGTGACGGCGCTTGCCGTGGTGCCGGCACCGCACGGCAGGCCGCTGCTCGCCAGTGCCAGCAAGGATTCGACCATCCGGCTGTGGGACCCGACCGCCGCGATGCCCACGAATCGCCCCGCTCTCGGGCACACCGGCAAGATCCTGGCGCTGACGACACTGTCCGAACAGGACACCGACCTGCTGGTCAGCGCGGGCGAGGATACGACGATCCAGGTGTGGGACGGCGCCACGGGGCGGCGGCACGGGGAGCCGCTGACCGGCCACACCCGTCCGGTCACGGCGTTGGCCGTCCTGCGGGATGCCGACGGACGTACGCTGCTCGCCAGCGCGGGCGACGACGCGACCATCCGGGTCTGGGACGCCTACGCCGGCCGGCCGGTCGGCTCGCCGATGCCCGGCCAGACGGGCTGGATCCGGGCTCTGGCCGCAGTTCCGGGCCCCGCGGGGAACAGTTGCTGGCGAGCGCGGGCGACGACGCGATCATCCGAATCCATGATCTTTCCGCCCGCCGGCCGTTCGGCACGACGATGGGCGGACACACCGGCAGGGTCTGGGCGTTGGCCGCTGTTCCCGGTCTGGACGGCACGATCATGCTCGCCAGTGCCGGCGACGACGCCACGGTACGGCTGTGGGAGCCCATCGGCGGCAACCCGGTGGGGCCGCCGACGCGCGGGCACACCGCGCGCGTCCTGGCGCTGGCGGTCGTGCCCGGACCGGACGGCGTATCGCTGCTCGCCAGCGCGGGCGACGACGGCGCGATCCGGCTGTCCGATCCCATCTCCGGCGACCCGTACCTGCCACCGCTGGTCGGTCACCGCGGCGGCGTGCTCGCCTTGGCGGTCCGACCGGATCCGACCGGATCGCCCCTGATCCTCAGTGCCGGCGTCGACCGAACGGTCCGGATATGGGACCTGACCGGTGCCTGCCGGCAGGTCGTTCCCGTCGGCACCATGGCGCAGTCGGTCAGCTGGACCAACCACGGGCTCGCCATCGCGGGCGACGAAGGGCTGGCCCTGGTGTCCATCCGGCAGCCGAAGGAACTATCCGAAAGGGAGCACGATGCCCGGGATGTCGATCTTCGAGGAGGGCCCGTCGGCGACTCGGGTGGCGAGCCTTCCGCTGTCGCATCTGTCCGTGCAACTCGGCCACGTACCGGCTGAGGACCTCAGCGCCGGACCTGGTCGGTTGCGTCACCACTTCAGGCTGATCGCACCGTGGCTGGCGACGGCGCGCGACACCGTCGCCCGGGTGGTGCCCGGCGGAAAAACCCGGATCAGCACCTGCTTCGTCGTCGACGACTACCACCTGGCACCGCCACCGCCCGCGGAGGTCCTGCCGATGGTGATCGATGCCGCACGCGCCAGCGACATCTCGATCGACTACATCGTGCGATCGTCGGCCTGTGCCGGGGCCGACGGCATATCCCCGGTGCAGATCCTGCTCGATCACATCGTCGAGGAGCCCGCGGTCGGCAGCAACGGCACGCGGCCGCCCGTTCAGGAAACCGGGTGGCTGAGCAACGGCCGGCGCAGTCCGTCGGCGGCCCTGGTCGACCCGGTTTCCCTGCCCAGCGCCTGGGCGCCGCCGGCACAGCATGCTCCCCGCGGGCACTCGATCTTCCTCGACGTGGAGCTGTGGAACGATATCAGCGGTCGGCGCGTCTGGTCGGACGCCCTCCTGGCGAGCGCGGTGCAGATGCTCCGGCTCGGCCTGCTGCGGTACCAGGGGCAACCGGTCCATCCGCCGCATCCGTGGGATGGCGAGTTTCCGGCGGACTGGGACCTGTTGCCGCCCGTGCTCCGGGTCAATCCGACCGCCGCGCCGTTCAGCGCCTACCGGACGTCGACGGTACTGGACAGCCGCCTCACCGCCGAGGCGTACGCGGTCCGGACGATCCTCGGCCAGGTCGCCGTCAACGCGGCGGTCGTCGACCCGATCAGACACCGCGCGGTGGGTGAGACACTCGACCTGCCGTTCGAGACCGTCGACCGGATCGTCTACGTCTTCGTCGGCTGACCCAGCGACGGGAGGACGGCGAGGGCGGCCAGCGAGAACTGATCACGTACCCGGCTCACCAACGTGTTCCACTGTCGACTCAGACCGGGTTGCCTCTCGAGGGCCTCCCAGAGGGCCGCTGCCCTGGTGGAGCTGCGAGCCCCCGGCATCCAGAGATGCAGTAGATGCTCCACCGCGGGACGAAGCCGATGGATCACCGCGTCCGGCCTCTCCACGCCGACCCGGCTGTGCTCGACCAGCCTCACCAGCGTGGTCAACAGCCAGTCGTGCAGCGCGAGATCGGCGGCGAAATTGGCCACCGATGCCAGGTCGTCCTCGCCTGACACGACCAACATCCGGATGCCGCCCGTGTCGAGGGTGAACCGCACCATCGGCTCCCCCACCACCTGCGGAGGCGGGGGAACCGCGACCCAGCGCAACAAGGTCCTCGCGACCCGGAACGGCACCTGCCGGTCGAGCACGGCCGCGACCTGCACGCTGTCCATCAATCGCGTGCTCAACGCGCCCAGGTCGAGGACGTCGCCCCCCTCATCGGACCGCACAAATCCCCAGGTCAACGAGTCGGCGCCCGCCCTGCCGATCAATTCGACGACGCCCGGCCTGGCCAGGTAGTACGACCAAGCAAGGCGGCGTTGAGCGTCGCTGCGGACGACCGCCGTACGCGACGAGCCCTGCAGCAGGTGTCCCCCGGTGATCGACACTTCGCTGGACACCGTGCCCACGACGCGCGCCTTCTGCCGGTCCGAGGTCGCGGCCAGACAGTCGACGCCGGTGAACACCGGCATCGAGACCACATGCGCGATCGGCCGCTCGGATCGGCGCACCACCTCGTCACTCGTCAGGCGGACGAGCCGCTCGCAGGTGGCCACCGGCAACGCCGACGAGTTGCGCAGCAGGGCCGTGTGGACCTCACCCATCGCCACCAGCGGTGCATCCCGGCGGGGGTCGGACATCGGCGCTCCAAGGTTCGCGGGACGGACCTCGATTTCACCGCACCCGGGCAGGTGGGCGCAACGCACGCCTCACGGTTCGGGGCGGGCGAGCGGCGCGCTGGCCGTGCTGCCGCGCACGACGAGCTGTGGTTCGAGGACGATCTCCTGATCCTGGGTGCGTTTGCCGTCGAGGCGTTCGATCGCGGCGGCCACGGCGAGCCGGGCCTGCTCCCTCGGGGACTGGCTGACGGTGGTGAGGTTCATCCGGTAGAGCTGGGCCAGGAGGCTGTCGTCGTAGCCGGCGACGGACACCTGCGCCGGTACGCCGATCCCGGCCCGGTCGAGGTGGTCGAGGACGCCGACGGCGCAGCGGTCGTTGTAGGCGACGATCGCCGTCACGCCGCTGGACAGGTCGAGCGCCTGCGCGGCGCGGATGCCGTCGCGTTCGGTCTCGCCTCCATGGTGGACGGTCGGTGCGAGGCCGTGGCGGCGCATGGCCATCGTGTACGCCTCGCGCCGCTCGGCGGAGACGAAGCCGTCGCCGCCGTCGACGTGCGCGATGTGCCGGTGGCCGAGCGCGACGAGGTGGTCGACGAGCAGGGCGAGGCCCTCCCGGTCGGCGGTGCGGATCACGTCGAAGCCCGGCATGCCGATCGCCCGGCCGACGGAGACGACGGGCACTCCCCCGGTGAGCTCGGCCAGCGCCTGCGCCGGCAGCACCGAGCCGAGCAGGAACAGCGCCTCGCACCGGAAGTCGAGCAGGGTCTGGATCGCCTCGGTCTCGTCGTGGCTGGGTGTCATGGCGCCCAGGGCCAGGTCGTAGCCGCTCTGGTCGGCGACGAGCTGGATCTCCTCGACCAGCTCCGCGTGGAACGGGTTGCTGGGTGTCACGGTGACGCCCAGCATGCCGGAGCGTCGGCGGGCCAGCAGGCTCGCCGTGCGGTTGGTGCGGTAGCCGAGGCGGTCGGCGATCTGCAGCACGCGGGCGGTGGTGCCGGCGCTCGGGCCGGGGTTGCCGTTGAGGATCAGCGACACCAGGCCCTTGGAGACGCCCGCCTCGGCGGCCACGTCCCGCATCGTCGGGCGCCGGCGCCCGCCGGGCGCTTGCTCGCCTGCCACTTCCACACCCCGCGTTTCACGTTCGAAACAAACCGTTGACACCGCCAACACCGTGACGCATGCTACATCCCAACATTTTAAACCGGTTTAAAGGATCCACGCAATTGAGGAGTCTTCATGCCTAAAGATCGCCTGGGAGTGGCGGTGATCGGGGCCGGCATGGCGGGCCGGTCCCACGCGGCCGGCTACCGCTCCGCGACGACCTGCTACGGCCCGGGACTCCCCCAGATCGACCTCGTCGCCATCGCCGACCTGAACCAGACGTTCGCGCAGGACACGGCCCGCCGATTCGGGTACGCCCGAGCCGAGTCGTCCTGGGAGGCGATCGCCGCGGCCCCGGACGTCGACGTGGTGAGCGTCGTCGTGGCCAACCACCTGCACCGGGAGGTGGTCCTGGGCCTGCTGGCGGCCGGCAAGCACGTGCTGTGCGAGAAGCCGTTCGCGCCCACGATCGCGGACGCCGAGGCCATGGTGGCCGCGGCCGACGCGGCGCCGCACCTGCGCACGGCGGTCGGCTTCACGTTCCGCCGCTCCCCCGCGATCGCCGCGATCAAGGAACGCGTCGACAGCGGCGCCATGGGCCGGGTCCTGCACTTCAACGGCCACTACTGGTGCGACTACGGCTGCGATCCGCGCGCCCCGATGAGCTGGCGCTACAAGGGCGGTCCCGGATCCGGCGCCCTCGCCGACATCGGCAGCCACCTCGTGGACCTGGCCGAGTTCCTGTGCGGCCCGATCGAGTCCGTACGGGGCGCGACGCTGTCCACGTTCGTCACCGAGCGGGCGCTGCCGCTGGGCGCGGCCGTGGGTCACGCCGCCACCGAGCTCAGCGACGTCACCGAGCCGGTGGAGAACGAGGACCTGGTGACCTTCTCGGCCGGGTTCGCCTCCGGGGCCACGGCCACGGTCTCGGCCTCCCGCGTGGCGATCGGCCTGGCCAACGGGCTGGGCTTCGAGCTGTTCGGGGAGAACGCCGGCGCCACCTTCGACCTGGGCCGGGCCGGAGAGTTCAGCTACGTCGACCGCGCGGTCCGCGACGGCACCAGCGGGTACCGCACCGTGCCGGTCGGGCCGGGACACCCGTACGTGACCGGCGGGTTCCCGATGGACTTTCCCGGCGTCGGCTACGGGCAGAACGACCTGTTCGTGTTCCAGGCGCGCGCGTTCCTGGAGCAGGTGGCCGGCCTCGACCGGCTGCCGCCGGTGCCCTCGTTCGCGCACGGCCTGCGCAACCTTCGCGTCCTTCAGGCGATCACGGAGTCCGCGGACGCCGGCGGCGCCGAAGTCAAAGTCCCCCACCTGTACTGAGGAGTCCCCCGATGAAGCTTGGCGCCTACACCGCCTGCCTGCACGACAAGCCGCTGCCGGAGGCCCTGGCCGTCCTCGCCGGGTTCGGGCTGGACAGCGCGGAGGTCAACTCCGGCGGGTTCATCCCCGAGCCGCACCTGCCGATCGCCGACATCCTCGCCAGCGGCCAGGCACGCGAGGACTACCTGGGGGTGTTCGCCGGGCACGGGATGACCCTCACGGCGTTGAACTGCAACGGAAACCCGCTGCACCCCAACCCGGCGGTTCGCGAGAAGCACGCCGCCGACATCCTGCGCTCCATCGAGGTCGCCGCGCTGCTCGGGGTCAAGCGGGTCGTGACGATGTCCGGTACCCCGGCGGCCAGCGCGAGCGGCACCAACCCCGCGTGGAACGTGCTGCCGTGGGACAGCGCGTACCTCGACGTGCGGGACTACCAGTGGAACGAGGTGGCGATCCCGTTCTGGCGCACGGTCCAGGAGCGGGCCGCCGACCTCGACGTCAAGATCGCCATCGAGATGCACCCGCACAACGTGGTCTACAACCCGGCGACGCTGCTGCGGCTCGTCGAGGCGATCGACGCCACGCACGTCGGCGCCGAACTCGACCCGTCGCACCTGTTCTGGCAGGGCATCGAGCCGATCGAGGCGATCGACCACCTGGGCGCGCTGGTGTACAACGCCGCCGCCAAGGACACCCGGATCAACCCCGCCGCCCGCGTCAACGGCGTGCTGGACGACCGGTTCGGCCGGGTACGCCCCGACGAGCCCGGAGCGGTCGGCCTCGGCGGCCCGTACACGCTCAGCCGCTGGCCCACCAACTCCTCCTGGGACTTCGTCGCCGTGGGCCGCGGACACGACCTCGACTGGTGGCGCGGCTTCCTGCGGGCGCTGGAACGGCTGGACCCCGACATGGCCGTGAACATCGAGCACGAAGACCAAGAGCTCGGGCAGCTCGAAGGGCTCGAATCGGCCGCCAAGACGCTGCTCGCGGCCGCCGGCCGATGATCCCCCACAAAGGAGTATCCACATGAGACGCACAATCTTTACCCTGGCCGCCTCCTCGACCCTGTTGCTTGCCGCCTGCACCAGCGGCTCTACCTCCACGGAAAACCCGGACGCCACAGCGGCAGCGGCGGCCGCGGCCCCGGCCGGTGGAAAAGCGTCGATCTTCGTGATCGGCGGCAAGTCCGACGACCCGTTCTGGTCGAAGGTCAAGCGCGGCGTGGACGACGCCGCCAAGGTGGTCGAGGCCAACGGCGGCAAGGTGACCTGGCTCGGTCCGCAGAACTACGACAACCTCGGGCCGGACGCCGCCAAGCTCATCCTCACCGCGAAGAGCCAGGGCGCCACCGCGGTCATCGGCGCCGACTGGGTCCCGGACGCCCAGGACGCGGCGTTCAAGTCGGTCACCAGCAGCGGGATTCCCGTCTTCCTCTACAACTCCGGCGGCGCGGACGCCGCGAAGGCGGTCGGCGCGCTCACGTACACCGGCTCGGACGAACTGCTGGCCGGCAAGGCGGGCGGCGAGTTCTTCGCGCAGAACGGCGTCAAGAACGTCCTATGTGTCAACACGCTGCCCGGCGCCGCGAACACCGAGGCCCGCTGCAAGGGGATCGCCGAAGGTGTCGCCGCGAGCGGCAAGTCCACGCAGCTCCCGCTGCCCTCCTCCAACTTCGGCAACCCGACCGCCGTCACGCAGGCGATCAAGGCCGCGCTGCTGAAGGACAGCGCCATCGACGGGGTCGTCACCATCAGCACGCAGGACGCCGACAGCGCCGCCGCCGCGATCGAACAGGCGGGCGGCACGGGCAAGGTCAAGCTGGGCACCTTCGACATGGACGACACCCAGCTCAGCCGCGTCAAGAAGGGCAAGCAGCTGTTCTGCATCGACCAGCAGCCGTACATGCAGGGCTACCTGGCGGTGTCGCAGGCGTTCGCCTACAACGCGTACGGCCTGCTGCTGCCGCAGAGCCCGCTGCTGACCGGGCCGGCCATCATCAACGCCAGCAACGTCGAGGCGGCATTGGCCGGCGCGAAGGCCGGAGTTCGCTGATGGCAGTGGTCCATCGCCCGGAGGCGGGCTCGCTCATCGGCACCCTGGCGGTCTTCGCGTTCTTCGCGGTCTTCGGCGGCGACAAGTTCCTCTCCGCGGCCGGCGCGGCCAGTTGGCTGAACGTGGCCGCGGAGCTGGGCATCATCGCCATCCCCGTGGGGCTGCTGATGATCGCCGGCGAGCTGGACCTGTCCGTCGGCTCGGTACTGGCGGCCAGCTCGATGACGCTGGCCATCGTCTCCGGGCACTGGGGCGGCCCGATGATCCTCGGCATCGTCCTGGCGCTCGCCGTCGGGCTGGTCACCGGGCTGGTCAACGGACTGGTCGTCACGCGTACCAACGTGCCGTCCTTTGTGGTCACTCTGGCCACGCTGTCCGCGGTGGCCGGCCTGACGCTGGGCCTGTCCCGCGTCATCACCGGCACCACCAGCGTCGCGCTCAAGCCGGACTCGACGTCCAAAACCTTGCTGGGCACGCTGATCGGCGGGCAGTTCGAGGTCGCGATCCTCTGGTGGATCGGCCTGGCCGCCTGCGTGGCGTGGATGCTCCAGGAGTCCCGCTACGGAAACTGGATCTTCGCGGTGGGCGGCGACAAGGAGAGCGCGCGGGCCACCGGCATCCCCACCAACAAGGTGAAGATCGCGCTCTACATAGGAAGCGGCTTCGGCGCCGCGCTGGTCGGCGTCATCCAGACGATCCTGTACAACGGCGCGCAGGTCGCCAACGGCCAGTCCTTCGTCTTCAACTCCATCATCGCCGTCGTCATCGGCGGAGTGCTGCTCACCGGCGGCTACGGCTCGGTGATCGGCGTCATTCTCGGCACGCTGACCTTCGCGATCGTCAACCAGGGCATCTACTACACCGGCTGGAACGCCGACTGGGCCGCCCTGATCCTGGGCATCCTGCTGCTGGTCGCCGTCCTGATGAACAATACCTTCCGCCGGCTCGCCCTGTCCTCCGGCACCGGCTCGCGCGGGAAGGCACGGCCATGAGCACACCTCGGCTGAGAATCACCAACGTCTCCAAGTCCTATGTGGGCACCCAGGCGCTGAGCGACATCTCACTCGACGTCGAGGCCGGCAAGGTGCTGTGCCTGCTCGGCGACAACGGCGCCGGAAAGTCCACATTGATCAAGATCCTCTCCGGCGTACACGCGCCGACCACCGGCACCATCGAGGTCGACGGCCAACCCGTCCGGTTCAGCAGTCCCCGGGACGCCTCCGCCCGCGGCATCGCCACCGTGCACCAGTTCGGCGGCACGTTCCCGTTGATGAGCGTCGGCCGGTCGTTCTTCGTCGGCGCCGAACCGACCAGGCGCTGGGGCCCACTGCGCCGCTTCGACAAGAAGCTGGCGGGCGAGATCGCGGTGCGGGAGATGCAGTCGCTGGGCATCACCCGGGTCACCGACGGCCGCCGCCTGGTGGGGAGCCTGTCCGGCGGCGAGCGCCAGGCCCTGGCCATCGCGCGGGCGGTGTACTTCGGCGCCAGCGTGCTCATCCTCGACGAGCCGACCGCCGCGCTGGGTGTCAAGGAGGCCACCCACGTCCTGCGGATCATCATGCAGGCCCGGCAGAAGGGCATCGCGGTCGTCTTCGTCACCCACAACGTCCTGCACGCGATCTCCGTCGGCGACCACTTCGCGGTGCTGATCCGCGGGGAGAAGGCGGACGACTTCCGCAAGGGCGAACGCACCCGGGAGCAGATCACCGACTTGATGGCCGGCGGCGAGGCGATGGCTTCGCTGGAAGCCGAACTGGCCGAGATGCAGGCACAAGCCGGAGGAGGCCCGCGATGAAGATCGCCCTGGATCCGTACATGCTGCGCCGCACACCGCTGACCGAACTGCCGGCGACCGTCGCCGGACTGGGCTACGAGCACATCGAGCTGTCTCCACGCGAGGACTTCCTGCCGTTCTTCACCCATCCACGCGCCGACCGGCACACCGTGGCGGCGTTCAAGCAGGCGCTGCGGGCGGCGGGCGTCTCGGTCTCGTCGGTGCTGCCGCTGTACCGCTGGTCCGGGCCGGACGAGGACGAGCGCGCCGCCGCGGTGCGGTACTGGAAACGCGCCATCGAGATCACCGTCGAGCTCGGCTGCGACGTCATGAACTCCGAGTTCAACGGCCGGCCCGAGCAGGCCGGCCGCAGCGAGGCGATGTTCTGGAAGTCGATGGAGGAACTGCTGCCGGTCTTCGAGCGCGAGGGCGTACGGCTGCGCCTGGAGCCGCACCCGGACGACTTCGTCGAGGACGGCATCACCGCGGTCGACATGGTCCGCGGCATCAACAGCCCGCTGGTGTCGTTCCTCTACTGCGCCCCGCACACGTTCCACCAGGGCGGTAACCTCGTCGAGATCATGGAGTACGCCGGGCCGCTGCTCACCCACCTGCACGTGGCCGACTCCTTCGACCACCGGGCCTCGTCCGGCCTGCGGTACATCGTCAACCCGCCCGGCTCCGCCGCCCGGATCCACCAACACCTGGACATCGGCCAGGGCGAGGTGGACTGGCCCGCGTTCTTCGGCACGCTGGACCGGCTCGGATTCGACGGGATCATGACCGCCTGCGTGTTCGCCTGGGAGGACCGCGCCGCCGACTCCTGCGTGTACATGCGCAAGGAGATGGACCGGTACGTCAGCGCCTGGTCGCCACGCGGCTAGCGGGGGCCGGGCGCGACCGAGTGGGCACTCGTTGGTCTATACTTTGACGTACATCAATGTCTTGGCAGGAGGGCCCATGGTTCGCGGCAGGCTGACACTCGTTCTCACAGCGGCAATAGTCTTGGCCGGCGGCTTGGTTGGCCCCGCCGAGGTGGCCCTCGCCGGCCCGCCGGCGGTCGCGTCCACCGCCACCCTCACCCCGCTGGACCCGCCCAGCCAGCCGGTCGTGTCGGAGCTGACGCCGACGAGCGCGCGGCTCACCTGGACCGGGCCGTCCGGTCCGGTGTTCCGGTTCTCGATGAAGCAGCTTGTCAACGGCGCCTGGCAGGGCTACGCGTCGATGCCGACAAACACCTTCGTCGTCGGCCTGACCCCGGGCGGCACATCCACCTTCGCCGTCTACGCCGTTCCCCTGGCGTTCTCCGGCTACACCATCAGCGACCTGTCGCCGCCGGTCACGATCACCGCCCCGCTGAGCTGACGGATCTTACTTGGTGGGCCATACCGGGATCTTGTGCCCGGCTATGTCGGGCATTTCTCCCCACAAGATCTCTCCGTGCCCCACCAAGAAAGATCGGATGGCCGCCCGCGACAGATCTTGGGCATTGGTGGGCCGCAGGATTCCCTTGACGTGGTGTCGCGGCGCGATCATGGCGAAAGTATCTTCATGCGGGCGATCTGCCGCACTTGGGCGGCCATCTTGGTAGATCTTGGGGGCAAATCGTCGCTGGAGCAGCGCTAATTTACCAAGATCTATACGTGTGTCGATGGGCAGGCCACTCTTCAAGGGAGGCAAAGGGGCATATCACCCTTGTCGACAAGTCGAGCTGGCCCTTCCCCGGCGCCGCGTGGGTGATGGGGCCAGCCGCGGTGGCTGCTCGGTGGTCCGTGGCGAGGTTCTGCCCCTGTAGGGGAAGTTCCTCGCCACGATCACATCTCCGCGTCGGCTGTGGTGCTCCACTCGGTGAAGATCGCTAGGGCTTCGGCGTCGGAGGGGACGGTCTGGACGTTCTCGGCGATGAACTCCTCGATGCCCGGGTAGTCGGGTGCGCTGGCGCGTAGCGTGCGGGCGGCGGCGCCGGTGTCGTAGTCGGCGCGGCGCAGGGTGACGTGCGGGCCAAGCAGCGCCCAGTGCGCGCCGGTGTGGCCGTACGGCATGCCGACGCTGCCGGGGTTGACGAAGCGGCGGCGGTCGACGAGCCGGTCGAACGGCATGTGGGTGTGGCCGAGCACGACGGTCGGTTCGGATGCGTCGGCGAAGGCGTCCCGGTACCGCGCGACCGGCGAGTCGACGAGCACGATCTCGGTGTCGCTGCGGCTGGTGGCGTGGCAGAACCGTACCGGCCCGAGTCCGGTCACATCGAGGCGGACCGACAGCGGCAGGCCGGCGAGCCGATCCCGGTGCGCGCGGGTCAGCCGGGACGCGGCGTACGCGGTCGGCGGGCGGGCGGCTTCGGGCAGGGTGCCGTCGGGCGTGCCGTCGTAGGCGGCGACGAGCTCGCGGTCGGCGTTGCCGCGCACCCAGATCGCCCGGTCGCCCAGCGCGGCGAGCCGGTCCAGGGTCTGCGCCGGCATCGGCCCGCTCGCCAGGTCGCCGTTGAGCACTATGGCGTCCACGCCCGCGGCGTCCACCTCTTCGAGGACCGCGTCCAGGGCGGGGAGGTTGCCGTGGATGTCAGTCAGCACCGCGACCCTCATCGGAACTCCTCTGCCTCGGCGTACCACTGTAGGCCGCCGACGCCGGCGTACCCGATCAAGGACTTTCCCGCCGATCAAGGGCGAACGGTCGTGGATCAGAGATCGAACCACGGCCATATGCCCTTGATCGACGGGGAAACGGCCTAGAGCCAGAAGGCGCAGTTGTGCTCGGCCGCGAGCGTGGTGATCACCTTGCTGGCGCCGCCGGTGCGCAGTTGCATCACGTTCTGCGCGGCGCCGTAGGTGGGCCACGCCGGGGCGCCGCGGTGGTTGGGGTTTCCGGTACGGGCGAAGGCGCCCCAATAGCGCATCATCTGGTCCGACAGCCGCTCCTGCGTCGCGGTCAGTGGCCGTTCGCCCAGGGTGAAGTCGAACAGGTACGCCAGTTCGGCGCTGTGCCCGTTGGACATGTCCTCGCCGGGGATGGCGAACCCGTAGAGCGTCGGTGAGGTCGGGTCGTTGAACTCGTACCGGTACACCGGCACGGTGGCCGACGCGGCGCGCACGGTCAGCTCGGTGCGGCAGGCGGTGCCCGCGTCGGTCTGCACCTGGGTGATGGCGTCGTACGGGCTCTTGAAGCCGCTCAACGGGTACAGCTCCAGGACGCGGGCCGCCTTGGCGCCGTAGGTGGCGTTGACCCGGTCCACGTACCCCTGCGGCGTGATCCCGGCCAGGGCGGTCGACAGCAGGCGGTTCTCCGAACGGGTGCTGCCGGTCATGATGGGGACCGCGTTCCAGGTGCCGTCGGCGACCACGTCCGCGAACGACCGGGGAAACAGCGCGCCGCCCATCTTGGGTCCACCCAGGTAGTTGGCCTGGTTGGCGACGAGCCGGCCCGGCCACGCCTTGCGCAGGCACTCCACGACGGTGACCGCGTCGGTGCAGCCGACCGCCTCGGCGAACCGCAGGCCGCTCTGCTCGCCGGCCGCGAGGGTGGTGCGCGGGTTCAGGCAGGCGGAGCTTTGCACGATGGCCCGGTGGAACAGGCCCCGGGCGGACGGGATGGTCAGCATGTTGCACACGCCCCCGCCGCCGGCGGACTGGCCGTAGATGGTCACGTTGGCGGGGTCGCCGCCGAAGCCGGCGACGTTGTCCCGGACCCATTTCAGCGATGCCAACTGGTCCATCAGTCCGTAGTTGCCGGACCCGCCGGGCGTGACCGCGCTCAGGGCCGGGTGGGCGAGGAAGCCGAGCGCGCCCAGCCGGTAGTTGATCGAGATGACGATGGTGTTGGTCTGGGCGGCCGGGGTACCACCGCCGTAGATGACGCCGGTGCCCTGCGTGTTTCCGCCGCCGTGGAACCACACCAGGACCGGCAGCTTCGCTCCCTTGGCCGCCTTGCTCGGCCGGTAGAGGTCCAGGTAGAGGCAGTCCTCGCTGACCGCCTGCTCCTCGCGGATGCCGGTCGGCTCGAACTGTAGGCAGGCCGGCGCCTGCCGGTCCGCCGCCCGGACCCCTTGCCAGGAGGCGGGTGTGGCCGGCGGGGCGAACCGCAGCTCCCGTACCGGCGGTGCCGCGTAGGGCACGCCGAGGAACTGGTCGTACCCCGGCTCGGCGGCGCCGCGCACGAGTCCACTCTGGACTTTGACGACGGGGTCGGCGCCGCCGCGCCCGGTGGCTTGCGCCGTGCCGCCGGAGGCGGTGTTCGTGAGGACCAAAGCGGCCGCGGCTGCGGTCAACGCTGCCAAGCGCGGTAACGAGACTCTGCGTACGCGCACGACTGTTCTCTCCTTGCCTGATGGGAGTGCCGGTTCAGGCGAGTAGACCGGGCGGCTGCCCGGGTGGAACGGTCGCGGCGCTGATGCCTCCCCGGCCGGCCGAGGCCGGGGAGGCAGCTTTGTTGTGTGCCAGAACATATTACGAACGCGTTGCCACCGCAACCCGTTGCGCGGTTCCCCGGGCCCAGGTATGTTCCGCGTACTCGCCTGAGCCACCGCTTGACCCCGTCTTCCTATGGGAGTTGACGCAGAAGTGACTCACGACGAGACATCGTGTTGTGGAACGCATACCGCGGCGACGTTCAGCCGCAGGAACATCCTGGCCGCCGCTGCCGCGCTCGCGGCCGGCACCGCCACCGCCGGCGGGCTCGCGAGCCCCGCGCTCGCCGACGGCGGGCGGCCGGGTCCGCGCGGGCGCATCCGTTGGTACGACCTGGTTCCCGGCTTCGTCGACGTCGCCACCGACGAGTACGGCAGGCCGAAGGGCGACGGTTTCGCCGCCGCCAACCCGTGGGGCGCCTACACCGCGTACCGGATCGCGGTCAGCGACCGCGGGCACCGCACCTGGCGCATCGAGAACATGCAGAAGCTCGCCCCCCGCCCGGACGGCAGCCAGTACGCGCAAGGGTCCACGATGTGGCTGTTCGAAGGGGATGATCGGGCGCTGCTCGTGGACACGGCGATCAACACCCCGGAGACGATGGGGGTCAACGACCTGAAGACGGTCGTCAGGCATCTGCTCGGCCACGAGGACGACGGCGCCGTCAGGCCAGATCCGGTCGACTTCGACGTCGCCATCACCCACCTGCACGGCGACCACACGGGCAAGGTCTCCCAGATGACGGACCGGACCGTGTACTACCCGGACCTGGACTGGCGTCCCACCGCCACCGCGAACTGGGTACCGGTCCGGCAGGACGGCGGCACCACCCCGAACGGTTCCGGGCAGACGGTCAGCGCGATCGACCTCGGCGGCCGGCGGATCGACGTCGTCGCGATGTACGGCCACACGGCGGGATCGACGGGCTACCTCGACGCGCACAGCCGGATACTGGCCACCGGCGACGCGATCGGCTCGGCGTACGTCTGGGCGCACTTCGCGACCGCGACCACCAGCAAATACGCCGTCATGCTGCGGACCCTGCGCCGCGAGCTCCAGCCGCTGCACGGTCTGGCCCTGCTGCCCGCGCACTTCTACCAGATCCGGCAGTTCGGCCGGGCCGCGCCGCCGATCAACGGCCGGCCGCTGGACCTGGGCTACCTCGACGACATGATCGGGGCCGCGGAAGGCGCCCTGGACGGCGGCATCCTCGCCGACCCGTACCACGAAGTCGGCCGGGAGACCGTGTGGATCAGCGGCGGCGCCGCCCGGATGGTTTACAGCCTGGCGAACCTCTACCCCGGCGGACCCACCGGCGGCAACGGGGACCTGAGCCGCTTCCACGGCGTCCGCATCCCGTCGCGCTACCCCACCGACCCGTTCCTCGACGGCCCCTACGCCTTCCTCAACAACATCAAGACCGGGCTGGTCATGATCCGGGACTCGGCCGACGAGTCCGCCTTCCTCATCAGCGGAACGGAACGCGCGCTGCTCATCGCGTCCGGCCGCAGCGCGCCCGGGCTCATCCGGTACGCCAAGCGGCTCGCCGGCCGCTCCCGGCTCGACGTCGTCCTGACCGACGGCGACCCGGCCAGCCTCGACGGCATCGGGCAGTTCGACGGCCAACCCCTGATGGCGCCCGCCGGCGTGCCCGTCCCGAGAAGACGGTCCGGTCCCGTCACGTACCTGCGCGACGGCGACCGGATCGGCATCGGCCGGGACCAGGCCCACCGCCGGGTGAGCCTGGAAGTGCACGCGTTGCCCGGACGCCGGACCGACTCGATCACCCTGCTCGACCCGGTGTCCCGGGTGCTGTTCGCCGGCGACGCCCTGGGCATCCAGGGCACCCGCGGGTTGACGCTCGGCTCCTCCCGCGACGCGTTCCGCACCGCGCTGGACGTGTGGCGGGCCAAGACGACCGGCCGCTACGACACCATCTACACGGCCCACAACCACCAATGGCTGACCCGCCCCGGGTACGTCGACTCCCTGTGGGCCGCGACAACCGGCCAGCCGGTCACCTCTCCCCAGCCCGGCTACGACGCCTTCACCTCGGGCAGCGGCGAACTCCTCGCCTGGGTGTTCGTGCCGCACTGACTCGCTGGTCAGTCGACAGGGACGGATGCCGATATCGTTCCGGGGTGGGCATAGCGGGCGACCGGTGGCGGCTGACCGCGGCTACGGCGATGGGCGCGATGGCGGTCTCGGCGCTGGTGCAGTACGGGGTGGCGGCGTTGGCGCCGTTCCTGGTCGCCGACATGGGACTGTCCCGGGCGGCGGTCGGTGGCCTGGTCACCGCGGCCTTCGCGGTCGCGGCCGGCGGATCCGTGGTGGCCGGGCATCTGGTCGACCTGCTCGGGGCGCGGATCGGACTGGTGCTGCTGTGCCTCGCCGTGGCCACCGGGCTGCTGGGGGCCGCCGCGGCCGGGACGTACGTCGTTCTGGCGGTGGCGGTCGCGGTGGCCGGGTTGGGGCAGGCGCTGGCGAACCCGGCGACCAACGTACTGGTCGCCGGGGCGACGCCGTCCGACCGGCGGGGCGCGGCGATCGGGGTGAAGCAGGCCGGCGTACAGGTGGCGGCGTTCGGTACCGGATTGGTGCTGCCGGTGGTCGCGGCGGCCGGCGGGTGGCGGGCCGCGCTGGGCTGGACGGCGACGCTGCCGGCGGTCCTGCTGGTGGTGGTGTGGCGGCTGGTGCCGGCCCGCGGGCCGGGCCGCGGCGCGGGGCGGCGGCGGTGGTCGGCGCCGTCGCGGTGGCTGCGCTGGCTGGTGGCCTACTCGTTGCTGCTCGGCGCCGGGCTGTCGGCGGTGACCACCTACCTGTCGCTGTACGCGGTGCAGCGGCTCGGCCTCGCCGAGTGGACCGGTGGGATGGTGCTGGCGGCGCTCGGGGTCACCGGCCTGGTGTCGCGGGTGTTGTGGGGCCGGTGGGCCGATCGGCTGGCGGACCTGACGGTGGCGCTGGCCTGGCTGCCGGCCGCCGCGGTCGGCGCGGCGTCACTGCTCTGGGCATCCGGGCCGGTGTGGTCCGGATTGGTCTGGCTCGGCGCGGTCGGGGTCGGCGGCTCGGCCACCGCGGCGAACGCGATCTCGATGCTGGCGGTGGTCCGGCGCGGCGGCCCGACGGGGCACGCGTCGGGCCTGGTGTCGGTCGGCTTCTTCGGCGGCTTCGTGGTGGGTCCCGCGCTGTTCGGGGTGGTGGCCGATCGGTCGGGGTACGGGTGGGCGTGGCTGGTCGTCGCGGTCTGCTTCGCCGGCGCGGCGCTGACCTCGCTGCGGATACGGGCCGTGAACCGGCAGCCAGCGACCGTGGCCGCCGGAACATGAGCGGCTCAGTGCGGCTGTACGGCAAGTTCGGCCCGTTCGCGCGTGCCGCACCGCTCGAACGTCTCCAGCGCCCGTACCCGCAGCTCCCGGGCGGTGGCGTGGTCGCCGCGCCGCCGGTGCACCTCGGCCAGGTCGCGCTCGGCGCGGGCGCGAAACAGGTCCAAGCCCGACGCGGCCCAGCGCTGCCGCGCGGCGCGCAGGTGCCCGGCGGCCCGGTCGAGGTCGCCGCCGGCCAGGTACAACTCGCCGATCGTCCGATGCACCAGGGCTTCGCCGAAACGGTCGCCGAGGGCGGTGCAGACGGCGAGGGCCTCGCGCAGGGGGCGCTCGGCCAGGTCGCCCCGGCCCTGTCTGATGTGGACCTTCGCCAGGCTCTGCCGGCCGTACGCCAGGAGCAGTTCGTTCCCGATGCCGGCGAGCACGTCGACCGCCTCGACCGACAGTCGTTCGGCCTCGGCGAGCGCGCCGGCGGCCCGATGGGTGAGTCCTATCCCCCGCAGGGTCAGGCCCTCGCCGCGCCGGTTGCCGGCCGCCCGGTACCCGGCCAGCGCGCGGTCCAGCGCCGCCAGGGAGCCGGCGTAGTCGCCGACCTCCCGGTCGATGTAGCCCGTGCCGTAGGCGCATTTGGCGAGGCCCAGGCCGTCGTCGAGGCCGGTGTAGAGCTCGGCGGCGTCCGCGATCAGCCGCCGCGCCGGCCCGAACCGGCCCAGTTCGCGGTACGCGACGGCCATGCCGATCAGGCAGCCGGCTTGGCCGCGCTGGTCGCCTTCGGCCCGGAGCAGGGCGAGCGCGTGGCCGTAGTAGCCGGCGGCGTCGACCAGACGGTCCTGCTCGTATCGCAGGTGACCCAGTCCACGTAGGAGGATGGCCTCGCTGAGCCGGTCGCCGGCGGCTCGGGCGGCGTCGAGCGCGGCCTCGTGGGTACGCCACCACGCGTCGAAGCTGTTGCGCAGCCGGAACGAGGAGAACAGCGCCGTGCTCAGCTCGCAGGCCAGCCGGTGCAGGCCGAGCTGGCTCGCCCGGGTGACCGTCTGCACCAGTACGGAGCTTTCCTGGTCGAGCCATGCCTGGGTGTCGTCCCGCAGCTCGCCGATGATGTCGAGCAGCAGTGCGCCGAGGCGTTCCACCGCCCGCCGCTGCTCCCGCGCCGGCTCTTCCGCGTCGGCGCGTTCGCGGGCGAACAGGCGGGTCAGCTCGTGGATGGCGTACCGCGGCTGGCCGTCGACGGCGACCCCGGTGGCGTCGACGACCAGGGCGTCGGTGAGCAGGTCGGCGACGTACTCGGCCTTGTCCGCGCCCACGTCGAGCAGCGGGGCGAGCAGCCACGGCGAGAACTGGGCCGGGCCGACCACACCGAGCCGGCGGAAGGCCAGCCGGACCGGGTCGGCCATGCTGCCGTAGCTCAGTTGCAGGCTGGCCCGCACCTCCAGATCCCCGGCCACCAACTCATCCAAACGCCGGTGCTCGTCGCGGAGCCGGCCGGCCAGCACACTCAGCGGCCACCGCCGCCGCAGGGCCAGCCGGGCACCGACCGTGCGGATCGCCAGCGGGAGCCCGCCGCACAGCCGGACGATCTCCTCGGCCGCGTCCGGCTCGGCCGCCACCCGGTCGTCCCCGACCAGCCGGGACAGCAGGCGCCGGGCGTCGTCCGGCGGCAGCACGTCCAGTGCCAGGTGGCACCGCGCCTCCAGGCCCAGCAGCGCGGTGCGGCTGGTGAGCAGCACCGCGCTGCCGGCGTGGGCCGGTAGCAGCGGCCGGATCTGCGCCTCCGAGCCGGCGTTGTCCAGCACGACGAGCACCCGGCGTCCGGCGGTGCGGCTGCGGAAGAGGGCGGCACGCTCCTCAATGGACTCGGGTAGCTGCGCCGCCGGTTCGCCGAGCGCGCGCAGGAACGCGCCGAGAACCTCGCGGGCCTCCGCCATCCCGGCTCCGGCTCCGCTTCCGGTTCCGCCGAACGCGGCGTACAGCTGGCCGTCCGGGAACGCGTCGCTCACCGCGTGGGCGACCGCGTTCGCCAGGGCGGTCTTGCCGCTGCCCGCCTTGCCGGTGATGGCGCAGCAGACCGGCCGGTCGCCGGTGGCCGCGGCCCGCAGCGCCGTGCTCAGCGCCGCCTCTTCCCGGTCGCGGGCGACCAGCTCGCCCGGCTGGGTCGGCAGCTGCCGGGGTGTCCGATCGGGAGCGCCGCGGGCGGCCGGCGGCTCGGCGGCGACCACCTCGCCGCCCGGTGCTGCGAGGTCCGGATCCTCCCGCAGGATCGCCTGGTGCAGCCGGCGCAGCTCCGTGCCGGGCTCCACGCCCAACTCCTCGCGCAGCAGCTGCCGGGCCCGGCGGTACGCCTCCAGCGCGTCGGCCTGCCGGCCCAGCCGGTACAGCACGAGCATCTGCTGCGCGCGCAGCGTCTCCCGCAGTGGGTACGCGGTCACCAGCGTGGCGAGCTCGGCAGCCAGCTCGGCCAGCCGCCCCAGCCGCAGCTCCGCCGCGACCCGCTCCTCGACGACGGTGAGCCGCAGCTCCTCCAGGCCGTGGGCCGCCTGTCGCAGGACCCCGCTGTTCAGGCCGTCCAGCGCCGGTCCTCGCCACATCGCCAGCGCCGACCGCAGCGTCTCGGCCGCCGGCCCGTACCGGCCACCGGCCGCCGCCGCGCGCCCGTCGGCGGCGAGCGCCTCGAACCGGGCCACGTCCACCGCCTCCGGCCCGACGTCGAACAGGTACCCGGGATGGCGCGTCACGATGACCCGCCGGCCACCGGTGTGCAGGCTGCGCCGCAGGTGCGACACGTACGACTGGACCAGCGCCGCGGCGGTCGCCGGCGGGGCATCGCCCCAGATCGCGTCCACCAGCGACGGCATCGACACGATCCGGTTGGCCCGCAGCAGGCCGGCCGCGAGGAGCGCCATCGGCTTGGTGGCGTTCAGCTCCAGCCGCTGGCCGTCCACCCAGACCTCGGGCGCCCCCAGGAGGCGGAATTCCATTGATCCCCCGTACGCAGTCGCGAGGCGACGGTAACGCCCGGCGACTTCATTCCGGCTTCATGACGAACGGACTTCCGCTTTCGGGTGGCGAGGGCCAAAGGCCGAAATGTACACGGCCAGCACATAGCGAAAAGGCGGCGTTGTACCGGCCGCGGCGAGGGCTTAGCGTGATCCGGCGGTCTGGCATCTCACCAGGCGTTTGGGGGCACTGTGGCTTTCGTCCCGCTCGCGCAGAGGCTCTCCGGAAACGCGATTCCGCTCGTGCTCGCCGGCCCGATCCTTCGGCACGTCGCCGCCGACCAGGTCACCGTCTTCGTCGCGTTGCGCGAGGCCCGCACCGTCACCCTGAAGGTGTACGCCGGCACCGGCGGCATTCGCACGACGGTGTTCGAGGGAAGCCGGGCGACCGTCCCGCTCGGGAGCAGCCTGCACGTCGTCGCCGTCACCGCCGCGAGCTCCCCGCCGGTGGCGAAGCTGGTCCCCGAGACCACCTACTACTACGACTTGGACCTCGGCGGCGGGCTGACGCTCGCGTCCGCGGGGGTCCTCGCTCTGGCGGCGACCACGAACCCGCTCGCCCTTCCCGGCGCCGACCTGCCGAGCTTCTCGCTCGCGCCCGCCGCGCTCGACCAGGTACGGCTGGTGCACGCGAGCTGCCGCAAGCCGCACGGCGAGTCGATCGACGCGCTCACCGCGCTCGACGACATGATCGCCGAGGCCGGCACCGACGCGACCACGCCCGCGTTCGCGCGGGCCCGCCCGCACCAGCTCTTCCTGACCGGCGACCAGATCTACGCCGACGACGTGGCCGACGTGCTGCTCTACCTGCTGGTGGACGCGGCCTCGGCGCTGCTGGGTTGGCAGGAGACGCTGCCCGGCTCGAACGCGGCACTGCTCACACCGGGTGCGCGGGCCTCGCTCACGCTCGCCGCCGGCCTGACCTCCGGGATCCCGACGGCCGGCTACCCCAAGAGCCACCTGATGCGCTTCGGGGAGTTCGCGGCGATGTATCTGTTCGCGTGGTCGCCGGTGCTGTGGCCGGCAGACCTGCCGACGGACGCGGACGTGGGCACGGCGACCAACCTGACGGCGCTCGGGCGCGAACGGGCGCGGATCGCCTCGTTCCGGACCACGTTGCCGGTGGTGCGCCGGGTCCTCGCCAACGTGCCGACCTACATGGTCTTCGACGACCACGAGATCACCGACGACTGGTACATGAACCGCCGTTGGGTGGGGCCGGAACAGGCGGCCCGGCGGCCCACGGGCGGGCTGCTCGACAAGCCGCTCGGCCGGCGCGTGGTGCAGAACGGGCTGCTGGCGTACGCGCTGTTCCAGGCGTGGGGAAGCACGCCCGAGCAGTTCGCCGCGACGGGCACCGCGGGTGAGCCGGGCCGGGCGCTGCTGGCGGCCGCCACCAGTTGGCGCGGGACGAGCGGCGACGCCCACGACACCGCGATCGCCACCCGCGTCGGCCTGCCGCCCGCCGCGCTCGCGGCCAACGCCACCGCGCTGACCAGGCCGGCGGGCGCGCTGCGCTGGCACTACCGGGTCGCGCCGGCCGGTGGACGCTACGAGGTGCTCGCCCTGGACTGCCGGACCGCCCGCGCGTACCCGGTCGGCGCGGACACCCGCGCGGCCGGGCTGCTCAGCACCGCCGCGATCGCCGAGCAGGTGACCAACCAGCCCGACGACCCGAACCTGCGCGTCACCATCGTGATCGCCCAGACGCCGGTGCTGGGACTGCCGTTCATCGAGGACAAGCAGCGGGCCGCGACCGGCGACGACGTCTGGGCGAACGACGTGGAGGCGTGGAGCCTCAACGAGGACGCCTACCAGCGGCTGCTCGGCGCCCTGGCGATCCGGCGCCGGCGGGTCGTGGTGCTGTCCGGCGACGTCCACTACACGTTCGCCGCGCGCATGACGTACTGGGCGACGCGCCCGTACGGGCAGGCACAGCAGGCGGCGCCGATCGCCGCCGCCATCGTCCAGATGAACTCCAGCGCGTTGAAGAACCAGACCTCCGACGCGTTGTTCGCCGACACCATCCGCCTGCACACCGGCGGATACAACCAGTTCTTCGTCCAGAACGTCGGCCGGCGGCTCGATCTGGTCTGCTGGGCGACGCCGCAGACCAGCAACCTCGAGGTCGGCGGCGGCGGACGGCCGATCAGCGCCAGCCGCTGGCCACCCGGCTGGAACGGCACGCCCGCGGTGGTCGACCTCGCCCGGATGCCCAGCGGCAGCCACGTCGCGGTCCAGCCGGAGTGGCGTTACCGCGTCGAGTACCTGCGCGGTGAGAAACCGGCTCCGGGCCAGGACACGCCGATGCCCACCCTGACGAACCTGCCCGCCGACGCGGCGGCTCGGACCACGGCGGTGGCCGGCGTGCACGCCGCGTACAACGCGAACCTCCGCAACGACGAGGGTCGCGACATCGTCGGGCGCAACAACGTCGGGGAGCTGCGGATCGAGCTGGACGGCGCCGGCGTGCCCCTGCGGGTGGTCCAGCGGAGCTGGTGGCGGTTCCGCGACGAGGTGACCCCGGAGGCGACGACCACGTTCACGGTCGGGCTCGACCCGGCGACCCCGACGGCGCCGGGGCCGCTGCCATGAGCGGCAACCTCGGCGAGGTGCTCGTCGCGGAGCTGCGGCTGCTGCTCGCGCCGCTGGCCGACGCCATCGACGACGACCTCGCCCTCGAACGGCTCTTCTACGACCTGGGTCTGGACCTCGGCGGGCTCACCGCGTTCCCCATCGGGGAGCTCGCCCAGCTCGGCCAGGCGGTCCAGACGGCGCTGGACGCCCTGGACCAGATCCCGCTGCCGCCCGACGGCCTGGACGACCTGGCGCCGGTGCTGGAGGCGACCGCCGCCATCCCCGCCGCGGTCGAGGCGATCGGCGAGATCGCCGGCGCGTTCCCGGCCGGGATCGATCCGCCGCTGGACCCGGTCCAGCTGGTCACCGACGCGCTCAACCTGATCGTGCTGCGCTACCTCGAACGCCGCGCGCGGTTCGCGCTGCCGCTGCTGGCGCTGCTCGGCGTCGTGCGGGCGCGCACCGACGCCGAACTTGCCCCGTACACGGTCGACGCGGACACCGGCCGGGTGCTGCGCTTCCCGCAGGCCACCCCGATCGTCGACTTCGCTCAGCTCGGCGCGCTGCTCAGCGACCCCGTCGACGCGCTGAAGCGGTCGTACCTCGGCGACCAGGAGGCGGCGGCGCTGCTGCTGGCCGGCGAGCTGTTCCCCCGCCTCGACGATCTCGTCGCGCCGTTCGGCGGTGGCGTGTACGTGCTGGATCCGGCCGACCTGGACGCCGGCACGCTCGGCCCGGCCGGCGCGACGCTCGCCGGCGCCACCGCGATGCTGCTGGTACCGATCGGGCCGGACACGCAACCGGGCGAGACGCTCGTCGGCGCGATCATCACGCTGTCCCCCGCCGACGCCGGCGGTCTGGGGCTGGTCATCACCCCGGTCGGCGCCCTCACGCTCAGCGTCGAGGCCGGCGGGTGGACGGTGACCAGCGAGATCCAGGCCACCGGCGGCACGATCGCGTTCAGCTTCTCCGAGGTCGTCGTCAGCGGGGCCGGTGCGGAGATCGGCGGGTCGCTGACGCTGGAGCGCGGCGGGGCGGCCGGCCCGGCGCTGCGGCTCGGCGGCGAGGACGGCACCCGCCTGGAGATCGGCACCGTCCGGCTGGGCGCCCACCTGCTGCTCGCCGCCGACGCACCGCCCGACGCCGGGTTCCTCGCCGAGGTCGGCGGCGCGGCGCTGGCGATCGCGGCGGGCGACGGCGACGGCTTCCTGGGCAAGATCCTCCCGCCCGGCGGGATCGTCTGCGAGTTCGAGCTGGGCGTGGGCTACTCGACCCGGCGCGGCCTGTACTTCAAGGGCTCCGCGCGCCTACAGGTCCAGATCCCCGTGCACGTGAGCTTCTTCGGGATCATCGACCTGGAGACGATCGACCTGATCGTCGCCCTGGCCGGCGCCGCCGGCGATGGGCAGGACGAGCAGTTCCGGATCACGCTGACCGCCGCGGTGACCGCCGGCGCGCACCTCGGTCCGCTGGACGCCAGCGTCGAGCAGATCGGCGTGGACTTCCACGTCACCTTCCCCGAGGGCGGCGGCAACGCCGGCCCGGCGAACCTGGCGGTCGGGTTCCACCCGCCGATCGGCGCGGGATTGGTGCTGGACGCCGGTCCGGTCACCGGCGGCGGCTACATCCTCGCCGACCACGCCAACGGTCGGTACGCGGGGATCCTCCAGCTGGAGATCGCCGACACCCTCTCGGTCACCGCGATCGGGCTGGTCGCCACCCGCATGCCCGACGGCCGGGAAGGGTTCTCCCTGCTGGTCATCATCGCGGTGGAGTTCCCGCCGATCCAGCTCGGCTACGGGTTCACGCTCAACGGCGTCGGTGGCCTGCTCGGCGTGAACCGCTCGATGGCGGTCGAGCCGCTGCGCAACGCCGCCCGCACCCGGGCGCTGGACTCCGTGCTCTTCCCGCCCGACCCGGTCGCCAACGCCACCAAGGTCATCCGCGACCTGGAGGCGATGTTCCCGGTCACCGAGGGCCAGTTCCTCATCGGACTGATGGTGGCGATCGGCTGGGGCAGCCCGACCCTGATCAAGGTGGAGCTCGGCATCATCCTCGAGCTGCCCAACCCGATCCGGATCGCGCTGGTCGGACGGGCCACCATCGTGCTGCCGACGGAGGACGCCGCCGTCGTCGAGCTGCGCATCGCCGTCATCGGCATCCTCGACTTCGGCGCCAGCGAGCTGAGCGTCGACGCCAGCCTGTACGACTCGCGGGTCGCCGCGTTCGCGATCACCGGCGACTTCGCGGTCCGGCTCAACTACGGCGCCTCCCCCGCGTTCGCCCTCTCCGCCGGCGGCTTCAACCCGCGCTTCACGCCCCCGCCCGGCTTCCCCGCGCTGGGGCGGGTCGCGATCAGCCTCGCCACCAGCGACAACCCGCGCCTGCGCGTCGAGGCGTACATGGCGCTCACCCCCACCAGCGTGCAGATGGGCGCCCGCCTGGAGGTGTACGCCGAAGTGGACCTCGGCGCGCTCGGCCTGTGGTCGGTGCTCGCCTTCATCGGCTTCGACGCGCTGGTCTACCTCGCACCGAAGTTCAGCTTCATCGTCGACGTCGCCGGCGGTGCGTCGATCCGCCGCAACGGCAAGGTCCTGTTCGGCGCCGAGCTGTCGCTCACGCTGTCCGGCCCCGAGCCGTGGCACGCGGTCGGGTACGCCGAGTTCGAGTTCCTGTGGGCCAAGCGGCGGATCGGCTTCGACGAGACCATCGGTCAGGAGCCGCCACCGCCGTTCATCCCCGCCGCCGACCCGGTCGTGGACCTGATCGCCGCGCTCGGCGACGCCGGCAACTGGTCGGCGCAGCTGCCCCGCGGCGGGCCCGGCAACGTCACCGTGCGCGACCCCGGCGACGTCACCGGCGAGCTACTGGTCCACCCGCTGGGCGCGCTCGACGTCGCCCAGAAGGTCGTGCCGCTGAACGTACGCATCGACCGCTACGCGGAGGCGCCGGTCGCCGAGCAGTCGCGCACGCTCGCCGTCGCGGTCACGGTCGCGGGGCGCCCGGCGAGCGGCGAGACCGTCCGCGACGCGTTCCCCGCCGGCCAGTTCTTCGCGCTGTCCGAGGACGCCAAGCTCACCGGCGAGCAGTTCCCCCAGCTGCCGAGCGGGCTGGCTGGCGTACGGCTGCCCGCCGGCACGGCCACGGTCCCCGCGGCCGTCGACGCGAGCGACCGGTACGAGACCGCGGTCGTCAACCCCACCAACGGGCGTCTCACCCGCGGCCTGCCGGCCTATCTGTTGCCGGCCGCCACCCTCGACGCGCTCGTCGACGCCGGTGCCGCGGCGCGGGCACCGACCCGGGCGACCGGCGGTGCGGCGTTCGCCGGCGCCCCGCTGGGGATCGCGGTCGCCGAGCCCGCGTACCGGATCGTCACCGACGACGCGATGGCGCCCGCGGCCGGCACGGCCGGCTTCGCCTCCAGCTACGAGGCCGAGGCTGCCCGCCTCGCCACCGCCGCCGGGGCGGGGCTGCAGGTCGTCGGCTCCCACGAGGCGGCCACGCCATGAGCCGCCGCTACCTGCCGTGGTGGCGCCAGGGCGCGGCGGCCCTGGTCACGGTCGCCGACGCGCCCGGCCTGCCCAGCCGCGCCGAGCTCGCGGTGACCGCGACCGTCAACGCCGGTCCGGCCGCGACCGTCACCGCCCGCCTGTACGGGCCGGGCGAGGTCGGTGGCATCGACGCGCGCCAGGTGATCCGGACCGAGCCACCGCCCGGCACCCCCGACTTCGAGCCGAACTACTTTCCCGCCGTCGAGCTGGACGCGCCCGACCTGCCCTGGGCGTTCACCCCCGCGACGGCCAACGCCGCCGGGCAGCTGCGCCCCTGGCTGGTGCTCGTCGCGGTCCGCCGCGCCGCCGCCCGCCTGGACCTCGGCCGCCAGCCGCTGCCGGTGCTCGGCATCGACGACGCCGGCGCCGAACTGCCCGACCTCGCCCAGTCGTGGGCGTGGACGCATGTGCAGGTCACCGGGACGGGCACGCCGGCGGCCATCCTCACCGGCGACGAGCCCGCCCGTACCCTCGCCCGGCTGTTGTGCCCCCGCAAGCTCGACGGCGACACCGCGTACGTCGCCGCGCTCGTGCCGGCGTTCGCGCAGGGCGTCCAGGCGGGGCTCGGCCAGCCGGTCGACCCCGGTCCGGTCCTGCCCGCCTGGGACGCGGGCACGACCGCCGTCGAGTTGCCGGTCTACTTCTCCTGGGAGTTCGCGACCGGCCCGGTCGGCGACTTCGAGGAACTGGTCGCCCGCCTGCGCTTCCAGGGGCTCGACGCCGACGCGCTCGCCGGCCTGCGCGTCGAGGTCACCGGCCAGCCCGCCGGGATGCCCGACGCCGGGACGATCCGCGTCCCCGGTGCGCTCGGAAACGGCGGCGACACGCCGCCACCGGTCGACCCGGCGGTCCCGGCCCGCCTGCGGGACCTGCTTGAGATCCCCGGCACCGCGCCGGTCCATCCCGACCTGCCGGTCGCGCTGCCCGCCTACGCGCGCTGGCACGCCGGGGTACGCGCCGCGTCCGCGCTCGGCGGCACCGGCTGGTTCGCCCAGCTGAACCTGCACCCCGCGGCGCGCGCCGTCGCCGCCCTCGGCACCCGCATCGTCCAGGACCGGCAGGAGCAGCTCATGGCGGCCGCGTGGGCGCAGGCCGGCGAGATCGAACGCGCCAACCGGCTGCTGCGGCAGGGCCAGTTCGCGCGCGAGGCGAGCGCCGGGCTGCACCGCCGCCACCTCGCGCCCCTGCCCGACGCGACCGTGCTGGCGCTGGCCGGGCCGGCGCACACGAGGCTGCTCGCCGGCGGCGGGTTCACGGTCGCCGCGTGGGTCGCGGCGCGGCGGGTCCCGGCCGGGCTGTTCACCGTGGCCGCGCGCCGTATCGCGCGACCGCGCGGGCCGTTCGCCCGGCGCTGGCCGACCGGGATCGCCGCGCTCATCGCGCGCGCGAACGCCCGCGACGGCGGGCCCGGCGGCCCGCTCGTCGGCCGGGCTCCCGACCGGCCGCCGGGGATGGTCAGCACCGACCAGATCGGCGAACGTTTCGACCTGCCGCGCGTGTGCACCACCGGACCGGAATGGTGGCCGAAGCAGCCGGGGCCCCGGCGCGAGCCGCATCGCGGCCTGGCCGCCGTCACCCGCAAGGTGCTCGCCGAGCACGCCAAGGGGTTCGGGCCGTGCTCCGCGCCGCCACCGCCCGACCCGCTGCCGGTCGCCGACCTCGCCAAGGCGGTACGCACCGGGCTCGACCCGGAGCGCGCGGTCACCGCTCGCATCCGCGCCCGCCTCACCCTGCCCGCCGGCTGGTCGCCGCCCGACGCGCTCGAGCCGGTCCTGGCCGCGCCCGAGTTCCCCACCCCGATGTACCGCGCGGTCGCCGAGCTCGCCCCCGACCTGCTGCTGCCGGACGCCAACGCGGTGCCGGGCAACAGCGTCTGCCTGGTCGGCACCAACCCGTGGTTCGTCCAGGCGGTGATGGCCGGCCTCAACCACGAGATCGGCCGCGAGCTGCTGTGGCGCGGCTTCCCGACCGACCAGCGCGGCACCTGCTTCCGCCGCTTCTGGGACCGCGCCGGCGCCGTGCCCCGGCTGGCCGGCGACCGGCTCGACGACATCCGGCCGATCCCCGACTGGCCGCTCACCCAGCCGCTGGGCGCGGCCGGGCTGCCCGACGGGAACGGGCCGGCCGCCTCCCAACTCGTCCTGCTGGTCCGGGGCGAGCTGCTGCGCCGGTATCCGCGTACCACCATCTACGCCGCCAAGGCGGCCTGGCGCTCCGGCGCCGGCGGCGACCCGACCCTGCCGGACGGCGCCCAGGAGGAGCACCCGCTGTTCGGTGGCTCGCTCCCACCCGACGTCACGTTCTTCGGGTTCGGGATCAGCCCGGCCGACGCCCGCGGCAGCGACATCGACCCGGGCTGGTACATCGTGTTCCAGCAGCAGCCGACCGAGGCGCGCTTCGGGCTCGACGTCGGCGCGCCGTCCGCGCCGACCGGCACGTGGGGCGACCTGTCCTGGGCGGACGTCACGCTGTCCGGCTCCGGCCACGCGCTGCTCGGGGCGACCGACCCGATCACCGTCGACCCGGCCGCCGACGCCCGCGGGCTGCACTTCACGACGGCGGCCACCAGCGCGCAGATCGCCGCCATCGTCGAGCAGCGCCCCTACCGCGTGGCGGTGCACGCCGCCGCGCTGTTGCCGGAGCCGCCGCCATGAGCACGTACGCCGAGCACACCGCCCGCCGCGACCAGTCCCGCGCCGCCGCCCGCGAGGTCGAGCGGGTGGAGGAGGCGCTGCGCGCCGCGCGGGACGAGCTGGCCCGCCTGCTTACCCAGGTGCCGCCCAACGCGCGCGCGATCCTGGCGGTGCAACGGCGCATCAGCCAGCTCACCATCCAGCTCGGCGCGGCACGGGCGGCCGCCGGCGCCACCCGCCACGCGTACGAGGCCGGGCTGGACGCGCTGCCCGCGAGCCTGGATCCGGCGGTGCCGCTGCTGCTGCTTCCGGTCCGGCTGGAGACCCGCATCCGCGCGCGCACCGACGGGGCGGCCGGTGACGAGCTGGTGGTGCGGGTGTACCCGGACGACGTACACCTCGACGCCCACGACCCACGGCTCACCGCCGCGGAGGTCCAGCTCGGGCGGCACTACTGGCGGCAGCGCTGGGCGGTCGAGGCCGGCGCGGCGCCGGACGCCGAGCAGCAGTCCCTGGCGGCCTGGCGCCAGCTCACCGGCCGCCTGGGCCCGGCCCGGGCCGCCTGGGTCGCGCGCGTGCTCACCCCGGCGAACCTGCCGCCCACCGCCGGCGCCGAGCCGGACCTGCCCGATCCGCCGGTCCGCCAGCCCGGCGACGAACGCGCCGTGCTGGCCGCCGCGCTGCCCGACCGCTGGGTGGTACGCGTCTGGCGTGGCGGCGCCCGGCTGGGTGAGGCGCGCGGCGAGCTGATCCCCCGGCCGCTGGTCGCCGGCCCACCCACCGACGAGGCCGGGAGCCCGCAGTCCTGGCTGACGGAGCTGCCGGCCGCGATCGACGCCGGCATGGCGGTCGTCGTCCGGCCCGACACCCCCACCGCCATCGACCGGGTCGACGTCACCGCGTTCGGGGTGCGTGCCACCGACACCGCCGCCGAGGCCGCCGGGCACCTGCGCGACCTGCTCGACGCGCACCAGTTCGCGCCGCGGCTCGGCGGTGTGGGGCTGGATCTGGTCCCGCAGGGCACACCCACCAACAACACTCCGGCGGCGCGCGCGCTCGCCCGTACGGACCCGTCCAGCGGTCGCAGCGCCGCCGCCTGGACCGGCCGGCCCGTGGCCGCGCGCGGCGACGGCTCCGACGCCGACCTGCTCGCCGCCGCGCTCGGCCTGCCGGACCGCGACCCGCGCCACCCCGGCGACTCCGACCGGTTCGTCCTCGGGCGCCTGGAGCACGCGGCCGGCGCCGACCAGCGGGACGTCGCCGCGATGGCGGCGGTCACCTGGCCGGCGAGTTGGGGCTACTTCCTGCGCCAGTTCCTTTCCGGCGTCGAGGGGATCGAGGCGGACGCGGACCTCGGCGGGTGGCGGCGGTTCGTGCTCGACACGGTCCGCGGCCGCGGGCCGCTGCCGGCGCTGCGCGTCGGCGATCAGCCGTACGGCGTCCTGCCGGTGCTGCCGAGCGACCGCTGGCGGCCCTGGCCGGACCAGCCCGAACTGTTCGCGGTGACGCTCAACCTCGCCGGTGGCATCGCGGAGGCGTGGCTGCTGGTCAGCTGGGACCTCGACGCGCGCGGGGCCTGGACCGGCGGCTGGGTCGGGCCCGCGCCGCTGCCCATCGACGCGGGCACCGACGGGCTCGCCGCGGGCGCCGGCGACCTCGACGGCGACGGGCACGCCGAACTGGTCGTGCTCACCACCCGCCGGGCCGGGGACGCGGTGTACCAGGTCGGCCAGCGGCTGGACGAGGACGGCGTACCGGGCCTGTGGACCGGCCCGCACCCGCTGCCGCCGCCGGCCCCGGGCCGGACCCTGATCGGCGGCGCCGCCGGCGTGGCGGTCGCGTCCCTGAAGGGCCGTCCCTCGCTCGTGACGGTCACCCAGGAGCAAGCCGTCCTGCCGTTCCCCGCGCCGAGCACGGTCGTACGCGTGGTCACCGACCTCGCCCCGACGGCGGCGGCGGGCGCTGGTCGGCCCCGGTCGAGGTGCCCGGCAGCGGTGCCGGCATGCGGCTGACCGGCGCCGCCGCCGGCGACCTCGGCGGCGGCACCGATCTGGTCCTGGCGTACGTGCGCGCCACCGCCGCCGGCCCGGAGCTGGCCTACCGGGTCGGCAACAGCCTGGACGACGGCGGCGGCGTACAGCGCTGGAACCCGCCGCAGGCCGTACCGGCCGCGCTCCACGGTGGACAGACGCTGCTCGGCGCCGGCGTCGCGCTCGCCGACCTCGACGGCGACGGGCGCGCCACCGACCTGGTCGTGCACACCGTCGTGGAGGACGGCGGGCAGCAACTGGCCCGCTACGCGGTCGGGCTCGCGCTGGACGCCGGCGGGACACCCACCGGCGGCTGGCACGGCCCGTACACGGTGGGGATGCCGTTCGCGGGCACCGGACCGGTCATCGCCGCCGGGATCGCCGCCGCCGCGGCCGGCCGCAGCCCCGCGGTCAGCACCGCGACCGCGACCGGCCTGGTCAACCTCGCCGAACGCGCGCGCGGCGCCTGGCGGGCCGGTGTCGTGGCGGTCCCGCGCGTCGGGCGCGCCGCCGACCCGACCGACGACCTGCTCGACCTGCTCGCCACGGACGCGGTGTCCGGACACGTACGCGTGCGCGGCCTGCTCGGTGCGCAGCTGCTCGCGAACATGTGGCTCGCCGCCGGCCGCACCCTCGACCTCACCGGGTACGCCCAGGACCTGTGGCAGGCGAGCCGGCCGTTGCCGGAGACCTGGGGGCTGCTCGACCCGGCCGCACCCGGCGCCGGCAACCCCGCCGGCAAGCCGCGCCTCGGCCGGGCCGCGTTCGAGGCGCAGGCGGTCACCTTCCCCTGGGCGCTGGCCGGCGACGGCACCTCGGCGCCCGACTCGGCCAGCGCCCTCGCGTTCGCCGCCAAGGCCGGCCCCGGCGACCTGCACGCGTGGACGCTCCCGGCGGACGCTCCGCTGCTCAACCGGCTCGCGCGGCACGCCACCCTGCAGGCGTGGGCGGACGCCGCGCTCGCGGTGTGCCCGCCCGACGGCGGCCGCGCCGACCTGCCCCCGTGGACCGAGCCGGAGCTGGTCGACCTCGCCGACCTGCGCGATCCCGACCCGGTCACGCCCGCGTCGACGCCGACCGCGTGGCGCCACCTGGACCGCGCCCGCCTGCCCCGCAACGACCCGCAGTGGCCGGGTGAGCCGCCGGTCCAGAAGGTCCTGGGCGAGCTGCTGCGGCGGGCTGAGAAGGGCGACCAGCTGGCCGCGTACGGCGCCGGCGGGCGGCGCGTGGTCGAGCTCGCCGAACTGCGCGCGGCGCTGCGGTGGTTGGCGACCCGCCCGGCGGACGTCCTGGCCCGGGCGCTCGGCGAGACCCTGGACGTGGCCAGCCACCGCCTCGACGCCTGGCTGACCGCGATCGCCACCGACCGCCTGCGCGCCATGCGGCGGGCCCGGCCGGCCGGCGTCCAGCTCGGCGGGTACGGCGCCGTCACCGACCTGCGGGCCCGCACCCGGCCGGCGTCCGAGGGGTACCTGCACGCGCCCTCGGTCGGCCAGGCCGCGACCGCGGCGGTGCTGCGCTCGGGGTACCTGACGCACGCCGGCGCGCCGCTCGGCCAGCGCCTCGCGCTCGACCTCACCTCGCGACGGGTGCGCCTGGCCGTGGAACTGGCCGCCGGCGTCCACGGCGGCCACCAGCTCGGCGCGCTGCTCGGGTACCGGCTGGAACGGGCCCTGCACGAGCGGCCCGCGCTCGGGCTCGCCCGCTACCTGCCGGCGCTGCGCCAGCTCGCGCCGCTCGCCGCCGGCAAACGCACCCCGGTCCCCGCCGGCACCAGCGTGGACGCGATCGCCGCCCCGGTCGTCGTCGACGGGCTCGCGCTGCTGCGCGCCGCGTCCACGATCCCGTGGGGCGGCAACCCGCCGGCGCCGACGTCGCGCTGCCCGCCGCGGGCAGCGCCGACCAGGCACGCCTGCTGGAGGTGCTCGCCGAGCTGCGCGACGCCGTCGACGCGCTCGGCGACCTCGGCGTCGCCGAGGCCGTCCACCAGGCCGTCCACGGCAACGCGACCGCCGCCGGCGGCGCGCTGGACGTCCTCGCCGGCGGGGAGGTGCCGCCCGCCGAGCCAGCGGTCATCCGCACCCCCACCGCCGGCATCGGCGTCACCCACCGGCTGCTGGTCACGCTGCCCGACCCGGCCGACAAGAACGTCGCTGCGGCGGTCGCGCGGTGGGGCGGCGGCCAGCCGCGCGCCCAGGCGATGCCGCGGCTGGACGCGTGGGCCGCCATGCTGTTGCCCGACCCCGGCCAGGCCCGCTGGCGGGCGAGCTGGCACGAACCGGGCGGCGCCCAGCTCGCCGCGGAAACCTTCACGCTCGCCGCGCTCGGGCTGTGCGCGCTCGACCTGGTCCAGCTCGCCGCGCAGCCGGTCGGCAGCGACGCGGTGGACGCCCCGGCCGGCGCCCGCGGGGAGTTCGAGCGGCTGCTCGCGCTGCACGCCGCGGCCAGCGCGCCGGCCGCCGCGGCCGGCGGCGCCGTGCGCCTCGACCTGGAACGCGACCCGGGCTGGCCGGCCGGCAGCTACACCATCGGCGAGGTGCTCGAGGTCGCCCGCGCCGCCCGGGAACTGCTCGCCCACGGCCGGCCCGCCGCGGCCGGCGACCTTGCCGGCCCCGCTGGCCTCCGCCCCGACGCCGGCCACCAGACCGGTGACCTGGCCGGCCCGGCCATCGCCGCCGCCGGCGCGCTCGACACCGCCATCGCCGCGCTGCGCTCCCCGTTCCAGCTGGACGACCCGGGCGCCGGCCACGCGGTCCTCGCCGGCGCGTACCCCCAGCTGCCGGCGGCGACGTTCGACACCGTGGACAACCTGCTCGACCTGCCCACCCACCTGGACCCGGCGCCCGGCGTGGCCGCCACCGGCCTGCCGGCCGCGGGCGACGCGGACGCGGTCCGCGACGTGCTGCGCGGCCTTGCCGGGTTCGGGCTCGACGGCGCCGCCCCGGCCAGTCCCGCCGGCAGCGGCGTCGAGGACCTGGCGGGGCTCGCCGTGCAGGCCCGCCAGGTCGCCGCCGCGGCGACCGGCCGGGCGGCCGCGGCGCAGGAGGCCGCCGACCCGGCCAGCGCGCTGGCCGCGCTGTTCGGCCCCGCGTTCACCGTCGTGCCGGAGCTCACCGTGCCGGACCCGGACGCGCTCGCCGACGGGCTCGCCGCCCGCGCCGGCGACGCCCCGGAACCGGCCGTCGCCGACTGGCTCGAACAGGTCGCGTACGTGCGCGCCGGCGCCGCCCGCCTCGCCGACCTGCGCCTGCTCGCCGAGGCCACCGGGAGCGACGGCGCCGGCCTCGCGGTCGCCCAGTTGCCCACCCGTCCCGGCGACTGGTGGGCGGCGCTGCCGGACCCGCCCGGCCAGCGGCTGGGGCGGGCGCGATCGCGCTGGTCCTGGCGGGCCGCCCGGTCGATCCCGCCGCCCGGTTCGCCGGCCTGTACGTCGACGAGTGGGTCGAGGTCGTACCCGCCGCGACGCACGACACCGGGTGGTCTTCCACGCCGACGCCCCGGGCGCCCGCGCACCGCAGGCGCTGCTGCTGGCGTGCGCCGCCGACCCCGCCCGCCGCTGGGACGACGAGGAGCTGGAACACGTGGTGCTCGACACCCTGGAGCTCGCCCGGCTGCGGGCCGTCGACGCCGGCGTCGGGCCCGCCGGCGCCCCGCCCACCGGCCACTGGTTCCCCGCCGTCCTGCTCGCCCGCAACACCGGCGGCGATCCGCACGGCGACACCGTCGCGACCACCCTGCCGCTGGCCCCGCCGCCCGTACCGCCCCACCCGTAGGGAGCCGCCATGGCGTCGATCACCAGCTGGCAGCGGCTGGAACCGGTACCGCGCGACCCGGCGATGCCCGGCCTCGCCGGGCGCGTGGCCGATCCACTGTGGATGCTCGCCCGCCAGTGGCAGGTCGGGGAGCTGACCGGCGAGGACACCGGATCGCCGGTCCGGGTCGACCTCACCGTCGAGATCGCGCACCTGAGCCGCTACCGGCCAGGCGTACCGGACGGCATCGCCGGCAGCCCGCTCGACCGCACGCTGCCCCTGGAGGCGGTGGTCGAGGCCGAGCCGCCCGCACCCCCCGGCGACCAGCGCGCCGCCGCGGTCGCCGGCGCCCGGCTGCTCGCGCTGCTCGGCCCGCTCGCCGTACAGGTGCGCACCGGCCTGCTCGCGGCCCACGCCATCGACCCGCCACCCGCGTACGCCGATCCGGCGGTAGGCCGCCGCGCCGAGTTGCTGCGCCGCCAGGTACCCGACGGCCACAAGCTGCACGCCGCGCTCGCCGCCGCCCACAAGGCCGGCGACGTCACCACCGCGCTGCCCGGCCTGGACCGCCGCGACCAGGCCGCGCTCGCCGCCGCCGCGACCGCCGCGACCGGCTGGCTGGACTGGTACGCCACCCGCGCCGTCCCCGCCGGAGGCACGCCACCGGCGTGGCGGCCGGACCGGCTGGAGTACGAGCTGTCCGTGGCCGCGGCGGGCGCCACGTCGGCCGACGAGCGCGTGCTCGTCGCCAACGACCACGACGGCGGCCGGCTGGACTGGTGGTCGTTCGAGCTGCACCAGGGTGCGACCCTCGGCGCCAACCGCGACGCCGCGCCGGACGAGGTGACCTCCTCGACGCTGCCGGCCGGCCTGGTCCTCACTGGACTGCCGGCCTCCCGCTTCTGGGAGTTCGAGGCGGGCGAGGTCAACCTCGACGCCGTCTCGGCCGCGCCCGAGGACCTCGGCCGGCTGCTGCTCACCGAGTTCGCCGTCGCCTACGGCAACGACTTCTTCCTCGTACCGGTGGAAGTGGACGCCGGCTCGGTGGCGTCCGTGCGCGGCCTCACCGTCCGCAACACCTTCGGCGAGACAATCCCGATCCCCACCGCCGCCGACGCGGACCGCACCGCCGGCCGCGCCCCGTTCCGCCTGTTCCAGCCGACCGTCGGCGCCGGCGGTACCCCGGGCGGCGCGGTGCCGCTGCTGATCCTCGTGCCCGGCGCGGCACCCGGCCTGGAAGGCGAGCCGGTGGAGGAGGTGCTGCTGGCCCGCGACGAGATGGCCAACGTCGCCTGGGCGGTCGAGCGACGCGTGCCCGGACCGGACGGCCGCGCGGCCGAACGCGCCGAGGCGCTGCACCGGGCCACCCCGCAGACACCGATCGCGGACGGTTCCCCGCACGCGCCCTCGCTGCACTACCAGCTCGCCACCGGCGTTCCGGCGAACTGGCTGCCGCTGCTCCCCCACCCGACCGCCGCGTCCGGCGCCGCCCGCCCGGTCCTGCGCCTGCGCGGGCCCACGCCCACCGGCCGGCTGCTGACCCCCGGCACCGAGATTCACGCCGAACGGCTCGGCCGGACCGGCGTGACCCTGCACCGGCGGGCAGAACGCGCCCGCGCGGGCGACGGCCGCACCGTCGTCTGGATGAGCCGTCGCCGCGCCACCGGCCGCGGCGAAAGCTCCAGCGGGCTGCGCTTCGACCAACTGTCCGCGGACGCCGACTAGAGCAGGGTCGCTCCCCCGGCTCAACCGCTCGCCACAGCCGGCCGACCTCACACCCGCATGAACGTGAAGGATGTGGGTCACGGATAGCCCGGGACCTCGCGGCCGGACATGCCGGATACGTCCACGCGGCCACCCCGATCATCGACGCCAACAAGGTTCAAGATCGAGTTCTGAGCTACCGCGACGCCCGTCGCGGCCCAGGCCGTCGCTCCCGCGGCCGCACCCTCCGCAGTCCACAATCGACCCCGGCGGGCGGCGAGATCTCTATAGACCAGAGACTAGTTTTGGACCCCATACCTGAGCGGCATATTTATGACTGTGAGGTATGCGGCCCAGAAACCAACCTGGCCCTTGAAGTGGAACGTGTTCTAATTTAGGCATGGGTGGCTGCGTTGACGGCTGGGCCGACACGGCGTTCCGGGAAGTGCGCGAGGTCTTCGAAGCCACCTTCGCCGACGGGCGGAACCTCGGCGCCGCGGTGGCGGCCTTCGTGGGTGGCCGCGCGGTGGTCGATCTGTGGGGCGGGCTGGCGGACGCGCGGACCGGGCGGGCGTGGGAGCGCGACACGCCGGGCGTGACGTTCTCCTGCACGAAGGCGATCACGGCGACCGCGGCGCTGCGGGTGGCCCAGGAGACGGGCACCGGCTGGGACGCACCGGTGGCGGCCTGGTGGCCGGAGTACGCGATCGCGGGCAAGGAGGCCACCACCCTGGCCGACCTGCTGACCCACCGGGCCGGGGTGCCGGCGTTCGACCGGCCGGTCACCGTGGCGGAGGCCGCCGATCCCGCGGCGATGGCGGCGTTGCTGGCGCCGCAGTATCCGGCATGGGAACCCGGTACCGGGCACGGCTACCACGCCCTCACGTTCGGATGGCTGGCCGGCGAGTTCGTCCGCAGGCACACCGGCGCGACGGTGGGCCAGTATGCGCGCCGTCACCTCGGTCCCGAGCTGTGGATCGGGGTATCCGGGGCGGACGCGGAGCGGACGGCACGCGTCGCGTCCCCGCCGGCCGAGGAGATGGCGTGGTCGGCGGAGGCCGGGCCGATCGACGCGGCCACCGTCGCCCGGATGGCGCAGGCGTATCGGGACCCCGCCTCGCCGTTGATGCGCGCCTCCGCCAATCCCACCGGGTCCTACAACAAACCGGAGGTACTGGCCGGCGGGTGGCCGGCGACCGGCCTGGTGACGACCGCTCGTGCGCTGGCGCGGTTCTACCGCGACCTGGCGGCCGGTGCGCTGCTGGCACCCGGACTGCTCGGCGACGCCATCCAGGAGCGGGTGCGCGGCAGCGACCAGGTGCTGCTGCTGGAGAGCGCCTTCGGGCTCGGCTACATGCTGCCCTCGCAGAATTTCATCCTGCCCGAGCCCGCCCGGCGGACGGCTTTCGGGCACCCGGGCGCCGGCGGCGCGGTCGGCCTCGGCGACGTCGACAACCAGGTCGCGATCGCCATCATCCCCAACCTGCGCCGCGACTGGCTCGCCGGCGACCGGCGCGCCTACGACCTCATCGCCGCCGTCTACAACGCCTTGTGACGACGTACCGCCGTCCAGCACCTCGACCTGCCCGACGATAGCGGCACGGCGGGTGAGCCTACCCGGGGAATGAGTCAAGGCGTCCCGCTGTGCGCCCGGCGAGACCGGTACGGCGCCAGGCGATGCGGTCTCGAATGCCGGCGGCGGCTGCGTCGGCGCCGGCCCCGGCGGGATGGGCTCGTAGTTGTTGATGGATTCCCGGGGCACCGGTACCAGCCCCGCGATCCCCTTGACGATGCACCGCGGTCCGGGCTCGTAGAAGTGGTCGATCGTCATGACCATCTCGCCGGTGGCGTCGTCCAGCTGCGGGGAGAGGACCAGCAGCGTCCCGTCCGGCACGCTATCCAAGGTCCAGCGCACCTGGACGTGCTTGCCGAGGCCCATGTTCGTGACCAGGATGGTGGCGCCTTGGCCGCCGGCATGGCCGGGCACCTTGCTGCCCCGGTCCGCGGCCGGGCACTGCGCGGCGGGCACCGCGGGCAGCACGACAGCTGGCACGCCCGCCCGGCGCAACTCCGCGTTCACCTCGGCCGGATCACCCAGATAGTTCGCCGTCACCACGACCGTGCCGTCGTCGCTGGTGCTCATCGCGTACGCCGGCACGCCGCCGCCCGGCGTCAGGGTGACCAGCGCGGTCGCCGCGACGCCCATGGCGCCCACCGCGCCGGCCAGGACCAGCCTGCGGCGTGGCACCGGCGGACGCGACGCGGCGGGTTGAGCCGATCCGGCACTGTGCGACCGCTGCGCCACGACCTGCTTCAGTTCGGCCAGGAGCCGGTCTTCAAAACGGCTTTCGACACTCTGGATCATGACCTCACCTCAAGAAAGTGCGTCGGGTTGGCAGCGGGTCCACCAGAGCGCTCGGTGGAACCTTCGAGTTGGCCGCGCAGAAGGCGGCGCGCCCGGTGCAGCCGTACCCGGGCGGAAACCCCGGCGATGCCCAGCGCCTGCGCGGCCTGCGCCACCGTCAGTCCGTCGAGGGCGACGAGTTCCAGCACCGCCCGCTCGCCGTCGGACAGCAGATCCAGGGACTGGTACAGCAGGCGCGCCTGCCGGTGCGAGTCGATGCGCTGCTCCAGCCGCGCGATGTCGTCGTCATCGACAAGGCGGCGCCCGGCCAGCCTGCCCACGGCGCGATGCTCCCGCTCGCCGCGGCGGTACTCGGAAGCCACGATCCGTCGGGCGATGCCGTACAGCCACGCGATCGGCGTGCCCCGCGCTTGGCGGTAGGTGACGGCCGCGTCGATCGCCGCGAGAAACACCTCCGCGGTCAGGTCCGCGACCAGGTACGGGTCCGAGACACGACGCGCGACAAAATTCTGGACGGCCTCCACATATGCCCGGTAGAACGTCTCGAACGCGCCGGGATCAGCCCCGATGCGGGCCACCTCGGCCGCTGGTTCGACTTGGTCATCGGGTCCCACCTGGCCCTCCTCTGCCGTTGACTGGCCTACACCAGTACTTGGTCGCAGCCGGCCAAAGCGTTACCGCGTCAGTCCAGATCCTTGCCGAACGAGCGGACGTCCGGCTCGTCCCGGTAGTGGCCGAAGTCGGGGATCCGCCGGTATCCCGCCGACAGGTACAGCTCGATCGCCTCGGGCTGGCGTCCGCCGGTCTCCAGCGCCATCTGGCGCCGCCCGTGCTCCCGGGCCGACCGCCTCGTCGTCCTCGTAGCGCTCGCGCAGGTCGGCCAGGGCCGCCTTGATCAGCACCTGCGCGTCCGGATCGAGGTACCCGATCCGCCTGATCTCGATCTTCTCCACCGAATCATCCTCCCCGGCTCGATCGACGAGCCGGAGGTGGGGCGAAGGATCGGGGTGCCCCCGCGAAGAGGGCACCCCGATTCACCGCTCAGCTGAACGCCTTCACCTCCAGCAGGCCCACGGAGAGGTTCGGTGCGCTTTGCAGCAGCACGCGCAGGCGCGTGGTGTTCACCGCGGAGAAGTTGACCGTGTTGTATTGGTTGGCGACGACCGGATACCCGCTCGCGCCTGGCACGTCCACATAGGAGCTTCCGGTCCAGTACTGCAACCGCCACGACGCCGGCAGGTCGATTCCCTGGTTGTCGTCGAAGAAGTACACCTGCGCCTGCCGGAGCGTCTGCGCCGAGGACCAGGTGAGCTCGGCCCACTGCTCCCCCTGCTGCGGCCAGGTGCCCCAGCGGTTGCCCTGGTTGGGCGCGCCGGTGTTGGAGCTCGCCGGGTCGCCGCCGGTGTTGATCGCCGCGCAGCTCTCCCACGACGAGGTGAACGAGCACGACGCGGTCGCCTGCGTGGCGAGGTTTCCGCCGCCGGGGTTGCCGCCGCCGCCGACCGTGAGCTGGAAGGTACGTGTCACCGGGGTGCTGAGGCTGTCGTAGTCGCGCAGCTCCACGGTGAACGAGTACGTCCCGGCCGTGCTCGGCGTGCCGCTGATGGTGCCGGTGAAGCGGTCGAGGCTCAGGCCGGCCGGCAGCGCGCCGCCGGTGACCCGCCAGTCGTAGAAGGGCACGCCGCCCTTGGCGGCCAGGGTCTGCTGATACGCCTGGCCGGTCGGCGCGTTGGGCAGGCTGGTGGTCACGATCGAGGGCGCCAGGAACGGGGTGAGGTTGCGGTTCAACGGCCATCCGGCGTTCTCGGCGACCAGCAGAGCCAGCTTCGTCAGCATCCACCGGCGGGTCGGGAAGAGGTGGGTCCAGCCGCCGCTCTGGCCGCTGAGGCGATCCCAGTACGGGGATGTGCCGGGGATGTGGTAGCTGCTGTCCAGTGGAACGGCGCGGCCCTGGTACGCGATGACCTCCGAATCGTTGGCGCCGCTGGTGTTCACGTAGTTGCGCATGCCGGCCCAGTCGCTGTGGTAGGCGACGGCGTGGCCGTACTCGTGCATGACCAGGCCGTGAACGTCGAGCACCGAGCCGGCGATCTCGGTCCGGTACCAGTCCTCGTCGGCGAGCGAGGTGAACAGCTGCTTGCCCGCCTCGTCGTACTCGAAGATCATCGCGGTCGAGCGGTGCAGCGGCCCGGGTAGCTGTTGCCCGTTGCGGGTGCTGTAGCGGCCGTTGGCGGCCGGATAGCCGGTGGAGTACGGCGTCTGGATACCCCGGAAGTACACGTACATGCCGTTGTAGGCCACGTTGTTGGTGACGTTGACGGTATTCTGCCAGTCGTTGCCGGGCAGGTGGTTGGGCTCGGCCCCGGAGGCGACGGTGTCGAACGGCTGCAGGCTGAAGAACCGGAACCAGTCCTTCACGGCCTCTTCGGCGGCGGTCCGGAAGGCCGCGTTGTTGAAGTAGCCGGTGATGTTGTCGTACCGGTAGTCGAAGTTGATGGGGATCGTCGGTTCGAGCGCGGTCTTCTGGTCCTGCTGGACACGGATGGGCATGGTCTGGACGAGTGTGCTGTTGTCCGCGGCCCGGATGTTGAGCCGGAGCGTGTAGAGCTCGTCCGCGCCCGGGGCACGCTTGGAGTGGATGGCCAGCTTGAAGGTCTTCTGCTCGGAGGCGTTGGCGAAGGTGAGTTGTTTGGTGGCGCCGGTGGCGGTGAGCTGGCTGGGTAGGTCCATCATCAGCCGGGAGGTGCCCTCGGCCTTGAGGTCGATGGTCACCGGGAACGGGCCGCTCGCCGGCGGCCGCACGGTCAGTTCGATGTACGGGTTGGCCAGATAGCCTTCCCAGTCGACGAGCTTCACGCCGTAGTCGTTGACGGTCCGGCCGAATCGGTCGACCACAGTGGCCGCACCGACGGCGTGTGCCGGTGTCGCGATCAGAATGAGCGAGGCGAGCAGCGCGAGTACCGCTGCGGGGGTGATGGCGCGTTTCATGTCGGACCTCAGTTCTTGATGCCGGTGAGGGTGACCCCTTCGATGAAGTAGCGCTGCAGGAAGAAGAAGAGCGCGATGATCGGGGCGATGACGGCGGCGGAGGCGGCCATCAGGTAGCCCCACTGGGTGATGTAGATGCTCTGAAACGACGCCAGGCCGATGGACAGCGTGTACTTCTCCTCGTCGTTGAGGTAGAGCAGCGGTCCGAGGAAGTCGTTCCAGGTGCCGATGAACGTGAAGATGGTGACGACGACGATGGCGGGTTTGGACAGCGGCATGACGACCATCCAGAACACCCGCCACGGGGAGGCGCCGTCGATGTAGGCCGCCTCGTCCAGCTCGAACGGGATGGTCAGGAAGAACTGCCGCAGCAGGAAGACGTTGAGCACGCCCCCGCCCGCTCCGGCGAACCAGCTGGGCACCGTCAGCGGGGCGATCGTGTTCAGCGCGCCCAACTCCTGCCACATGACGAAGGTGGGGATCAGCGTCACCGCGTACGGCAGCATGACGCTGCTGAGCAGCACGGCGAAGACCACGTTGCGGCCCCGCCAGCGCAGCCGGGAAAAGCTGAACGCGGCGATCGAACAGGTCAGTACGGTGCCGAGGACGCTGATGACCGCGATGACCACCGTGTTGAGGAAGTAGCGGCCGAACGGTTGGGCGGTCAGCGCCTCGGTGAAGTTGGACCACTGGAACGGGTCGGGAATCCACTGTGGCGGTGCGATGAACATCTGGGTGTCCTGCATCAACGCGCTGCGCACCAGCCACACGAACGGCAGCAGGGTAGGCACCGCGCCGGCCGCCAGTGCGAGGTAGAGCAGGATCCTGGTCCTCATCGCCCGCCCGCCATCTCGTAGTAGACCCAGCGCCGGGCGTTGCGGAACAGCAGGAAGGTCACGACCATTATGATCATGAAGAGCACCCATGCCAGCGCGCTGGCGTAGCCCATCTCGCTTTCCCGGAACGCCTTGCGGAACAGGTAGTAGACGTAGAACAGGGTGGCGTTGTTGGGACCTCCTTCGGTCATGACGTATGCCTGGTTGAATACCTGGAAGGTGCCGATGACCCCGACGACGAGGTTGTAGAAGATGGTGGGAGTCATCATCGGCACGGTCACATGCCGAAAGCGGTGCCACGGCCCGCCCCCGTCCACCGACACCGCCTCGTACAGGTGCTGCGGCACGCCCTGCAACCCGGCCAGGAAAATCACCATCGTGTTGCCGAAGGCCCACGTGCTCATGATGATCAGCGATGGGACGGCCATGTCCTCGTCGTAGATCCACATGCCGGCCGGCAGGCCGCCCTGCCGCAACAACGAGTTGAGCAGGCCGAAGTCCGGGTTGAAAATCCAGATCCAGAGGACCACGTTGGCGATCGCGGGCACGAGGGTGGGCAGGTAGAAGATCGTCCGCCAGACGGGTAGGCCGCGCACCCGCTGGTTGAGCAGCATGGCCACGACGAACGCGACGATCAGGGAAAGCGGGACGGCGCCGAGCGTGTAGTAGGTGGTGGCGCTCAACGACTTCCAGAACAGCTCGTCGTCGGCCAGCGCCGTGTAGTTCTCGGTCCCGATGAACGAGGGGGTGCCGCCGACCTGCCAGTCGGTCAGGCTGAGACCGAGCGAGGCGACCATCGGCCCGGCGGTGAAGATGACGAAGCCGAGGATCGCCGGCACGGCCATGAGCAGGCCCCACCGCCGTTCCAAGCGCCGCTGGCCGGACAGAGCCGCCACCGCGTCAGAGCCCCTGCGTGTGCTGCCAGCCCTGCATCCTGCTGGTGACCTTTGGCGCGATTTCCTTGAGCACCACGGCGGCCGGCCGCTTGTTGGTCTCGATCTCCTGCAACGCCGGGGTCAGCACGTCGCTGTTGATGGCGGACAGGTTCTTCAGCCGGCCACGCAGATCCGGTACGCCATGATCCCGCGCGTAATCCACCACGGCCGTACGGAACTCGGACGGGTGGGAGTCGTTCTTGGTCCACGAGTCGATGGCCGCCTGATCCTCGTAGTATTTGCGCTCCTGCGGCATCCACAGGCCCTGCTTGTAGAGGTCGACGTAGCGCGGGTCGATGTGGAAGGCGAACAGCTCGATCGCCTCCTCCACGTGCTTGCTGCCCGCGAAGACGGCCGAGGCGCCGGCGACCTGGCTGGTGGTGAACGGCTCGCCGTACTTGGGCAGCACCCCGATGCCGTAGTCCACTTTGCTCTCGTTCATGTCCAGCAGGCTCCAGTGGCCGTCGACGATCATGGCCACCCGCTTGGTTTTCAACAGGATGTTGGTGCCCGGCACGTCGTCGCCGGTGGCGGCGAGCTGCCCCGGGCCGGGAGCCACCCGATGCTTGTAGATCAGGTCTTGGAGGTTCTGGAACACTTCGATCGCCTCGGGCGTATCGAGCAGGCACTTGGTGCCACTGGGGTCGGCGAAGTCGGCGCCGTTGCTGCGCAGAAAGCCGTACCAGGCCGCGGCGTAGGTGATGCTGATCGAAATGCCGAACTGCCTGACCTGCTTGGCGTTGAAGCCGGACTCGTCGGGGTGCTTGCCGTTCTGGTCGACGGTGAGCTGGTAGGCGTTCTGCACGAGCTGGTCCCACGACCACGCGCCGGACGCCTGGGCCGGCGGCGCGGAGATGCCCGCCTCGGCGATCGCGGCCTTGCTGTACCACAACAGCTCGATCTCGTTGGCGGTCGCGACCCCGTGCAGCTGGTCCTTGCCGTACCACAGGTAGGCGTCCGGCAGGTAGCTGGCCAGCTGCGGGTACTTGTCGAGATAGGAGAAGAGGTTGACCAGCTTGCCCTGCTCGGCCAGCCGGTACGACATCGCCATCGGGACGTAGCCGACGTCCGGCACGCCTCCGCTGGCCACCAGCGTGTTGAGTTTGACGTCGTACTCGTCCGGGGTGAACAGCGGCTTGACCTTCGTACCCTTGTTGCTCTGCTCAAATGCCTTGAGCATCTTCTCCACGGCCTTTTGCTCGAAGGTCGAGCCCCAGTACATGAACTGCAGTTGTAGGTTTTCCGAGGAGCCGTCGCCGTCGTTTCCGCATGCGGCGGCCAGCGGCACGAGGCCGGCAAGGGCCAGCAGATTCCGTCTTCTCATCGCACATCCTCAGGCTTGGGGCCAAGGCCAGCGCCCGAAATGCAAGGTGAGAGAAGCGGCGCAAGGGCCGCGGATCTCGGGCGACATGGACATGGAACCCTCGGTCGTCGACATCACGAACGGGTGTCACATGCGACGCGGTCGCCCGGTGCGTCGTGGGGAAAACCGTAGAACCCTGATCGATATCTGTCAACCTTCGGCGGCCATGCCCATCAGGTGGCTCAGCACGCCCTCGCCGGACGTCCGCAATCCGTCATGCTCGTGCTCATTCGTCACCCAGGTACGCACGTTGCCGACCGACGCCGCGGTCTGCAGCGAGAGGCCCGCGTCCACGTACATGTCGTCGGCGTAGACGGCTGCGCAGACCGGAACCTCGTTGACCGCCAGTCGGGTGCGGTCATACAGCGCTGGCCAGTCGCTGGCGCCGGCGAGGATGTCCGCGGCGGCGGCGAACGGTTTGAGCGCGGCGATCTGCTCGAACATCCACGGATACATCATCTCGCCGGTGAACAGCAGCGGATCGGCGTCCGGTGCGAAGTCCGGATGGTGGTTCAGCGCGCGGGCGGCCGCCCAGGCCGACGGCGCGCCGCCCTGGCCGTAGGTGAATTCCTGCAGCGCGAACAGCGGTTGGTCGACGTGGCCGGTCAGCCTCATGACCTCGTACCGGAAGGCGTCCGACAGCTCCGTGCCGTGCCACGCCTCGTCGAGGAGCCAGTGCACCTGGGCGTAGCCGTAGCTCATGCCGAACAGGTTGCCGAGCAGGCGCAGCCGGCCGACCGTGAGCCGGTCACCGTCGGGCAGGCGCACGTCCGTACCGGACAGGTGATCCGCCATCCGGCGGACCGCGACGGCGTCTTGTGGAAAGGCGCGGTAGAACTCGGCGTTCTTGGCGGCGACGCGCGGGTACGTGCGGGCGTACACCTCGTCGGCGGTCGCGGTCAGGCCCGGTAGTCCACCGGTGATGTAGCAGGTGCGCAGGCCCTCCGGCGCCACGGACAGGTACGTCATGGTGACGAAGCCGCCGTAGCTCTGGCCGAGCGTGTCCCACGTGGCGCCGCCGGCGACGCGCTCCCGGAGGACCTCCGCGTCGGCGACGATGCTGTCCGCGCGGAACAGCTTGAGATACGCCGCCAGATCCTCGGCCGCCATGCCCCGCGCCGTCCGGGCGGTGATCGGCGTGCTGCGTCCCGTCCCCCGCTGGTCGAGCAGGAGCACGCGGTGGCTCTTCACCGCGTGCGCGAGCCACCCCTCCGCACGCAGCGGCCGGGGTGCCTTCCCGCCTGGACCGCCCTCCAGGTACAGCAGCCACGGCAGGTCGTCGCCCGCCCGGTCCGCCGCCACCACCGACCGGGCGAAGACCTCGATCGTGTCCTCGCCCGGTCGGCGGTGGTCCAGCGGCACATGGACGGTGTGGGAGGCGAAGCGAAGTCCCGGATGCGCGAGCACCCGGCCAGCCTATGCCGCTATCGCCGGAGGCTTTCGTCCTCGTCGAGGCGCAGCACGTACCCGGTGTATTGGTAGTCCGCGCCGTGTCGGCGCCGCAGCTCGATCTCCGCGCGGCTCGCGGCGACCGCCTCGGCCATCGCCGGGTCGCTGGTGTCCGTGACGTCGAGCCGGGCACCCAGCGGGGTGTAGTAGTCGTCGAACCAGTCCGAGTCCGGCAGCGGCAGGACGGCGACGACCGTGTATCCCGCGGCGCGGCCGCCACGCTGTTGCCCGCGGTGTCCCGCATTGACGCCTCGGCCCAGAACGCGGATGCCTCGGCGGACGGTGTGTCGGTGGACCATTCGCATTCGGTGACGACCAGCACGCCACCGGGCGTCAGCAACCGTTTCCAGTCCCGCAGGGCGGCATCGAAGCCGATGATGTACGCCGCCCCCTCGGACCAGATGACATCGAATCCACCGTCCGGGAACGGCAGGTCGGCCATGGACGCGTTGATGAGATCGATCGAGTCGGTGAGGCCACGCCGGATCGCCGCGGCCGTCAACTCTTCCAGGAACGGCTGGTGCAGGTCGACGGCGGTGACGTGAGCGCCCGCCTCGGCGGCCAGCAGCAGGGCGGACCGGCCCGGGCCGCAGCCGAGGTCCAGTGCCCGAGGGCGGGCCGGTAGCGGACCGGCCAACTCCAGCAGCCGGCGGGTGGTGGCGTCAGAGCCGGCCCCCTGCCGGGGCAGGCCGTGGTGCAGGGTGAAGAACGCGGACATGAGGTCGCTCATCAGCGGGCCAGGTTGTGCTTGCGGTGGACGAACCGCTCGATGAGCGTCGCCGGCAGCACCCGGCGCAGGGCGAAGACGAGCGGCGCGTTGCTGCCCACCGCGTACCGCGGCTTGGGGCGGGCCGCCTCGATCGCTTTCACGATGGTCGCGGCGACCCGTTCCGGGCTCACGCCAGCGCGCTCGTTGCGGTCGAGAGCGGCCAGCATCGTCTCGAAGTCGTGGCGATGCGGGGAGTCGGCGGCGATGTACTTGGTGCGGCGCTCACTGATGCCGGTGTTGATCGAACCGGGCTCGACCGTGGTCAGCCAGACCCCGAAAGGGGAGAACTCGTGGCGGGCGCCGTTACTGAAGCCCTTGAGCGCCGCCTTCGTCGCGACGTACGAGGATCGGTAGGCCAGCGGGAACGAGGCGAGCATCGAGCCCACCATGACCACCCGCCCGTACCCGCGCTCCCGCATGCCGGGCAGCGCAAGCTGAGCCAGCCGGACCGGCCCGAGGACGTTGACCTGGAACAGCCGGTGTAAGGCGTCCGCTGGCAACTCCTCGAACGGGCCGGACTGGCTCTCGCCCGCGTTGTTGACCAGGATGTCGACGCCCGTGAGCCGGTCGCCCAGGGCGTCGATGGACTCTGGCGAAGCCAGATCCAGCGCGAGGTACTCCACATTGGCCACCCGGTGCTCCGCGGGCAGGGACCGCGGGTCACGGCTGGTGCCCAGGACCTGGTAGCCACGTCCGGCCAGCGCGGCCGCCGTCGCACGACCGATACCGGACGATGCTCCAGTGACCAATACGGTACGGCTCATCGGTGCACCATACCGGCGCCGATCTCTACTGGGTGCCGATGAGTAGTCCGAGGCACATTTCGTCGGCGGTGCCGTCGCCCCAGACGACGTAGCGGGGTGGCAGCGATTGGAGTTGGGGGAGCATCTTGCGCAGGCCGGCGTCGTGGGTGCAGGTGACCCGGAGCACGTCGCCCTTCTTGATCTTTACCGGGGTGGCCAGCGGCCGGATGGCCTGGTCGTCGAAGTTGTACTGCGGCACGTCCAGCAGGGTTTGGGCGCCGGTGGTTCCGGGGTTGAGTTCGATCGTGATGGCGCGGCCGAGCAGGTGCATGTGTCCGGCCGTGGCGTAGATGGTGGCGGCGCCCTCCATCGGGTGGTCGCAATGTTGGGTTGATCCGGGTGCCGGCGTTCCGTTGCCACACCGTCGGATCAGCGCCGCGGCGTTGGAGCCCACGTCATCGCCGAAGCGGCGGGTCACGTCGTCGATCGCCGCTGCCCGGTCGCAGAGCGGGCCGCTTTCCTGCGCGGTGCACGGCAGCTCGACCGGTGCGGGCAGCCGCACGGTGTCCAACGGGGTCATCGGGACGCTGCCGTCGGCGACCCGCAGCCGGATGCTCGACTGGTCGGTGCCGCCGGACTGTCCGCCGGTCGCGAGCAGGTTGTAGTGCACCTGCATGACGAGTTGGCTGCCGGCCGGCATCTCGTACCCCAGGCCCTCGTCCAACAGCACCTCGTCCGCCCCCGGCGCCCAGTGGGCCACCCACGCGTCGCCGTTCACGCCGGAGTCGCCGAAGCACTGCCAGCCTTCGCCGGGCGTACCCTCGTCAAGCTCGCGCGCCTCGGCCGCGCCCGCCGGAGGGATCTGGAAGAAGATCGCGTGGTGCACGATGTCGGCGTTCTGCGGCAGGAACTGGCTGCCCGTCAGGTACGCCTGGGTGGACAGTCCCGGATCGACCAGGAAGCAACGGTACTCGTCCGTCCCTCCGTTCGGCGCGACCGGCGCGTACGGCTGCGGCATCTTGAGTGTCACGAACCGTTCACCGGCGCGCGGCGGCGTCGGCGACGGCGGCGGCGGCGCGCCCTGACCGTGGCCGTCGTGGGTCGCACCGCCAGACTGGGCCGTCACCGGCGGATCGGCGGTGCCACCACCGCAGGCCGCGCTCATCCCGGCCACGGCCAGCACCGTCGCCACCGCCACCAGCCGCCAGCTGATTCCCGTTGATCGATTCACTCAAGCCTCCCTTCTGGAAGTCGAACCGCGTCATGCGATGGCCAGCGCTTCGGTCGGCGCCAAGCGCGAGGCCCGCACGGCGGGATAGAGCCCGGCCACCGCACCGATGAGAAGCGTGGCCGCGAAGCCACCGGCCATGACCCAGGCCGGTACGACGGTCGGCCACTGCTGCGTACGCGAGTAGACGGTGGTGACAGCGATGCCCAGCAGGACACCGCCGGTGCCGCCGAGCACGCACAGCAGCAGCGCCTCGGCCAGGAACTGCAGCCGGATCTGGCCCCGGGTCGCGCCCAGCGAACGGCGCAGGCCGATCTCGGCCCGGCGTTCCAGCACCGAAATCACCATCGTGTTCGCCACGCCGACGCCGCCCACCAGCAGGGCCACCGCGCCCAAACCGAGCAGCAGGCCGGTGAACGCCCGGTCCGTGGCCTGCTTCGCGGCGAGCGCGTCGGAGGGCCGGGACACCTTGACCTCGTTGGGGTGCTCCGGGTTGGCCGTGGCCGCGAGCACCGCCCGGACGTCCTCCACGGCGTCCTCGCGGGTGCGGGTGTAGACGGTGGTGGGGTGTCCGTCGAAGCCGAGCACGGACTGCGCCGCCGGCCAGCCGATCAGCGCCGCAGTGTCCAATTCGGACGCCAGCTCCACCGGGTACAGGATGCCCACCACGCTGAACCAATGCCCACCGAGCCAGATCTGCACGTCGGATCCCGCGGCGCCGATACCCAACCGCTCTGCCGCCGTGCTGCCCAGCACCACACCCGGGTAGCGGGCGGTGGCCTCGTTGAGCCAGATTCCGTCCGCCATCTGGGCCCCCACGGTGGCGGGCAGGTCGGTGCGGGCCGCCAGCACCGCCAGTCCGCCGGACTGTGCACTGGGGACACGGTCGCTACGGTAGACCTTGGCGTCGGTCACGGCTCCCGTCGCGCTGACCGAGGTCACCGGTGGGATCCGGCTGATCAGTGGGATCGCCTCGTCGGGCAGGTACGCCTGCTCGCCGGAGAGGCTGTTGCCGGGGCCGACGGTGAGCAGGTTGGTGCCCAGCCGGTCCAGGGTGCGTTGCAGGTCGGCCTGGCTGGACGTGGAGATGCCCACCACCGCCACCATCGCGGCGATGCCGATCGCGATGCCCAGAGCGGACAGGAACACCCGCGTCGACCGGGTACGCAATCCCGCGCTACCGACCCGCAGCACGTCGCCCGGCCGCAGCCGCCGGGCCCGCAGGGCGGGCCGCTCGTCCGTCACGACGCTCATGAGACGAGTACCTGCGCGTCGGTGACGATCTGGCCGTCGCGCATCTCCACCCGACGCGGCAGTTGCGCGGCGATGTCCCGGTCGTGCGTGATGACCACGACGGTGGTACCCGCCGCGGCGAGCTCCCGCAGCAGGAGCATCACCGCGGCGCCCGTGGCGGTGTCGAGGTTCCCGGTCGGCTCGTCGGCCAGCAGCAGCGCCGGTTCGCCGACGACCGCCCGGGCGATGGCCACCCGTTGCCGTTCGCCGCCGGACAGCTCGTTCGGCAGGTGGTCCAGCCGGTGCGCCAGCCCCACCCGCTCCAGGGCCGCCGCCGCGCGACGGCGCCGCTGGCGTACCGGTACGCCGGCGTACAGCAGCCCGTCGGCGACGTTGTCCAGCACGCCGACCCCGGGCGCCAGGTGGAACTGCTGGAACACGAACCCGATCCGGGCCGCCCGTAACGCCGAGACCTCGCGGTCGGACAGCTCCGCCACGTCGTACCCGTCGATGCGTACCGCACCGCCGGATGGCCGGTCCAGCGTGCCCATCAGGTTCAGCATGGTGGACTTGCCCGAGCCGGACGGGCCGACGATGGCCACCAGTTCGCCGTACCCGATGCGCAGCGACACCCCGCGCAGCGCGACGACCCCGCCCGGGTAGACCCGGCTGGCCCCGTCGAGCGCGACCACGGCCCCGCTCACTTCGGCACCCCCACCACGGTGTCAGCGGTGATCCCGTCGCCGCTGACCTCCACCCGACCGCCGGCGAACATCCCGATCTCGACGGCCACGATCCGGGTGCTGCTCCCCTCGACGACCTGTACGCCGTACCCGCCCTCGGCGAGCGCGAGCAGCGCCAGAATCGGCACTGTCAGCACGTCCTTGCGCTGGCTGGCCACAAACGTGACGGTGACCGGACTCTCCTCCAACGAGCCGAGCTTTTTCTGGTCGGCGATGGCGACGATGACCTCGACGGTGGCGGTGTCCGACTTGCCGTCGCTGTCCGTCGAGGTCTCGGCGACCCGACCGACGCTCGCCACCTTACCGGCCACTGTGGACCCGTCGGGCAGCTTCACTGTCACGCCCGCTCCCGTCTTGACCAGGCCGCGCTTGGCCAGCTCCACGTCGACCGAAACCTGGCGGGTGGTGCCGGTGTAGGTCAGCACCGGGCCGCCGGCCGGGGCGCCCACCTCCGCTTTGCGCTCGGTGACCCGTACCGGCCCGGGTGCGTACACCACCGCCTCCGGCGTGACCGTCCCGGTCTGGGTCAAGCCGAGATCCTCTTGCCAGGACTTCACGGCCGCGGCGGTCGACGAGCTGAAGTCCTTGTCCACAGTGAAGCCCTGGTAGCCCAACGCGACGAGATTCCGCTCGAACTGCTCGACGTCGTTGCCGGTGACGCCCGGCGCGAGGGTCCGGTACATGGGGACCGCGCCGTACAGCAACACCACCGGTTTTTCGTCCACTTTGCACGTCGCCTTGCCACGCTCCACCGTGGAACCTGGTGCCGGCAGCCAGGTGATCCGGCCGCCGCCCTCGACGTTGACGGACGCCACCGAGCCGTAGCCCAGGGTCCCATCCAGGTCCGCGGTCTCGGTGAGCGTCGTCCGGGTGACCCTGTCCGTGCCCGGGGGCATGGTGCTGTCCGCCGGCTTGTCGGCCGTGGCACCGCCGAACCCGAACGCCGCCGCGGTCCCGCCGCCGACCGTCAGCAGGGCCACACCCGACACGACCAGCGTGCGCGCCCGGCGGCGGCGCCGGGCGCCGACCGTATCGTCGCTCACGAGCCCGACCCCGGACGCTTCGGACGCAGGTCCTTGCACGCTTCCTCGGCCGCTTTGAAGGTCGCGTCCTGCGGGTCGAGGCCGGTGCCGGCGAGGCTCAAACCGTCGGGGCCCGGATCCGGGAACTTGTCGATGCCCTTTTCACGCATGCACTGGGCGAGCTTCCGCATCTGCTCCAGGTCCTCCGCGCTCACCTGCTGCTGCAGCTCGCCCTCGGCGGGCATGTACTGCCGGCACGCCTCGGACGCGGCCTTCATCTTTTCCGCGGTGGCGTCGGTGAACTCCATACCCCCGCCCGCGCCCGGGTCGGGCATGTCGATGCCCTGCTCGCGCATGCACTGGACGTACTTGAGCGTCCGCTCCTCCCGCTCCTTGCTGGACAGGCTCGCCGTCGCCGTCGGCGTCGCACCCCCGCCGTTCGCGCTCGGAATGTCGCTGCCCTTCTCCGAGCCGCAGGCGGCCACCGCGAGCACCAGCGCGGGGATAACCACGGCCAGACCAAATCTCGTTGTCATGCCGGAAGGTCTATCGGTGGGACGGTTTCGGCAGGGTTTCACCACCACGAAGCCGCCAAGGAAACCCTGCCGAAACCCGGGCCGGGGCATGCTTGGCGCGTGCGGGTACTTGTGATCGAGGACGACGCGGAGATGGCCGAGGCGGTCGCCGTCGGGCTGCGCCGGGAACGGATGGCCGTGGACGTCGCGCTGGACGGCCGGGCCGGCCTCGCCCGCGCGGTCGACAACGACTACGACGTGATCGTGCTCGACCGGGACCTGCCCGGCGTGCACGGCGACACGATCTGCGAGAAGCTGGTCGCGGACGGCTGCCGCAGCCGCATCCTCATGCTCACCGCCGCGGCGTCGAACGACGACCTCATCGACGGGCTCGGCCTCGGTGCCGACGACTACCTACCCAAGCCGTTCGACTTCCCGGTGCTCGTCGCGCGGATCGGCGCGCTCGCGCGGCGCGCGCACCCCGCCGTACCGCCGGTCCTCCGCCACGGCGACGTCGTGCTCGACACAGCGCGCCGCCGCGCGCACCGGGGAGAACGGCCGTTGGAGCTCACCCCAAGGAGTTCGGGGTGCTGGAGGTGCTGCTGGCCGCGCAGGGCCGCACGGTCTCCGCCGAAGAGCTCCTGGAACGGGTGTGGGACGAGTTCGCCGACCCGTTCACCAACGCCGTCAAGATCACGATGAGCCGGCTCCGGGTCAAGCTCGGTGATCCGCCCGTCATCGAGACCGTGGCCAAGTCCGGCTACCGGATCTGAGTAGACGCATGCGTATTCCTCGCCCGCATCTGCCCCGGCGCACGGTGCGGATACGACTGACTCTGCTGTATGGCGGTCTTTTCCTGCTCAGCGGCACCGGGTTGCTGGCCACCACCTATGTCCTGCTGCAACACGCGAACGTCGGCATCATCCAGAACACCGAGGAAATCACCATAGTCCGCCAGGACGGCAGCATCACCACGTTCAGGCCGGACGACGGCCAGAGCCCGAACACGCGGCCGGACCTGAACCCGCCCCCGAACACCACGCTGACTCCACAACAGGTACAGGCCGCGCAGGACCTGCTCGCGGAGATCGCGAACGCCAAGAAAGGCGCGTTCCTCACCCGGTCGGCGGCCGCGTTGGCCGCCATGTCCGCGGTGTCCCTGGGGCTCGGCTGGTTGGTGGCCGGCAGGATCCTCCGCCCCGTCCGCACCATCACCACTTCGACACGCCGGATCTCCGCTACCAACCTCCATCGCCGGCTCGCCCTCCAAGGGCCCAACGACGAACTGAAGGAACTCGGCGACACCATCGACGACCTGCTCACCCGCCTGGAAGCGTCGTTCCAGTCCCAGCGCCGGTTCGTGGCCAACGCCTCCCACGAGCTGCGCACCCCACTCGCCCGGCAGCGCACGGTGGTCCAGGTCGCCCTGGCCGACCCCGACGCCACCATCGACACGCTTCGCACCGCCCACGAACGGGTGCTCAACGCCACGTACCAACAGGAGCGGCTGATCAACGCGTTGCTGACGCTGGCCCGCGGGGAGCGCGGGCTCGACCACCGCCGGCCGGTCGCACTGAGCGAGGTGGCCACCGAGGTGCTCCTCACCCGGGAAACCGAGGCTGGCCGGCGTGGGCTGAGCCTCACCACCCGGCTGGACGATGCCCGCACTCTCGGCGATCCGCACCTGATCGAACGCCTCGTGGTCAACCTCGTCGACAACGCGCTGCGGTACAACGTGGCCGCCGGCCGTCTTGAGGTGGCGACCACGACCAGGGCCGGCGCCGCGGTGCTCACGGTGACGAACACCGGCCCGGTGGTACCGGCGGACCAGGTCTCCCGGCTGTTCCAGCCGTTCCAGCGCCTGGACGCGGACCGGACCCGCCACGACGGCGGCCTCGGCCTCGGGCTGTCCATCGTGCAGGCCATCGCGACCGCGCACGGAGCCACCATCTCGGCCCACCCGCGCCCGGAGGGCGGCATGGAGATCATCGTGGCGTTCCCGGCCGCTTACCCCGACGCCTGGAAATGACGCGGGCGCGACCCCGGGTTCCGGGATCGCGCCTGGCGTCGTTCTCGCTCAGCTCACCGTGTCGTCGTCTGCGTCTCGGCGTCCTGCTCTTCGGCGTTCTGGTCCGCGCCGTTCGCCTCTTCGGCGTTCTGCTGGTCCTCGACGTCGATGGCCACGCCGGCCGCCACCTTGGCGTCGGCCAGCGCGAGGCATGCCTGCAACAGCGTCGCCTGGGCCGAGGCCACCGCCGCCGCGGCGGCTTCCTGGTCGGCAGCGGCTTCCTGGTCCGCAGCCGCCTGATCGGCCGCGGCCTGGTCCGCCGCCTGCTGGTCCGCAGCTGCCTGGTCCGCCGCTTCGGCGGCGTCCATCGCCGCGGACCACTTCTTGGCGAGGTGCTTGCGCTCCGCCCGAGCCTCCTCGGCGGTCTGCGCCTCTTCGGCGTCCTCGGCGGCCTGCTGGTCCGCGGCATCCTGCTCGGCCTCGACGGCCTGCACGTCCACCGCGAACTGGTCGCAGGAAGCCTCAAGCGCCTGAGCCGACGCCAGGGCCGCCGCGTTGGCGTCCTGGGCCTCTTCCGGAGCCAGAGCCTCGCCGTCGCAGATCACCTCGGCGCCGTTGATCTCCAGCTGCGCGCACTGGGACACGTCGAACTGCTCGCCGTTCACCACGATGACACCGGCGGCCTTGGGGGTGGTGGTGGCTGAGGCGAGCTGTACGCCGGTGATCCCGGCAGCGATCACGACACCACCGACGACGAAGGCACCGATCGCCTTGCGCCGGTTGCCCTGGCTGCCCTGGCTCCTGCGATACGCGCGCAATCCCATCATCACTCCTCGTCGTTGGGCGGCGGTGCCTCGGTCGGTTGCGAGTACGGCGCCCATCGGATCGCGGTTCAACGCCGATCGCGAGGTAAGGCCCTCCGGCTGCCCTTCTCGGCCACAAAACCGCAGGTCAGCGCGACTACCGGAAAAGATTGGAAATGTCCGACCGGGCGGTGCCCCGACTGCCGCGTTTAGGCTATTTGCGGCTTTTGCCGGACTACTTTCCGGCAGCCGTGCGCCGCGGCGGGCTCCACGCGTGGTCCATATCGACCATCGACTATATTCTGCTGGTACCTCAACGACCCGCAGACGTACTGGGCCCTGTACGTCTACCCGTAGACACGGACCGAAAGAATGGCCCGCTACTCACCCGAACGAGTAGCGGGCCACCCTTTCGGGTTCAGGCGCAGTCGCGGCACACGTCGATCTCGGCCACCGCCCGCTGGTTGCGGTGACGCACCAGGTAGCAGCGCGAGCAGCGGAACTCGTCGGCCTGCATCGGGATCACCGTGACGGACAGCTCGTCGTCGAGCTGCTCGGCGCCGGGTAGCTCGAAGGCTTCCGCCAGTTCGGCCTCGTCCACGTCCACCGCGCCGGAGCGTGGAGCCGCACGTCGGGCCTGGAGCTCCTCCAGGCTGTCTTCCTCGACGGCGGCGGTGCGCGGCGCGTCGTAGTCTGTCGTTGCCATTACTCATCTCCTCTGGGCGGTAGGGCAACACCCGCCCTGCCGGATCTATTCCGCCTCGCCGACGCCTTCCGCCACGCCCCGGGCGCGAAGCTAACGGTGCCGGCGCAGCGGTGAATCCGCCGGTGTACCACGGTACCCAGATTCTGGGCGTCGCGGTCGCCAACGGCCACGCCGGACCTGGCGTTTTCTTCCCGCTTAGGGAACGGGTGCCGACGGCCGGCGGCGACGAGCCGGCACGGCCGTTGGCGGCGTAGACGGTAACCCGCAGCGGCCCGGCCGCGTCCCCGAGGCTGTACTCCCGCGCGGTCGGCGGCAGGTCCGCCAGGGCGACCGGCGGGCCGCCCGGGTCGGCGGCCGACCGGCACGACAAGGTAGCCATCGATGGCGGGCTGTCCCGCGGTCGGGGTGGGCTGCGTCCACAGTGGCCACCCCGTACGCGTTGCGCCATGTGTTGCCGACCAGTGGCCTCGCATGCCCCGAGGTCAGAATCCACTGTGCGGCGATCTGGACGCCGGTCGGGCTCGCACCAGCTAACTTCCACTCGCTGACCTCGGTGCCGGGCAACGGTTTGCGGACGGGCGTCGCGGTCGGGTCGAAGCCCCAGGCGACGGCGTGTACGGGAGCTCCGCGACGCGAAGCACGCCTGCGGGTTCGGCGTCGCCGGAGCGGAAGTCGGCGCCGGTCGGTAGATTTGATCTATGCCGGTCAGGTCCATCCCAGAGCGCATCAGGTGGGCGGTCGAGACGATGGGGATCCGCCCCACCGACCGGATTCTGGAGATCGGCTGCGGTCGCGGCAGCGCCGTGTCGCTGATCTGCGAACGGCTCGACGGCGGTCGAATCACCGCGATCGACCGGTCCATCACGATGGTCAAGCTCGCCGAGCAGCGCAACGACGCCCACGTCGCCGCAGGCAAGGCGGTCTTTCACGCCGCCGCCCTGGACGCGGCAGACCTCGATGACGACCGGTTCGACAAGGTCTTCGCGATCAACGTGAACCTCTTCTGGGTACGCTCGTCCGAGCGCGAACTCGACCATGTCAGGAGCCTGCTGAAGCCCTCCGGGGCCCTGTATCTCGTCTACGAGCCGCCCGATTCCTCGCGAGCCGCCGCGATCGCCGACCGGATCGCGCCCTTCCTCACCGAGCACGGCTTCACCACCACCGTATCGATGGCCACCACCAGGCGTTCCATGGCTCTGGTGTGCCTGAAGGCCACCAAAGATCTTGATCATTGACGGCTACAGGCTAGCCGACCGCCTCTCCAACCCACGGCCGGTTGCCCTCGATCCATGCGAAAGTCCTTGATCGACGTGGGTGGGGACGGTCGATGTGCAGCCGCTCCGCGAAAATCGAGTTGCCCCGACGCATGGCCGGCGGCGGTGGCTGCTCGGGTCGTCCGTGGCGAATTTCTGCCCCTGGAGGGGCAGTTCCTCGCCACGATCACATCGCGACACGGCCGCCAGGATCAAGAACCTGGCGGGTGACTCATTCTGCGCTGGCTCGGGGCCGACGTCGGAAGATTCGCACGGGCAGGGGCCCGAAGCAGTACGCCGCCATGGCAAGGCCGGCGAGAAAAGCCGCCAGAAACGCGGCGAACATCGCGGCCGGCACCTTCCACACACTCGCGTCGCCGTCCAGAAAGACCTGCGATCCGCCAGCGTAGCGGACCCGGACACACCGCGTACGCAACTGCCGTATTCGAGGCATACGCAGGCTCGACCAAGATTGATACGCAGAGTCGGGCCGCCGATTCCGAAGAAGAGTCAGTGGGAAGTCCACGATATTTCGGATTCACTATCGGCGACAGCAATCTGGTCGGCGGTATCAATCGCATCAAGATAACGGTGTGCACCACGGTCATCGGTTCACCGTGGGACTGCGGAACGTCGAGGCACTACTACAAGCCCGCTTAGTAGATCTTGGTAGTAAATCGCCGCTGGGGCAGCGCTAAAGTACCAAGATCTATGCGAGCGCGGCGGCGGTTCGACGAAGTGTGTTGATCGGCAATGCCCCAGCCGCCTCAGCTGTCCCACCCGTGACGCGCCTCTTTACTGGCCAGCGGCCCGCGAGGCACGATGGATTGCGCGACCAGGGAGGACGACGATGTCTTCGACCGAACGCGAATTCGTCGAGCAGTGGCGCAATGCCGCGTACAACTGCTACAGCTCGGGCCACAAGTTCTGCCGCGAGGTCTGCCCCGTGACGCAGGTGACCCGCAACGAAGTGCACACCCCTACCGCGTTCCACGCGAACGTCGTGGCGATGGAGAAGGGCTTGCTGTCCATTGAGGACGTGGCCCGCGACTACGTGCACTGCACCCAGTGCGGCGCCTGCGAGCTGCGCTGCCCCAACACGCTGTTCACCGGTGACTTCTACCGCTTCCGAACCCGTACGGTGCAACTGGTGAAGGCGGTCCGTGCGCTGGCCGTCGACTCCGGCATCCACCAGCCCGGGTGGCAGCGCTGGGTCGAGGAGACCAACCGGCAGAAGTCCGAGCCGGTCCTCGGCGACGTGCCGGTCAGCCAGGAGCACGTGCGCGACTGGGCGGCCGGGCTCGATCTTCCCGTGGGCGGCGAGACCATCCTGTTCTGCGACTGCGAAGGCGCGTTCCACCGCACGTCGGTGCCGCGTGCCGCGGCACGGATCCTGCAGGCGGCCGGCGTCGAGTTCGGGTTGATGCGGGAGCAGTGGTGCTGCGGCGGGCCGGCAGCGGAGATGGGGTACGCCGAGCGGGCCCGCGAGTTCGCCCGGCACAACGTCGAGGACTGGCGGGCGGTCGGCGCCAAACGGATCATCGTGTTCGACCCGCACGACTACATCTCGTTCACCGAGGACTACCCGAGCTACTTCGGCGACGAGTACGACTTCGAGATCGTGCTCTTCGTCGAGCTGCTCGCCGAGCTGATCCGCACCGGCAGGCTGGCGCTGACCCGCCCCGTCGAGCGGGTCGTCACGTACCACGATGCCTGCCGGCTCAACAAGCGCAAGGGCATCCACGAGGCCCCGCGCGAGGTGCTGCGCGCGATCCCGGGCCTCACCTTCAAGGATGTCGACCACGTCACCCAGTGGTCGTACTGCTCGGGCGCCGGCGGCGGCCTGTCGATCGAGCGCCCCGACCTCACCGCGGAGATCAGCCGGCGCCGGGTCGAACAGGCCGGCGGCCTCGGCGTCGACACTCTGGTCAGCGCCTGCGTGTGGTCCGAGCGGCCACTCACCGAGCAGGGCGGCAAGCTCGACCAGCCGCTCGAGGTGATGGATCTGCTCGAGATCGTGGCGCTGTCCGCGGGCTTGGAGGACACGCCATGACCGCGACTCTCGTCACCGACCCGGTCATCGACGAGCTGGTCGGGATCTGCGGTCCCGACAACGTGTTCACCGACCGATCCTCCCGGGTCAACCGGGCGCGGGTGCCGGCGCCGTTCCCGGTGCACCGGTGGGCCGAGCACGTGCCCGACGTCGTCGTGCTGCCGACCAGCGCCGAGCAGATCTCCGAGGTGGTCAAGCTGGCCAACCGCCACCGGATCCCGGTCGTGCCGCGCGCCGGCGGGACGGGGCTCACCGACGGCGCCGTACCGCTGCGGCACGGCATCCTCGTCGACGTCAAGCTGATGAACAAGATCCTCGAGATCGACCTCGACGACCGCACGGTGACCGTGCAGCCCGGCATCAACATGCTCAAGCTCAACGAGGAGCTACGGCAGCACGGCGTGATCTATCCCGACGACCCGGCGTCGTACCCGTGCTCACTGGTCGGTGGCCGGATCGGCACCAGCGGCTGGTCGCTGATCGGCGGCCGGTACGGGCACACCCGCGATCTCGTGATCAGCTTCCAGATCGTGCTGCCCACCGGCGAACTGATCTGGGTCGGCGACGGCGGCGGCCGCAAGGTGCGCAAGTCCTCCACCGGCTACCAGCTCAAGCACCTGTTCATGGGCCACCAGGGCACGCTGGGCATCGTCACCGAGGCGGTCCTGGAGCTGGTGCCGCGCCCGGAGGCCGAGTTCGCGGCGTTCTTCTCCTACCCCGACTACGAGACCGCGTGGCGCTCCACCGGCGCGCTCGCCAAGTCGGGGCTGGCCACGCTCGCCGGCGTCGTGCTGTTCGACGAGTGGAAGCTGGACTACCTGCGCCGCGACGACGAGGCGTACATCCCGCAGCCCGACGACGTCCGGTGCGTTGTCGCGACCGCGATGTACGGCACCACCGACGAGGTGCGTCCGGGTGCCAAGCGGCTGCTGCGGATCGGTACGCAGACCGGCGGCGCCTACCTCGGCGACGAGATCTCGCAGGGCGACTGGGCATCGCGCCACGACCGGTACGCGACGCCGCTGCACGGGCGGCTGCGCGACGGGCAGGTCGTCCCGATGAGCTGGCACTGCGAGGACGCGTCGATCAACTGGTCGAAGCTGCCGCAGGTCCGCCGCGAGTGGCACGACATCGTCGCCCGGCTCGGCGACCGCTTCCGGATCTTCGACGACTGGGGCATGTTCGCCTACACCAACGGCGCGTTCAAGCCGTGGGGCGACTACCTCACGGAGATCGACGTCGGCATCTGGGAGCAGGAGCTCGACGACGCGGCGTGGGACGCGTGGGTCACCGCCAAGCGCGACATCGCCGCCGTGGCGATCGCGTACGGCGGGTCGATCAGCGCCTGCCACGGCGCCTGCCGCGCGGGCGAGGTCGACCTGGTACCCGAGGAACTCGGCGGAGGTTGGGAGGTCATGAAGAAGGTCAAGCGGGTGCTCGACCCGCTCAACATCATGAACCCGGGCAAGTACCTGCTCGACCAGGCGTACGAGGGTGATGAGCCGTGATCGGATTCTTGTTCTCGGCGCAGCGTCCACCGGACCCGCGGCGGATCAACGATGCCGTGGTCCAACGCTTCGAGCACATCTACGAGGTGGATCCCGCGTTGATGCGTGACCACGTACGGCAGCACGACTTCCCGGCGTGGGACACCCGACGCATCGTCGAGAGCCGGTGGGAGCACCTGGGCTGGATGCACGCCCACTGGGCCGACTCGGTGATCTCCGGCGACGAACTGATCTCCGGCGACGAGCTGATGGAGGACGAGCCTTAGGGGCGGAGAGTGAGGATTCGATGAGGTTCAGCTATGTGATGCTTCCCGACTACCCGCTCGCGGACTCGATGGAGTCCATCAAGAAGGCGGACGAGCTCGGCTTCTACGGCTGCTACGCCGCGGACGAGACCTGGCACAAGGACATGTGGTTGCTGTTCGCCGCGGCCGCCGACAAGACCACCAACATCCGGTTCGGACCCAGTCTGTCCGGCGTCGTGCTCCGCGAGCCGACGCTGATCGTGCAGGCGGTGGCGACGCTCGACGAGCTGACCGGCGGGCGCGCCGAATGCGTCATCTCGTGCGGCAACTTCGGACTGCTCGCGCAGTACCACATCGACTGGGCGCAGGTCCGGCCGCTGGCCCGGACGCTGGAAGCCCACCACGTGATGCGGACGCTGCTGGACGACGGAGCGATCAACTTCGAGGGCGAGTTCTACAAGTACACCGGCCTGTTCACGTTCGCCCGGCCGGTGCAGCAACGGCTGCCGTTGCTGCTCGGCGCGATGCGCGGGCCGCGCTCGTTCCGCAAGGCGGGCGAGGTCTCCGACGGCGTACACCACGCGCTGAGCTACACCCGGGAGGCGTACGACTATCTGGTCGCCAACGTCCGCAAGGGCGCCGAAAGGGCCGGCCGGGACTGGCGGTCGCTGGACATCGGCGCCTGGATCGTGTTCTCGATCGGCCGCGACTCCGCGGCGGCGAAGGAGGCCGCGCGCAGCATGGTGGGTCTGTACGCGTCGTCCATGCCGGCGGAGCAACTTCAGCGCAACGGCGTCGACCCGACCGACCTGCAGCCGGTCATCGACGCGCTCGGCAAGGGCGACCTGGCCGGCGCCATCGAGCTCACCCGGCCGGAGATCGCCGAGCGGCTGTCGGTGGCGGGCACGCCGGAGGAGTGTGTGGCCAAGCTCCGCAGCCAGATCGTCGACGCCGGCGTCAACCACCTGATCTTCGCGATCACCGATGCCGCACTGGTGAAGGCGTTGATGGGCCGCGACCTCGACAACGTCGCGTCGGTCAACGACCAGCTCCAGCTCATCCACGACGAGGTGATGCCGGCTTTCCCCTGAGCCCGACGACGTTGCCGTCCGCGTCCTTGACCTTGGCGATCAGCAGCCCGCGACCGACGTCGTGCGCCGCCTCGTCGAGCGTCGCGCCGGACTCGACCAGCGACCGCACGCTGGCCTCGATGTCGTCGACGTTCCAGTAACAGATCGGCCCGTCCGTCCCGTTTGGGTCGAGACCGACCTCGAACCCGTCGACGCGGAAGCCGACGTAGTATTCACCGTCGATGTACGGGTCGGTGCCGAGCAGCGTGCTGAAGATCTTCTTCGCCCCGTCGAGGTCCTTGGTCGGGAAGACGACGAGTCGCATGGCTGAGGTCATGATTTGGTTCCTCCGGTCCGGTTGTCGTGGTGTGCTGATGACAGCGTCTCCCGGCCGGGTGCGGTCCACATCCGTGTTGGCCACGGAGGCGGCCACGGATAATGAGCCGATGTCCAGTCCGGCTGTTTCGGCTCGGGAGGCCGAGGTGCTGGCGCTGCTCGGGGAGCACCTCAGCAACGCCGAGATCGGCGCGCGCCTGTTCATCTCCGTGCGCACGGTCGAGTCCCACGTCTCCTCGCTGCTGCGCAAGCTGGAGCTGCCGGATCGGCGGGCGCTGTCGCGGCGCGCGGCCGAGCTGGCCCGCGCCGAGCGGACGCGGCCGGCGGTCGCCCTTCCGGCGCCGCTGACGACGTTCGTCGGCCGGATATGGGAGCGGGCGGGGCTGGGCGAGGCGGTCAAGACGCACCGGCAGGTGACGGCGGTCGGTCCGGGCGGGGTGGGAAAGACGCGGCTCGCGCTGGCCGTGGCGGCGGAGGCGGCCGGTGACTTCGCCGACGGGGTGTGGTTCGTCGACCTGGTCCCGATCACCGATCCGGCGCGGGTCGGGGCGGCGGTCGCGGCGGCGGTCGGGATCGGCGAGCAGCCCGGCCGCGGCATCGACGACGCGGTGCTGGCCGCGCTGGCGGAGCGGCAGGCGCTGCTGGTGCTGGACAACTGCGAGCACGTACGCGACGGGGTGGCGCCGTTGCTGGAACGGCTGCTCGCGGCGTGCCCGCGGGTGCGGGTGCTCGCCACCAGCCGGGCCCGGCTGGTGGTGCCGTTCGAGCGGGTCTTTCCGGTCCCGCCGCTGTCACTGGCCGGCGGCGGCGAGTCGGAGGCGGTTGCCCTGTTCATGGACCGGGCGGCTGCGGTCGCCTTCGCGCCGGATCCGGCGGCACCCGACCGGATCGCCGAGATCTGCGAGCGGCTCGACGGCATGGCGCTGGCGATCGAGCTGGCGGCGGCGCGCTGGCCCACGCTGGGGCTGGACGGCCTCACCGCGGGCCTGTCCGACCAGCTCCGGATCCTCGCCGGCGGCCCCCGCGCCGACGACCGGCACCGGTCGGTGCGGGCGGTGCTGGACTGGAGCCACGACCTGCTGGAGCCGGCGGATCGGGCGCTGCTGCGGCGGGTGTCGGTGTTCGTCGCGCCGTTCACCACCGAGTCGGCGGCGGAGGTGGCCGGGTTCGCCCCGCTGGCGCCGGCGGCGGTCACCGATGCGCTGGCCCGCCTCGCCGAGCAGAGCCTGCTCGCGGTGACGATGTCCGCGGCGGGCACCCGGTACCAGGCGCTGGAGACCATCCGCCAGTACGGCACCGAGCGGCTCACCGAGGCCGGCGAGCTGGCCGAGGTGCGCTCCGGCACCTGGGCTGGTGCCTGGCCGGCGCGGCACTCCTGACGGGAGGCGTACGCGCGGACTGGCGGGCCCGGTTCGACGCGGTCGCCGACGACCTGCGGGCCGCCCTCACCTGGGCTGCCGACCATGAGGAGCAGCGCGCCGGCGCGTACCAAATCGCTGTGAACCTGGCCGAGCTGACCTTCAACCGCAACCTGCTCGGCGAGGCCCAGCTGCGGTATGAGCAGGCGGCCGCGCTCGCGGCCGATCCCGCCGCCGCGGCGGCGGCGCTGCGGCACGCCGCCGGTGTGGCCGGGTGCCGGATGCTCGGCGACGACATGTACCGCCTGCACCGTGCCGCCGGGGAGGCCGCCCGCCGGGCCGGGGACGCCGCCGGCGCCGCCGGTGACCTGGCGACGGCCGTCACCACCGCGTACCGGTTCTCCGGCGCGTTCACGCGGCTCCCTCGGCGCAGGACGCGACCGCCCTGCTGGCCGCGGCCCAGGAGCTGGCCGGCGACGACCCGGCCGCCCTGGCCGCGCTGGCGGTGGCCGAGGCCGGGGTGCTCGCGGACGTGTTCGGCGGGATCCAGAGCAGCCCGGACACCGACGTGCCGTACGCGCTCGCGAGCGCTCAGCGGGCGGTCGACCTCGCCGAGCGGACCGGCGACCCGCTGGCCGAGACGGTCGCGCTGGACGCGTTCACCGCCGCGCAGAGCTGGGCCGGCGACACGTTCGGCACCGCCACGACGGCCCGGCGCCGGGTGGCGCTGCTCTCCTCGGTGCCGGTCACGCCGGCCAGCACGCACGAGCTCATCGACGCGCTCGTGTCCGCGACCGAGACCAGCCTCGGGGTCGGGGACCTGGCGGGCGCCCGCCGGTGGGGTAGCCAGCTCGCCGAGCACCCGCTGCTGGCCGAGGTTGGCCATCAGGCGGTCCGGTGGCTGCTGGTCGCGGACGCGTTCGCCGGTGACGTGCCGGCGGTGCTCGCCGGCGGCGCGCGCTTCCTCGACGGGTGGCGGCGCAACGGCCGGCAACCGTCGTCCGGCCTGGCCCCGGCCGCCGCGGCGGTCGCCATGGTGCACGGCCTGCGCGCGGACGGGTCGGCCCGCGCCGAGTGGCTGGCCGTCGTGGACGACCTGCGTGCCCTGCCGGAGCTGGCCCGGCCGGCGGGCAACCCCGGTGGCTACGCCGCCACGTTCGACGCCATGGTCCTGCTCCACCACGGGGACGCGGCGGCCGCGCTGGAGCGGGTCGCGCCGGAGCCGGAAGAGGTGTGGAAGTGGGTCACCTGGATCTGGCTGCACTGGTACGTGGCGCTGCGGGCCGAGGCGGCGGTGCTCGCCGGGCACCCGGCCGCCCGGGACCGGATCGCCGCCGCCCGGGCCACGGTCGCCGGCAACCCGGTCGCCAGCGCCCAGGTGGACCGGGCGGAGGCCCTGCTCGACGGTGACCTGCCGCGGCTGCTGGCCACCGCCGACGCGTTCGACGCCGCCGGCTGCCGCTATCAGTGGGCGCGCACGCTGGCGCTCGCCGGCAGTGAGCTGGGCGCGGCCGCGCTCGCCGGGCTCGGTGTGGCGCCGATGGCCGTCCGGTAGCGGTATCCCAGCACACCCGCCACCGACGCCCCGAGAGCGATGGTGAGCAGAGCGGACAGCAGCAGGGTGGGGCGGCCGCCGATCGCGCTGACCACCGGTCCGCCCAGCAACGTACCCAGCGCGGTGGAGGGGATGGTGAGCGCGGACCGGGCGGCGAGGACGCTGCTCAACGCCTCGGGTGGGGTGCCGCGCTGGAACAGCGCGGTGCAGATCGCGGTGAACGGCCCGTAGATCAGGCCGCCGGCCGCGAACCCCACCAGCCCGGGCGCGACCGTATCGGTCAGCCCGAGCGGCAGCAGGGCGGCGCCCCAGCCGACGATGATGCCGACCACCACCAGCCAGGGCGGCCGGTGCCGGAGCAGTCCGGCGCCGAGACCGCCCAGCGTGGCGCCGATGCCGAACACCGTCCAGTACAGGCCCAGCAGGCCCGGCGAGCCGTGCAGTTCGTGGGCGACGTGGATGGGCAACGCGACCTCGACCGGGCCATAGAGGAAGAAGAAGACGCAGGTCACGGCGATCAGCCCGAGCAGCCGGGGCTGGCCGGCGATGGTGCGCCAGCCACCGGCGGTCCGGGCGGGGCGCTGGACCGAGGCGGCCCGGCGGCGGGCGACCGCCCAGCAGGTCGCCGCCAGCACGGCGAAGCTGGCCGCGTCGGCGCCGATCACCCAGCCGGGACCGACCAGCGCGGTCAGGCCGCCGGCCAGGGCCGGGCCGACCACGACCGCACCCTGCGTGAACGTGGACAGCAGCGCGTTGCCGGTCACCCGGTCCTCGTCCGGGAGCAGCTCGGCGACCATGGTGTACGCCCCGGCGCTCCCCCAGGCGTGCAGCAGCGACGAGACGGCGAGCAGCGCCACGTACCCGATCGGGTTCAGCAGCCCGGCGGTGGCCAGGATCGCGACCAGGCCCAGCGCGACCGCCCGCAGCGCGGCGTCCACCGCGACCAACTGCGCGCCCCGGAACCGGCGCACGAACCGGGCGAGCAGGGCCGCGCCCACCGGGGCCGGCAGCGCGTACGCCGCCACCGCCAGCCCGGTCCAGACACCGGCCTGGCCGGGCGGCGCGATCTGCACCGCCAGCCAGGCCACGGCCACCATGCTCATCCCGTCGCCGAGGGCGGAGACCAGCATGGCGGGCAGGACGCGGCGCAGCACCGGCTGCCGCATCACTCTGCCGACCGAGGCGATCCAGGACCGGGTGCCGGTTCGTACGTCGTTCATGCGGTCGAGCCTGCCCGGGGGCGACCGGGCGGGCATCCGTGCCGGCCACGGAAAACCACGTCAGTGTGGCAGGAGCACACCCGGGTTGAGCAGGCCCGCCGGGTCCAGGGCGGCCTTGATCCGGCGCATGGCCGCGATCTCCTCCGGGGTACGCGACAGCGCCAGCCACGGCGCCTTGGCCCGGCCCACGCCGTGCTCCGAGCTGATGCTGCCCCGGTGCGCGGCGACGAGGCGCAGTACGGCGTCGGTGACCTCCTCGGCGCGCTCCCCCGCGTCCAGCACGTTGACGTGCAGGTTGCCCTCGTTGAGGTGCCCGAAGAGGATCGCGCGGGCGGCGGGCGCGACCGCCGTCACCGCGCCGGGCAGCTCGGCGACCAGCGTGGACAGCTCACCGAGGGGTACGCACACGTCCAGCTTGGTCGGCACGCCGGCGGCGCTGATCGCCTCGGTGTGCGCCTCCCGGTACGACCACAGCCGGTCCAGCCCGGCGCGGTCCGAGGCCACCGTGGCGTCCTCGACCGCGTCGCAGGTCGACAGCAACTCCAGCACGTCGTCGGTCGGGTCGGTGCGCCCCGCGCACTCCAGCACCACGTACGCCCCGGCGGGCTCGGTGAACGGCGCGGGCAGCTTCGCGTAGGACCGGACGAGGTCGAGCCCGTCCGGGTAGAAGATCTCCGCCGCGGACAGCGCCGCCAGCCGCGCGCGGGCCGCCGCGAGCAGGTCCAACGCCGCGTCCGTGCCGGCCACCGCGACCAGGGCCACCACCCGCGCCGGCAGCAGGGGTACGAGCTTGAGCCGCGCCCGGGTCAAGATGGCGAGCGTCCCCTCGCTGCCGGCGAGCAGCTGGTTCAGGTCGTATCCGGTGTTGTCCTTGGCCAGTCCGGTCAGCCGGGTCAGCACGGTGCCGTCGGGCAGCACCGCCTCCAGCCCGGCGACCTGCGCGCGCATGCTGCCGTGGCGCAGCACCCGGATGCCGCCCGCGTTGGTGGCGATCATCCCGCCGACCGTGGCGGCCGAGCGGGCGGCCAGGTCGACGCCGAAGTCCAGCCCGGCGGCTCGGGCGTGCGCCTGAAGTTTCTCCAGGGTCACTCCGGCCTCGACGGTCACCTGGGCCTCGACGGGGTCGACCGGTTCGATCCGGCCCAGTCGGGTGAGGCTGAGCAGCACCTCGCCGCCGGCCGGTACGCCGGCGCCGACCAGGCCGGTGTTGCCGCCCTGGACGACGATCGGGGCCCCCGCGGCCGCGCACGCGCGCACCACCGCGGACACCTCCGCGGTGCTGCCCGGCCGTACGACGCAGCGCGCGCTGCCGGTGAAGCGGCGGGTCCAGTCGGTCTCGTACGGCGCCCGCAGGTCACCGTCGACGAGCACGTGCGACGGGCCGACGATCCCCCGCAGTTCGTCTTCCAAATCGCTCACGACAGGACCCGCAGCCGGATGGTCTGCTCCATCGCGCGCAACCGGGTGAGCACGTCCTCGGAGTAGTCCACGCCGACGTCGGTCAGCAGGTAGCCGTACTCGCCGCGGGTGGCCAGCAGCTGCCCTTCGACGTTCACCGTGTGCTCGGCCAGGATGCTGTTGACCTGGGCCAGCACGCCCGGCGTGTTGCGGTGCACGTGGGCGATCCGGTGCGTCCGCGGTGACTGCGGGAGCGCGATCGTCGGCAGGTTCACGCTCAGCGTCGTGTTGCCCTCGCTGACGTACTGGGCCAGCTTGTTAGCCACGAACCCGCCGATGTCGGCCTGGGCCTCCTCGGTCGACCCGCCGATGTGCGGGGTGAGGATCACGTTGGGCAGGCCGCGCAGCTCGGACTTGAACTCGTCGCCGCGGCCCTTCGGCTCCTGCGGGAACACGTCGACCGCCGCGCCCGCGATGTGGCCGCTCCGCAGGTGCCGGCGCAGCGCCGGGTAGTCGATGACGAAGCCGCGGGACAGGTTGAGGAACAGGCTCCGGGGGCGCATCCGGGCGAACTGCTCCTCGCCGAAGAAGCCGCTGTTGCCGGGGCGGCCGTCGACGTGCAGGGTGACCGTCTCGGCCACTTCCAGCAGCTCTTCCAGCGTGTCGCAGCGCTTGGCGTTGCCGAGGGCGAGCTTGTCGGCCGTGTCGTAGAAGTACACCCGCATGCCCAGATTTTCGGCCAGCACCGACAGTTGGGTGCCGATGTTGCCGTACCCGACGATGCCGAGCGTCCGCCCGCGGACCTCGTGGCTGCCGGTGGCGGCCTTGTCCCACACGCCGTCGTGCATCGCGGCGTTCTTCTCGACCACGCGGCGGGCGAGCATGATGATCTCGGCCAGCGCCAGCTCGACCACGCTGCGGGTGTTGGAGAACGGCGCGTTGAAGGCCGCGATCCCGGCCCGCGCGGCGGCCGCCAGGTCGATCTGGTCGGTGCCGATGCAGAAGGCGCCGACGCCCAGCAGCTGTGCGCCCGCCGCCAGCACCCGCTCGGTCACCTGCGTCTTGGACCGCACACCCAGCAGGTGTACGCCCTGGACGCGCTCGATCAACTCCTCCTCGTCGAGCGCGTTCGGAACGGACTCGACGACGCAGCCCGCGGCATGCAGCCGCGACACGGCGTCGGGGTGGATGCTCTCCAGGAGCAGGGCGCGCATCTTGTCGTTGCCGACCATGATTTCCATTTCAGTCCCGGGCTCCTCGGCTGAAAAGCCCAGGTCAGATCGTAACCGGGTGGCCAGGGCCGTCCGCGGCGGTCAGGCGGCGTCCCGGTCCTCGGTCAGCAGCGTGACCAGCGCCACCCCGGCCGGCTCCAGGCCGTACAGGACCCGCCGGCCGGCCCGCCGCCGATGCACCACACCGGCGGCGTGCAGCGCCGCGAGGTGTTCGGAGACCGTGCTCGGCGCCAGGCCGAGCGCAATGGCCAGCCCCGCCGTGCTGGCCGGCGTGGTCAGGGCGCGCAGCACCGCGGCCCGACCGCGGCCGAGGAGCAGCGACAGCCGGTCGGCCGGCGCCGGCTCCGCGTCCGGCGGACCATCCGCGAGTACGGCGGCGCCCCGCGCCTGGTAGGTGACCTTCACGATGTCGGGGTGGTCGGTCGAGCACATCAGCGCGCCCCGCGAGAAGATCAGCGGAACGAGCAACAGCCGCTGGTCGACCGCCGAGAACGCCTGGTCCAGCGGCTTGACCAGAGTCAGCACCGGCCGTTCCCAGCGCACCCGCTCGTGCAGGCCGGACAGCAGCGCGTCCGGCCCGTCGGCGGCCAGCGCCCGCGCCCGCAGGAGCACCTCCTCATCCAGCGCCGCGCGCATCGCCGGCCAGTGCGGTGCGACCGCCGCGTCCCAGTACGCCCGCAGCGCGCCGGCCAGCCGGTCGAGCGCCCGCACCGGCGCGTCGCGGAAAGGCGCCAGGAAGCCGGGCACCTCATCGGGATAGTGCTTCGCCAACTGGTCCGCGATCACCTCGACCGGGGTGGCGCGCAGCGCGGCCAGCTCCTCGTCGATCGTGGGAGCCGCGGAGGGCGGGATCGGGCAGAAGAAGTCCGGCGACCGGGAGCCCAGCCGGGAGTACAGGTCGAGCGGCGCGGTGGCCGGGTCGGTGCGCAGGACCCGCCGGGCGTGGGCGGCCCACCGCTGGTACGGCCAGGGCACGCCCTCGGGGTTGCGGTCCAGCAGGTAGAGCCCGCAGACGACCTCGCTGAGCGGGCTGATCGCGATTCGCGTACGGGCCAGCGTCGGCTCGTCCAGCTCGATGCGAATCACCGGTAGAGCCTAACGGGTCAGGATTCGGTGAATCCCGAATGCGTTTCGGCCCCCGCCAAACCTGCCTACCGTGCCGGCCATGGGCGAATACGCGATCGAGGCCGACGGGTTGCGGCGGACGTACCGGAGCAGGACGGGCTGGCTGCGGCCCCGACGCGTCGAGGTGGAGGCGGTGCGCGGGATCGATTTCGCCGTGCGGCGCGGCGAACTCTTCGGGCTCCTCGGACCCAACGGCGCCGGCAAGACCACCACCATCAAGCTGCTCAACACGCTGCTGATCCCCACCGCGGGCCGGGCCCGGGTCTGCGGCTTCGACGTGGTCACCCAGACCCGCGAGGTGCGCCGCCGGATCGGGTACGTCTTCGGCGGCGACCGCGGCCTCTACGACCGGCTCTCCGGCCTGGACAACCTGCGCTACTTCGCCGAGCTGTACGCCGTGCCGCCGCGCCAGCAGCGCGAACGCATCGGCTACCTGCTGGAGCTGGTCGGCCTGACCGGACGCGAGTACGAACGGGTCGAGGGGTACTCGCGCGGCATGCGCCAGCGCCTGCACATCGCGCGCGGGCTGCTGCACTCCCCCGAGGTGCTCTTCCTGGACGAACCGTCGATCGGCGTCGACCCGGTGGCCGCGCGCGAGTTGCGCCGCACGGTCACCAACCTGACCGCGGGCGGCACGACGGTCCTGCTGACCACCCACTACATGGCCGAGGCCGACGAGCTGTGCGACCGGGTCGCGGTCATCGCGGACGGCCAGATCCGGGCGCTCGGCACGCCGGCCGAACTGAAGCGGGACGCGGACACGCTGGAGGACGCGTACGTGGCGATCGTGGGCGCCGCCGCATGAGCACGCTGCGCCTGATCGCGGTCGGTGGCCTGCTGCACGCGAAGCACCAAAGCCGGTCCACATTGGAAATCACCATCGCCCTGCTGGTGCCGTTGGTGCAGGCGACGCTGGCGGTGTACCTGTTCCGGGCCGGCACCGAGCCGCATCGGCTGCTCGAAGCCGCCGTCGGCGCCGGGCTGATGGGCGTGTGGTCGTCGGTGCTGTTCGGCTCCGGCGGGGCGATCCAGAACCAGCGCTGGCAGGGCACCCTGGAACTGCTGGTGCTGGCCCCGCGGCCGACCGCGCTGGTCATCCTGCCCATCACGCTGGCCACGGCCCTGACCGGCACGTACGCGATGGTGGCCACGCTGCTGTGGGGCCGGCTGCTCTACGGCATCCGGCTCGAGTTCGCCGATCCGTTCGGCTTCGCGGTGGCGGCACCGGCGTGCGTGATCGGCCTCGGCATGTTCGGCCTGCTGCTGGCCGCGACGTTCGTGCTGATGCGCAACGCCAACGCGCTCGCCAACACCCTGGAGTACCCGATCTGGCTGGTCTCCGGCATGCTCGTGCCGATCACCGTGCTGCCCGGCTGGACCACCCCGATCGCCGCCGTGCTGCCGACCACCTGGGGCGCACGGGCGCTGCGCGAGGCGGTCACCGGTTCCGGCCCGGTCTGGCCGTCGCTGGCCATGTGCCTCGCCATCAGCCTGGTCTGCCTGGCGCTCGGCGCGGCCAGCATGTCCTATGTGGAACGCCGGGCGCGCGCCGCCGCGACCCTGGCCCTGGCCTAGGAGGCACCGTGCTTCGCTTGATCGGCACCGGCGGCGTGATCGCCTACCGGGCGCTCTTCAACTGGACCAGCCCGCCGATGTTCGTCGGCACCCTGCTCGTGGGACCGCTCTTCCAGCTCCTCTTCTTCGCGTACCTGGGCCGGCAGCTCGGCGTCGCGGACGACCGCTTCTACATCGTCGGCAACGCCGTGCTCGCCGCGACGCTGTCCTGCGTCTTCGGCGGCACGATGGCGGTGGCCAACGAGCGCCGCTACGGCACCCTGGGTCACGTGCTGCTCGCCCCGCGCAGCCGTACCGCCATCTTCCTCGGCCGGGCCCTGCCGTACGCGGGAAACGGCGCCCTCGTCGCCGCGTTCACGCTGGCCGGCGGCGCGTTGCTGCTCGGCCTGCGGCTGCCGGTGGCGGCCCTGCCCGGCCTGCTGCTGACCCTCGCGATCGCCGGCCTCTCCTGCGCCTTCTTCGGCCTCACGCTCGGCGCGATCGGGCTGCGGTTCCGCGATGTCTGGCTGGTGTCGAACCTGTCGGTGGCCTGGCTGCTGCTGCTCACCGGCGTCAACGTGCCGGCCGAGCACCTGCCCGCCGGCATGCGGATCGCCGGCCAGCTGCTGCCGATCACCCACGCCGCCGAGGCCGCCCGCCGGCTCACCGCCGGCGACGGGCTGGCCGCCGCGGCACCCGCCTTGGGCGCCGAATTCACGGTCGCCATCGGGTACGCCCTGCTAGCCGCCGTGCTGCTCCGGTTCTTCGAGGCCGAAAGCCGCCGCCGCGCCTCCCTCGATACCTTCTAGTGTCGAACTGGCGGGGATCCGGATGTGTCAATCCGGTCGGCGTCGGGCAGACTGTCGTGAGTGGAGGATCGACAACTGTTGGGCGGCCGGTACCGGTTGGCGGACCAGATCGGCCAAGGCGGCATGTCGGTGGTCTGGTCGGCCACCGACCTGGTGCTGCGCCGCGAGGTCGCGGTGAAGGTGCTGGCCGGCCCGCTCGCCGCGGATCCCGGCGCCCGCCTGCGTATCCAGGCGGAGGCGCGGGCCGCGGCCAAGCTTTCGCATCCGCACGTCGCCGCCGTGTACGACTTCGGTGAGTCGCCGGACGAGGATGGCCAGCCGGTGCCGTTCGTGGTGATGGAGCTCTTGCACGGTCCTACGCTCCGGTCCCGGCTCGCGGACGGTCCGATTCCCGTACCGGAGGCGCTGCGATTGTGCGCGGAGGTGGCGAGCGGCCTCGCCGCCGCGCACGCCGCCGGGCTCGTGCACCGGGACGTCAAGCCGGCCAACGTGGTCCTCACCCCGTCCGGCGCGAAGGTGGTCGACTTCGGCATCGCGGCCGCCGTGGGGCCGCTGGACGACCTGGACGAGGACAACCGGTACGTGGGCACGCCCGCCTTTCTCGCCCCCGAGCGGCTGACCGGCGGAGACGTCACGACGGCGTCCGATGTGTACGCCCTCGGCCTGCTGCTGTACTTCGTGCTCTCCGGCCGGCTGCCGTGGCAGGTGGAGACCACCACGCAGATGCTGAAGGCGCACGTGTACGTCGAGCCGAAGCCGCTCCCGTCCCTGCCGGGCGTGCCGCCGCAGGTCGTCGACCTGTGCCGCCAGTGCCTTGCCAAGGAGCCCGACGACCGGCCGTCCGCGGCCCAGGTCGCCGAGATCCTCGCCGGCGTCGGCGCCGGTGGTGACGCGCCCCCGGTCGCCGTCCCGCGCGAGCGTGGCCGCCGCCGTACCGCGCTGCTGACCATCGCCGCCGTGTCCGCGGTGGTCGTCGTGGCGGCCGCCAGCCTGCTCGCCGACCCGGCCGGCATCACGGGCGGCCCCGAGACGGAGGTATCGGCGCAGGATGGCGGCGCGGCCGATCCGTCGGCGACACCCACCGGCGCGGGTACGCCGCCGCCCCGAGCATCATGGCCAGGCTCGCCGCCGATCGTCGGCACCCGCGACACCACCCGGCCCGGCGCGACGGCGACCACGGGCGGGCCGCCGGCCGGTCCCGGCGGGCCGGGACCGGGACCGTCCACATCGGTCGAGTCGACCGCGACCGCGGCCCCGGAGCAGCGGACGTTCACCTCGGAGGGCGGCACGGTGGTGGCGGAGTGCGTCGGCACGCTGGCGCACGCGGTCAGCTTCGAGCCCGCGGAGGGCTATTCGGTCCAGAAGGCCGAAGTGGGTCCCGCCGCCCTGGTGCGGATCTGGTTCAAGATCAAGCAGCCGGTCAAGATGAACATCCGCTGCGTCAACGGCGTACCGACCCTCGACGGCTGATCAAGGCTTTCTGCGTCGATCAAGGGCGAATGGTCGTGGATGGGAGATCGAACCACGACCGTTCGCCCTTGATCGGCGGGCAAGCCCTTGATCGGGGGCACGCGGAGACGGCGACGCACACCACCGTCCCCGGGCGGCGCTCGGCCGTTGTCCCTGGGGTCTTGTGCCACGGGGCTGGCAGCGCTGGTCGGGGGTTTCGGCGAGCGCCAGCGAGCCGCCGACCTGCGCGGTGCCCGCGGGAGCATGCGGCCCGCAGGTGACGCGGGCCGGGGCATATCTGCCCGGACAAACCCCAGACGCCGCCTGACCCCAAACCCAAACCGTCTCTAGATCTACTTGTTGGCGTCGGTCACGTCTTGGACGTGCTTTTCCTTTGGACTCCACGTCGTCTTCACGATCGGAGTCCTACCCGAGCGCCAGCGTGCTAGAACCGGGGCTCGGCGGTGCTTCCCCGTACGACGAGGAACGTCTCCACCACGGTTTCGCCGGGTTTCAGGTCGGGCTCCTTCACCCGGCGGATGGCCGCTTCGACCGCGGCGACACCCATCAGCTCGGGGTCCTGCCGGACGGTGGTCAGGTCGACCGAGGACAGGCGCGCGATCGGGGCGTCGTCGAACCCGGTGACCGAAATGTCCTCGGGCACCCGTACGCCGTTTCGCACCAGTATCTGCAGGACCCCGACGGCCGCGTGGTCGTTGGGCACGACGACGGCGGACGGCAGCGTCGCACGCCGAAGCAGCGTCCGCGCCGCCGCCGAACCGGCTTCCTCGAAGTAGTCGCCCCTGGTGTAGTCGCCGGCCGGGGACAGCACGTCGGCGGCCAGCCCGAGGCGGTTGATCTCCTGGTCGTAGCCGCGGCGGCGCAGGACCGCCGCTGGCATGGCGGCCGGATCCACGAACGCGATCCGCTCGTGCCCGAGCTCGGCCAGGTAGGTCACCACGCCGGCGATCCCCTTGTCTCCGGAGGACCGCACGACGTCGTAGTACGCGTTGCGCTTGCCGTAGCCCACGTCGACGACCGGCACCGGACTGCGCCGGCTGACCGCGCGCAGGCCGGCGTGGTCCAGGTTGGAGCCGATGACGATCACGGCGGCGCACCGGTGGCCGAGCAGCTCCTCGACCGCCTGGTTGGTGCTGCGCGTGGCGGTCTGCGCGCTCAGGATGACGTCGTATCCGCGGGCCGCGGCCGCCGGGTAGATGTGCTCGACGATTTCCAGCTCGGTGGAGTGGGCGGGCGCGAAGATGACGCCGAGGTCGGCGCTGCGCGCCCGCCGCAGCGACCGGGCGCCGACGTGCGGGCTGAAGCCGAGCTGCCGGGCGGCTTCCCGGACCCGTCGCCGGGTCTCCTCGCTGGCACCCGGTGCGTCCCGCAGCACCAGGGAGACCAGCTGCCGGGAAACGCCGAGATGCGCCGCGATGTCGGCCATCGTCGGCTGGCGCCGGCCTCCGTCGGCCGATTCGGCGTTGTCGCTGCCCATAGCCCTAGCAGATTAGCTCGTCGATGGTCTTCCTCATGAACGTTGCCGACTCCCGGGCACGGTCTTCCCAGGCGAACACGCACGAGGTCATGACGTTGTCCGCGCCGTCGGCGAAGCCGAGCCGGTCCAGCGTCCCGAAGAACGCCGCCCAGTCGACCTCTCCCTGCCCGATGTCCAGATGCTGATGGACACGCGCGGTCGAACCGGGCGGGTTGACGATGTACCGCAGCCCCGACGACGCGGTGTGGTCGAACGAGTCCGCCAGATGCAGGTGCGTCATCAGCGGCCCGGCGTGCTCCATGATCTGGACCAGGTTGCCGCCCATGTGGAACGTGTGCGGCGCGCAGTACAGGAAGGACACCAGCGGCGAGTTGATCCCCCGCACCATGTCCACCGCGACCAACCCGTCCTCCACGAAGTCGTCCGGATGCGGCTCCAGCCGCAACTGCACGCCCTCCCGCTCGAAGTGCGGCAGCAGCTCCTCCATCGACCGCCAGAACATGCCCTCGCTGCGGCTGGCCTGCTCCGGCCGGCCGTTGAACTCCGAGTTCATTACCCGGCAGTCCAGGTCCACGGTGATCTGGATGGCCCGCTTCCAGTACCGCACCGCGGCCTGCCGCTCCTCCTCGTCCGGCCCGGACCACCGGTACAACGGCAGGTGCGAGGCGATCCGCACACCGGCCGCGTCCAACGCCTTCTTGAACGCCCGGACGGTGCCGTCGTCCGCGCGGGGTGCAGGAAGAACGGGGTGAAGTCGTCGCGCGGCGAGAGCTCGATGTACTCGTACCCCAGGTCCGCCACCAACGCGGGAAGCTCCAGCAGCGGCGTCGTCCGGAACATGTACGGGTCAAGTGCGATCTTCATGGGTGCTGGCCTCCGGCGTAGATGGCGGGCTTCTCGATCAGGTCCACCGCGACCCGCTCACCGCTGTGCAGCGCGTCCACCGCGGCGTCGCAGACCACCTGGGCCGCGTAGCCGTCCCAGGAGCTCGGTCCGGTCGCGCCGGCGCCGGCGGAGACGGCGTTGATCCAGTCTTGGAGTTCGCTGTCGTAGGCGTCGATGAAGCGCTCGCGCCAGTCCTGCGGCACCGCGCCGGACGCGGTGCCCCCGCGGCGCAGGACGACCTGCCCCCGGTCGGCGAGCGCGGCCGTGCCGTCCTCCCCGACCACCTCGCCGCGGATGTCGTAGCCGTAGCGGATGTTCACCGAGGTCTCGACGCTGACCAGCACGCCCGAGGTGGTTTCGAGGATCATGAGCAGCGGGTCCTGGAGGTCGCCGCCGTGGCGGTTGCGCCGGGGCGCGAGCACCTGGACGCCGGTGAACTCCTCCGCGAGCAGCCACCGCGCGACGTCGAAGTCGTGGACCGCGGTGTCCACGATCGCCATGTCGGTGGTGTAGGAGTCCGGCACGCCGGGGTTGCGGTGCCCGGAGTAGTACATCAGCGGCGCACCGATGGTGCCGGCTTCGATGACGTTCTTCAGCCCGCGGTACGCGTCGTCGTACCGTCGCATGAAGCCGACCTGCACCAGCCGGCGGCCGGCGGCGACCTCCGCGTCGATGATGTTCCGGCAGGCCCGCTGGGTGGTGGCCAGCGGCTTCTCGCAGAAGACCGGCTTGCCGGCGGCGATGCCGGCCAGCACGTACTCCTCGTGGGTGGGTCCCCACGAGGTGACGAGGACGGCGTCGACGTTCTCGTTCCCGATCACGTCCTGACCGGTGGCGTGCACGGTGGCGTCCTTCAGCCCGGCCGCGACCTGCTGCGCCAGGTCGGCGCTGAGGTCCGTGACCGCGGTGACGTCCGCGCCCGACAGGACCTGGGTGATCCGGCGGATGTGGTCCTGGCCGATCATGCCGGTGCCGACGACTCCGACTCGTACGCTCCCGCTCATAGGTTCCCTTTCTCAGTAAGGCCAGCGGCGGACCGGGCCGAGCCCACAGCCGACGTAGTAGCCGGCGGTGCGGGCCCCGATCGGCAGCGGGATGTGCGGCTCGACCGGGTAGAGGTCCTGCTCGATGACGGCGAAGAGCTCGCGGTCGAGCCGGCCCAGGGCGTCGAGCAGCGGCGGCATGTCGGGCTCGCCGTACGGCGGCTCGCACATCACGCCGAGCTTGACCGCGTCCGACAGCGGCAGGTTCTCGGCCAGCGCGCGGGCGCGCACCACGGGATCGACCTGCTTGAGGTGTACGTAGGTGATCCGCTCGGGGAACCGTTCGATGATCTCGATGTTGTCGCCCTCGCAGTAGGCGACGTGGCCGGTGTCCAGGCAGAGGTTGACCAGTGCCGGGTCGGTGTCGCTCAGGAAGCGCTCGATCCGGACCTGGGTGTCGACGTGGGTGTCCACGTGCGGGTGGAAGACCAGCTTGACGCCGTACTGCTCGTAGATGACCTTCGCGAGCACGTCGGTACCGGTGACCAGGTTCGTCCACTGCTCAGGGTCGATGTCCCCGGCCTGCGTCGCCGCACCGGTGCGCATGTCGGTGTACTGCTCGGGCAGGTGGACCAGGTACTCGGCGCCGAGCGCGGCCAGCAGGCGGGCCTCCTGGCTGAAGGCGACGATCGCCGCCGCCAGCGCCTCCTTGCCCTTGTGCAGGCCGGCGAACACGGTGCCGCCGCAGACGGTGAGCCCGCGCGCCGCCAGTTCCTCCTTGAGCCGTACGGGGTCCTGGGGCAGGAATCCCTGCGGGCCGAGCTCGGTGTGGACATAGCCCACGCGGGCGATCTCGTCCAGGTACGCGTCCCACGTCACCTGGTGCGGATCGCTGGGGAACCACACTCCCCAGGAGTCGGGCGCGGTGCCGAGCCGCAGCTTCGACAGATCGGTCATAGCGGTTTGCCCTCCCGGTGACGCCGTACGCCTTCCGCCCCCTCGACCACGGCCGCGGTGAGCTCCTCGACGCTGGTCTCGTCGCGCCGGACGTCGAGGATCTTGCGGCCGTGGTTCATGACGATGTGCCGGTCGCAGACCTTGTACGCGTGGTGCAGGTTGTGGGTGACCAGCAGCGAGCTGACCCCTTCCGCCTTCAGCGCCACCAGGTAGCTCAGCAGCGCCTCGGTGGCCCGGACGGCGAGCGCGCTGGTCGGCTCGTCGAGGATCAGCAGGGAGCGCTTGAAGTGGACGGCGCGGGCGATGGCGACCGCCTGGGCCTGGCCGCCGGACAGCGAACCGACGAGCTGCTTGGCGCTCTTGATGCCCTCGATGCTGACGACGCTGTCGAGGATCTCGGTGGCGATCTCGTCCATCTTCTTGAGCTTGAGAAAGCCGAGGCGGTTGGTCAGCTCCCGCCCCGCGAAGATGTTGCGGGTGATGCTCATCGTGGGCACGAGTGCGGAGTCCTGGAAGATGGTCTCCACGCCTCGGCGTTCGGTCTCCGGCCGGGTCACGCGGCCGAGTTCCTCGCCGTCCCAGTAGTAGCTGCCGGAGCTCATCGACAGGACACCAGACATGATCTTGACGAGCGTCGACTTGCCGGCGCCGTTGTCGCCGAGCAGGCCGACGACCTCACCGCGGCCGATCTCGATGGACACGTCGTCGAGTACGGTGTTCGGACCGTACCTCTTGCTCACGCCCTGAAGCGCCAGGAGTGCGGGCATGGTCACGTCGCCTTGCCTTCCATGAGCTTGTTGAAGACCGCGGCGATCACGATGCTGACGCCGACGAAGAGCTGCACGTAGAAGCCGGGTGCCTTGCCGATGATCAGGCCGTTCTCGATGGTGCGGATCAGCGCCGCCCCGACGATCATTCCGAAGATCGTGCCCTTGCCACCCGTGAGCGAGCAGCTGCCCACCACGGCGGCCGCGATGGCCAGCAGGGTGTACTCCTCCGTCGTCGCCGGCTGCATGCCCGAGGTACGAACGGCGATGAGGACCGAGGCGGTGCCGGTCATCAGTCCCATGAACGCGAACGCCTGCAGCTTGACCACGTTCGGTTTGATCGAGACCGCCTTCGCGGCCGCGACGTTGCCGCCGACGGCGTATATCTTGTTGCCCAGGCGGTGGCGGTGCAGCAGGAACCACGCGGCGACGCCGATCAGGAGCAGCCAGACGATCTGTGACCGGAAGTAGCCGTAGTCGCCGGCGAAGAGCGATACGAGCGTGTCGGTCCGCACCCCCGGGGCGAAGACGGCGGGGGTCAGCCCGTTGACGAAGATGCTGGCGCCGGTCCAGAAGAACGCCATGCCGAGCGTCGCGATGAACGAGGGGATCCCGGTCAGGACGACGATGAGCCCGTTGACCACGGCGATGGCCACCGCGCTCGCCACGGCCGCGACGAAGGCGATCGGCCAGCCGTACTCGTTGGCGGTCCGGATGAAGACGACCGCGGACAGTCCGATGACGGCTCCGATCGAGAGGTCGAACTCCCCCGCGATCATCAGCACGCCCGCCCCGATGGCCAGAATCCCCAGCACCGGGATGCTCTGGGAGAGCACGCCGGAGAGGTTGTTCTCGTTGAGGAACGGAAACTCCGCCGGGCTGACGAGCGCCGCCGTGACGAACGCCAGCAGGATGGCGCCGTACACGATGCTGATTTCGAGCGCGCCTCGCCCGCGCAGGTAGTAGGCGTTCTCTTTGAGCCGCCCAAGGGTGATGGTCATCGCGTTCTCACATTTCTTGTCGTGGGCAGTGGAGTGGGCCGGCCGAGGCAAGGGCCGGCCCGCTCCCGCACTCGCGGTGCGCTACCAGCGCACGCCCTGGAGGTCGGACTTCTCCAAGAGCTCCACATTGGACTTGTCGATCAGCGAGTTGCCACCGGAGTTGATGTTCGCCGGCGACAGGCCGAAGTCGAGGAACAGCGCGGCCTGCATCACGGTCTGGAAACCCTGGATGTAGCCCTGCTGGTCGGCGGTGGCGATGATCCGCCCGGACTTGATGCCCTCGATCACCTGCGGCGAGGTGTCGAAGCCGACGATGGGGGCCTTCACCCCGGCCGCGTCCTCCGCCGCGACGAGGTTCCGGTGCGGCGTACCGCCGAGGGGGACGACGGCCTTGACGTCCTTGTTGGCGCCCAGCCACGTGGTCAGCGCGTTGAGCGCCTGCTCGTCGGCGCCGGACGTGCGCAGGTAGGTGCACTTCACGCCGGCCTGCTTCAGCACCGACTCGACCCCGCCGCCGCGCTGGATGGCGTACTGCTGCTGCGGCTCCTCGGCCGGGCACAGGACCTTGTCGCCCGCCTGGAGACTGACCTCCTTGACCAGCCGCTCCCCGACGAGCGCACCGACCTCGAAGAAGTTCTGTCCCACGAATGCCTTGACACAGCTCTTCGCCGCATCGGCCGGCGGGACGTTGAACGCGAACACCGCGATGCCGGCCTTGTCCGCCTCACAAGCCGCGTTCTCCCACGCCGGGTCGTTGAACGGGACGAACACCGCCGCCGGCTTGGTCGCGATCGCCGCACCGATGAGGTCGGTCATCTTGCCCGTATCGCCCTCGGCGGTCTGATCCGTGATGGTCAGGCGCCCCAGCTGCGCGGCGTCCTTCGCGCCGCTGACCATCTGGTTCCAGAAGGCGTCGGCACTCGGGTTGTAGAACGTGAAGAAGTAGGCCGCGCGGTTCTGCGCGCGGCTGCCGAGGCCGTCCTTGAGGCCCGTCCCGTCGGCGCTTTCAGCGGTGTCGGAGCAGGCGCTGGCGAGCAACAGGAGGGCCGCGGTACCAACGCCGGCGGCGACCCGGCGCCACCGGCTGCGAGAAGTAGTCACATGAGGCAAGAGGTTCACTTCCTCTCGGGGAGCGCGCCTGGTGGCGCTCGCCACATGTAACTAGCACGTGCTAGTCTTTGTCAACACTTTGTTAAGACAAAGAACCAGGGCGGCGATCACGAGATGTAGTGCAAGATCACATTGTGTACGTGGTGCGCCTTCTGCGCGCCGCGGAACTCCACCTCGTACGTGTGCGTGCCCACGTTGATCGCGATTGCGCCGGTGGAGAAGAACTCGCCGCCCCACGACTTGTTGCTCACCACGCTCACGCTCGTGATCTTCGAGTACGGGATGCTGGTGATCGCGAACTTCTTACCCATGAACGACTTGTCCTGGATGATCACACGCCGCGTCGTCAGGCCGATGAAGCCGGTCCCCGTGCCGACCGCGTCGTACACCGCGATGACATCCTCGCCGTCCAGCAAGCCGCTCTGGATCTGTCGAAGCTGCTCGCGCCGATCGTGGATAACCTGCTGCGCCATGAGATCCACGGTAACGGCGCACCGCCAACCCCGCCCGTTAGTCAGGTCGAGGGGGTGGGGGCCGCGTTGACAGCTGCGACAAGTCCGTCGAGTTGGCCGCGGATTCGAGCGGCGGTGAGGTGGTCGAAGTAGTCGCGGGAGCTGACAATCTCGCCGTCGCGCACGCGGAGCACGAAGATGCCGGGCAGAACGAACGGCTCGCCAGTGTCGGCGACGGTGCCCTGATACTCGAACTCGGCGACGATGACCTCAGGGTCGGCGGTCTCGTGGATGGTGATGTTGGCCGCCCGGCGGTGCAGCCGAGGACTGGCGCCGGTTGGCCGGAAGTGCTCGCGAAGCTCGTCGCGGGTACGCAACGCCGGGGCGCGACGCGGGTCGAACGGGTGCATGACATGGGTCTGCTCCGCGTATAACCAGGGAAGCTCGTCCCAACGACCCTCCGCAACGCCGTTCACGAGTGCGAGGAAGACCTCTCGCGGGCTAAGGGGTCGACCCATGGGATTCTCCTATACGATCCGGAGTGTCGACTCCGATTATATGGAGTCGACACTCCGGATATCAAGCGGACGAAGGAACGATGAGTACCTCAGGCATGGGCCAGACCGGCGGCCGGCGGGTGCGACGCGTCGATGCGCAGGCCAACCGCGGCCGCATCCTGGACGTCGCCGAAGAGGTCTTCGGCAAGGGCGGCGAGTCCGCGTCGACGGAGGAGGTGGCCCGCCTGGCCGGGGTCGGCATCGCCACGGTCTTCCGCCACTTCCCCACCAAGGCGGCACTGCTGCAGGCCGTTCTCGTCAGGCGGTTCGATCGCCTACGCGAGCAGGCCGAAGCATTGCTCGACACCACGGATCCCGGCACCGCGTTCTTCGACTTCTATCGCCACCTCGTCGCTGACGCGGCAACGAAGATCGCCATAGGCGAGGCACTACTCGACGCCGGCGGTGACAGCGACGGCGAAGCCGCTCAGGCATCCAACGGACTACGCCGAGCCGTCGGCGCACTTCTGCGGCAAGCCCAGCAAGCCGGCGCCGTCCGAGACGACGTCGAACTGCCCGAGGTCTACGCCTTGCTGGTTGCCACATCCCGAGCCGCCGCACACACAGACCTCGACGACGAGGTGAAAGCCCGCGCGCTCGCCATCGTCTTCGACGGCCTCGCGCCCCAACCCGTCACCCGGTCAGGATGACCGCCTGCGGCACCAGGCTGACGGACGCGCCGGTGGCGCTGGTGACGCGCACCGCGCCGGCCACCGTACGTACCGGCGTGAGTGTCTGGCGCTCCGGTCCCGCGGCGGTGTTGAGCACCGGGTCGGCCGGCGGCTTCGAGTCCGGCGGGAACACGGCCAGCCGGGCGGGGCCGTCGCTCGACGCGCTGACCGCGAGCAGGACCGCGGTGACGCGGTCGGCCGGTACGCCGTCGATGCCGGCCGGCGGGATCACGGTCACGTCGGTCTGCTTGCCCGCCACCACCGGTACCGGCTCCCCCGCGCCGGGCTTGACCGGAACCACCAGGCCGGCGACCTGGCTCGCCGCCCCCTCGCCGGTGACGTACCCGACGAGGTTGGCGGTGAGCAGCTCGCCCGCCTGATAGTGCAGGCTGACCTTGCCGTCGGTCACCGGCACGACCAGGAAGCCTTCCCTGGTACGGTCGGCGCCGCTGGTCGCCATCCAGAACACCCGTTGATCGAGCTTCTTCGCGCTGTCACCGAGCGCGACGAACCCGCCCCGACGGCCCACGTCCGCCGAGATGTGCAGCAGGGCCGCCCCGATCGTGCCCGCCTTGCGCACCGCCGGTACCCGGGACAGGTCGATCGTGGCGTCCTTGCCGTCGGTGTCGGGCACGAGACGCAGCACCTGGGTGGGTGGGACGACGACGATCCGCCCGGACGTCGCCTCCTCCACGGGCTGAAACGCGCCGACCAGGTTCACCAGCAGGTGCCCGCCGCCACCGGTACGCGCCAGCGCTTCGCCGTCGGAGCCGACGCCGACCACGATCGTCGCGCTGCGCTGGGCCCGCGCCGCGGGCACCCGCAGCGCCGTGACCTGACCGGCCTGGGTGTCGATGGTGACGGCGCCGGGACCGGTCGCCGCGGTCAGCGACACCTCCAGCAACAGCGCACTGGCGCCCGCCGGGAGCGCCGGCAGCTTCAACGGCGCCGAGGCGCCGGGGGCCAACGGACGGCCGCCAGCACGCCGGCTGTCCAGCAGGGTGACGGGCCCGAGCAGTTCCAGCCGGGTCGATCCGGGTACGGCCCCGGTGGTACCCGCCGGGAGAGCCAACGTACGCGGGTCCAGCGCGCTCTCCGCCGCGTCGGCCTGATCCGCGGCGGTGGCGCCGATCAGCCGCACGCCGACCACCACCGCCGCCGCGGCCAGGATCGAAGCCAGCACGTACACGCCAATGTGGACGATCAAACGGCGCGACACACCGCGGCGTCGTTCCGCGTCGGCGACGGTCACCCGCACCGATCCAGGTCGCCGAGACGTCTTGTCCGGCATCGCAGCCTCCCCTTTAGAGCATTGTCAGGACCGTGTCAGCCACCCGTGATTCGCCGCCGAGGCGCCGGACGGTTCGTCGAAGGCGTCGTCGGGTCCGACGCGCTGCACCGCCCAGCCGTCCTCCGCCGCCAGGGGCATCGCGCGGACGGGCTCCGCCGCCCGGGGCATCGTGTAGGCGGGCTCCGGCGCGCGGGGCATTGCCTGGACGGGCTCCGCCGCGCCATGGTCCGCCGGCTGGAACGTGGCGAGCGCCGCACCGATCGCGTAGCCGACCCGGTGATCGGCGGCCGCCGGGGTGAGCCGCGCGTCGATGCGAACCTCGACGGTGGCCAGGAGGGTGGCCGCCCGCCCCGCCGTGACGACCCAGCCCTGGGCCAGGCCGGCACGCGCGAGCAGCACGGCGCTACCCGGCAGCACGTCGCCCGCCGGCAGCGCGGGGTCCAAAACGACGGCCAGCGGGCTCCAGCGGGGTAGCCGGAGGCGGCGGCGGACCCGTACCAGGCTCCGGCACGCCGCCGACAGCGCCCGTACCGGGGCCGCGCCGCCGGCCCACAGCTCGGCCGGCAGGTCCACACTGGCCAGCGCGGCGAGCCGCAGCGGATCCGGGCGGACCACCGCCAGCACGGCTTCGTCGAACGTCAGGCACACGCCCACGCCGGGGCTGTTCATCGGACACCTCCCACCGGTACCGCGTCCGGCTCGGCCGGGGTGGCCACCAGCGCGACCTGGATCTGGGTCAGCCCGCCGGCGTCCACCAGGTACCCGCGGCCGGGCAATGAGCGCAGTTGCTCCCGGGGCAGCCGGGTGCGCAGGATCTCACCGTCGTCCGGCGCCGGCCGCAGCAGCAGGCCGGTTCGGGACATGGTGATCGCGCGCTGCCAGTTCCGCATGCCGCGGAACGCCTCGCCGCGACCGGCGACGATGACGTGCGCGGCCGGTTGTGCGGCCGGTACGAGGCGGTCCAGTGCCGCCGCGGCCGCCGGTCCCAGCGCCTCCACCCCGTCGACCAGCAACAGCGCGGGTCCCTCGGCCGGCCAATGGCGCAGCTCCTCGAAGGACCCCACGATCTCGGTCGCCTCGCCGGGCTGCCACGTCGCCGGGTCCGGCGTGACGACGCAGACCGGCGCCTGGGGTTCGCTCATCCGGGCCGCGGCCGCGAGGACCCGGAGCGCCGTCGTCCGGCCGCTCGTGGGCGGCCCGGCGACGACGGCGTGCATGCCGGGCGCCAGCTCCAGCGCCGCCACGGCCAGGTCGCGGTAGTAGCGGCCGATCCCCAGCCGCCACGTTCCGCCGATGGTGGTCGAGGCGCCGAGCACGTCCGCGGCCGGTACCGTCTCGGGCAGGACACCGACCGCCGGCGTGGCGGCGGCGTCCGGGTGCCGGCCGGCGACGCGGGCGGCGGCCGCGGCCAGCGCTGCCGCGCTGCCGTCGCCGTAGCGGCCCAGGGTGAGCTCGTGGCGGGCCTGCAGGTCGATGGCGCGCAGCCCACGCAGCTCCGGTACCTCCCGCGCCCGCAGTCCGAGGGCGGTGTAGCTCGCGGGATCGGCCAGCCGCAGGCACAGCTTGGTCGGCAGCTGGGTCAGGACCCGGCCCGGGACGGCGCGCTCGTGGGCGGCCGACAGCAGCAGCCGTACGCCCAGCGGGCCGCCGTCGCGCAGCAGCCGCTCCAGCCGCGCGGTGACCTCGGGCAGCCCCGCCCGTTCGGCCGCGTCGATGACGGCGCCCCACCCGGCGACGACCAGCACGATCTCCGGGGCGTCGTCCCGGCGCTCGCCCCTGCGCCGCCCCAACTCGGCGTCGAGCCAGTCCAGGATCCGGGACAGCCGTTCGGCGTCGTCCACCCCGACGGCCGCCGCGACGTGCGGCAGTCCGGCCAGCGCGGTGAGGCCGCAGCCGGAGCCGTCGAGGATGAAGATCTGCAGCTGTTCCGGTTGCCGGCTCCGGGCCAGGCCCAGGCACGCGGTCGCGAGGACCGCGGTGGTGGCCGCCGCGTCGGCGCCCAGCACGAGGGCGCCGCCGGCCTCCGGCTGCCACCACCACAGGTCGCTGCGCTGCTCGTCCGGCAGATCCACCAGACCCAGCGGTACCGGTGGCGCGTCGCCCGTACCCTCGCTGTCCCCGCGGTCCGGCAGCGTCCACGCGTCCACGACGTCCGGCAGCGGCGCCGGCCATGGCACCCGCGGCGGTTCGCAGCCGACCCGCTCGACCGCGTCGACGGTCGCGGCGACGAGCGCCTGCAGGTCGGTCGGCGCGTCGTCCGGCGCCGGCGGGCGGGCCTGCTCCGCGACCGCACCGGTGCTCGGCGCCAGCTCGAACAGGCCCACCTCGATGCGGTCCCCGCCGTTGCTCACCGCGGGCGCCGACACCAGCGCCGACTGGAGGGCGACGATCTCCCCCGCGCCGAACCGCACGTACCCGCGTCCGGGCCGGCGCCGGTCCAGGTCGGCGGCGTGCCGGGTGCCGATGACGTCGCGCGAGTCGGTCTCGTCCTGGACCCGCAGCGCCACCCGGAGGTTGGTGTTGGCCCGGATCTTGCCGTCCACCACGCCCTGCGGCCGCTGCGTGGCCAGCAGCAGGTGGATGCCGAGGCTCCGACCCCGCTGGGCGACGTCGACCAGTGCCGACAGGAAGCCGGGCAGCTCCACGGCCAGGGTGGCGAACTCGTCGATCACGATGACCAGCCGCGGCAAGGCCGGCGATGGGGCCAGGTAGTCGCGCAGGTCGCTGACGCCGGCCTCGCGCAGGCGCCGTTCCCGGTGGCGCAGTTCGGCGCGCAGGCAGCGCAGTGCCCGGGCCGCCAGATGCTCGTCGAGGTCGGTGACCATCCCCACGGTGTGCGGCAGGCCGGCGCACGCGTCGAACGCCCCGCCGCCCTTGAAGTCGACCAGCAGGAAGGTCAGCTGGTCCGGCGAGTACAGGCAGGCCAGCGACGCGACCAGGGTGCGCAGCAGTTCACTCTTGCCAGCGCCGGTGGTGCCGACGATCAGCCCGTGCGGGCCGTCGGAGAGCAGGTCCACGGTCAGCGGACCGCGCTCGGTGACACCCAGCGTCGCCCGCAGGCCATCCACCCCGCGCCGCCACAGGCCGGCGATCGTCGGCGCGTCGAGTGCCTCGACCGGGCGGCCCAGCCCGTCGGGTCCGCTGGCCGCCGTGAGCAACTGGTCCACCAGCCGGGCCTGGTCCGGGAGCAGGGCCGCCGGCACGGCCTGCTCCGGGTCTGTCCACCGGGCCAGCGCGCGGCCGGCGCCGGTGCAGACCGCCGGCGTGGCCTGGATCGGATGGAGGTTCACCACCCGCCCGCCGGTCACCGCGTCGGTGAGCGTGGCGGTCGTGACCCCGGTGGCCGTACCGATCTCCATGATGCTCTGGCACACCGACGGTAGCCGGCGCGTCGACGACGCCACCACGATCGCGCGCCCACCGCGCAGGCGACCGAGCAGCGCGGCCACCGCACCGGTCAGCAGCCGGTCACCGTCCACGAGCACCACTGTCCACGCTGGACCGCGCGGTCGGTCCCGACCGGCGCCGTTCCCCGCGGTGACCGTGACGGACGCGACGGACGTTGCGGTGGCGGGCGGGGCGCCGGCGGCACCAGCCAGCGAGGACAGCAGCGCCGCGGCCGCGTCGGGGTCGGTGGCCAGCCGGGCCGAGCCATCGTCGCTGGTCAGGTGCGGCAGCCACTTGGCCCACTCCCATTCGGGCAGCAGCGCCGGCTCGACCAGCAACGCGAGGCTGAGGTCGGCCGGGCCGTGCCGGGTGACCAGGTCGAGCACGACGGCGGCGGCCGACCGGCGGGCGCCACCGTCGTCGGCACCGACGACACCCAGGCCGCCCCGCTCCCGCAGGTCGACCAGGATCGGTACGTCGACCAACCGGCTCCGCTCGGCCAGCGCCTCCGTCAACGCGGCCACCGTCCGCAGCGCGTCCGCGGGGCGCGCGAGCTCCGGCCGCCACGGCAGGTCGCCGATGCCGACGCAGACCCGCAACTCGTCCGGGTCGCCGGGACGCACCTGCCACAGCTCGCCGCCGGTCACGCAGCGGCGCCTCAGCTCGCCCAGGTCCGGGTGGGCGGCGCGCGCCGCCGCGGCGACCGCCATACGGACCGCGTCGAGGTCCTCGGCGAACCGTGCCGCGGCTTCGGCCGACTCGGCGGCGATCCGGCGGGCGTCCTTCCGCGCCCGATACTTGCCCTCGATCCAGCGGGCCAGGCCCATGAGCGGGGTCATCGCGGTCATGATCAGGAAGAACGGGCTGAACATGAGCGCCATGGCCACGCCGATCGGCAGGGGCGCGAGCATGACCAGCCACGACATCGGTATCGGCGACGCTCCGGGCGTCGGCGGCGGCGGGACCTGGACCTCGGCCGGAGGCGGCGGCGTGGCCATCCGCGGCGTACGGATCAGCGGTATCCGCCCGTGCGCGTCGGCGTCGGCCTGCGGCACCCGGTCGGCCCGCTGCCGTGGCCTCGCGGGCGCGAGCCGGAAGACGGCCTCGCCCACCGTGAGCACGCTGCCCGGCCCGCATTCGGCCGCCTCGCCGGCCGGCAGGGGTCGCCCGTCCAGCCGGACCGGGCAGGCGTCCGGGTCGGCGTCGTCGGCGACCGGCTCGGCCACGCACCCGCCGTCCCGGTCCACCTCGATCCGCAGCACCGGCCGGCGTACCCCACCGAACGCCAGGCCGGCGGGGCCGCGGCCGAGCAGGTAGGCGCCGGGGCTCAGGCCGAGCGTCACGCCGCCGTCGGGGCCGGCGACCTCGACGAGGTCGACCACCGCGGGCGGGGCCTTCCGGGCGGGCGCGGTTCGCGTACGGGACGGCGGCACCGTGAGCACCGATCCGGCCCGCAGCGGCAGGTTGGCCAGGAACGCGTCGGGTGCCACCAGGAACCCGTCGAGGTCGACCGGCCGGCGGGGGCCCAGGTCCCCGACCTGCTCCGGGAAGCGTCGGGCCAGTGTGCCGAGCAGCTCAGCGACCGTACCGTCGGCGGCGAACGCCTCCAGTGTCACATCGGTCGTGCTCGCGGCCCTGACGCTCAATCGCATGCCGTGCCCCTCCGCCGATATGGTGCTCTCGCGCGGTGTTCGTCATCACGCCCACGAATGGTTCGCGGTCTCAGCGAGAATTATCTGTGTTGATGTGACGCGGTGGTATGTTTCGCGCATTCGTCTCGTATGGTTGGGGCCGTGTCGACCCGCATGCCACCAGAGGCCGCGAGCGTCCGCGAGCAGACGCCAGCCCGTGTGGACCGACCCGACGACGTCGCCGCCGCCACCCGGGTCCGGTTCCGGGACGGGGACCCGGAGGCGCTCGGCGAGGTGTACGACCGGTACGGCCGGGCGGTGTGGGCGGTGGCGATGACCGTCACCCGCGCCGACCACCTCGCGCAGGAGGCGGCGCAGGAGACCTTCATCCGCGCCTGGAAGGCCGCCTCCACCTACGACCCGGAGCGGGACCTCGGTCCGTGGTTGCTGTCGATCGCCCGGTTCACGGCGCTCGACCTGCTACGGCGTGAGCTGCGGCCCACCCGCGGCGGGCACGAGGCCGAGCAGGACGCCGTCGTGGAGTCACCCGGGATCGACCGGGCCTGGCTGGCCTGGGCCGTCCAGGAGGCGCTGGGCCGGCTCTCCCCGGACGAACGCGAGATAATAAGGCTGTCGTTCTACGAGGACCTCACCCACACGCAGATCGCCGAGCGGCTCGACCTCCCCCTCGGCACCGTGAAGTCGCGTTCACACCGGGTCTATCGCCGGCTCGCGGAGCTGCTTGCCCACGTACGGGATAATCCGGACCCCGACGCGGTGAACCGGAAGGGGCCCTCGGACCGAACTACCAAGAAAGCCAGCGACGCCGACGACACAGTGAGGAGGGGCCGGTGAACACCGACGCCGACACCGGGCCCGCCGCCGAGGATGCGCTCGTCGAGCGGCTCGCCGGGTACCTCGAACAGCGCGCGACCGGCGACCGCACGGAGACCGACACCGACGCCGACGACCGGGATGAGGCGCTGTTCGCGGCGCTCACCGAGTCGCTGACGGCCGCCCACACCTGGGCCGAGCCGCCGGCCGGCATGCGTGACAACATCCTCGCCGCCGTACTCGCGCAGCCCGCACCGGCCGGTGAGCCGGCAGCGGAGGCCGCGGTCACCATCGAGGACACCGCCGAGCCGACCGAGGTCGAGGACACCGGCGAGCCGTCGCCTCCGCCGGTCCCGGTCCGCCGCCGGCGGCGGTGGTCGCTCGGGTGGTTGGCGCCGCGGCCGCGCCTGGCCTGGGCGGTGCCGATGGCGGTGCTGGTCGCCGCCGTGTACGCCGCCGCGGTGCTCGCCGCCGACCGGGCGCTGCAGCCGGATCCGCCGCGCGGCGAGCGGTACGTCGCGACGGGCACCGAGCTCGCCCCTGACGCCACCGCGACCGTGTCGATACGGGACACCGGTTCGGGATTCTCGATCGTGGTCACCTTCGACCACCTTCCGGCGGCCGCGCCCGGCTCGTACTACGCCGCCTGGCTGCGCGGTCCGGCCACGTCGGTGCCCATCGGCTCGTTCCACGAACGGCGCCCCGGCACCCCGGTCGAGCTGTGGAGCGGCGTCGATCCCAAGGCGTACGACACCTTCGTGATCACCCTGCAAACCGAGGGTGCACCGCCGACGCCGTCGGCGCTCAAGGTGATGATCGCCCCGCTGACACCCTGACACGTCAAGCGCTGACAGCCCCAGATACGTCGCCAGTAGCCGCGCCGCGCCCTGATCACCCGGACGGCAACCCGCCACGGCGGTGATCATCGGCCTAGCGCTCTTCCCCTACGCCACTAAGGCCAGGATTTACGTGAAGGATCCAAGTCGCCCCAGCGACCCACATCCTTCACGTTGATGCAGGCGCGAGATCGCCCATCGACATGGAACCAGCCACCAGCGAGGTGCCCCATAGGGGACCCCTACCGGGGGGCAAGCGACCGACGGGGCCGACTGTTAATGGCTCGATCTCAGCCATTTCTCGTCTAGATCCAATGCCGCTCAGTTAAGGCGTGGTGTGGCGTCGTCAAGGGCTCTGGGGCACGAGGATGTCGATGCTGATCGTGGCCTGGTAGGTCTTCCGGTCGATGTTGGGGCCTTTGGCGTTGTACTTGGAGATCGCTCGTTTGACGATCCGCGGGGCGCGCCTGGTCCGACGCTCGGGCATGAGGTTGGCTAGGACTCGCCGGCCGATCGCGCCGACCAGGTCGATCACCGCGCCGGTGATGGCGTTCGCCGCCTGCACGACCAGGTCACGCGCCGCGCTCAAGGCGGTAGTGAAGCAGGCCCGGTCGGGGTCAAGGTCGGGCTGGGTGTCGGTGGCGTCGGCCATGGCCAGGCGGATGGCCTGGTAGGTCACCAGCAGGGCGTAGACCTCCTGGCGGACCCCGGCCGGGGTCCTGGCTCGTAGTACCCGCCCGCCCAGGATCGTCGATTTCAGTTCCAGGAACGCTGTTTCGACCTCCCACCGTTCGTGGTAGAGCCGGACCAGGTCGAACGCCGGATAGTGGTGGTGCTCAATCAGCGTGGTGACGAGGCGGTACATGGTCGTGGCACGCCCGGCCGTGGTCTGCACGTGGATTTGACACTCCACCACGCGGACCCGCAGTTGGCCGATCACCGATAGGTATGAGCCGTCCGGCAGCCGCTGTATCACCGGCAGTTTCCGGTTGTCCTTGACCCGCACCACCAGGTATGCCCTGGCCTGCGCGATCGCCTCGATCAGGTCCGCCGCCCCAAAGGCCCGGTCCAACAGCACGACCATCGACGGACGCAGGCTGGCCACCAACCGTTTGGCGTAGGGCATCTCCCCCACCCCGGTGGGCCCGAAGATCGCGTCGATGACGGTCCGGGTTCCGCAGCACACCAACACCAGCAGCCGCAGCTTCGGATAGCCCGACCCGCCATGGTTGCAGCGATGCGGGGTGTACTCGGCCAGATTCGCCGCGCTGGCCGGGACAGCCGCGCTGGTCCCGTCTATAGCGCAGACCAGCAGCCCTCGCCACCACCGCCCACGGGTACGCGGCGCCGGACCCGGTCCCCGCACCAGGTCGAACAAGGCCCGCAAAGGAGCCGGTCCCATGCGTTGGCGGGCCTGGGCCAGCACACCCGAGGTCGGGTTCGCCACCGGCACACCGTCCAGGGCCGCTACCAGCTTGTCCCAGACCTGCCGGTAGCCCACCTCGGCGAACAACGCGCCGGCTAACAGCAGGTAGACCACAACCCGGGCTGGTACCTCACGCACACGGGACTTACCCAGACCGGCCTCCGCCAACGCGGCATCGACCATCTCGAACGGCACATGCTGCGTCAACTCCCCAACGTGCCCTGGGGCGAACACACCCGCAGCGACCTTGATCATCCGGCGGGTGACAAAATACGTGGACAGCGAGGCTCCCTACAGATCATGACCGTCTTGTGAGGACAGCCATGTCTACCGGAGCCTCGCTGCCCGTCTACCCCGGCCCCATCAACAACGCCCGGCCAGACCCTTAACTGAGCGGCATTGCGTCTAGATCTACTTGTTGGCTTCGATGATCGGGGCGGCCGATCGGACGAATCCGGCATACCCGGCCACGAGATCACCGGCCATCCGTGACGGTGGCGAATAGTTGCCCCGCGGCGGGCAACTCCTCGCCACAGTCGTCACGGCGACGCCGACCGACACAGCCTGCCCGCGTCGTCAGCGTGAGCCCCGCCACGGCCGCCACCCGCGCAGGCGCCGCCCGTCGGGGGTCGATTGTGGACCGCGCAGGGCGAGGCCGCGGGAGCAACGGCCCGGACCACGACGCACATCGCGGTAGCTCAGAACTCGATCCTAAACCTGAACCTAACTTCAAATTCTCCATAGACCCTACGGGGTGGGGAGCGCCTGGCGGGTCGTCTCGGCGCGCTGCCGGCACTCGTCGGCCAGCCGGCTCAGCTCCGCGGCGACCGTTACGAGGATCCCGCTCGCGGCGTCCACCTCGTCCGTCACGAGTTGGGTGAGCGCGCCCCCGACCATCACCCCGTCGCCCAGTGCCGCCCGCACGGGTTCCATGAGCGTCTCGGTCTCCTGCGCGGCCGCGTCCAGTACCGCGGCGGTGGCCTCGAAGTCCTCGGCGTCCGGCATTGTCTTTCCCCTCCAGCCTCATGTCTTTGCGGCGTACGGCCGCGATACCCGACGACGCGAGGCCGCGGCATTTACCCCGCGGCCCCGCGTCCTCGACGGGTACGGCCTAGACCCTGGTGACCCCGGTGTTCATCACGTCGTCGAGCTGGTTCGCCTGCGCGTCCATCGCGTCGCCGAGCGACACGGCCGACTCGCCGGCCGAGACGGCCACGGCGTTGAACTGCGTAGAGACGTCGGTCAGCTCGGCGCCGAGCCGGTCCAGTTCCGCCCCGAACGCCTCGATGATGCCCTGGATGCGCGCCGTGGTCTCGTTGACGTGCGCGTCCAGCTCGGCGCTGACCTCCTCGACCTGGGCGCGGTTGGCGCCGGTCCACATGATGCCGCCGAACTTCGAGACGGCCGCCCGGGACTCGTCGTTCACCCCCTGCAACGTCGACATCAGCGTCGCGCGGGCGCTGGACAGCTGCTCCTGCAGGCCGGCGACCAAGCCGTCCGTGGTCGCGGTGACCTGCCCGCCGGAGCTGACGAGGTGGTCACCGAGGAGCCGGTACGCGCTGGCGGCTTCGCGGATCTGGTTGACGTCACCGCCGAGCATTGTCTCTGCCATGATGCTGCTACCTTTCGATCGACCCTACTGCTCTCCTGGCACTGGGCATTCGTTCCGCGCGGCGCGAACGGTTCCACTGTGGTGCCACGTTTTCACCAGAAATCCGCGGTGCTGAACGAGTCCGCGCCGAAGTCCGCCATCGACGGGCTGTCGAAGGAGTACCCGCTGCTGAAGTCCATCGCCGGCGCCGCCCACTCCCCCTCGAAGCCGCCCATCGTGTCCCAGTCCGCGGGCCAGCCCGCGGTGAGCGGTGCCAGGTCCACAATGGACGACATGGGGTCGTACGGCGTACCGAGGTCGGGCATGTCCAGCGCCGACGGCGGCACGTCGGCGGCCGTCTGGAACAGCTCGTAGTGCTCCAGGACGAACTGCGCCGGCGGCTGTGCCGTGACGAGCGCCGGGGGCATGACCTGGTCCGTGGCCGGATTGTCGCCAACGCTGAGGAAGCCCGGTGTGTCGAAGTCCGCGGTGCCAACCAGCTCCGGCAGCGCCGCCGACCGCTGCGCCTCTTCGGGGGTACCGAGGGTCTGGAAGGGCGTCAGCTGGTCCTCGCGCCCGCCGAAGAACTCCTCCGTGGTGTTCTGTAGCCACGGGTACACCTGCTCGAAGTAGAGCCGCTCGCCGACCGCGTTGGGATGGAACGACCGGGGGTCGGGGTTGAAGAGCGTTCCGATGAGGTTGTTCGCGCCGATCTGGCTGGGATCGTCGACCCCGAGCAGCGTGTGCCCGGCGAAGTTCGGCACCAGGAACGCCTTATCCTGGCCCGGCTGCAGCTCGGCCTGCTCGTAGTCGATGAACAGTTGCTCGTTGAGGCTGGACCGGAATTCGTTGATGTCCGCGTGTTCGCTGGACGTCATCCGCGCGAGCGGGTAGTCGTTGATGATCGGGCGCGCCAGGGAGTTCCCGCTCTCGTCCAGCGGTCCCAGGATGTTCGGATACCCGAGGAAGAGGAACTGCGCCCACGGCGCGGCCTCCTGCGACGCGAAATCCCACAGCTCCGGCACGAGGCTCGTGGCCACCGGGATCCCCACCGTGACCCCCGGGATCCCCGACCTTCGCCACGGGGGTCCAGCGCCAGCTCGATGACGTTCACGAACTGGCCACTCTTCTGGCCCTCCACCTTGTCGTTGCCGCCGGTGTCGAAGATGACGACATCGGCGCCGCGTGCGCTTACCAGCTGCGGCAGCCTCGCGCTGAGCTCGTGGTTGCGGCTGTACCCGAGGATGTTGCTCGTGTTCGCGCCCGGCTCGGCCGCCATGGTGAACTCGATGACGGGTCCGCCGGTGAGCGTGGGCACCACGGGCGGGATGATCTCGGGGTTGCCCGGGTCCAACGTCCGGCGGATCACGATCGTCGCGGTCGGGTCGTCCACCTGGAGCTGGCGGATCGCGTCCTGCACACCGGTCCCCGCCGCCTGGGGCAGCTCGCCGGTCACCAGCCCGCGGCCCGCCAGGAACGAGTCGCCGATGACCGCGCCCCGCATGGTCTGGCCCGCGTTCGGCGAGAACCCGATCCAACCGTCGGGCGCGGTCGCGAGCGAGAACCCGGGAAACACCTCGCCGATGCCGGCCGCGCCGAAGTCCGTTGTGGACAACGTATCGTCCGCTGACCCGCCGCTCAGCACGTCGTCGCCGTCGCCGCCGATCAGCGCGTCATTGCCGGCGTCGGCGCTCAGCAGCTCGCCGCCGAAGACCTCGCCCTCCGCGGTGGTGCTGAAGACGGTGGCCGCGAGCGGCTGGGTGGGCACGACGGCCGGCGCCTCCGGGTTGGGCAGGGGCCCGGGATCGACGAACCCGGGCACACCGAGCAACGCGGGGACGGACGGCGGATCGGCCGGCGCAGGGCCGGCGACGCCCGGCGGGTTAGCGGGTACGAAGATCGGAGTGGCGATCTGCGCCGCCGCGACGGGCGTGGTCGCCGGTTTGCCGACCGCCTTGACATCCGCCGACTTGGTCGGCGGGCGCGGCGGGGTGATCGCCGCGTCGACGAGGAGCTGGAGCCGTTGCAGGATCACCGGGGTGATCGCGGGGCCGGCGACCGCCGCGTTCGCCCCACTGTCCACAACCGACTCCACCACGGCCGCGACGTCCGCGATGCGCTGCAGGATCTGGGCGCGGTCGCCGACCACGGTCGTGTTGGGGTCGTTGACCACCTGGACGGCCTGGGCCAGGAACGAGCCGGCGAGGAATGCCTGTCCCTGATCCAGGGCCTGGACGGCGCGGGTGACCAGCGGGACGACGCCGGTGCCCACCGCGATCGCCTGCAGGGTGCGCTGGGTCTCCGGATCGAACTCGAAGAGCGTGTCGACGCCCGGGGCGGTGCTGGAGAACGCGCCCTTGTCGTTCCCGAGCACCCGCGCGCCGGCCGACACGGCGGACAGCCCGTTGAGGAACGCCTGGGTGAGGTCGCCGGCCTGCAGGGCCGCGGCCGCGCCGGCGACCGGGGCGACGACACGCGCGGCGTCGCCGAGCGTCGCGCCGAGGCGCGCGAGACCCAGGGCGGTGTCGGCGTTGGCGATCCCGAGGCTCTGCAACAGCTGGCCGCCGCTGCCGAGCGCCGTCGCGCCGGCGAGCAGGCCCGAACCGATCGCGCCGGCGAGGCCGTCGGCGTCGATGGCCCGCGACACCGTGTTGGCGATGTCGACCGCGCGCTTGGCGTCCTTCAGGAACGACAGCGTCGGGTCGCCGAGACCGTCGGTGATCGACTTCGTGAGCAGGTCCAATTCGGACGGTATCCCGATCCCGAAGACGTCCGACGCACCGGCCGTGAAGACCGCCAGGCCGGACGAGAGCGCCCCGAGCCAGTCGCCCTCGATCGCCTTGATCGCGGCGTCGCCCACGTTGAGGGCGAGCGCGGCGGCGCCGAGCAGCTGGGTGCCGGGGAAGACCAGCGCCAGCGCGCCCAGGGCGATCTTGCCGACCTGGACGATCGCCTTGAACGGGTTCTCCTCGAACGCGTCCCCGATCGAGCTGACGATCGCCTTGACGGTGTCGAACGCGCGCGACAGGCTGCTGCGCTTCTTCCGCCTGAACGCCACCAGCGCGCCGGTGTCGTCGAACGACCAAGTGACCTTGAACTTGCCGATCTTCTGCTTGTGGCCCCCGGGAATTCCCCAGTCCTGGGTGACGAGCAGGAATTCGGGGTTCTTCTGGACGGCCTTGCGGCCACGCATCCGCAGCCGGCTCCGCCCGAGGCCACCGACGCCGTTGGCCCCGACGACCGCGGCGAGCTGGCGCTCGGTGAGCGCGGGCGCGCCGGTGGTGGCCAGCACCCGGAAGGCCGCCACCACCGCGACAACGCGCTGAAGCAGCTCCGGCCCGCTGACCGCGCCGCGCAGGAAGGTGAGCGCGGCGTCGAACCGCGCCTTGAGCCCGGGCGTCTGCAGGAACGCGGGCGGTACCTGGCTGGCCAGCAGCCCGCCGACGATCTGCTCGAGCTTCTGGTCGACCGGGGGCGGGGTCGCGGCGGTCAGGTCGACGCCGACCGATCGGGCGAGCTGGTCGGCCATGCCGGTCAGGCCGGTGACCGTGGCGTCGGTGACGATGCCGACGCGCCGGCCCAGGTCGAGCATGAGCTCGATGCCCTTCGCGTCGAAGAACGCCAGCGGCTGCGGGCTGCCCTCGAAGCCGGTGGGCAGCAGCGCGCTGCCCAGCGCGCGGTTGGCCCGCAGGAACGCGATCGCGTCCGCGAACCGCTCCTCGCGGGTGCCGGTCGCCGGGTCCACCCAGCCGACCCGGGCGGCGAACGCGAGGGTCTGGTCCAGTTGCGTCGCGTCGGGCGGGCGCGAGTCGACGCCGGCCAGGAATCCGGGCAAGAAGCCCTCGATCGCGGCGAAGTCGCTCGCGACCTCGGTGGCCAGCGCGTCGACGCCTTCGCCGCCGGTCGCGAAGTCCACGCTCGCCAGCACGTCCACCAGGCCGGGCAGCTGCGTGGCGACGGCGAGCCGCCGGTCGAGCTCGAGCGTGCCCGACACCCAGGCCAGCAGGCGTTCGGGGTCGGCGAGCACCTGGTCGACGGTGCGGCCGTCGGCCCAGAAGTCGCTCCAGAACACCTCGGTGCCGGCGCGACCGCCCGGCACCGGCCCGGCGTGTTCGATGCCCAGCCGGACCGCCAGCAGGCGCAGGTCGGCGACCTGGGCCGGATCGAGTTGTGGCGCCTCCCCGCCGAGGAGCACCGGGGACAGCCGGCCCAGGGCGGCGTCGAGCGCGGGATCGGCGCCGGGTGGCGGCAGGCCGACGAACACCGACCGCAGGTCCGTGGGTCGGGCGAAGCCGAGCAGTCCGGTGAGCGCGGCGCCCAGCTGGTCCACCGGGGCGCCCAGCGCGGTCGCCGTTCCGCGCGCGTCGACGGTGAACCGCCCGGCGAGGTCGGCCTTCTCGATGATTCCCTTGCCGAGTGTGGCCAGTCCATCCTGGACGGTTGCCAGCAGCGCCGGAGCCGTGCTGTCGAGGTCCGCGACGGTCAGCGCGCCGAGGACCCGCTGCCGGGTTTCCTCCGCCCGGCCCGACACGTCCACAAGGGAAAGCCCGACTCGGCGGGCGCCCTCGATGTCGATCGCGACATAGCTCATCCCCGCACCCCCTTCGCGCTGCCTTCGCCGCCGGCACGCCTCCCGGTTCGGGCGAATAGAAACTCGGATCCGGGAGAACCGCGGAGGGCGCCGGCGGCGAAGGCCCAACGTCAGATCCCGCGCAGAGGAGGCCCACATGTCCGTCACGGCACCCCCCGACGTCGAGCAGCACGGCGCCGCGGACCCGACCTGGGCGGGTACGCCGCTCGCCGAACCCCACTGGTTGGAGAGCCCGACGGGCTTCCCGCCGGGCAGCGTCGCGGAGACCGGCCTCGGCTCGGCCACCGACGTCCTGACCACGGCCAGGCGGTTGACGCTCAGCCGCCGCCAGGTCGACGAGGTGGTCGCGTTCGCGGAGTTCCTGGCCGGATGCGCCCTGCCCGGCGGCGACCGCGCGGAACTCCTCGACGACCTCGTCGACGCCTTCGAGGACTCGCCGGTGACCGCCACCGGGTTCCTGCGCCCGCTGTCCGCCGGCATGCGGCGGGTCACCTCGGCCGACCCCATCCAGCGGGCAACGCGGCGGCTACAGGCCCTGACCACGACGTGGACGGTCGAGCAGCGGCGCATCGCCGACGGCGCCGACCTCAACCCGGTCATGGAGGTCGTCAGCCGCCACAACCCGCTCCTTCGGCACTGGGCGGTGAGCGGCGTCGTGCTCGTCGCCGACGCGCTGACCTCCCGGCTGGCCCAGCATCGGCTTGTGTGCTCGCTGGTCGGCGCGGAACCGGAGTCCGACGGCGCGCTCACCGACCGCCTGCTGGCCAGGCTCGACGAGGCCAGCCCGGCTGAGGCGGCGGACTTCGCCGCGGCGCAGGTACGGCTGCTGTGCATCCGGGCGTGGCTGCGAAACATGGGCCGCGGCACGCTGGACAACCTGCGCCGGGAGCTCGACCGCGCCATCCGCTCCGCACTCGACGTGGACATCGTCGTACAGCAGGTCGGCTTCCGCGCCTCGATGGCCGTCGCCAGCGCGCGGTAGTAGATTTCCGGCGTCCAACTGTCGATTTCGTGCCTCGCCGTTCGTCTTATCGCGCGACCATCTGGTGGTGACGAGGAGGAAACGATGAAGTACGTCATGCTGATCTTTCAGGGCCCCGCGCTTGAGCGGCAGGCCGCGCTCCCCGAGGAGGAGCAGAAGCAGGTCTACGCCGACTACCAGGGGATCAATCAGACGCCGGGCGTCACCCCCGGGCTGCCGATGGGCCTGGCCCAGAACGCGACCACCGTGCGGGTCGAAGGCGGCAAGACCCTGACGACGGACGGCCCGTTCGTCGGGATGAAGGAGGCCGTCGGCGGTTGGTTCATCCTCGAGGCCGACGACCTCGACGCGGCCATCGAGGTGGCCGCCCGCGTCCCGGCGGCGCGCTACGGCGGCGCCGTCGAGATCCGCCCCTCGGAGGTGTATTGGTAGCCACGCTCGACCAGGTCTTCCGCCAGGAGTGGGGCCGCGTCCTGGCCACCCTGATCGGCTTCCTCGGCGACTTTGACCTCGCCGAGGAAGCCGCGCAGGAGGCGTTCGCCATCGCCGCCGAGCGATGGCCACGCGACGGCGTCCCCCGCAACCCGCGGGCCTGGCTGATGACGACGGCTCGGAACCAAGCGACGGATCGCATCCGCCGCAACCGGACCCTGGCGGCCAAGTTCGGCCTGCTCGTCGCGGACGATCGTGCTGAGGTGCCGATGAAGACCACGACGTTTCCCGACGAGCGCCTGGAGCTCATCTTCACCTGCTGTCACCCGGCGCTCGCGGTCGAGGCGCAGGTCGCGCTGACCCTGCGCACCCTCGGCGGGCTCACCACCGACGAGATCGCCCGTGCGTTCCTGGTACCGCAGCGCACCATGGCGCAGCGGCTGGTGCGGGCCAAAGGCAAGATCAAAGCAGCGCGGATCCCGTTTCGGGTGCCACCGGCTCACCTGCTCCGCGACCGTCTCGACGCCGTTCTCGCCGTCGTCTACCTGATCTTCAACGAGGGCTACGGCGGCCGCGACGAGCTCGCGGCGGAGGCGATCTGGTTGGGACGCGCGCTCGCCGAACTGCTCCCGGACGATCCCGAGGTGCGCGGGCTGCTGGCGATGATGCTCTTGCACGACTCCCGGCGTGCGGCGCGGTTCAGCGACGGCGAACTCGTGCTGCTCGGCGATCAGGACCGGTCACGGTGGGACACAAACCAGATCACCGACGGGCGCGCCGAGCTCGACCGGGCGCTCGCCCTGGGCGGACGCGGGCCCTACGTCCTGCAGGCCGCCATCGCGTCGTTGCACGCCGAGGTGCCGTGCGACTGGGCGCAGATCGCGGCGCTGTACGGCGAGCTCACCCGCCTGACCAGCTCACCCGTCGTGGAGCTGAACCGCGCCATCGCCGTCGCCGAGACCCAGGGCGCCGAGGCCGGCCTGCGCATCGTCGACGGACTTGGTCTGGACGACTTCCGCTATCTGCACTCGACCAGGGCGGAGCTCTTGAAGCGCCTCGGGCGGACCGACGAGGCGCGTGACGCCTATCGACGTGCCAGACAACTCACCGACGACGGCGCCGAGCGCCGGTTCCTCGAACGCCGGCTAACGGAGCTGGCAGCCGCCGCCGGCTCCGGTTAGCGCTGCGGGTCGGGCGGCAGCCGGCGAGCGCCCGGACCTTCGCGCCCCAGGACGTCGCGCGGATTGGTCAGATGGCACACCCGCAGCGACAGGCAACCGCAGCCGATGCATTCGGTGAGGTCGTCCCGGAGCGCCTGCAACTGCGCGATGCGCGCGTCGAGTTCGGTGCGCCAATCCACGGACAGGCGGGCCCAGTCGTCGGGGGTCGGGGTGCGTTCGCTCGGCAGCTGGTCGAGGGCCTGCCGGATCACGGCCAGTGAGATGCCGACGTGTTGGGATGCCCGGATGAAGGCGACCCGGCGCAGCGTGTCACGGCCGTACCGGCGCTGGTTGCTCGCCGTCCTGGTGCTACGGATGAGGCCCTGACGCTCGTAGAAGTGCAGCGCGGAGATCGCGACGCCGCTGCGGTCGGCGACCTGTCCGACGGTGAGTTCGTGAAACGGGGTGCGCGGCCGTGGCATGGGTCGACCCTAGCGCTTGACCTCAACAGAGGTTGAGGCCAAAGAATCGGCACCGTCCACGAATGCGATCAAGGAGCCTCACCTATGACCACAGTCCTCGTGATCGGCGCCACCGGTCGGCAGGGCGGCGCCGTCGCCGAGCTGCTGCTCAAGCACGGCCACGATGTCACCGCGTACCTGCGGTCGCCCGAGGCGCCCTCCGCTCAGGCCCTGTCCGCCGCCGGGACCCGCCTCGTCACCGGCGACCTGGCCGACCCGGAGGCGCTCGCCGGCGCTGCCCAGGGCGTTGACGCGATCTTCGGCCTGTCCGTGCCGTTCGGATCCGGCGGGAAGGACGAGGAGGTCGCCCAGGGGCGCCTGCTGGTCGACGCCGCCGTGCGGGCCGGCGCGCACCTCGTCTACTCCTCGGTGCGCGGTGCCGACCGGATGGCGCAAACCGACATCGACCACGCCGACAGCAAGCAGCTCGTCGAGGCTTACCTGCGGGATCAGGAGGTCCGGGCCACCGTCCTCGGGCCGGTGTACTTCATGGAGAACATCCTCAACGTCGGGTTCAGCCGCCTTACCGACGGCGTACTGGCCAACCCGCTCTCCGCCGGCAAGCCGCTGGACCAGGTGACCGTCCGGGACATCGCCGGCCTCGCCGTACACGCCATCGAGCACCCGGACCGGTTCGTCGGCGAGCGGATCGACATCGCCTCCGACCAGGTGACCGGCGAAGAGGCGGCCCGGATCCTCAGCGACGTGCTCGGCCGGGAGATCCCGTACCAGCAGCTGCCGTTGGACCAGGTCCGCCAGTGGGCCGGCGACGAGATCGCCGACATGTTCCAGCGCTTCGAGGAGAACACCGACTTCCTCGACACCGACGGGCTGCACGCCAGGTACCCGGACGTGGACTGGCACAGCTACGCCGACTGGGCCCGGACCGTCGACTGGGACCTCGTCTTGTCAGGTTGAGCCCTGGCCCCGCCCCGTTGATCAGGGACCGCCTCGGGCGTGTCGCGGCGCGTCCAGGGAGCCATTCCCTGATCACCGCGATCATGGTCGGGCCGGCGGCGATCGTGGCTCCGGTACGGCAGGCTTGATGGCGTGGACCTCGCCGACACGAACTCCACGGTGACCCTGCTGTGCGGGCTGGCCATCGCCGCCGGCATCGTGGGGGTCATCGTGCCGGTCCTGCCGGGGCTGCTGCTGTGCTGGCTCGGCGTACTCGTGTGGGCGATCTTCGCCGACGGCGGTTGGCCGAAGTGGGTCGTGTTCGCCGTTGTCACCGGATTCGCGGTCGCGGGCACCGTCGTCAAGTACCTGTGGCCGGGCCGCAACCTCAAGCGCTCCGGGGTGCCCAACACCACCCTGCTCTGCGGTGGCGCGCTGGCCCTGGTGGGCTTCTTCGTCGTACCGCTCGTGGGCTTGGTGCTCGGCTTCGTGTTGGGTGTCTGGCTCGCCGAGCGGGTACGGCTCAACGACACGCGACTGGCGTGGCCGTCCACCAAACACGCCCTGAAGGCCGCCGGCCTGTCGATGCTCATCGAGTTGGCCGCCGCCCTCGCCATCGCCGCGGTCTGGGGCGCCGGCCTCGCCGTGGCGTAAACCGACGCGGGTTCGTCTCACTTCACCGCTCCGTCGACGCGGTCCGGCTCGGGGTGGACGTGCACGTAGCCGAGGTCGCCCTCGCGCACCGCGACCAGATGCCCGTACGTGCCGAGGTAGCGCTCCAACCGCGCCGGCCCTGACCCGCCGACGCGGAACAGCAGCGGCGGGTGACTCCCACGCTGGGCGTGCCCTCCATCGACACCGTGAACGGCCCGGCCGCCGCCTGCGGCTGCGGCGGCGGGAGCGCGGCCGGGGTGTACGCGCCCGGCACGACATGGTCGACGCCGAGGACGAGCGGGAGGCTGGTGCCGCCGGTCGCGGTCACGGAGAAGTCGGCGTAGATGCGGTAGCCGCCGGCCCGCGCCAGCTTGAGGGGGACGCTCCAGGTGCCGTCGGGGCCATCGCGGGATGCAGATGCTGGTACGCGCCCAGGTCGCGGCCGACCACGATCATGTGCAAAGGCTTTTCGTGTACGACGGCGAAGCGGGTGGCCGCCCGCTGGTCGGTGCCGGCGATCCGGAACCGGTAGTCCACGGTCGCGCCGGCCGGCTGGGACCGCTGCACCGGCTGGATCGGGTATCCGCCGGCGCTGACCGTCGTACCGGTCGCCTGCGTTCCGCCGTCGCCGGAGTGGGTGTGGGCCGCGACCGGCCCGCCCGCCGTGGCCGCCGACGCCCCGGCGATCGCCCCGCCGCCTGAGCCCAGCCGCCCGAGCCCGAACCCGGCCAGCAACGCCACCACCAGCCCGCCCACCAGGAGCGCGAGCCGCGCGTTGCTCAGCCCACCAGCGCGTGGCGTGATCGCCTTGGTGGAGCCGGACGGCGCCGCCGTCGCGCGGCCGTTGTAACGGAACGTCATGGTGCCCCGGACCGTCTCGCCGTCGGAGGCCACGGACAGGTAGCTCACCGAGTACTGACCCGCGGCCGGCAGGTGCGCCACCGCCACCACCGCCGGGAAGCCGGTCGTGTACTCGCGCGGCTCAAGCTTGCCCTCCACCAGGAAGTACTCCCGCACCGGCTTGGCCAGGGGTTTGGGCGCGCCGTGCGTCCAGCCGTTGTCGACCCGCTTGCCACCCAGGGCGGTGATCGTGAAGTACGCGTTGGCGGCGACCTTCTCCGTGAAGTACAGCTCCACGGCCGTCAGCGGCCCGGTGACCGTGGCGCCGTCGGCCGGGGTGGACATCGCCAGGGTCCCGTGTGCGGCGGCGGGCGCAGCGGCGGCCAGCACCGAGAACGCCGAGGCAAGGACGACGCAGAGCAGCGCGGACAGCGTACGCATCGGATCATCCTCATCGCCGCCCAACTTTTATCAAGACACCCAGAACTTTTTGTGCAAATGACAGAAGTTTCCACTCGCCTTGGCGGTTCGGTCCGCGGGAACTTTTCTCGGCCGTTTCCCGACTGGTTAACCGGTAGCCGTGACAGATGCCGGGCGTGCGCGCCCGCGGACGGACAGGAGTAGCGATGCGTGCAGCGCGTACGGCGGCGGGTCTGGGTGTGGCGGTGTTGGCCGGGATGGTCGCCGCGGTCGGCGTGGGGGTGGGGCCGGCGTCCGCGCACGTGACGGTCAACCCGCGGGAGGCGACCCAGGGCGGGTACGCGAAGCTGGCGTTCCGGGTGCCGAACGAGCGGGACAACGCCTCCACGGTGAAGGTGGAGGTCAACATCCCGATCCAGCAGGCCGCGATCGCGTCGGTGTCGACCCGGCCCACGCCGGGTTGGACCGCCACTGTGGAACGCGCGAAGCTGGCCACGCCGTTGAAGGTGCACGACAGCGAGGTCACCGACGCGGTCGCGAAGATCACCTGGACAGCGGCCAAGGGCAGCGAGGTCAAGCCGGGCCAGTTCCAGGAGTTCGAGATCTCCGCCGGGCCGCTGCCCGAGGTGGACCAGATCGTGTTCAAGGCGCTGCAGACGTACTCGAATGGTGAGATCGTCCGGTGGATCGACGAGCCGGCAGCGGCCGGCGGCGAGGAGCCCGAGCACCCCGCGCCGGTCCTCAAGCTGACCAAGGCGGCCGCGGCGACGAGCACGACGCAGGCGAACGCGAACGTCAACCTGGCCAGTTCCGACACCGTCACCGACGGCGGCGGCGATGGGTGGTTCGCCGTGGCCGGCATCGCCGGGCTGGTCGCCGGCCTGGCGGGCCTGGTGTTCGGCGTCCTGGCCTGGCGGCGCGCCGGCGCCCGAGCCAGCTGACCCCACCGGTTGGACGATGTGCCGGCGGCCACGGGGGCCGCCGGCACAGCCGTTTTCAGGTGCCGGCCGGTGCGGGTGAGGTCGGCACCGCCCGGCCGGTACGCCGCCGCCTCACCAGCCCGACGATCAGGTCGAAGACCAGGAACGCGGCCAGGGTGACCCCGAGCAGCGGCATCGCCCAGCCCACGAACGCCACCACCGCGACGCCTACGAGCAGGACGGCAGGGTGGACCTGCCGCCACGCCCCCGGGCCGGCGGCGTCCCCAGCGCAGCGGAACGGTCGACGCGGGTGGGCCGGCGCTGCCACCACATCCGGTACCCCACACGATCACGCACAGCAACCCGACGGCGAGGGCGGCCAGCAGCAACTGGTTGACGAGGCCGAACAGGTAACCCATGTGGAACCGCACCCCCAGCTTGGACAGTTGCGCCAGCACCGGCCAGTCGGCGAAGTCGCTGCGCGCGACCACGGTGCCGGTCGCCGGGTCGACGGCGGCGCGGTCGAACCCGACCGGCCACGTGCCGTCGTCCTGCACCACCGTCCACGCCGTACCGGGCTCGCTGGGCGGCGTGACCTCGACCAGGCCGGTCAGCCCCGCCTGCCGCGCCACGATCACCACTCCATCCACATCGGACGGATGATAATTCCCCACGCCGCCGCCGGTTGGCGCCTCGTGATGGCCGCCGCCGGTGGTGCCGCCACCCGATATTGCCGTGTCCAAAGTGGGGCTGTGCGCGTCGAACCCCTCCTGCAACAGGTCGAAGTTGCCGCCCGCGTACCGCGACCAGGTCAACCCGGTCGCCGACAACACCAGCAACCCGGCCGCCAGCCACACCCCGGTCGCGGCGTGCCAACCACGGGTACGGCGCACACCCTTGCCGGCGACCAGATCCGGCAACACCGTACGCCGCAGCCGCCGCTTGCCCGTCCACTGCCGGCGCAGCCACAGGAACAAGCCACCGAGTATGACCACCCACAGCCAGGACGCGGCGAGCTCGGAGTAGTGCCGGCCCGCCGCTCCCATGTGGAGGTTGCGGTGCAGGTCGTCCAGCCACGTCATCAGCGGCGTCTCCCCGTACCACGTGGTCAGCGTGCCCCGCACCTCGTTGCTGTACGGGTCGACGTACACGGTGTGCTGCTTCTCCCCCAACTCCGGCAGTGAGAACACCACCTTCGTCGTGTCCCTCGCCGCCACCGGCGGGATCACCGACGCCAAATCACCGTCCGGATGCGACACCCGGGCCGCCGCGACCTGATCGGCCAGCGGACGCGCGGTGCCCGTGACCTGCTCGACGCGCAACTCCTCGGCGTACACCAGCCGGTCCAGTTGCGGGCTGAACACGAACAGCAGGCCCGTCACCGCCGCGACCACCAGGAACGGGGCGACCAGCACACCGGCGTAGAAATGCAACCGCAGCACCAGCGGCGCGATCGATCTGCGGCGGCGGGGATCGGGCTTGACGCGTCGACGCCGCTGCGCCTCCGCGACCCGGGAGTCCGGCGGCGCGGCGGCGTCTGGCGAACTGGCTGTGGTCGACAAGGCGGGCCTCCAGGATCAGCAGAGCAGGGGTTAGCCGAGCAGGGTTTGGCCGATCCAGCCGCCGGGCTGGCAGCCGGGCGGGACGGCGAAGACGGCCGAGCCGATCGGGGTGATCCAGTCGTTCATCAGGTCCAACTCGGCCAGGTTGCGCTGGATCGGCACGAACTGGGTGCCGACGTCCCGCTGGTACGCGGCGAAGATGAGCCCGGTATCGGCGCGCCCGTCCGGGCCCGGTCCCTCGTCGTAGTTGTACGGCCGGCGGAAGATGCGCTGGCGGTCGTCGTCGACGTGCGCGCGGGCGATGTGCGACGACTCGGAAATGACCGTCAGGCCGAGCTGGTTGGTGGCCTTGTAGTCCGGCAGGTCGTCCTCGCGGGTGCCGGTCAGCGGAGCCCCGGTGTCCAGCTTGCGACCGACCGCGAACTCCTTGCCCGCCGCGTCGACGGCGTCCCACTTCTCCATCTCGGCCCGGACCCGCCGGACCACCACGGTGCTGCCACCGTGCAACCACGACGGTCCACTGTCGACCCACACGGCGGCGTCGAAGATCGCGCTGCCCAGCGCCGGGTTGCGGGTGCCGTCGAGCTGGCCCATCACGTTCCGCTGGGTGACGCCGTCGTCCTGCGCGCCGCGGCTGTTGCGGAAGCCCCGCTGGGTCCACTTTGGCCGGGCGAACGCGAGCGTGTCCTTGACCAGCATCCGCTGGACGTGGGTGACGGTCATCGGGTCGTCCGCGCAGACCTGGATGAGCAGATCGCCGCCCGTCCACTTCTCCTGCAACCGGTCGATCGCGAACGCGGGCAGCGGCGCGACCGACGCCGGCCGCACCGCCTCCCGGCCAGCGGCGGCGAACAGCCGTGGCCCGAACCCGAACGTGACCGTCAGCCGGGCCGGCAGCACGGCCAGCTCCGGTTCGGTGTCGGCGAGTGCCGGCTGGCCCTGGGTGAGCCGGGCGGCGTCGTCGGACAGCAGCCGCATCATCCGGCCCAGCGCGGCCCGATCCACCCCGGCCACCAGGTCGAACGCCAGGAACGCGGCGTGCGCCTGCGCCGGGGTGTCGATGCCGGCCTGATGCGCACCGTGAAAGGGCACCGTCTGGGCGCCGAAGGCGGCCGATGTCACCACCGCCGCCAGTGCCTCCGGCTCGCTTTCGGCGCGCAGGCCGGCGGTGACGCCGGCGCCCGCGACGGCACCGCCCACGGTCAGCGCCCCGCCGGCCAGCAGCCGCCGCCGGTTGAACGCCGCGCTCATCCGCCCATGCTCGTGCTCGGCGAGGCACTCGGCTGGTAGCTTTCGTTGCCGCCGGCGAAGTCCTTGCCCAACGCGGTGAACTGCATGCTCTTGCCGTCCGCGAAGGTCAGCGTCACGGTGACCTCGGTGCCGGCCGCGACCGGCGTTGTCACGTCCATCATCATCAGATGGTCACCGCCCGGCTTCAGCTCGTGCATGCCGCCGGCCGGGATGGTGAATCCGCCATCCTTCGGTCGCATCACCATCTCGCCGTCCACAGTGGCCACTTCGTGCAGTTCCATCATCGGCGACGCCGTCGAGGTGGCCTTCACCACCGTCACCTCGGCACCGGACGTGTTCATCAGCGTGCCGAACACCGCCGACATCCCGGACTGGGCCGTCTTCACCCACACGTCCTTGACCACCAGTGCCTGCCCCGCCACGGTGGACGAGGCCGACGGCGTCGCGCCGGCGGAAGGCTCCGCGTCATCCCCGCACGCCGCAAGCAACAACACGGCCGCAACCAGCACCGAACCTAAACCCAACCTCATGAACAGCGCCCTCCAGATCAACTTCGGTCAGCCATGTAGTCGCCGCCGCAACCCGGAAAGTTCCCGCCAACCCTCACGCGCTACCGTGGCCCGGTGACCCGGAGCCGACTACTCACCGCAGCCGCCGCCCTGCTCGCCGCGACGCTCGCCGTCCTCATGCCAGCCACCCCGGCGCTGGCCCACACCGAGCTGAAAAGCACCACACCGGCGGCGAAAAGCACCGTGACCAAGCCGCTGTCCGCGGTGACGCTGACGTTCAGCGGTCTGATCAAGAAGCCCGGCACGACGGTGACGGTGACCGGCCCGGACAAGGCCGCGTACGGCAGCGGCGCCCCGGAGGTGTTGAACAAGACCATCACCCAGAACGTGACCGCTCTGCCCGTCGGGGCCATCACCGTCGCCTGGCGCACCGTCTCCGCCGATGGCCACCCCATCCAGGGCAGCTTCACGTTCACCAACAACGCCGTCCCACCCACGCCGAGCGCGGAGCCGAGCCCGGAGCCCACCGCGACGCTCATCCCGACACCCGCGCCGGCCACCACGACACCGGCGGCCCCCAGCCCCGCGGCGGGCAGCGCCGGCGACGACGAATCATCCGGAGCCGTCTGGTGGATCGTCGCCGCAGGCGCCGCCGTCGTACTCGCCCTGCTCGGCGGCCTGCTGTGGCGCCGCCGCCGCCCCTGACGCTCTCCGTTCGACCCGCACCCGGCTCCAGCGAACGGTGATCCGGCCCCTCGATCAATCTCGGGCCGTCGCCTCGCGGTGTGCCATCGCCAGGGCGGGCACCATGGCGGCTGCGGTCAGCAGGAACGCGGCGGTGAACCCGACGCGGGAGACCAGCAGCCCGAGGCCGATCGCGCCGACCGCCATGCCGAGGTCGTAGCCGGCGTTCCAGAGCGCGCTGACGGTGCTGTACCCGGCGGCGGGCACTCGCGAGTACATCAGCGCGAGGGTGGCGTTCTGCAGCAGGCCGAAACCGCCGCCGAAGACGGCCGCTCCGGCGACCACCGTAAGCGGCGACGCGGTAATGGCCAGCGCGGTCATCCCAGCGATCGACAGGACTGTGCCAGGCACCAGAAGACCGGTCTGGCCCCGCCGGTCGCCGATCCGGCCGGCGATCCACCTGGTGACGGTCGCCGCGGCGGTCTGGACAAACAGGGCCACCGGCGCCACCCACGCGCTGCCGCCCCGCAACGCCAGCGGGAGATAGGTCACCACGACGCCGGCGGCGCAGGCCGACGCGGTGAAGACGGCGGCCGGACGCATGAGGGCGCCGTCGCGCAGCCCGCTCAGCGTGCCGTGCCGTCGGCCGGGCGGTGCCGCCCGCACGGCGAGTCCGGGCACCGTCGCCAGGGCGACGATGGGGGCCAGCGCGGTCACGATGAAGACGATGTCGAACCCCCACCGTTGGGCGGCCCAGACGCCGACCGGCAGGGCGAGCATGGAGGGTACGCCGTTGACCAGGCCCACGATGGCCAGACCCTCGCCCCGGCGCTCGTCCGGGATCAGCGCCGTTGTCAGCGCGCCACCGGCGACCACACAGATCGCGAACCCGATCCCGCGTACGACGCTGACCGCCACCGCGAGGGGTACCGACGGGGTGGCGAGCAGCGCCAGGGCCGGCAGACCCAGCAGTGCCAGGCCGACCGCGAGCGCGGACCGGTACCCGATGCGGGACACGATCCGGGGCGTGGCGAGTTCACAGAGGACGGTGGCGATCAGCAACCCGCCGGTGGCGAGGCCGGCGGTGGCCACCGCACCGGCGGCCTCCGCGTACAGCGGGACGACCGCGAGCGGCAGGTAGAAGCCGATCGACGAGAAGACGAGGGACACGAACCGCCACAGCAGGGCGCGGCTGAGGATCGCCGGCCGGACGGCGGGGCCCGGGGCCGCGCTCATCCGATGGATTCTACGAGTGCTGTCAGGCTAGGCAGGCGGGCCGGGCCCCTTGGCGCCGGCCCGTCGGGCATAGCCCAACGGGGAGCTTGTAGCGGGTTGCCGGCCACCCTACCGTCGGTCCACAGCAGACGTATACGACGGGGGTGGATCACATGAGCGTCACGGCGGTGGACGCCGCGCCGCCCACGGTGCCGGTGTCGGTGTCGAAGGCGCGGACCCAGATCAGGCAGATCGCGTCCGCCATCGGCCTCGGCGAGGCCGCTGGCGTGCTGGTGCCTCTCGCGATCTTCGCGATCATGGCGCGGGTCAGCGAGGACGCGATCTACGTCCGGGCGCTGTACGTGCCGCTGGCGCTCCTGTTCGCGGCTCTGCAGGTCGGGTTCGACGTGAGCAACCAGGTGGCCGCCGCCGTCAGCCGCGGTGCCCGCCGCCCGGAGGACGTGGTGCCCGTCGCGATGAGCATGGCCCGGATCGGCGCCGTCGTCTGGGGCACGGTGGCCGGCGCACTCATTGTCGGCGCGCCCGGCCTGGCCGCCCTGCTCGACGTGCCGGCCGACGTCACCGGGGAGTTCGTGGCGTTCCTGCGGTGGGCCTGCCTGGCGAGCCTGCTGTTCTTCCCGACCGTCCTGTGCGCGTCCAGCCTGCGCGGTTACGGGCGGGCTCGGGCGGCTGCCGCCATCGTGCTGACCGGCGCCGTCGTCGAGGTCGGCGGGGTGGCCCTGCTGGGGTTCACCACCGACCTGGGTGTGTACGCGCTGCCGATCGCGATCGGTGCCGGTGGCGCCTGCGCCCTGACCGTCGGCCTGATCCAGGTGCACCGGGCCGGTCTGTGGCGGGCCCGCGGTCCGTTGACCTGGCGGCGCGAGGCGGTGTGGCGGCTCACCGGTACGGGCCTGCCGGTGGCGATGTCGTTCCTGCTCATCGCCGTGGCGAACGCGGGCGTGCTCTGGGTTTTGGCGCCCTTCGGCCCTCGGGTGGTCGCCGGCTACGCGGCCGCGGCGGCCCTGGGCAACCTCGCCATCGTGCCCGCGTCTGCCCTCGGGTCCGCCACCGCGATCGTGCTGAACCAGTTGCGCGGCGCCGGTGAGACCACGCTGGGGCCGCTGGTGCTGCGGGCCGGGATGCAGCTGACGATCGCCGTGTACGCGGTCGTGGCGCTCGTGGTGTGGCTCGGCCGGGGCTGGTGGGCGCCGCTGCTGGCCGGGGGCGAACCGATCGCCGCCGAGACCCACCGCTTCCTGACCATCGTGGGCCTGACGTACCTGTGCATGGGCCTGACCGTGATGTTGCTGCTGCTGGTCGAGCAGATCGGCGGCGGGTTGGTGGCGCTGATCCTCAACATTCCCTACTTCGGCGGCATGGTCATCGGCGGCGGGATCATCGCTCGATCGCTGGACCGGGCGGACGGTCTCTATTGGACCATGGCGGTCCTCAACGTCAGCGGCATGCTGGTGACTCCCGCCGTCGCCTGGCTGTACGTGCGCCGGATGGGACGGTCGAGCCCGAGTCCGGCCGAGTCGCCCTGATGACCACTGTGGACCGTCCGGCGCAGGTACGGCTCAGCGCGGTCGTCATGCACCACCCCTCGCGGCGCGATCGCATCCCCGCCCTGCTGCGCGGCTGTGTACCGCTGGACGTCCGGGTGGTCACCGACCCGGACCCCGGCGGGCCGCGCAGCCCGTTGCGCACCGCGAAGCTGGCCTGGGCCGCGATCGCGCCGGGCGCCACGCACCACCTGGTCCTGCAGGACGACGCGGTGCCCTGTGCCGGCTTCGCGGAGCAGGTACGCGCCGCGGTGGCTCAGCGGCCGGCGCACGGCATCGCGCTGCACACCGACTGGCTCAGCCCGCAGAACGGCTACCACGCCCGCCGGGCCGCGTTGGTCGGCGCCGCCTGGGCGCCGCTGTCGCCGACGGAGTGGGCGCCGGCGCTGGGTTTCCTGCTGCCCGCCACGGCAGCGCGGGAGCTCGCCGGATACCTGGCGGCCGTCCCGGACGAGGTGAAGGACGACGACCAGATGATCGTGCGGTTCTGCCGGGGCCGCGCACTGCCTACCGTCGCGACGGTCCCGCACCTGGTGGACAACGCCAACCTGCCCACGCTCACCACCGGGCACTCGGGCGTGCACCACGCCACGGTGTTCGCGGGCTCGCGGCCGCCCCCGGTCGGGCACTGGAACGGCGAGCCGATGGCCGAACGGGTGCTGGCGGAGCGTTCCCAGTACCGGCACGCGGGCGAGTACGTCGTCCAGCTGCACCTGTCGCGCTGCCTGGTCCGGCTGCTGCGTCCCGGTACCGGCGAGCCCGCGGGCCACGAGTTCTGCTGGTACTGGCATGACTGGTGCCACCTGGCGGGCGTGTCCGCCGCCGACGTGACCGCCGCCGCCAGCGTGGCCCGTGCGAGTGTCGACGCCGCGCGCCTCGCCGGCGTCCCCGCGCGCCTCGCCGGCGAGGTCTGGGCGGCCGGCTACCTGCTGGGCGCGGACGCCGCGAGCGTGCGCGACCGGGTGCCGGGCGGTCGGACCCCGGCGTGCGAGCGCTGGCGGCGCGCCGTCGTCACCTCCTGGGTCCGCTCCGGCCTTGCCGACGCCGACGCGCGGGCGTTGTCAGCAGCCGGCTTGGCGGCCCTCGTCGAGCTCGGCGTCGAGGCCGTCCAGCACGGCGAACGGAGAGGACGTCCACATGACAGCGCCGACCCGGCCGATTCCGCTTACCGATCCTGACCTCGACGACCTCGTCGACCGCATGGCGCGGCGCGAGGTGACCGCCCACTTCCTCGTCCCGGCGGACCAGCCGCCCGGCGTGATCCGGCCGCCGGCGCCGGCGCTGGCCGTACGCGTCCGGGCCTGTTCGGCCTGCGGTGCCGACGCCGCCACGTTCGCCGCGAGCGGTACCCCGCTGCCGTTCGCGCACTGGCTGGCGGAACCGGACGACGGCGCGCCCAGCGCGTTGCCGACGCTGACCGTGCTGGGCTGCGAGTGGTTCGCGCCCCGGGCGGTCCTCGCCGTGGCCGTGGCGCTGGACCGGTACGACGGCGCGGCGACCGCCGCGTTCCGCAGCCGCGCGGTGGCCCTGACCGACCTCGGCGTCGGGCCGGACGCCGCCCCGACCGCGACGGCGCTCGCGCTGCTGGAAGCGGCGGAGCGCTGGGTGGACGCGGTCGCGGCCGGCGTGGCACCCGCGGCCTTCGCCGAGGCGCTCGCCGCGCCGGATCCGGCGCCCCGCGGGGCGGTCGTGCCGGCGGCCAGCCGGGCGGTCTCGACCGGGCTGGACTGGACGGCGCACCGGGACCTGCTGACGCCCGGCTTCCTCGGCCCGCACCCCCGGGGCCCGCGGCTGACCCGGATGAACGACGCCTACCTGACGGCGCGGCGGGTCGCCGCGGAGCTCGCCCTGGCCGGGGACGCCACGTGCCCGGCGTGATCGAGCAGGTCCGGTGGCGCCGCGTCCCGTTCGCCGGGTCCCGGGCCGGGACGGCGGCCCCGACGTGGGGTCAGCGGCTGGTCGACCGGGACATCCGCCGGATGCCGCCGGGGACCCCGTACAACGTCACGCAGGTGGTGCTGGTCCCCGCGGGCCTGAGCGTCGAGGACGTGTGCGCCGTGCTGGCCACGGTGGTCAGCCGGTACGAGGCGCTGCGGACGCTGTTCCACGGCACCGCCGAAGGGCTGGTCCAGCAGGTGCGCCAGGCCGGGCACGTCGAGGTGGGCGTCTGGGATGGCAGCGGGTCGGGCGCCGGGTTCGCCGAAGCCGCCCACCTGCTGGACACCGAGTTGGAGGCCACCCGCTTCGCCCACGGGCGGGACGTGCCGACCCGCGCGGTCGTCTGTGTCGACCGGGGCGTACCGGTGGTGTTGATCGTGTGCCTCGCCCATCTCGCGGCCGACCTGCGCAGTACCCGGCTGGTCGGGGAGGTCCTCGCCGAGCTGCTGAGCGCCCGTGCCAAGGGCGAACAGGAGCCGCCCGCGCCGCCGATGGTGCAGCCCGTCGACCTGGCGGCCTTCGAGGCCACACCGCGTGGCCAGGCGATGAGCGAGGCCGCCGTGGGGTTCCTGCGCCGCCAGGTGACCGGCGCTCCGATGTGGACCTTCCCGGTCGTGGCCGAGCCGGCCGGCCCGACCCACTGGCGGGGCGGGCTGCTGTCCGCCGCGACCGAGCCGGCCCTGCGCACGCTGTCCGCCCGGTACCGGGCCAGCGGATCCACCATCGCACTGGCCGCGACCGCGGCGCTGATCGGTGCGGTGACCGGCGCCCGTCGGTGCACCTTGCTGATGGTGCTGGGCAACCGCAACACCGCCGAGCTGCGCCAGTCGGTCGGCACGCTGACCCAGCACGTTCCCGCGCAGATCGATCTGACCGGGCCGACCTTCACGGACCTGGTGCGAACGTGCTGGTCCGCGGCCATGCGAGCCATCCGGCACGGCCGCTTCGACCCGGTCGCCGGGTGGGCGGCACTGGACGAGGTCACCCGCGAGCGCGGCGGTGAGCCCGAGGCCGTCCGCACGTTCTTCAACGACATGCGCGGGCCGGCGCCCGACGGTGGGCTCGCCGATGTCGCATCCCTGCGGGCCGCGGCCGGACGGTCGGAGTTCACCTGGGACTACCGCCGCGACGGCGGTGGCGCGTTCTTCATGGAGCTCGGCGAGGTGTTCGGCCGTCCCGGCACGCTGCGCTGGTCGCTGTTCGCCGACACCCGCCGGCTGCCGCCGCCGGTGATTCACGGCGTGCTGGTCGGGGTCGAGCGCCTGTTGGTCGAGCTGGTCGCGGGCGAGGTGGCGCTCACCGACGTGGCCAGGATCGCCGGGCTGCCGGTGCCGCCCGGCGCCGGGTCGGCCTCCTGATCCGCGGCCAGCGCCGCGCGCCGCCGGGCGCCGCCGCGCAGGCCCGGCCACCAGGCGGCCCGGCCGAGAATCGTCATGAACGCCGGCACCAGCAGCATCCGGACGATGGTGGCGTCGATCGCCACGGCGAGGACCAGGCCCAGACCGACCTCCTTGATCGGGGCGAACCCGCCGGTCATGAACCCGGCGAACGCCACCATCAGCAGCAACGCCGCCGCCGTCACGATGCCGCCACTGCGCCGCAGCCCGTCACGGACCGCGAGGTCGGACGGCGCGCCGGCCAGCCATCGCTCCCGGATCCGGGACATCACGAACACCTCGTAGTCCGTCGACAGGCCGAACGCGATGGCGGCGACCACCACCGGCACGGTCAGGTCGATCCCGTCGAGGTCGCTCGCGTTGAACAGGCCGGCCAGGTGCCCCTGCTGGAATACCCACACCACGACGCCGAACGCCGCGCCGAGGCTGAGTAGGTTCGTCAGCACGGCCTTGACCGGGATCAGCAGCGAACCGGTGAACAGGAACAGCAGCAGGAACGTCGCCAGCACCACCACGCCGGCGGCGTACGGCCCCCGGGCCCGCAGTTGGTCCTTGTAGTCCACCAAGCGAGCCGCGTCGCCGGTGACCAGTACCGGGAACGGCGCGTCCAGCGCGCGGATCCGCTCGACCGCCCGCCCGGTCTCCGGGCTGCTCGTCGGGTGTTCCGGCGTGGCCTGCAGGACGGTCAGGCCGCCGCCGGTCCGGCCGCTGTGCACCGCGGCGACGCCCGGCACGGCGCCGATCTCGTTCGCGAAGGTGGCCAGTCGCGGGTCGTCCGGCGCGGCCGTCACGACCACCGTCACGGCGCTCGGCCCACCCAGGTCCGGGAAGTGCTCGGCCAGCGCGTCGGCCAGTTGACGGGTCTGGCTGCCGGCCGGCAGCGACTTCGGGTTGCTGGTGTCCAGGCGGGTGCCGGCGGCCGGCAGGGCCAGCACCAGGAGCCCGGCCACGACGGCGAGCGTGACCAGCACGGGCGCGCGCTGCACGCCGCGTGCCACCAGGGCGAAGGCACGGCCCGGCCCTGCACCCGCCGCACCGGCTTGATCCGCCGGCCGAACAAGCGCAGCAGCGCGGGCAGCAGGGTGATCGCCGCCAGCATGTCGATGACGACGACGGCGGCACCCGCCAGCCCGATCGACCGCAGGAACGGGTCTTCGAAGACCAGGAGGCTGGCCAGGCTGACCGCGACCGTCAGCCCGGAGAAGACGATGGTGCGGCCGGCGCGTTCGGTGGCCCGCCGCAGAGCCTCGTCGAAGTCCTCGACGGTGGCCCGTTCCTCGCGGAACCGGCTGACCATCAGCAGGGCGTAGTCCACGCCGAGCCCGATGGCCAGCATCGTGGTGACCTGGATCGCGTAGATCGACACGTCGGTGACGAAGCTCAACCCCAGCAACGCGGTGAACGTGCCGCCCACGCCGACCATGGCGATCAGCAGCGGCATCCCCGCCGCCAGCAGCGAGCCGAACACGATCAGCAGCAGGATCAGCAGCAGCGGCGCGGAGATGATCTCGGCGCGGCGAGTGTCCGATGTGGCCTGTTCGTTGAACTCCGCGTCGGTCAGCGGCCCGCCGGAGACGGCCACCGTGACGCCGGCGGTGTCGCCGATGTCCCGGATCCGATCGGCGACCCGGTTGGCCAGCAGGTCGCCCTGGTGTTCCAGCTCGACGTCGAGGACCACCGCCCGCCCGTCCGGCGCCGCCGGGGCGGTCGGGCCGAACGGCTCGGAGACGGCGACCACGCCGGGGATCACCCGCAGGTCGGTGACGGCCGCCTCGACGGCGGTCCGGAACGCCGGGGTACTGGCCGGCGGCCCGGACACCACGGCGGTGATCACCGGGGGTGCGAGCTTGGCGTCACCCAGGGCTTCGGCGCCGCGTTGGGCCTCGCTGCCGGGGACGGTCCCCACCGTGGTGGTCATGCGCGCGAACACCGCGTTGCCGAGGGTGAACCCGGCGACGGTGATGAGCAGCCACACGACCAGGACGGCGATGGGATGCCGCCGCCCGGCGCCGGTGATGAAGCGGATCATGGCGATCTCCTCGAGCGGGGGCAGTGTCGAGTTCATCGTCACCACCCGGTCGTGGAAAGGGATCGCCAGCGCGGGGGAATCCGCCCCTCAGCACAGCGGGGGAGTTCGGCTATGGAGATTTGAGATCAGGTACAGGTTCAAGATCGAGTTCTGAGCTACCGCGACGCCCGTCGCGGTCCAAACCGTCGCTCCCGCGGCCGCACCCTCCGCGCTCCACAATCGATCAAGGCTTTCTGCGTCGATCAAGGGCGAATGGTCGTGGATGGGAGATCGAACCACGACCATTCGCCCTTGATCGGCGGGCGCTAGTCCGGGTCGGCGCCGGGGGCGACCACCCCGGACTCGTACGCGAAGACCACCGCCTGGACGCGGTCGCGCAGGCCGAGCTTGGACAGCACGTTGCTCACGTGCGTCTTGACCGTGTGGTCGCTGACCGTGAGCTGCGCGGCTATCTCGGCGTTGGACAGCCCTCGGGCCAGCAGCCGCAGCGTCTCGACCTCCCGGGTGGTCAGCTCGGCCAGCCGGGCGGGCGGGCGCAGCACCGCGTGCGGGCGGCGCATCAGGTCCTCGATGAGCCGGCGGGTGACCGTGGGGGCCAGCAGCGCCTCGCCCCGGGCGACCACCCGCACCGCCTCCACCAGCTCGGCGCGGCAGATGGTCTTGAGCAGGAATCCGTTGGCGCCGGCGCGCAACGCGTCGTACACGTGCTCGTCCAGGTCGAAGGTGGTCAGCACGAGCACCTTGGCGTCGGTCAGGTGGCAGATCCGTTTGGTCGCCTCGACGCCGTCCATGACCTCCATCCGGACGTCCATCACCACCACGTCGGGGCGCAGGCTCACCGCCAGTTCCACCGCTTGCGCGCCGTCGGCCGCCTCGCCGACCACGCTGATGTCGGGCTCGGCGTCGAGGATCATGATGAAGCCGCTGCGGACCAGCGCCTGGTCGTCCACGACCAGCACCCGGATCGGTGGGTCCGACACGCCGTGCTCCTCCCCGGTCGGCCTACTGCGTGGGCAGGGTCGCGGCGACGGTGAAGCCGCGCCCGCCGGCCCCTGTCCCGGCGCGGAGCGTACCCCCGCACGCGGTCACCCGCTCGCGCATGCCGATTATCCCGTACCCACCGGCCCGCGGCTGGGTCGCGCCTTGCCCGTCGTCGGTCACCTCGACGTTCACCTCGCGCTGCCCGTACCGGACCTGGACCCGCAGCGCGGTGGCGTTGGCGTGCTTGATGGTGTTGGTGATCGCCTCCTGGACGAGGCGGTAGACGGCGACGTCCACCTCGTCCGGCACCGGACGCTGGCGCCCGTGGCGCTCGACGCCGGCCCGCAGGTTGACCGCGCGCGCCTCGTCGAGGAGCCGCTCCAGGTCCGCGATGCCCGGCTGGCCGGCCGGCGGCCCATCCTGCTCGGGCGAGCGCAGCGCGGCCAGCGAGCGGCGCAGTTGGAGGATCGCCTCCCGCCCGCTGTCGGCGATCACGCCGAACGCCTCCTCGGCCAGTCGGGGGTCCTTGCGTACGGCGACCGGTCCCGCCTCGGCCTGCACGACCATGACGGCGACGGTGTGGGCGACGATGTCGTGCACCTCCCGCGCCACCTGGTTGCGTTCCCGCGCGGCGGCGGCGGCCCGCTCCTCCTCCTGCCGGGCCGCCCGCTCCTCGAGCATGCTGATGTGCGCCCGGCGGGCCCGCGCCCCCGTGCCGAGGCCGTACGCCGCCACGTACGCCATCCCGACGTACCCGAATGAGGCCGGCCCCTCGGCCGGCAACAGCAGCGAGAGGACCACCGCGACCGACTGCACGGCCATCGCCACGAGCCGCCACGGCGCCGGGCTGAGCGCGGCGAAGGTGTACGTGGCGACCAGCGACCCGAACGGCAGGGGCGGCAACCGGTGCACCATGGCCAGCCCGCTGGTGGCCGTACCGACGATGAGCGCCACCAGCAGTGGCCAGCGCCGGCGCCAGAACAGCGGCACCGACGCGAACGTCGCGAGCAGCAGATGCCACCACGAGCCGGAAGCGGAGACCAGCAGCGGCGCCACCGAGGCGCACAGCACCGCGACCGCGATGAACCCGTCGACCAGGGACGGCGCGGGCCGGGGCAGCCGGTCCAGCCAGGAGCGCACGCTGTTCAGTATGCCGTCCGCGGCCGTGCCGGCCCGGGTCATCTGGGCGCCCGTACGGTCCACGTCTGGTTTAGGACATCGATCTGGCCCGTGATATCGCGCCCGCATTGGATGGATGTACCAACCATAAGGAGGATCACGTGGGCACAGTCCGCGTTGCGATCGCCGGTATCGGCAACTGCGCCGCGTCGCTGGTGCAGGGGGTGGAGTACTACCGGACCGCGAACCCGGCCAGCCGGGTGCCCGGCTTGATGCACGTGACCTTCGGCGATTACCACGTCGGCGACGTCGAGTTCGTCGCCGCGTTCGATGTGGACGCGAAGAAGGTCGGGCGGGACGTCTCCGATGCCATCGGCGCCAGCAACAACAACACCATCAAGTTCTGCGACGTGCCACCGCTCGACGTGCCGGTGCAGCGCGGCCCGACACTCGACGGCCTCGGCCTGTACTACCGGGAGATGATCGACGAGTCGGACGAGGACGCGGTGGACGTGGTGCGCGCCCTGCGCGGGTCCGGCGCCGACGTCCTGGTGTCGTACCTGCCGGTCGGCTCGGAAGCGGCGAGCCGGTTCTACGCGACGTGCGCGCTGGAGGCCCGGGTGGCGTACGTCAACGCGCTGCCGGTGTTCATCGCCTCCGACCCGGTGTGGGCCGCCAAGTTCACCGACGCCGGCGTGCCGATCGTCGGCGACGACATCAAGTCGCAAGTGGGCGCGACCATCACGCACCGCGTGCTCGCCAAGCTGTTCGAGGATCGCGGCGTGCAACTGGACCGCACGTACCAGCTGAACTTCGGCGGCAACATGGACTTCATGAACATGCTGGAGCGCACCCGGCTGGTCTCCAAGAAGATCTCCAAGACCCAGTCGGTGACCTCCCAGATCCCGCGCGAGCTGGCCGCCGGCGACGTGCACATCGGGCCGAGCGACTACGTGCCGTTCCTGCACGACCGCAAGCACGCCCTGGTACGCCTGGAGGGCCGCGGCTTCGGCGACGTGCCGTTGCTGCTGGAGTACAAGCTCGAGGTCTGGGATTCGCCGAACTCCGCGGGCATCATCATCGACGCGGTACGCGCGGCCAAGATCGCGCTGGACCGGGGCATCGGTGGGCCGATCCTGTCCGCTTCCTCGTACTTCATGAAGTCGCCGCCGCAGCAGTACGACGACGCGACGGCGCGGGACGCGGTCGAGCGGTTCATCCGCGGCGAGGTGGAGCGCTGATCCACCGCGCCGGCCCGGCCAGCGGGATCGTTCACACATCGATCCCACCGGCCGGGCCGCTGCTGTCAGCCACGGTTGAGCTTGCCCTGCACCAGCCCTTGGAAGACGTTGAGCCGCTGGATGTTGCCGGTGCCCTCCATGAACTCCACACCGCGGGCGTCGCGCACGAGCTTGTCCAGCATCGGGTGCGCCAGCCGGGCCCCGGCGCCGAAGAACTCCAGCGCCTCCAGCGTCACCTCCTCGGCCAGCCGCGCCGCGCGCGCCTTCGCCGCGGAGGCGACGTACCCGTTGGTGGGTTGGGCGTCGACCGTCGCGGCGGCCTGGTGAATGAGCTGGCGTACGCCGTCGATCCGCCGGCCGGTGCGCTCCCAGCGCAGCCGCTCCCAGGTGCGCAGTTCGCGCCGGTTGGCGGCCACGTACTCGTGTGCCGCCCGCGCGACGCCGAGGGCGATGGCCGCGACGCCGGGGCGCAGCCGGTTGAACATCTGCACGCCGCTCCACACGCCTCGGCGGGTGGGGCTGAGGTGCCGGCCGAGCACCCGGTTGGCCGGCACCGGCACGCCGTCGAGGGTGACCGCGCAGATCTGGGCTCCGCGCAGCCCGACGGTGGGTATCGGTTCGGCCTTGAACCCGGCCGCGTCCGTCTCGACGAACACGGCCGCGGCACCCAGCGGGCCGGGCCGGTCGCGGGCGAAGACGACGCCGACCTGTGCCCGCGCCGCGTTGCCGATGTACCGCTTGGCGCCCCGCAGGACCAACCCGTCGCCGTCCGGCGCCGGGGCCAGCGCGGTTTGCATGGCGGCGGCGTCGGAGCCGCGGTCGGGCTCGGTGAGCGCGAAGAACGTCCAGGTCGGCGCCGCCAGCAGGCGCCCGTAGAACCACGCCTTTTGCTCGTCGTCGGCCAGCAGGTCGACCAGGACTCCGGACAGCGAGGCGCCCGGCGCGGCGAGCAGCATCCCGGCGTCACCGCTGGCGATCTCCTCGGCGAAGACGGCCCGCTCCAGGGCCGACATGCCGTAGAACCGGTGGCCGTCGACGACCACCGGGTTGGGGTTGTAGGCAGGCGGGATGAGCATGCTCGCCAGATGCCGGACGGGCGGCAGGTCGAGGTGCCGGTGGATCGCGTCCGGATCGGCGTCCAGCTCCAGGGCGGCGGCGCGCAGCTCGCCCGTCCAGTCGCGGGCGTGCTGGCGAGCCGTGCGCAGCCGGTCATCGAGTTCAAACATGGTGTCCCTCCGGCGGCGGCCCACCCGCCCATACGTCGGCGAGCAGTTCGGAAGCGTGTACGGTGCGGCCGGGCCCGTCCAGGGTGAATCCGCTCGCGCCGAGCAGCCGCAGGAGCATCCGGTCGGTCAGGGTGATCTGCCGGTGCAGGTCGACCAGGGCCGCTCCGGCCGGCTCGCCGGACGCGGGGGCGGCCAGCACGCAGCACATTTCCAGCTGTTCGGTCACCGCGTCGGCGAGTGCGCCCTTGACCAGCTGCTGGAGCAGCAACGGCACGTCGCCGGCGCGGCGTTCGCGCAGGTGGGTGACCGTCGCGTCGAGCAGCGCCTGGGACAGGCCGAGGCGCAGCCGGGCCAGGTCGAGCGACCATTCCGGCAGCTCGTCGACCGGTTCGGTCGGGCCGGAGCCGGCCGGCTGGTAGCGCACGGCGATCAGGTCGCCGTCGCCGGCCGGCACCACGGCCACGGTACGCAGCCCGGCCGGGTCGCCTGCTGGCGTCGCCGCGCCGGTGCGGACCGCGGTAGCGCTGGCCAGCACGAGCGCCGGGACGATGGCGTACCCGGTCGGCCCGAGCGGCAGGACGCCGGCCCAGGTCGCGGTGTGCAGCTCGGTCAGCGCCGCGAACAGGCCCCGCCGGCGGGCCAGCGCCTGCCAGCCCCTTCCGGGGCCGGCGCTCGCGGTGCGGCGGTCTGAGTCAGGGACATCCGAGTCCCCCTTCCGGGCGGGTGATCCCGATCGTGGTGACGCACAGTTCGTTGGATCCGGGGTCGTGCGCGGCCAGCACCCGGGTCGTGCCCGGCACCGGCTCCTGCGCCAGGAGCCACCACGGCGCCACGCACCCGAGACCGGACGGTGCGACGCGGTGCGGATGGCCGCCGATCCGCGGCAGCGGGCCGAGGCCCGGGTCGGCGAGGAGGGTGGCGCCGTCACCGGGCGTCGCCGCCGCCAGATCCGCGACCAGCGCGGATGCGGCGCGGTCCCGGGTGACGCCGGCGTACCGGCGCACCGAGATGCCCGCCGTGCCGGCCGGCGGACCGCCGCTCTCCAGCAGGAGCGCGACGCCGACGTCCCGGGTCGGCGGCGGGTACGGCGGGGCCACCACGTCGTACGGCAGCGTGCTCTGCTCCAGGATGATCAGCAATGCCCGGCAGTGGGTGAAGCCGCGGGCGTACGTGCCCAGCAGGCGCAGGGCGGTGAACGGCGCGGCCAGTCCCTGGTCGGAGACGGCGAAGGCGAGCGGCTCCCCGGCGCGACGTCGCACAGGTAGCAGGCGGTCACCCGGCGGGGGTCCGCGTCCGGGCTGGCGTGGGCGATCGCCACGAGGTCCAGTGGTCCGCCCAGCGGGTCGAGGTCGGTCAGCAACTGGTCGGCCATCGTGGTGAACGGCACCCGCGGGCCGGCGGCGTACCGGTCGGGGCGGAACCGGAGGCCGTACAGGCCGGTCATGTCGGTGAGGTACTCCTCCAGCAGCGGGTCGCCCTCGTAGGGCGACCCGCCGCTGAACTCGCGCGCGACCGTCCGGGTGAGCCGCAGCGGCCCGGGGCCGGCCGCGGGCGGTTCCGCGGTGGACAGGTACATCGCGGTTAGCCGGACTGCTCGAGGATGTAGTCCGCGAGCGTGCCGACCGTCTCGAAGTGCCGGTGTTCCAGCGTGTCCGAGTCAATCGTGACGGTGAGCTGGTCCTCCAGGTTCATCAGCAACTCCAGCACGTTGGTGGAGTCCAGTCCGAGGTCGTCCATGAGTCGCGTCTGCTCGCTGACCTGCACCGAGTCGCTGTTCAGGACGGCGGTGACGGCCGCGGCGACACCGGCGACGACGTCGCTGCGGTCCAGGGTGGCCTCGGGAGTGGTGGTCATGTCTCCTCCTGTGGATCGACGAGCGTGGTTCGGGTGGTCAGTAGCGGATCTGCTGGCGCAGCAGGTCGTCTGCGGTGTCCCGGCGCCGCACGAGGTGCGACCGGCCGCCGTCGACGAGCACCTCGGCGGGGTGGCCGTGGCTCAGGAACAGCACGGGCGAGGCGCTGGGGCCGTACGCGCCGGAGCGCAGCACGCCGACCAGGTCGCCGACCCGCAGCTCGGGCAGCTCGACGGCCTTGCCGAGGGTGTCGTTCGGCGTGCACAGCGGGCCGGTGACGTGCCACGGTCCCGTCCCGTCGCCGTCGCGGTTGAGCAGCCGCATGGGGAAGTTGCGCTTGACGAAGGAGCCGATGCCGACGGCCGCCATGTGGTGGTTGGTGCCGCCGTCCGCGACGGCGAACCACTCCCCCATGGACTCCTTGACGTACCGGACGCGCACGACGTACGTGCCTGCGGGCGCGGTCAGGTACCGGCCCAGTTCGAGCAGCAGCCGGGTGCCGCCGTGGCGGGACAGGAAGTCCGCGACGACCGGGTTGAGCAGCTGCGCCAGCACGGCCGGGTCGAGGTCCCGCTCGCCCGCGAAGTACGCCACCCCGAGGCCGCCGCCGATGTCCACCGCCTCCAGCGGGAAGTCCAGGTGGGTGGCCAGCCGCTCGGCCAGCGCGAAGATCCGCCGGGCGTTCTCGACCACCACCTGCTCGTCGAGGATGCGCGTGCCGAGGTAGGCGTGCACGCCGACGAGGCGCACCGCCGGGTACGTCTTGACCAGGTCCGTCTCGGCGAACAGGCGCTCCTCGTCGATGCCGAACTGGCGGGGCTTGCCGCCCATCGTCAGGCCCGAGCCCTTGACGGCGAACGCGGGGTTGACCCGGAGCAGGACCGGCGCGATCATGCCGCGCTCGCGGGCCGCCGCGTCGATCAGGACCAGTTCCCCGAACGACTCGCAGACCAGTGCGTAGATGCCCTCGTCGAGGCAGGCGGCGATCTCCTGCTCGCTCTTGCCGGGGCCGAGGAAGATGATGTCGCCGGGCCGGACCCCGGCCAGCAGCGCAGTGCGCAGCTCGACCAGTGAGGACACCTCGGCGCGGGCGCCGGCCGAGGCCAGCAACGCGCAGACCGAGACGTTCGGGTTGGCCTTGAGGGAAAAGAACATCTCCAGGTCGGGGTGCAGCAGCTCGCGCAGCGTCGTGAACTGCCCGCGCAGGCTGTCGCCGTCGTAGACGTACAGCGGCGTGCCGTACTGCGCGGCCAGTTCGGCGGCGGTGATGCCCTGGATCTGGAACTCGCTCGTCACGGTTGTGCTCCCTCCATCGCGCCGGCCAGCCGCCGCGCGATCTCGTTGTCCATGGCGTCCAGCCGCTCGGGTGTGTCCGCGATCAGCAGGCCGTACAGGCGGCCGTCGAAGGCCGCCGCCGCGTCCCCGCCGGGCGCGGCGGCGTTCACGGTGGCGAAGTTGTGCACCAGCAGGCCGGTCTGGCCGGTGCCGCGCAGCAGCAGGTCGCCGACGGCGTCCCGGACCGCGCCGAAGGGCAGCGGGCGGGTCAGCCGCAGCGGGTACTGCCGGGCGAGTGCCACGGCGCCGTCGGCGAGGAACCGCTCCTGCAGCGAGACCTGGTACGTGGACATGTTGTTCCGTGCGTTGATCTCCACGACCGGGTAGAGGCCGCCATCCGGGTCGACCATGGCGTCCACCCCGACGACGCCGTAGTAGCCGTCGGCGGCCAGCCGGGCGCCGAGCGCGCCGGCGACGCCGGTGAGCTCCGCCACCTGCCGGCCGTCCAGCCGAGCCGGCATTCGATGTCCTTTGTGGACACCGTTGGCGGTGATGGCCTCCTTGACGAAGTCGAAGTGGACGCTCGCGTCCCGGCCGACGGTGAACTGGTAGTTCAGGTCGGCGCGCTTGGCCACCCACTGCTCGATCAGCAGGGACAGCCGCCGTTGCCCGGACCGCTCGGCGCGGCGCAGCACCATCCGGCGCAGCCGCTCCAGGTTGCCCGGCTCGTCGACGACGAGCAGCCCCTTGCCGGATACCCCGAACGCGTCCTTGGCCACCACCGTGCCACCGGCCGCCACCAGCGCCGCGCCCCGCTCGACGGCCGCCTCGAACTCCTCGACGGTCTCGCAGGTCCAGCCGGGCGGCTGGCGCAGCCCGAGGGCGTCGGCGACCTGCCGGCTGTAGATCTTGCTGTTCACCGTCCGGCAGACCGCCGCGGTCGGCGCCGCCAGGCCGATCCCGGTGCGGGCGGCCAGTTCCTCCTCGTCGGCGGAGACGCCGTGCGGGTACAGGGCGGCGGTGCCGGCGAGCGCGGCGAGCCGGTCCAGCAGCCCGGGGCTGGCCAGCACGTCCCGGGTGACGGTGCGGTGCGGGTCCGTGTGCTCGGCCACGAGCAGGCGCGGCAGCGGCACGCCGAGCGCGCCCAGGTAGTCCAGATAGGCGGCGTCGGGCTCGCCCTTGAGCAGTACGTAGTCGTCCGGGCCGCCGAGCAGCATGGCGAACTCATCCATCCGGTTCACCACCGCGTCGCTGGCGGACAGGGCCACCCGCGGCAGGCCGGGCTCGCCCGCGCCCCACCGCTCCTCGACCTCGAAGTTGCCCAGGAACACCAGCGGCGTGCCGGTGGACGGCAGCAGCGCCGCCTTCAGCCGGCTCACGAAACTGTCGAGTACGGCCGTCATGTCGATACCTCCATCAGTGCTCGAAGACCATCGCGGAGAAGGTGGAGCCGAGTCCGACGGCCGCCATGAGATACCGCTCGCCCTGCCGGAGCAGGCCGAGATCGCGGGCGGTGGCGTAGTTGATGAAGGAGTCGGCGCAGAAGCAGTGGCCGGTGACGGGCATGTTGTCCAGGAAGAGCCGGTCGACCGGCAGCCCGATCTGCCGGGCGACGCGCACCCAGGACACCCGGTTGACGTTGTGCGGCAGCACCAGGTCCAGGTCCGCCACGGTGAGCCCGGCGTGCGAGACCGCCGCGAGGATCACCTCGGCCAGGGCGTCCGGGTACGCCTGCTGGAACCGCGCGGACATCTCCGGCGACAGCGACAGCCCCGCGTTGTACTCCCCGTGCGTCGCGGTGGCGTACGACAGCATGCGGTCCCGGCGGCCCGGCCCGACGAGCACCGCCGCCGCGCCCTCCCCCATGATCGCCGTACCCGGGATCATGCGCGCCGAAGGGGTGAACGCCTTCTCGCCGACGAAGATCAGCGCGAGGGCGGCCGGGTCGCCGTCCTCGGCCAGCAGCTTGCCGCACAGGTCCACCGCGAGCAGCCCCGACGCGCACGCGTGCTGGGTCACCGCGAAGGCGTTCGCGTGGCCCAGGCCGAGCAGGTCGCGGACCTCGTGCAGCGGGTTCGTGGGGTACGGCGCGATGGCCTGGAGCGTGCGGGCCTGCACCACGTACCGCACGTCCTGCTCGCGGCCGCGCAGGTCGTCCAGCTTTGCCGCCGCCGCGAGCATCAGGTCGGCGACCGTGCCCTCGGGCTCCCGCAGCACGTCGGCGAGGCCGTAGTAGCGGTGGAACATGCGCACCTGCACGTCGCTGAGGCCCAGCTCGTCGCGCATCGAGCTGATCGCGACCCGCTGCGGCGGCAGGTACGCCGACACGGCGCGCAGGGATGTCACGGCCGGGTCCCGGCCGGGACTTCGCAGAGGAACGCGACCAGCGCGTCGACGGACGGGTGGTCCCAGACGATCGTCGGTTCCAGCGTCACCCCGAGGTGGTCCTCGATCTCCCCGCACAGGGCCAGCGCGTAGACGGAGTCCAGCCCGAACCCGGCAAGCGGCGCGGCCGGATCGATCGTGGCGGGGTCGCGCTCGGTGAACTCGGCGACCCGCTCGACCAGCCAGGGGCGCAGGTGCTCGGCGGTCGGTCGGTTCTCGTTGGTTTTCATTCGCCAGCTCCTTGGCTATCCGGGAAGGTCGACGCGGGAAAGGTCGAACGAGTGCGCCGCCGCGTACCGGGCGCTCAGCTCCGCGTAGAGCGGCTCGACCAGGTGGTCCGGGAGCGCACCCGAGCCGCGGCCCACGTCCGCGGCGAGCCGCAGCAGCGCAGCGGTGACCCAGCGGGGGTCACCCGTGAAGCCGGCGTGGTCCCGGTTGGCCAGCCAGACGTTCAGGCACGCGGACGCGGCCAGCACGGTGGCGTACCGGGCGGCCAGGTCCAGGGCGGCGGGGTCGCCGCCCACCGCGAGGTCGTGCGGACGTACCTCGGCGACCGCCGCCCGCAGCGCCACCAGCTCCCCGGCGAACGCCGCCGCCAGCTCCCGCAGCTCGGCACCGGCGTCGGCCGGCAGGCGCTCCCGCACGGCGGCCAGGGCCCCGGCCAGCGTGTCCCGGGCCGAGGAGACGGTCAGCGCCGCGAACGGCAGCGGCGGCAGCGGGTCGTCCAACCGGAACAGCGCCGGCGGGGCCGTGTCGGACGCGGACCAGGACCGGCGGGCCAGCCGGGGTAGCTGCGGCAGCACGGTAGCCAGGCACGCCACCCGCGCGGCGTGGCCGAACCCGGCCGGGGCGAGGTCACGCACCAGCTTCTGGAAAATGCCGACCGGGCCGGTGCGGACGTAGAACTGGGCGCCGAGCAGCTGGGACAGCCGGTACATCGCGGCCATCGCCCGGCCCGACACGACGTACTTGGCCGCCGAGGCGTAGGCGTTGCTCTGGTCCGGGAGCAGGTGCACGGAGCGCGCGACCACGGTGGCCAGGCAGTCGCTGAGCAGCAGGTCGACGAACGCCTCCGCCAGCACCGCCCGGGTGTGCGGCATGGCGGTGACCGGGCGGCCGTACAGCACCCGGTCGCCGCTGCCGCGCAGGGCCGCGCGCAGGCCGGTGTCCAGCACGCCGAGGGCCATCGCCGGCAGGCCGGTGCGGGTCAGCTGGAACGAGCGGAGCGCGATCTCCATGGCCGACCCGAGCGGCCCGATCGCCACGCTCTCCGGCACCGGGCAGTCGGTGAACTCGACCCCGCCGAGCTGCACACCGCGCATGCCCGTGCTGGAAAACCGGGGCACGTACCGCATCCGCCCCGCCGGCAGCGCCGCCTTCTCCACCAGCAGCTGGGTGTGGCTGCGCCCGCCGCCGGACGCGGCCGTCCGTGAGAAGATCACCATCGCGGTGCACCGCCGGGCGTTGGTGACCACCTCCTTGCGGCCGGACAGCACGAGGTTGCCCGCGCCGTCGGGCAGGGCCCGGAAGTCGACCCGGGCGAAGTCGTTGCCGTGCGCCAACTCGTGGTAGACCGACGCCACCTGGTCGCCGCCGAGCAGCAGCTCGGCGAGGCGGCCGCGCTGCGCGTCCGAGCCACCGGCCCAGACGTTCACCGAGGCGATGAACGTGCTGGCGCCGTAGCCCAGGCCCAGGCAGGGATCGCGGCGGAAGACCGAGCGCATGACGCGGATCAGCCGGTCCAGACCGGTCATCCGGCCGCCCAGGCTGGCCGGGACGAACTCCGCGTTGAGCGCGTGGTCGTCGAGCGCCCGCTCGCCGTCGGCGAACATCTCGGCCCGCTCGTCGGCCGCGAGGATCGCCTCGTGCCCGAGCGGGTTGGCCGGGTCCCACGGGTCGCCGAGGCGCCGCTCCAGCGCGCTGATGCCGGTATTCATGCCGCCGCCTCCCGCGCCGAGCCAGGTCCGAGGATCGACGGCCGCAGGCCGGGTTCCGCCTCGATGGCGGCGAACAACTCGGTGAACACGCCGCCGGTGCCGGACGCCGTGGCCGGCACGCCGGGCGTACCGGGCAGGAGCCGGTCGAGCAGGTCCGCGAGCACCGCCGACAGCCACAGGCCGTCCCGCCACAGCGGTCCGGTGCCGGGCCTGCCGTCGTTGTGCAGCCACACGTGTACGGCCGCCGCGCCGGCCACGCACATCTCGTAGCGCTCGGCGAGGTGGAAGGCCGACGCGGGTACGTCCCGCCCGCGCGGGCGGTGGCAGGACATCTCGTCGTGCACCGCGTCGCAGGCGCTCAGCAGCGCCTGGGCCAGCGCGGCGCAGGCCGTGCCGGGCAACCGGGCGCGCAGCGCGGCGACGGCGCTGGCCAGGCCGCGCAGGGGCAGGCAGCCGCTGCGGGAGAGCAGTTCCAGCCCGGCCGGGTCGAACGGCGGCACCGGCCGGTCCAGGTCCGCGGTCGGCGCGAGGTCGTCGACGCTGGCAGGGCGTGTCCGGTACGTGCGTGCCAGCAGCGGGAACTGGTTGACCAGCGCGGCGCGGTTGACGAACGTGCTGCCGTCGAAGACGCCGACGACGCGGTGATCCCGCTCGACCTTTCCAAACGCGCCGTAGATAGGGATGCCGGTCAGGAAAGCCCGGGCGCCCAGCAGCTCGCCGCAGCCGGCGACGAGATTGTCCACAAGGGACGGCACGAACGCCTTGAGCACGGCCGAGAGCACGCTCAGCTCGCCGGGCACCGTGTGGACGCCGCGTACGCCGACGGCCCCGACCGCCTCGGCGGCGAACAGCTTCGCGTACAGCCGGCCCAGCGTGCGGCGCACGTACGGCAGCTCGCGCAGGTGGCCGCCGTAAAGCTCGCGCTCGGTCACGTACCGGTGGGTGAGCGCCAGGGCGTGGTCGGCAGCGCCGAGCGACAGCGCCACGCAGACGGTACGGGTCAGCTGTAGCGCGCGGAGCACCGTCTCGGTGCCGGCACCCTCCGGGCCGACCAGCGCGGAGGCCGGCACCCGCGCACCGGTGAACGCGATGCCGCTGATGTCCGCTCCCCGGATGCCGTGCGTGCGGACCTTGGGCAGGCAGTGGTACGCCGCGTCCGCCAGGGTGCGCTTGTCGACGAGCAGCAGGCTGAACCCGCGCGGCCCCCCGGCCGGGTCGGTACGCGCGTGCAGGCAGACGATGCCCGCCCGGGTGGCGTTGTTGACCAGCCACTTCTCACCGTCGACGCGGTAGCCACCGCCCTCGCGGACCGCGGTCACCTCGGCGGCGAGCAGGTCGCTGCCGTGCCCCCGCTCGGTCAGCGCCCAGCACACCGGTACTCCGGCTAGGATGGCCCGCGCCAGCGTCTGAGCGGGCACAGTGGACGGTCCGGGCGGCAGCGCCCACGCCGACGCCGCGCCGAGAAACGTCTTGGCGTGCGCGACGGCCACCGTGAGGTCCCGCCGGGCGACCCCGCGGGCCAGCCGCACCAGGTCCTCGAAGCTGTGCAGCGCGCCGCCGTAGGCCGCCGGTACGTAGTACGCCGGCAGGCCCACCTCGTCGAGCCACCGGCAGGCGTCCACCGGGAATGCCTCGGCGGCGTCGTGGTCCGCGATCCGCTCCGGTGCGAACACGACGTCGGCCTCGGGCCCGTCGAGCAGGCGCTCCAGCCGCCGCGCCCCGGTCGCCGGCCGGGCTGCCATCGTGGGCGTACTCATGCCCCTGGCCGATCCGCGACTCTTGCCCGCGCGGGGACGGTTTCCAGTGCCGGCCGGCGGCACTGCTCGCGCACCAGGGCGGTCACCTCTTCGTACTCGATGTCGAGCGCGCCGGTGAGGAACAGCTCCCGGGCCAGCCGGCGCTGGATCTTGCCGCTGGTCGTGCGCGGTACGGCGCCGGAGCGGACCAGCGCCACGCTGGCCGCGCCCACGCCGTACTCCCGGGCCAGCAGCTGACGGACCGCGGCGACGACCTCGCCGAGCTGCGCCGCGGTCAGCTGCCGGGCGCGGCACTCGTGGACGACCACCAGTTCCTCGTGCGGCACCTCGACGGTAAAGGCGGCGCCGGTGCCGCGGGACAGCGAGTCATGCGCGGTACGCACGTCCGCTTCCACGTCGTGCGGGTAGAGGTTGCGCCCGTTGACGATCAGCAGCTCCTTGATCCGGCCGGTGACGTACAACCGTCCCTCGTGGACGATGCCCAGGTCGCCGGTGCGCAGGAAGTCACCGTCCCCGCCGGCGACGGTGTTGCCGAAGGCGGCCTGGGTCTGCTCCGGCTTGTTCCAGTACCCGCGGGCGACGCTGCGCCCGCGGATCCAGATCTCGCCGATCCGGTCCGCCTGCTGCTCCCGCCCCGTCGCCGGGTCGACGATCCGGATGTCGAACTCGGGCACCGTCACCCCGCTGCTGACCAGGTCCCGCGTCGCCGCATGCCCGCCGGCACCTCGCACGGGTGCGAACACGTGCCGTTCGAGCAGGTCGGCGTCCACTGTGGAAATCTGCGGCGGCAGGTCAGGCTCGCTGCCGGTCACGCACAGCGTCGTCTCCGCCATGCCGTAGCCGGGTCGCACCGCCTCGGGGCGCAGGCCGGCCGCCGAGAACCGATCCCGGAACGCCCGCAGGGTGCGCGCCTGGATCGGCTCGGAACCGTTGACCGCGTGCCGCCAGCGGGACAGGTCGATGCCGGCCAGCTGCTCGTCGGTGATGCGCCGGGTGCACAGGTCGTACGCGAAGTTGGGCGCGGGCGACAGCACGATGTCGTGCCGGTCGATCAACTGCAGCCAGGTGTGCGGGCGCTTGAGGAAGGCGGTCGGCGACATCACCACGCTCCGGCCGCCGATGTACAGCGGCACCAGAAGCTGCCCGATGAGCCCAAAGTCGTGGTACATCGGCAGCCACCCGCCGATCGCGTCGTGCTCGGCCAGCCCGGTGAGTCGCTGGAAGGCGCCCACGTTGGACAGGATGTTGCCGTGATCGACACGCACGCCCTTCGGGTCGCTCGTCGAGCCCGACGTGTACTGCAGGAACGCCACCGTGGTCGGGTCGAGGTCCGGTCGCTGCCACTCGCCGGCCGGTGGCAGCTCCAGCTCGTCGGTGGGTAGGCACGCGATCGCGAGGCCCGACTCGTCCGCCCAGGCGGCGACGGCGGCGGCGCTGGCCGCGTCGGTGAGCACGGCCGCGGTGCCGGAGTCCCGGGCGATGCCGGCGAGGCGGGCCCGCTGGCGCTTGTACCCGTCGGGCAGCGGCGCCGGCACGGCGATCATCCCGGCGTAGAGGGCGCCGAGGAAGTTCTCCGCGAAGCTCAACCCCGGTTCGTCCAGCACCAGCACCCGGTCACCGGGCCGCAGGCTGCGGCGCAGCAGCGCCGCGATGCGGCGGGCCCGCTGGTCCACCTGGGCGTACGACAGCGACCGCACGGCGCCGGTGCCACCCGGATCCGGGTCGAACACCAGGGCAGGCCGGTCCGGATGGGTGACCGCTCGAACGGTCAACAGGCTGACGAAGTCCTGCTCCGACATGAGGCAACCCTTTCCGGCAGCGATGGGACGGCGGTTCGTACAGAGGTGCGGCACCAGCGTCACGCGCCGCTACGCCGGGCAGAAGTCTCGTTCGGGCGGGCGCTTGGTGTAGCCGAACAGGCATGGCCATGTCTTGCCGGTCATCGCGGCGGCCGGGTGGCGTTGACCCAGCCGCAGGCGGCGCCGTCGAGCCCGACGCCGACGAGCGCCCGGCGCTCCTCAGTGGACAGTCGGTGATGGTCGCGGTCCGACAGGCCGGACTCTACCCACGTGGCCATGGCCGAACGGGACAGTTGCGCGCTCGTGACGGCGGTGCTGGCCTCCTCGCGGGCACCGCGGACGCCGGCGGCGTCGGCCGCCAGCAAGTAGCCGGCCGCCCACACCTCGGTGGCGACCGCCCGCAGCCGTCGCACCCGGACCCCCCGCAGGTCCGCGCGCGCGTCGAAGCCTTCTATGATCGCGTCCGGGTCGGCCCCGATCAGCGTGCACCAGTCCGCCCAGTACCAGCCGAAGTAGTGCTCGGCCGGCTCACCGGTACCGGGGCGGAACAGCCGCAGGTGGCAGCGGGACGAACGCAGCTCCACCGCGTACGCGCGGGGCTCGTGCGGCTGGCACCGCCGCGTCAGGGCCTCCTCGGTCGCCGCCCGCAGCCGCCAGTGGTCGGCCCCGAGCGTCGGGTCGGCGAGGAACACCGTCGCGTGGAACCGGCCCTCGTGCCCCACGATGGTCGGGTCCTCGCGGTGGTCGACCAGGTGCGGCACGGTCGCCACGACCGGCACATCGTGCTCCCGGCAGTAGTTGACGACCATCTCGTCGTCGTCCTTCACCTCGTCCGGGATCCCGGCGAGGTAGTCGGCCAGCTCCCGGGCCCGCGCCGCCGGCAGCACGAAGCCTTGCGTCGGCGTCCATTCGTGGCGGGACAGCGGCGCGAACGGGGAGCCGGCCATCGCCGCCCGCCGCACCAGGTAGGAGTTCTGCGGGCTGTCCCAGTGCGAGTAGAGCGAGATGCCGTGTCCGGGGCGCTGCGCGACGGCCCGGCGTAGCTGCGCCGCGAAGTCGCGCACCAGCAGGATGTCGTCCTGCAGGACGAGGTGGTGCGTGACGCCGTCCTCGACCGCCCGCCAGGCCCGTTTGGCCGTGCGCAGCGGGCTGGGCGGCCCGTCGGGGTCGGGGTCGGTGACCACCCTGGCGGCCAGCGGCGCGCAGGCCCGGACCAGGTCGGGGATCCGGTCCCGCCGCCGCGGGTGGTGCATGATGGCCACGCCGATCCGGACGTCCGGGACCGCCCCGGGGTCGGCGCTGCTCACCCGGTCACTGCCGGGCGGTGCTCCGGCACGCTGACCGGCGTTCCGCCCCGCCGGGCGGACTCGTACGCCGCGCACACCACCGCGGTCGTCGTCACGACCTCCGTCAGCGGGCGCTCCCAGCCCGTACCGGTCGACACGAGCCCGGCGAAGTCGGCGAACATGCCGGCGAACCAGTCCCGGTGTGTGGAGTCCCCGTCGGGGACGCGAGCGCCTCGCGGGTCGGGCCGCCGGCGCCGGTGAGCTCCGCGACGCCGTCCCGCACGCTCGCCGTACCCTGCGGGCCCGACAGCTCGTACCGGTTGGTGCGCCGCGCCGCCACCCAGCTCAGGCCGATCGTGCAGTCGCCGGTCGGGAAGTCGAGGCGTACGTCGATCGCCTCGTCCACGCCACCGGACGGGTCACCCCCGGCCCACCGCGCGGAGGCCGTCACCTTCGCCGGCACCGCGGCGAACAGCCGGGTCGCCATGTAGACGCAGTGCGTGCCGTGGTCCATCATGATGCCGCCGCCGGCCAGCGCCGGGTCCCGCCGCCAGTCCGGCAGCCAGCCGGCGACCCCGCGGGCGTGGGTGTCCCGCTGGATCTCGAAGGTGCCCGACATCGGGCTGCCCACCCGGCCCCGCGCCACCGCGTCGGCGAGCACCCGCATCATCGGCGAGAAGCCGTAGTTGTGGGCCGGGTAGAGCAACGCGCCCCCGCGCCGGGCGTGGGCCACGAGGTCCAGCGCGTCCTCCGTGCTGAACGCGACCGGCTTCTCGCAGATGACGTGCCGCCCGGCGGCCAGCGCGAGCCGGGCAAGTTCCCCGTGGTACGCCGGCGGCGTACAGATGTCCACCGCGTCGACCGGCGTCGCGTCCCACAGCTCGTCGAGGCTGGCGTGCACGCGCACCTCGGGATCCAGCGCCCGCACCCGCTCCCGCCGCTGCGGCGACGTCTCCACCACCGCGACCACGTCGGCGCCGGCGATCGGCCGGTACGCCGACAGCCGGGCCTCGCCCGCGGTGCCGAACCCGACGATCGCCATCCGCAGCGCCGGCTTCACCGCTGGCCTCCCTCACTTGGGCCCGCCACGAGGACCCGCCGGATGATGTCGACGGCCTCGCGCATCACGCCCTCGTCCACGGTCAGCGGCGGATACAGCCGCAGTGTGTTGCCGCCGACCATCACCAGCACCCCGGCGTCGAGCAGCGCGAGGAAGGTGTCCCGGATGACCTCCTTGGGCGCCGGCCGCCGGGTCTGCTTGTCGGTGACCAGCTCGATGCCGATCGCCAGGCCCGCGCCCCGCACGTCGCCGACCAGCGGCGCCTCGTCCACGAGCGGGCGCAGGGCGTGCAGCATCTCGTCGCCCAGCTTCGCCGCCCGCGCCGGCAGGTCGTCCTCGATCAGGATCTGGGTGGTGGTGGCCACCGCGCGGCACGCCAGCGGAAACGCGCCGAAGCTCGACGAGCTGGCGCTCGGATCGGAGAACGGTGCCGCCGACATGGTCTCGGCGGAGGCGATGACGCCGGTGACCGGGTACCCGGCGCCCATGCCCTTGCCGACGGTGAGGATGTCCGGGCTGACCTCGTCCCCGTCGCGCTGGAAGGCGAACGGCGCACCCGTGCGCCCGAAGCCGGTCATCATCTCGTCGACCACGAGCAGCGCGTCGAACTCGCGGGCCACGGATTGCAGCGCCGCCAGGTAGCCCGGCGGCGGCACGACGTTGCCGGAGCGGCCCTGCACCGGTTCGACGACGATCGCGGCCAGCGCACCGGTGGAGTTCTCCTTGATGGTGTCGCGGGCGGTCTCGACGCAGGCGAACCCGCAGCTGGGAAACGTGAGCTTCAGCGGGCAGTGGTAGCAGTTGGCGTACGGTGCGCTGAAGTACCCGGGCGGCAGCGGGCCGAGGCCCGAACGGGCGCCCGTGGTCAGCGCGAGGCTGCCGGCGGTCTTGCCGTGAAAGCCGCCCCAGAAGGACAGGAACTCGTACTTGCCGGTGACCGACTTCGCCAGCCGCAGAGCGGCCTCCACCGCCTCCGTACCGCCGCTGTAGAGCTGGATCCGGTCCAGCGGCGGCGGCAGGAAGTCGCGCAGCACCCCGGCCATCGCCAGCCGCCCCGCGGAGCCGAACGCGCCGGCCGGCGCGTCGGCGAGGTCGGCGCGCAGCGCCTCGACCAGCCGGGGGTTGGCGTGCCCGATGGAGTTGACGCCGCCGGCGCCCTGGAAGTCGATGACCAGGTTTCCGTCCACATCGGTCAGTTCGGCGCCGGCGGCCGAGGCCACGCAGAGCTGCGCCCACAGCATGACCGCCTGTAGGCCGGGGCCGATCACCTCCTGCTCTACCGCCCACTGCGCATCAGAACGCGGGCGCGAGCCCTGCCGTCCCCAGATCTTGCGTTCCGCCAGGTCTGTCATCGCGTCACCTCTCCGTCCACGAACGGCCGCCCGGCACCCACGGGCCCGACGACCATGCTCGGGCGCCGCGGGACCGGGCGGGAGTCTCGTTGGACCGCGAGGTTGATGCGGGACGAACGGCTATGCCCGTTCGAGGCCGGACACCCGTACGGGGCCCTCGCAGCCGTTACCGTCGCCCGATGGAGGATCCCGTACAGCTGATGGACGCCGCCGCCGCGGCCGCCACGCGGACCGGCCGGTTCCTGCGCGAGCAGTTCCGGGCCGGCTTGCGGGCGACGACGAAGACGTACGCCCACGACGTGGTCACCGAGGCGGACCGGCACGTCGAGTCCGCCATCCGGGGCGAACTGCTGGCCGCGGCACCCGGGTCGGTGGTCGTCGGCGAGGAGGGCGGCCGGGCCGGCGATGGCTCCGGCAGCGGCGTCACCTGGTCGATCGACCCGATCGACGGCACCTTCAACTTCGTCCGGGGCATCCCGCTGTTCTGCACCTCGGTCGGGCTGAGCATCGACGGCCAGCCGGCCGGCGGGTGCGTGTACGACCCGGTGCACGACGAGCTGTTCACGGCAGCGGCGGGGCGGCTGTGGCACAACGGGGCGCCGGTCCCCCGCGGTACGCCGTCGCAGGACCCGCCGCTGGTGCTGTGCGACATCCCCACCGCGGGGATCAGCGCCGACCCGCGGGAGGACGCGCTCCTGCGCGACCTGCTGTCGGTCTGCGCCGACGTACGCCGCATCGGCTCGTCGGCGTTGTCCCTGGCGTGGGTCGCGGTCGGGCGGGCCGACCTGGCGGCCAACGCCGACGTGTTCGACTGGGACGTCGCCGCCGGCCGGGTCCTGGTCGCGGCCGCCGGTGGCGGCTACCAGGACGTGCCGGGGCCGGCCCGGTACGACCGCCCGGGCGGGTTCGTCGCCTGGTCCGCCGGCCGCGAGGAGCTGGCCGGCCGGGTCGCCACCGCGCTGGCCGCCCTGCCCGCGCTGGCACCCACCCGCTGACCGCCCGGCGGGGCCTGCCCGTTCGTCCGCTCGTTGGGCGCTGGTGCGCACCCACCGGGTGTTCGAGCCTGGGGACTCACGGCAAGGGAGGTCGGCACATGCGAGGCGAGCAGGAGACCCGGCACCGCACTGTCTTCCTCGGCGGCCTGCACCGCAGCGGCACCACGCTGCTCGCGTCGCTCATCGCCACCCATCCGCAGGTCAGCGGTTTCCGGCAGACGGGCGCGCCGGAGGACGAGGGGCAGCACCTGCAGACCGTGTGCCCCATCGACGAGCACCACGGCGGGCCGGGGCGGTTCGCGTACGTACCCGAGGCGCACATGACCGAACGGTCGCCGCTGGCTACGGCCGCCAACGGCCGGCTGCTGCGCCAGCAGTGGTCCCGCTACTGGGACCTGAGCCGGCCGGTACTGGTCGAGAAGTCCCCACCCAACCTGCTGCGCTTCCGGTTCCTGCAGCACCTGTTTGCGGGGTCCCGCTTCATCTTCGTGATGCGACATCCGATACCGGTCGCCCTGAGCACTCGCAAGTGGACGCCCGCGCTCACCGTGCGGCAGGTGGTGCGGCACTGGGTGCACGCGTACGACATCGCGGCGGCCGACGCCGCAATGATCGACAGCCTGCTCCTCGTGCGGTACGAGGACCTCATGGTGGATCCGTCCACCACGATGAAGTCCATCGCGGAGTTCCTCGACCTGTCCGCCGACTTCGAGCTCGGCGCGTTGGACCGGGTGACGAACGCCCGGTACCACGCCCGGTGGCTGTCCAGCCCGGAGCGGGCGGCGGACGACCTGCACGACCTGGAGCCGGACGTGCTCCGGCACGGCTACCACATCAACGCCTGCTGAACGGAGGCCACGCGTGTCCCGGTTGCTCATCGTCCACGGCACCGCCGGCCCGGTCCGGACCGACGCCTCGGTACGCCTGGAGTGGGTCACGTCCATGCTCGACGGGCTCGCGCTGGCCGGGTGGCCCGCCCCCGCGTTCGACGCCGACCGTGACATCACGCTCGTGAACCTGGACGACGCCCCCACCCCGAGCCCGCACCCGACCCGGTCTGGGAAGCCGCCGTCCTCGACCGGTGCTGGCGGGCGGCCCGTTTCGACGCGGCGCCACCGTCCGGCCGGACCGGCACGGTCGCGGACCGGCTGGCGTGGTCGCGATACTTCACTGGCCTGCCGGCCGGCGACCTGGTCGCCGCGCTCCGGCAGGTACGCTCCCACGTCGCCGGCGACGATCTCGGCCGGCGCGCGGCGGACCGAGTCCGGGCGGCGATCGTCCCTCGGACCCGTGCCGTCATCGGGCACTGTCTGGGTGCCGTGGCGGCGTTGAGCGCGGTGGCCGCCCTTGATCCGGGTACCGCGCCAACGCTCGTCACCATCGGCGCCCCGCTGGACCTGATGCCGGTGGGGCGTCCGCCAGCACGCTGGATCGACATCGCCGACGTGCATGACACCCTGGTCCACGCGGGGACATCCGGCGGCGTACCGGCCGCCGGCGCCGCCCAACGGGTACGCATGGACTGCGACCCCCGGCTGCGCTGTGCCCGCAACTACCTGGCGGCGCCGGAGTTCGGGGAGGTACTCGGCGCCCTGCTCGCCCCGCCGCGGTCGCCGCACCGGGACCCGCCGCTCATGTCCGGAACGAGACATCGGCCTGGATAACTGGCACCACTGTCGGATTCGATGGTGTCGTGACGCCGAGCGAGAGAGGCGCAACGATGACCATTACCGCCACCCCGACCAGCCTGAGCATCCGGACCCGACAGCTGGATGTCGCGCTGCTGGTTCGCAATGACATCGTCCGAAGTGGACTGAGATTTGCCCTGCAGAGCCTGCCCGCGGTGCGAGCCGTCCGGGACTACCGTTCCGCCGCGGACGTCGCCGCCACACCCGTCCACGCGGCCCCCGATGTCCTTATCCTGAGCCTCTTCGACGGCATCGCTTCGCTGACGGCCGGTGCCCTGGCCGCGTCCGGCACCAAGACGCTCGTGCTCATCGAGGACGCCCGAGCGGCCGACAACGTGCTCTCCCAAGGGCTGGTCGCCGACGGCTTCCTGCTCCAGAAGGACCTGTCGGCTCGGGCACTGGACAGCGCCCTGCGCGCGCTGGCGGCCGGCGAACTGCCGATGCCCACCGTGCTCGCGCAGCAACTCCTGGCCCGCGCCGGCAGCCGGCGCCCGCAGCACATCTCGGTGCCGATGGCGTTGACGCCGCGGGAGCGGGAGACGCTGACCCTGCTGACCGAGGGCCTGAGCAACAAGCAGATCGCCCGCCGGCTGAAGATCTCCGACCACGGGGCCAAGCGCCTGGTCGCCGGCGTGCTGCTCAAGCTCGGCTGCACCAACCGCACCGCCGCGGTCGTGACGGCGATCCGCCACGGCCTCGTCGAATACTCCTGAACGGCCGATGCCAAAGACGGCGCGGCGTACAGACGCCGCGCCGTTCGCGTGCGAGCCTCAGCTGGCGACCGGCAGGAACATTCCCCGGGTGGCGAGGCGGATGCCCAGCTCCAGCCGGCTGCGCGCGCCGAGGACCTCCATGACGTGCGTGACGTGCCGCTGGACGGTCCGCGTGGAGATGTCCAGCTCCCGCGCCACGACGTCGTCGGTCACACCGGTGACCAGGTACCGCAGCACCTTCTGATCGAGGCTGCTCAGCCCCGGGCCCGGCGCGTCGAGCGGCTCGGCCTCGTTCCAGTGGTCCGAGAAGATCGTCGCGAGCGTCTCGATGGCGACCTCGGACCGCGTCAGCGACGCCCGCAACCGTGCCGCTCGCCCCCGGCCGAGGATGGCGAGCTTGCGGTCCAGGATGAAGATGAGCGTCGGGGAGTACCTGCCGGACCGCACCTCGGTGCGAACGCCGAGCAGGTCCCGCACGCGCTTGGCGCTACCCACCGGCGCCTGCCCCGCGATGATCGTCAACGCTCGTGCCGCCGCGCCGGCCTCCCCGGCACCGCCCCACTCGTCGACCTGATCGCTGACCAGGGCACAGTTGCCCGGTATCAACGCCAGCACTTCATGTTTCGCGGCGCCCACCAGATTGGATACCTGCCGCCAATGGTTGTCGTGCATACATTCTCATCCCCCGCCCACTGCCTTCGCCACTGACGGTAGAGGCGGCCCCACTCGCGCGGTACCGGGAAAGCCCTTGCCTCTGGCGGGCCTGTCGGACAGTGTTGTCAGGCGGCCGGCGGGTCACGCCGCCGGTCGGGCGGCTCGCCGGATTCCCGTGGCGCCCGGGCGTCGTCCTGCTCCAGCGCTCCCGGGCCGTCGCCGACCGAGTGAAGGTACGTCAGCACGGCACGGACGCGCCGGTGCACGCCGTCCGCCGAATGGATCTCGAGCCGGTCGAGGAGGCTGGTCACGTACGCCTCGACCGTCTTGCCGCTCAGGTGCAGGCGGTCGGCGATGGCCCGGTTGGTGTGCCCCTGCGCCATGAGCGCGAGCACGTCCTGCTCGCGCGGGGTAAGCCGGTTGATCCGCCCGGTCGAGCGGCGACGGGCGAGGAGTTCGTCGACCACGGCCGGGTCGATGACCGTGCCGCCCTCGGCGATCTGATGCAGCGCGGAGACGATCTGCTGCACGTCCAGCACCCGCTCCTTCAGCAGGTATCCGATGCCGCCGCCGGACGACCGGGTCAGCGCCAACGCGCACTCCGGCTCGATGTGCATCGACAGCACCAGCACCGCCGTGGCGGGGTGCTCGCTGCGGATGCGCTCGGCCGCGACCAGCCCTTCGGTGGTGAACGTCGGGGGCATCCGGATGTCGACGACCACCGCGTCCGGCTCCAACTCCCGCACCGCGTCCAGCAACGCGTGCGCGTCCGCCACGGTCGCGACGACGTCCAGATCCGCCAGGGCCAGCAGGGCGCTGAGCCCTTCGCGCATCAGCGCGGCGTCGTCGGCAACAACGACGCGCATGGGATCACCGCCACCACGCTCGTGCCAGCGCCGGCCGCGCTGGACACCTCCAACCTGCCGCCGGCCAGGGCCACCCGCTGGGCCAGCTTGGTGAGCCCCCGGCCGGACTGCGGATCGGCGCCGCCCACCCCGTCGTCGGCGATCTCGACGTGCATGACCCGGCTCCGGTCCGGCGCGTTGTCGTCGACCAGCCGCACCCGCACGGCGCGTGCCCCGCTGTGCCGCGCCGCGTTGCTCAGGGCCTCGGCGACGACGAAGTAGGCGGCCTGCGCGACGTGGGCCGGAAGCTCCTCCGGCGCACCCTCGATCGTCACCGCGACCGGCGCCGCCGCCGCGAGCTCCGCCAGCGCGCCGCGCAAGCCCAGCCGTCCCAGCGTCGGCGGGGCTTCGCCGCGGGCGAGCTCGCGCAGCTCCGTCAGGGCCCGACCGAGATCGTTCTCCACTCCGCACAGTTGTGCCTCCACGTCGGCGTGGCGGCCGGCTAGCCGCGTGCGGGCCAGCTTCAAGCGGATCGCCGCGCTGAGCAGGCGCATCTGGGCGCCGTCGTGCAGATCGCGCTCGATCTCCGAGCGCGCCTCCGCCCGGCTCGTGGCCGCCATCTGGCTCTCCCGCACGGCCGAACCGGTCGACCAGGCGCGCACCATGCCCACGACTATCGCCAGCGGCAGGAGCACCTCGATCACCACACCGGTCGCATTGATGATCACCCACCCGGTGCCCGGCGAGCGGTCGACAAGCGGCACCGCCGCGGATGCCAGGATCTGACCGGACAGCAGCAGGCCGAGGACCAGCGGTGCGGTCTGCATCCCACCGACCCGGGTGAGGCGCCGGTACAGGGACCAGGCGAGCAGCACCACGATGGCTACCGTCCCAGCCCGCACGGCCACCGACAGCACCGACTGCGGCGGATCCTCACCGAGGCTCGGGAGGCACACCAGGCAGGGGTCGGTGCGGCCGGCACGGTTGGCGAAGCTGTCGGCGACGAACAGCGGCAGCATCGCGAGGTTGGCCACGACGATCAGGCGATCCAGACGGGTCCGGGCACGCGTTTCCGGAAAGGTGGCCAGCAGGTGCACGAGCAGCACCCTGATGAGCGGATGTGCCACGGTGGCCACCACCGCCGCCGGGCCGTCCACCAACGCCAGCGCGCGGGCCAGCCAGGCCGTCCCGATCCCCAGAAACAACACGACAATGGGACCGGCGCGCAGGAAAAGCCCGACCAGCATGCCGGACGCCACGTACGACCACGTGAGCACCAGGATCGTAAACAGCAGCAGGAAGCCGTCGGGGTCGCCGCTGCGGACGACGAACACCGCGCTCACCACGCCGGACGCCACCGCCGCCGTGACGGTCAGCGTCATCAGCAGCCGTTGTGGCCGTGACAGCGGGATGCTACGGCGGCGTTCGTCGATCGGGCGCACGGTCTTCATTCGTCTCCCCCGGCTCGAATGGAAAGATTGCCCTCGTTGTCAGATGTCAACCCTCCCGGCACGGGAAAATGCGGATCCCGCCCTCGCATGCGCTGAAATGTTAACCGGCTACGGATAGGAAACACAAAGATTGTCCATTATCGACAGTACGTATTACCAACAGACCGGAGGTTTTACAGCCTAAACCGGTTTTCGCGGCATACGGGCGCGCATAAAGACACATACAAACGCGTATCAAAAGCGCCCTTCCGGACGCGGCATTGGAAATGTCAAACAACCATACCTCGATCATTTCGCGCGACCTGACGTCCCCTATCGTCGAGGCATGAATCGGCGGGAAGGGGCGGGCAGGACGTGCGCGTGACGATGGCGAGCGCCGCCGCGGGTCGGACCGGCCGGGTGAACGAGGACTTCGTCGGCGCCGTACCCGCGGCGGCCGTGCTGATCGACGGTGCCGGCGGCGTGTCCGGTGGCGAATCGGTCTGCCGGCACGGCGTGGCCTGGTACGCCAGTCGCCTCGGCGGGGAACTGCTCAGCCTCCTGTCACTCGACGCGGACCGGACCCTCGCGGCCCAGCTCGCCGAGGCCATCGAGCGGGTGGCGGACGCCCACCGGGGCACCTGCGATCTCGCTGACCCCCGCAGCCCGTGGGCGGCCGTGGCGATCCTGCGCCTGCGCGACGGCCGCGCCGACCACCTCATGCTCGGCGACGCGGTCGTCGTCCTCGACCGCCCCGGCGCGCCGCTGGTCATCTCCGATCCCCGCGAGGTGACGCTCGCCGAGCCGTACCGGTCCGCGCTGGCAGCCTTGGCCCCAGGCAGCGCCGAGTACGAACGGGTCCGCCGCGAGGGCATCGACGTGATGCGCGCCAGCCGCAACCAGCCGGGCGGCTACTGGGTGGCCAAGGAAGATCCGCGGGCCGCGGCCGAGGCGATCGTCGGCGGCTGCCCCGTCTCCGAGTTGACCGGGGCCGTCCTGCTCAGCAACGGAGCCAGCCGGATCGTGGACCTCTTCCGCCTCGCCAACTGGCCGCAGGTCCTGACGGTCCTCGCGTCGAGCGGACCCGCCGCGATCATCCGTCGCGTCCGGCAGGCGGAGGCACGCCAGGCGGTGGCGGCGGACGACGCCACCATCGCGTACTGCACCGACGTCGCGAACGTCTAGGGGCTCAGGTCCCACAGCAGGCGGTAGTACGCGGTCCGGTCCGGGTCGGGCTCGACGCCGTACGCCCGCAGCAGCGTCGGCTGCCAGCCCGGCCCGTAGTTCCAGTCCAGACTCCACGTCGCCACGGCCAGATCGGCCCACCGGTCCGCGACGCCGAGCGCGCCCAGGTCGACGTGGCCGGACCAGGCGCCGTCGTCGGTCAGCAACGTGTTCGGCGAGCAGGCGTCCCCGTGGCAGACCACCAACTGGTCGACCGCCGGTGGGTCGGCCAGGCGGGCCAGTGCCTCGGGTGGTGACAGCTCCGCGTGGTCGGAGTTCCACCGCGCCGGATCGTGCCGGCCCGCCGCGCGTACCCGGGTCAGACGCTCCTGGACGTCCCAGGAGAACGGGCAGCTCTCGACCGGCAGCCGCTCGTGCAGGGCGCGCAGTCCCTGGCCGATGGCCGTCGAGGCGGTATGCGGATCAGCGCGCCAGCGCGCGGCCACCGCGCTGTTTCCGGGCAGGCCGGCGGTCAGCAGCCAGCAGCCAGCCTCGGTCGAGCCCGCATCCAGGACCTGGGGCACCGGCGTAAACGCGACCGCCCATCGCAGCCGTTCCGCCTCGGCGGCCAGGTCGAGGGCGCTGCCCGCCGGGGCCCATTTGGCGAAGCGCCGGCGGTCTGTCCCGGTGAGCTCGAAGGTGAGGCCGCCGAGCTCGTTGCACCAGACCGGCCGCACCATGTCGTCGCCGGCGAGGGCGCTGATCTGCGGCGGGACGGGCACGTCAGCGGGCGGATCCCACCTGGTCACGCCTGGTCGCCTACGTCGCGCGGGCCGCCGCGACGACGGCCGAGAGGATGTCGTTTCCGGAAACCTGTCCGCCGGAGAGCGGCCGGAGGATGGCCGCGCGAAGCCCGGCGGGCTCCAGGAACACCGCCTCCTTGTCCGGCATCGTCTCGAAGCAGCCCGCTTCGGACAGCGCCGTCAAGCGGTGATCCGTCGGTCTCAGCGTCTCGGCGAGCCTGGCCGCGTCGAGCAGCGCCATCCCGGCACGAGCGACATGATGGGCGTCGCTGACGTCGGCGGACAGCGAGAATGCGGCCGCACACTGATACAGGTACGCCGCCAGCGCCGCGGCCCGGGCGTCAGGCATGCGCACCTCAGGATGGGTGTGTCTTCGATCGGGGACGACTTCACCGTACGCTCGTTCGGCCGCCTCCGGTACGGCCGTTGCGGCCGTCCGTGGGAGCTTCGATGCGTGGATGAGAAGTAGCATAAGCGGAGGTGGGTGACATGGCAGGTGACCGGCTGACCGACGTGCTTGTCGAGATGGCCGACACGCTCGTCGATGACTTCGATGTGATCGACTTTATGCACGTGCTAACCGAGCGGTGTGTAGAGCTGCTCGGCGTGTCCGCCGCCGGCGTGCTGCTCACCAACCAGCGCGGCGAGCTCCGGGTGATCGCCGCCTCCACCGAGCGGACGCGCCTTCTCGAACTCTTCCAATTGCAGACCGACCAGGGCCCGTGCGTGGACTGCTTCCGGACCGGGCGACGCGTCACGGTGCCGGACCTGCCGGCCGAAACGCCCCGCTGGCCGCGCTTTGCCGCCGCCGCGGCCGAGGTGGGCTTCGCGGCGGTGCACGCGCTGCCCATGCGACTGCGGGCGGACGTCATCGGCGCGCTGAACCTGTTCGACGTACACACCGGCACGCTCGATGAGGAAAAGCTGCGCGTCGGTCAGGCGTTGGCCGACGTGGCCACCATCGGACTCCTGCAAGAACGCGCCGTTCGGCGCCGGGAGACGCTCGCGGAGCAACTGCAGACCGCGCTCAACAGTCGCGTGGTCATCGAGCAGGCCAAGGGCAAGCTCGCCGAACGCCTACAGGTGGACATGGACCGCGCGTTCGCCGCGCTGCGCGAGGCGGCCCGCAGCCGCAACCGGCGCCTGTCCGAGCTCGCCCAGGCGATCGTCGAGGGCACGGCCGAGATCCCCTCGACACCGTGAGCCGGTCAGCCGCCGGCGGCGCCGAGCTGCGCGCGGGCGGATCCGACCTTGTTCAGGTGGCCCAGCGCCTGCGCCCATGAGGTGAACAGCGAGGTCTCGCAGTAGTCCACGCCATGCTCCGCACAGAACCGGTGCACCAGCGTCCGCGCCCGGCGCAGGTTGGGCCGCGGCATGCTCGGAAACAGATGATGCTCGATCTGGTAGTTGAGGCCGCCGAGCAGCGTGTCGATGAACCAGCCACCTCGTACGTTGCGCGACGTCAGGACCTGCCGCCGCAGGTAGTCCAGTTTGGCGTCCGCGGCGAGGATGGGCATGCCCTTGTGGTTGGGCGCGAACGAGCAGCCCAGGTACAGGCCCAGCAGTCCCTGGTGCACCGCCATGAAGACGAGCGCCTGAAGGGGCGTCAACACCAGGAACAGCACGCCGAGATAGCCGGCGATGTGGGCTGTAAGGAGGGGCAACTCGGCGGGACGCCACTTGACCCGGCGCCGCCCCAGCACCGTCTTCACGCTGTTGACATGCAGGTTCAGGCCCTCCAACAGCAGCAGCGGGAAGAAGAAGTACGCCTGGCGCCGGACGAACAGTGCGCCCAACGCGCGCCGCGCCCGAGCCTGGCCAACGGTGAAGGACAGCGGCGCCACGACGAGGTCGGGATCCTCGCCCTCGGTGTTGGGGTGCGCGTGGTGCCGGTTGTGCTTGTTGACCCACCAGCTGTAGCTGAGGCCGATGACGAGGTTGCCCTGGATCAGGCCAACCAGGTCGTTGGCGCGCCGCGTACGGAAGATCTGGCGATGGCCGGCGTCGTGGCCGACGAAGGCCACCTGGGCGAAGGCCACCGCCAGCACGGCGGCCACGCCGACCTGCCACCACGACTCGCCCAGCCATAGGAAGGCAACCCAGGCCCCCACCAGGAGACCTCCAGTGAGCCCTATCCGTACGGCGTAGTAGCCGCGGCGCCGGTCCAGCAGACCGGCCTGACGGACCAGGCGGGACAGGTGGGCGTACTCACTGCCTGGTCCCTCGTTCTCACTCATCGTGACCCCGATTCCCGGGCCCGCGGCCCGCGATGGCGAACGCAGCGCCACCGGGGTCTGGAGTGACACATACAGCGTACGCGCGGGTCTCCGTTCTGCGGCGGGAAGGCAAGTCCGACATCACGGACGTACGGGTCCACTTCGATGGGCGTAGGCTCACACCGGGATCCGGGCGCTTCGGTTCGAGGCCCCCGGATCCCGGGCCTGGTGCTCACCGCCCCGAAAGCGCATGGTTGGCCTATGGCGCAGATGGACCGCAAGACCGACCGGCAGATTCGGGCCGACGTCACCGGCGAGTTGGACTGCGCGGCCGGCCTGGACACGGCACGCCTCGACGTGTCGGTCAGGGGCGGCATGGTGACGCTGTCCGGCCAGGTCAACAGCGACATCGATCGGCTGGCGACGAAGCGGATGGTCGGCCTGGTGCCCGGCGTGCGGGCCGTGGCCGACAGACTGGTGGTACGAGCCCCGGGCACGCCCGGCACCGCCGACGCGGAATTGGCCGAGTTGGCCAGCCGGTTGCTCGAGTCAGCCGTCGATGTACCGGCGAAAGCCGTCAGAGCCGGCGTCCGCGACCGCGTCATCACCCTGTCCGGCGACGTGACCTCGGAACGCCAGCGGGACGCGGCGTCCGAAGCTGTCCGACACATCCGGGGCGCCGTCGGACTCACCAACGACATCCGGGTCGAAAGGCCCTCAGCGCCGCACGCGCCTTAAGCAGATCCCGTCAGGTACGCCGACGCCTGCAGGGCGGCGGCCGCGACGCCGACGGTGACCGCGTTCCGCGCCGGACTCGCTTCGATCCGGGCGTGGGAAGGCCGGTGCCGAGGTGGATCGCCGGTGGCCACCTCGCGGGCGGCCGGGACCAGCCAGCGGCCCAGCGCGCCGACGACCCAGCCGTTGAGCGTGACCGCTTCCGGGTCGACGAGATTCACCAGACCCGCGACGCCGACGCCCAGGTAACGCGCCGTCGCGCCGATCACCGCGGCGGCCGCTGGATCGCGGTCCCGCATGGCACGGCCGAGAGCCCGGACCGTCGCCTCGGGAGTGTCGCGGGCAAGTCGGCTGTCCCCGGCCAGCTCGCGGACGCTCTGCAGGATTCCCGGCGCACCGAGGTACGCCTCGGCACAGCCACGCCGGCCACACCAGCAGAGCCGGCCGTCGAGCACCACCGTGGTGTGGCCCCAGCCGCCGGCCGTGCCCACTCCCCCGCGCAGCGGCGCACCGCCGACCACGATGGCGGCGCCGGCGCCGTCGGCCAGCGTGACGCTGACCAGGTTGGCCGCGTGGCGGTTGGGTCCGAGCCACAGCTCGGCGACCGCCGCGGCGGTCGCCGGCTCGGCCACATGGACCGGCGCCCGCAGCACTGCCAGGTCCAGCCGCGCGCCGCCGAGCGCGGCCGACGCGGCGACACCGACGCCGAGGACACGGTCGGCGTCGATCCCGGCGCCGGCCATCGCGGTGGACACCGCGTGTTCGACCTCGCGCCAGCTCGTCGCGGCGATAATCGCCTGGGTACGCGGCTGCAGCGCCACGTCGTACACATCGATGTGGACGCTCGCCGCGCGGACCTCGACCCCGACGAGCGCGCCGCGCCCGGCGTTCACGGTGATGCGGGCGCGCGGACGGCCGCCCTCGGAGTCCTCGTACGAGGTCTCCCGCACCACGCCCGCCCGGAGCAGCTCCGCGACGATGTTGGACGCCGTGGCGACGCTGACCCCCACCCGGACCGCCAGGTCCCGCCGGGTGACCGCGCGCGCCGTGTAGATCTCACGCAGGACGGCCTGGCGGTGGGCCTCGCGGATGTCCCGCGCGGACCCGGCGGCGCGCCGGCGGACCTGGTGCGGCGCGACGTCCATGTCACCCCCGGCAGCGGCACGCTCCGTTAGCGTTCACGTGAACGGTAACGGAATACCTGGCCGGACGCCACCAGGCGGGACCGGAACTGCTGTCCGATCCCGCCGAGTGACGTGGTTGGGGCTAGAAGCGCGCTCCGACGTCGGCGCCGTTGGCCGGCCGCAGGAAGGTCGAGGACGGGATGGAGCCGTCGGCGGTGCGGGCCCCGGTGATCGTGCTGGGGTCGGTGCTGGCGAGCGACCAACTGCCGCCGATGTCCCACGAGTTGGCGCTGCCGGCGGAGTTCGCCCCGTACGAGAAGGCCGTGCCGTTGGCGACCGCGAGGTTGTTGGTCAGCGTGCTGTCGGAGCGGTCGAAGTCGAACCCGGTCCCCGGGTTGTCCCACGCGGTGCAGCGTTCGATCCGGTGCTGACCCGGGTTGTTGTTGTCGATGAAACCGCTGACGGCGTTGTCCCACGTCATGCTGTTGCGGACGGTGTGGTTGGACGCGACGGCGTTGCCGCCGAGCTTGAACCCGTTGCCGTCGCCGGTGAAGTCGGGCAGGTTCCACCGGTTGAACCCGTTGCCCCAGGCCAGGCTGTTCTCCACCAGGATCGGCGAGGAGAACATCCACCAGTCCAGGCCGTCGTCGGAGTTGTTCCACAACCGGGCGCCGCGCACCACGTTGCCGGTGCCGGAGCCCTCCTTGATGGCCAGGCCGTCCGCGCTTTCGCCGTTGCTGCGCGGGTCGCGGTTGCCGTAGCTGTCCAGGTTGATGATCTGGTTGTTGCTCGACGTCAGGAACAGGTGGAAGCCGGACTCGTAGTTGTCGCGGGTGACCAGGCGCTCGTAGTAGTTGTTGCTGGAGTCCAGGCCGAACACCCCGTACGGGCCGTGGATGATCTCCAGGCCGATGAGCCGCCAGTAGTCACCCTCGATGTGGATCGCGCCGCGCTCCGGGCGGGGGATGGTGGAGCCGACCGCGCCCGGCGTGTACGACATATTCTCGCCGTCGATGATGACGCGTTCGTTGTTGTAGTTGCGCATCGTGATGGGCTGGCTCGACGTGCCGTTCGTAAGGATCTGGATGTTCGTGCTCGGCGCGTACGTCCCGCCGCGGATGAATATGCTGTAGCCGGGCTGGGCCAGGTTGACCGCCCGCTGGATGGTCAGCAGCGGCGCGCTCAGCGTGCCCGCGTTGCTGTCGTTGCCGTTGGTCGCCACGTATAGCGCGTTCGTCGGCTGCGGGGTGCTGCCGACCTCGAAGTCGAGGTAGTCGATGTTCGGTAGGCCGGCGGCCACGGTCGGGTTCAGCCGGATGGTGTTGCTGCCGGCGTTGACCGACACGGTCAGCGTCTTGGTGACCCAGGTCGACCACGCGCCGGTGCCCTCGAACGAGGGCGTCTGCACGGTGGACCCGTTGACGATCAAGCTGGCGGGCCGGACCGTGGTGGTGCCGTTGGCGAACCGCACGCCCAGTGTCGCGGTCCCCGCGGCGGAGGCGTTCACGGTGAACTGGGCGTACGCGCCGGTGGCGTTGTTGCCGTTGCAGAACCCTGTGCCGGAGTAGCCGGCCCAGTTCGAGTCGATGGTCCCGGTACAGACGGCGGGCGAGTTCTCCGCCTCATAGCGCGTAGGCGCCGCGTGCGCGGCGGACGGCGACAGGACGACCAGCGTGGCGGCCACCAGGCCGGCACTCGCGATCATGGGCTTAGCGTGCATGGGTACGTCTCCGTGGGGGTTGGCTTTGCCGTAAGGAAAGCGCTTTCCAGAGAAGAGGATGTCAGAACCCATCGATGAACGCAACCGTCACCGCGGTCCCCATCATCCAGACGTACCTGCCGGACCGCCCGTGAACCATCCACCGGACGCTGCGGCGGACCGGTGCTGGCTGTGAGGCATCACCACCAGTAGTTGTCCTGCGCTGTGTAGCGCTCCTCCAATGTGGTGATCTCTGCATCTGTGAGGTTGAGGTCGAGGGCTGCGACGGCGTCCAGCAGGTGGCTCGGCTTGGTGGCGCCCACGATGGGGCAGGCGACCACCGGCTTGGACAGCAGCCAGGCCAGGGCCACCTGAGCCATTGGGACATCGCGAGCCTGGGCGATCTTGTGGACGGCGTCCACGACCGGTTTGTCGGCGTCCCGGTCGAACGTCTTGGCGACGGTGTCCGACGAGGAGCGTGCGGTCTGTGCGCCCCAGGGGCGAGCCGCGCGTCCCTTTGCCAGCGGAGAGTACGGGGTCAGACCGACGCCCTGGTCGAGGCACATCGGGATCATGTCCCGCTCCTCTTCCCGCTTGAGCACGTTGTACTGGTCCTGCATCGCCGAGAACGTCGTCCACCCGCCCCGCACGGCGGCGTGCTGCATCTTGGCGAACTGCCAGGCCCACATCGACGACGCACCGAGATAGCGCACCTTGCCCGCTCTGACCAGGTCGTCAAGGGCGGCCATGGTTTCCTCGGCGGCTGTCTCGGGGTCGAAGCGGTGGATGTAGTAGACGTCGATGTAGTCGGTGTCCAGCCGCCGCAGGGAGGCGTCCACCTGTTCGAGGATGGCCTTGCGGGACAGGCCGCTGCCGCCGGGGCCGTCGTGCATCTTCCCGCTGACCTTCGTGGCGAGCACGACGTCCTCGCGGCGAGAGAACCTGGTGATCGCCCGCCCCACGAACTCCTCCGACGTGCCGCCCTGGTAGACGTTCGCGGTGTCCCAGAACGTGACGCCCAGCTCGACGGCCTGCCGGAAGAACGGGGCCGCGGCGTCCTCGTCCAGCGTCCATTGGTGCATGCCGGTGGTCGGGTTGCCGTAGCTCATGCAGCCCAGCCCGATCCGACTCACCTTCAAGCCGGTGCGGCCCAGCCGCGTATGCTCCACCTGATTCGCCTTCCCGCAGATGATCGCTCGATCGGGACCGAAGCGGCTGATGGCGGACCGTCGCGGCCCTGCCAGCAGCATAGGGTCACGGCGGCAGCCGTGCCGGGCCGCTGTCCGATCCGAACCATCGGCTCCGACGTCCCAGGCAAATCCGGACTTCGGAAGGGACACAGACCATGGGCAAGCTGATCGCGAGCGCGACGGTCTCGTTGGACGGCTTCATCGCCGACGAGTCGGACCGGGTAGGGCCGCTCTTCGACTGGTACACCAACGGAGACGTCCCCTTCAACGGCGGCGACCCGGAGCGGGTCTTCCACGTCTCGGCCGCCAGCGCCGCGTACATGCAGGAAACCTGGTCACGGATCGGAACGGCGGTGATCGGCCGTCGCCTGTTCGACATCACCAACGGCTGGAACGGCCGCCCCGCGGCCGGCGACGCCGTCTTCGTGGTGACCCACGAACCACCGACGCAGTGGCCGTTCCCCGACGCGCCGTTCACGTTCGTCACCGACGGCCTGGCAAGCGCGATCGCCCAGGCCAAGGCCGCCGCCGGGGACAAGGACGTGTCGCTGACCGGCGGTGACCTGCTGGGCCAGGCCCTGGCCGCCGGCCTGGTGGACGAACTCCAGGTCAACCTGGTCCCGGTGGTGTTTGGCAAGGGCGTACGGTTCTTCGGCGCGTACCAGGGCCCACCCGCACTCCTGGGCAACCCGGAGATCGTCCAAGGCGACCGGGTCACCCACCTGCGATACGACGTACGGCGATAGCGCACCCAGGGAGAAGGTACCGCCGATCCTTGCGAGCGTCTCGCCTTGGCACTGGCGCGGACTGGGCGCAACTGCGTCGATGTTGACCGCATCAACGCGGGACCGCAACCGTCCACCGTGGAGGAACCTGTCCACAAGCCACCCCGAAACCCCAGCGCGCCGTCGCCCGTTTGTAGGCGACGGGTCGGCGACCGGCACGGCCCACCCCCGATCATCCCAACGCACGGGGGACGTTACCGATCGGGTGATCATGCGTGCCCGGCTCGCCGCGATGGCCGCGCCGCAGGACTCCGACGATGCGGAGTTGCCGGCGCCCTCGCCGTGCACTGGGCTCCACTGCGCGGAATCCGCGCCGCTGGCGGCGAACGACCACACGTGGTCGTCACCGTGTCATTCGACATGCTCCGCCTCGCCCTCGGCGTCGGCACCCTGGACACCGGCGAGCGACTCAGCCCGGAGCAGGTACGCCGACTGGCCTGCGACGCCAAAATCATCCCCGCCATCCTCGGCGGCGACGGGCAAATCCTCGACCTCGGCCGCACCCGCCGCCTCATCAACGGACCACTACGGCGCGCCTTGGAGTTACGGGACAAGGGCTGCGCCTTCCCCGGCTGCGACCGACCACCACGCTGGTGCCACGGACACCACATCAAATCCTGGGCCGACGGCGGACCCACCACCTTGAACAACAGCGTCATGCTCTGCGGCCACCACCACCGGCTCATCCACCGCGGACACCGGACCGTCCAGATCGCCACCGACGGGATACCCGAATTCATCCCACCCGCGTACGTGGACCTGGAGCGCCAGCCACGCCGCAACACCTACCACCGCCGCGAATGACCTTGACTTGAGCGGGGTAACGAGCAGGCACGTACTCACCCAACTCGCGTCGCTAATGACACCACAAGCGCCCGGGGACACCGGGGCGGTGCCACGCGGCAACGGCGAAGTCCTCCAGGTCGTCCATCGCTCGCACCAGGGACCGGCACACCTGGCCGTATCGGATCGCGTCGTCGGTAGCCAGCAGCAGCACCGGCAAATCGCCGACGCTGGCCCACAGTTCCAGCCGCCTGCCGTAGCGGCGGACGTCCTCCAGACCCGACAGCGCCACCGCTGTGACGGGCGAACTGAGGGCCAGCCCGGCCAAGACTCCGAACGCGCCTACGGCCAGCTTGGCCAGCATCGCCGTCGCCAGTACGGCCAGGCCACGCGCCGCGCGTCGCCCGACCGCTGCCGAGGTCTGCCGCCAGATTCGGTCCATCTCCACCAGCCGGTACCGGTGGCCACGCACCCAGATCGCCGCGGACGTCACACGCACGTCCCCGTCGTCGTAGAAGATCCGCATATCCGACCCCACGCTCGCGCGCGCATGGACAGCGCCGCGAACCGGCTATGGCATACCCGGTTCGCGACTGATCACTCCACCCATTTCCGACAGCTACTCATCCGATCGTGCCGCTCGGCTCATCCGAACGGCCATCGGGCGCCAGGGAGCGACCGGCGGCCGTTCATCCGCCGGCGTACGCACTAGGTTGCCGGCAATAGCCGCATTTCGCTCGCTCGCCGGGAGGTGCACCCCTTGTCGCTCATGTCAGCGCTGGACCACAAGCACACCGTCGCGCCACCCGGGTACAGCCGGTGGCTGATCCCGCCCGCCGCCCTGTCGGTGCACCTGTGCATCGGGCAGGCGTACGCGACGAGTGTGTACAAGAACTCGTTCATCGCGCACTTCGACACCAGCCAGACGGCGATCGGCGTCATCTTCAGCATCGCCATCGTGATGCTGGGCCTGTCCGCGGCGGTCGGCGGCACCTGGGTCGAGGCGAACGGGCCGCGCAAGGCGATGTTCGTGTCCGCGTGCTGCTGGGCGACCGGCTTCCTGGTGAGCGCGGTGGGCATCGCGTCGGAGCAGCTTTGGCTGGTCTACCTGGGGTACGGGGTGCTCGGCGGCATCGGGCTGGGCATCGGGTACATCTCGCCGGTGTCCACATTGATCAAGTGGTTTCCGGACCGGCCCGGCCTGGCCACCGGGCTCGCCATCATGGGTTTCGGCGGTGGCGCCATGGTCGCCAGCCCGCTGTCGCGCCAGCTGCTGTCGTTCTACGACTCCGGCTACGACTCGGCCAACGCCAGCTCGGTGGCGTCCGGCGGAGCGCTGGTGGCACTCTTCGTCACGCTGGGCATCGGCTACTTCGTCGTCATGATGTTCGGCGTCGTCAACGTCCGGGTCCCGCCACCAGGCTGGTCTCCCGCCGGGTTCGACCTCGCCGCGGTCGCGAGCCGGCCGCTGGTCACCACCGGGCAGGTCGCCGCGTCCAACGCGATCCGCACCCGGTCCTTCTGGCTACTGTGGATCGTGCTGTTCTGCAACGTGACCGCCGGCATCGGGATCCTCGAACAGGCCAGCCCGATGATCCAGGATTTCTTCCGGGAGGACGGCGTGTCCAGCGTCGCGGTGGCGGCGGCGGCCGGCTTCGTCGGGTTGCTGTCACTGTTCAACATGGCCGGGCGGTTCGCCTGGTCGTCCACATCGGACATCATTGGGCGCAAGCCGATGTACGTGGTCTACCTGGGCGTGGGCATGGTGCTGTACGCGCTGCTCGCCTCCGTCGGGCACGCCGCGACCGGGCTCTTCGTCCTGCTGGCAGGGCTGATCCTGTCCTTCTACGGTGGCGGGTTCGCGACCATTCCGGCGTACCTGCGGGACCTGTTCGGCACGTACCAGGTTGGCGCCATCCACGGGCGGCTGTTGACCGCCTGGTCGGCGGCCGGCATCGCGGGGCCGCTCATCATCAACGGGTTCCTCGACGCGCAGGGTAAGCCCGGCACGCTCACCTCGTCGGCGTACCGGCCGGCGCTGTTCACCATGGTCGGCGTCCTGGCCATCGGATTCGTCGCCAACCTGTTGATCAGGCCGGTGCCGGAACGCTTCCACGAACCGGACGCCGCCGCGCCGATCCCACCGCCGGATGCCGCCAAGGAAGCCGCAGAGGAAGGAGCCGCGCGATGAGCCAACCACCGGACGGCCAGCAAGCCCGGCTCTGGGTGTCGTGGCTGCTGGTCGCGCTCCTGCTCGGGTACGGGGTCACCCAGACGGTCATCACCGCCGCGAAGCTCTTTTACGAGCTGACCATGTGAGGCCGGCTCCGCCTGGCCGGCCCCACATGGCGTCGTTGGTGTTTGGTGTCAGTAGGCGTAGACGTAGACCACGGTCTCGTCGATGACGTTGCCGTTGCCCGCCGTGTAGTGGGCCTTGAGCGTGTACGTCTGGCCCGCCTGCAGGTTCAGGGTCTTGTTGACCTGGTTGGAGACGCAGTTGTCGCCGGCGGAGTTCACCGTCCAACTGTGGTTGGCCACGTCAACCCCGTTCAATTGGAGTTTGAACTGGGGTGCGGTATTTTTCTTGATGCCGTTGCCACCCAGCGCGATGACGGCGTAGCCCGAGGGCACCCACGTCGTGGAGACTCCGTTCTGGTAGTTGCCCTCGTACCCGGAGAAGTAGAGCGTGCTGCCGTTGATGAGGTACGCGTGGCCCGCTGTCGCACAGTTTCCCGTGCTGCTGCCCTCATCCTCCACCCACAGACGGTAGCTGTTGGGGTCGCCGCCGTAGTCGGGCTCACAGTAGTAGTCGAGCCACCAGCCGCTGCTGACGCCGAACGAGCCGCGGTCGAGGCACGTGAGCTGGTCGTAGTAACCCTCGATGTACCAGATGGTCGCCATCGCGGACATTGACGTGTTCGGCGTGCTGGCGGGTGGAGCCTGGGCGGCGAGCGCCGGCGTCGCCGGCGCGAGACCCGCGACGAGCAACGCGGCCACCAGAGTCAGCTTTCGGATGAGCACTGCTACCTCCTCCTGGGATCGTGCAATCACGAAGGTAGATGCCGGCCGTAAGCTAGGGGTAAGTCGCCGCTAAAGCGCCAGGACGCCCTGGGAACCAGGTCCGTGGCCGGGGACAGCACACTATGTGGAGATGATTGCGCGCGCCCGCTTACGGGCCGGGGACGAGTCGGCGTTTGCCGAGTTGTTCGACCAGTACGCCCAGGCTGTGTACCGGCACGCCGTCCGGCTGACCGGGGACAGGTCGACCGCCGAGGACGTGGTGTCGGCGACGTTCCTGCAGGCATGGCGGTTGCGGGAGTCGATCGAAGCGGACGGCGGGTCACTGCGCCCGTGGCTGCTCGGTGTCGCTACCAACACCGCCCGTAACATGACCCGCAAGGCGCGCCGGCTTGAGCGGGTGTTGCCCTGGCTCTCGCGGCCCGACGTGACACCCGACTTCGCCGACGAGGTGGCCGGTCGGGTCGACGACGCCGGCCGGCTGGCGCTGGCCGTGGCGGCGCTGCGCGGGCTGCGTACGGCGGAGCGGGAAGTGGTCGCGCTGTGCGTCTGGGCCGGGTTGGACTACGCGGAGGCCGCGGAGGCGCTCGGGATTCCTATTGGGACGGTCCGATCGCGACTGTCTCGGGCGCGAGAGAAACTCCGCAAGCTGAGCCGGGAACCGGATCGCGCCCCGGGACAGCTAGATGGTGGCCGCATTCACGCGGCACGGCCCGCACAGGAGGGAAACCGATGAACGAGCGTGAGGAGTTGGCCCGGCTGCTGCCGGACCCGGCGCGACGCGACCTTCCTGAGGACCGCCACCAGATTCTCAGGGAGCGCTTCATGCACCAGATCCACGACCTGTCCCGACCGCCGCGGCGTTCGACGAGGCGGGCGATCCTCGCACCCGCGTTGCTGGGCGGTGCGCTGGCCGCGGTCGTCGGCGTCGGCGTGGCCATCGCCCCCGCCGACCACGGGGAGCGGCCGCGGACCACCCGGGAGGAGTCCGCCAGCGACCTGCTCAACCGGATCGCCCTGGCCGCCGCGACCAGTGCCGCCGGGCCGGCCGCGGTCCGCGACGACCAGTATACCTACGTGGAGAACGTGGTCCAGGATCAGGACCGGCGGTACCGCACGCAGGTCTGGCGGTCGGTCGACGGCTCCCGCCCCGGACTGTCGCGCGTGGAGGGTCAGCCGGAGCAACGGTTCGGCCCGGCCGCCGGTTCCCTCACCTCGCCCACGTACCGGTTCGTCGCCGAACTCCCGACGGACCCGGACGCCCTCCTGGCGGAGATCACTGTCGCGGCCGAGAAGGAACTTCCCCGCTCTCGCTTCGGGTGCTCGGTGTCATCGGCCGGCTGCTGCGCGAGCCGTACCTCCCGCCCGACCTGATGGCGGCGCTCTACAAGGTGGCGGCGAAGGTCTCCGGCGTCACGGTGGTGCAGGACCTGGAGGACGCGGCCGGGCGGCACGGGATCGGCGTGGTCTTCACCGACCAGCGCATGCGTATCGAATGGATCTTCGATCGGGAGAGCCTGCGGTACCTGGGCCAGCGCAACGTGGTGACGGGGGCCGGGGCTCCCGCACACACGCTCAGCGTGGCCGTGGTCGCCCACGGCATCGTCGACGCCCTCGGTGTCACCGCCAAATGAGGCCGCTGTCGCACAGTGGCCGGCGCGCGGCGGCCGCCGTCGCCGCCACGCTGACCTGCCTGTCCGCGTTCGTGCTCGCGAACGGGAACGGCGCCGCGGAGGTCCAGCCCGCTCGGGTCACGTTGGCCGGACAACCGGCCGGCAGCGTCACCGTCACGCTCATCACCGGCGACCGCGTCATGCTGGGCACCGGCCCGCAACCGCCGCTACGTGTGGAACCGGCCAACCCGCTGGCGCCGATGCGGTTCGCCCAGTTCGCGCGGCACGGTGACTGGTACGTCATCCCCGGCGACGCCGCGGCCCTGCTGCGGTCGGGAGTCCTTGACCGCGAGTTGTTCAACGTCACCGGCCTGGTCCGGCAGGGGTACGACGACGCGCGCACCGACGCCCTTCCCCTCCTGGTCAAGGACGCCAAACCCCCGGCCGGGGCGCGCCCGATGCGGACCCTGCCGAAGCTGGGCATCACGGCCGTGTCGGAGCCGAAGAAGGACGCCGCCGCGCTGTGGTCAACGCTGCGCGCCGGGCCGGCAACGGCACGCGGCAGCGGTGCCCGGATATGGCTCAACCGCAGGGTGCACGCCGCGCTGGACGTCAGCGTGCCGCGGATCGGCGCGCCGACCGCGTGGCAGGCGGGTTACCGCGGCCGGGGCGTGACCGTGGCGGTGCTGGACACCGGCATCGCCGCGGATCACCCGGACTTCGCCGGACGGATCGGCCCGACGAAGGACTTCTCCGGCAAGGGCAGCGTCGCGGACGGGAACGGGCACGGCACCCACGTCGCGTCCACCGCCGCCGGCTCGGGAGCCGCCTCGGACGGTAAATACCAGGGGGTGGCGCCCGAGGCGACGATCGCCGCCGGGAAGGTGCTCGACGACTCCGGCAGCGGCACCATGGACGCCGTACTGGCCGGCATGGAATGGGCCGCCGGGGAGGTCGGTGCCAAGGTCGTGAACATGAGCCTGAGCAGCGGCCCGACCGATGGCACGGACCCGGTTTCGGCCGCGGTCAACGAGCTGACCAACGCGACCGGCGCGCTGTTCGTCACCGCCGCCGGCAACGACGGGGCGGAGCAGGGCGTGTCGTCTCCGGCGACGGCCGACGCGGCGCTGGCCGTGGGCAGCGTGTCCAAAGAGGACGTGCCGAGCGAGTTCTCCAACCGCGGCCCGCGGCTCGGCGACTTCGCGGTCAAGCCGGACCTGGTCGCGCCCGGCGAGGCGATCGCGGCGGCCAGACCCGCGGCGGTCGACCCCATCGGCGAGCCGGTCGGCGACGCCTACCAGCGGCTGGACGGTACGTCGATGGCCACGCCGCACGTGGCTGGTGCGGCCGCGCTGCTCGCCCAGCAACACCCGGACTGGCCCGGCGAGCGGCTCAAGTCCGCCCTCATGAGTACCGCGGCGCCGGTCGCCGGCGCGGACGTCTTCGCGGTCGGCGCCGGTCGCGTCGATGTGGCCCGCGCGATCAGCCAGGCGGTGTCGGCCGTGCCGGGCAGCGTCTCGGCGTACCTGCGCTGGCCCAACGCCGGGGTCACCCAGCGGCACGCCGTCACCTACGACAACACCGGCTCCGAGCCGGTGACCCTCGATCTCGACCTCTCACCCGACGTCCCGGCGACGCTCTCGGCGACCACGGTCACCGTGCCGGCGGGCGGCCAGGCGAAGGTCGAGCTGACCGTCACGGCGCGCGACGGCGGTGCCGGCGCCTTCGGCGGCGTCCTCACCGCCACCGGACCCAACGGGATCGCCGTCCGCACACCCGTGGGAGTGCGGCAGGAACCGGCGATGCACGACCTCACCGTGCGTCTGCTCGACCGCAACGGCGACAGCGCCGGCGGACGGGCGTCCGCGTACGTCATCGGCATCGAGAACGCGGACTTCCACATCGCGCTCGACGGCGACCGGCTGCGGCTGCCGGCCGGCTCGTACGCCGTGCACGGTTATGTGGAGACGCCGCGCGCCGGCCAGGAGCCGAGCCGTACCACCGTCGTACACCCCGAGCTGTCCCTGCGCGACGACACCGAGATCATCCTCGACGCCCGCCTCGGGCGGCGAACGGACATCACGCTCGACGAGCCGGCGGCGCGCGGTGGCGTCAGCTTCGCGATCGGCGTGACGAGGGTGGCCGACGGTGGCCCGCCGTACCAGATCATCACCGCCGCCGACCCCCGGCTAGATGAGCTGTACGCCGCGACGGTGGACGGGATCACCTCCGACAGGTTCGCGTTCGTGCGGCGCGAGGTGCGCCACGAGCCGGCGGTGGAGCTGCACGCCGAGGGCACCGACCGGTTCGAGGTGAACGCCGGCTGGTTCGGCACCGCGCCGGCGTCCGATCTGCGGGAGGAGCTTACGGCTGTCCACGGTGGACAGGGCCGGCCGGAGGATCTGACCGGGCTGGACGCCACGGGCCGGCTGGTCCTGTTGGAACTCCCCGCCACGCTGACGGACGAGGAGGTGGACCAGCGCGTCCGCAACGTCGCGGCGTCCGGCGCGAAGTTGGCCATGCTGATGGTCCAGAGCGAGCCCATGGCCGCCGCGCGGACGACGGCGGCGCCGTCCACCCTGCCGACGCTTATCGGGTACGGGCCGACCGCGGCCCGGCTCGCCGCCGCCACCCGCGGCGGTGCCGTGCCGGTCAGGATGGCCAGCCACCGTGTCGCCGAGCACCGCTACGAACTGGCGTTCGGCACCGAAGGGAGGGTGCCCGAGCGGCCGGAGCGGACCGTCCGCACCAGCGACCTGGTCGCGGTCCACGCCGCCTACCACCGCACACCGGGCACCGGCCCGTACCGCGCGGTCGCCGCCTGGGCGCAGGTCGCCGGTATCGGCGCGCAGGGCCTCGGGTTCCCGATGCGCACCGGGGCCGAACGCGTCGAGTACTTCACCCCCGGTACCTGGGACCTGGAATCAATCGGATCGGAAGGCTGGCAGACGGACGAGTTGGTCGCGCGTGGCGTCCGGTTGCGCACCGGCAAGCCGGCCCGCGTCGAATGGAACAAGGCCGTGGCCGGGCCGACCCTGCGCGGCTGCGTGCAGAGCCGCTTCGGCGCCGCCGTCCCGTGCGTATCGCGGGCCGGCAACGCGCTCGTGGCGCAGCTCCCGCTGTACGGGGACGCGGCCGGACATCCGCGCCACCCCGGTCCGCGGTCCGGCTCCGATGTGGACACCGGTAGCACCAGCCTCTTCCGCGACGGCCACCTGGTGGCCACCCACCCCACCCCGGGCGCGGGCCGGTTCGAGGTGCCGGCGGCCGGCGCGTCGTACCGGCTGGTGGCCGACGCCACCCGTACCGCGACCTGGTGGCCACTGTCCACAAAGGTGCACGCCGAATGGACCTTCCGGTCCTCGGCGGCCGACGACGGCAAGGCGCTTCCGCTGCTCACCGTGCGGTTCGACCCGGCCGTGGACCTGAACAACACCGCGCCCGGCGCTCAGGCGTTCGCGATACCGCTGCGCATCGAACGCCAGGATGGCCCGGCCAACATCACGGCACTGACCGTCGACGTGTCCTACGACGACGGCGCGACCTGGAGCCCCGCCAAGATGGCAGGCTCCCGCGCACTCATCCACCACCCGCCGTCCGGCTTCGTCTCGCTGCGGGTCAAGTCCGCCGACGCCGACGGCAACACCCTGCAACAGAGCATCATCCGGGCCTACCAACTCAGCGCATGACGTCGATGAAGATGGGATTGGTGTAGAGCCACGTGTCCAGCCACGGGTCCCCGTCACCAGGCACGTGCGGCAGCGGCCCGTGCGGGTCGACGTGGGACCCGAGCAGGCAGTTCGCCGTGGTAGTTCGGGCGTGCGGACGTGGTGACGGTCACCTGCAGGGTGAGTCGCTGCCCTCGCCGTACCCGCAGCCGGCCGCCGAGGGTCGCGCCGCGGTGCCCGGTGGCCGCGGTGAGTCGTACGTCGATGCCGTCGACGAGCTGGCCGTGGTCGACCCAGACCCGGCCGGCACGCAGGCCGGCCATCAGGTGCCGGTAGCCGTACGCGGTGACGCCGACATGGGTACGGCTGAACTGGCCGGGCCAGAAAGTCGCTGCCCGGCTGCGGGGTGTCGGTGTTGACCGGGTCGGGCAGCCGGCCGGTGTTGTCGAAGTTCTGGCCGGGCAGCCAGTCGCCGTTGCGCCAGGTGTCGTACACCGTGCGGTGGTTGTCGGAGTTGGTGGTGACCGAGAAGAGGCGGCCCTCCGACAGCACGGCGTCCCATAGCCCGCCGACGGTGGCGGTCATTGGCAGCCAGGTGAGCATCGAATGGCCAGCGTCCGACGAGTCGGGCCAGACCGACCCGGGTGTGCGCGATGGGACACCACTTTGTTGACTTAACACCGGGGCTTGTTATATTCCACGCATGGTTCACACGTCAGCGGCCACCGACCCGGTGTGGGTCGGGGTCGACGTGGGCACGCAGAGCCTGCGCGTCGCGGTCGTCGATGGCAGCGGCACGCTGATCGGCCAGGGCTCCCGCGTGCTGTCGAGCCATCGCGCGCCCGGCCGCATCCACGAGCAGGACCCGTCGGCGTGGTGGCGCGCCCTCGGCGAGGCCAGCCGCGTGGCGCTTGCCGGCGTCGCTCCCGAGCGGGCCCGCGGCATCGCGCTGGGCAGCACGTCCGGGACCGTCCTGTTCACCGACCGGACCGGCGCCGCGCTCGGCCCCGCGCTCATGTACGACGACGCGCGGGCGGCCGCCGAGGAGCGCCGCGCCGCCGAGGCCGGCGGCGAGTTGTGGGTGTCCCTCGGCTACCCCATGCAGCGGTCCTGGGCGCTGCCCAAGGCGCTCTGGCTGCTCGGCCAGGCGGACGCGGCCACCCGGCGGGCGGCCGAGCGCGGCGGGATCCGGCTCGCGCACTCCGCCGACTACCTCGCCGGCCGGCTGGCCGGTGCGCCGGTCGCCACCGACTTCAGCCACGCGCTCAAGACTGGGTACGACCTGGCCGCCCACCGCTGGCCGACGGAGGTGCTCGACCAGCTCGGCGTGCCGCTGGCGATCCTGCCGGACGTGGTCCGCCCGGGCAGCCGGCTCGGCACGGTCGACCAGGCGGCCGCCGAGCACACCGGGCTGCCGGCCGGCACGCCGGTGCTCGCCGGGATGACCGACGGCTGCGCCGCCCAGATCGCGGCGGGCGCCCTGTCCCCCGGCGAGTGGAACTCGGTACTCGGCACCACGCTCGTGCTCAAGGGCGTCACCGCCGAGCGGCTCGCCGACCCCGGCGGCGCCGTGTACTCCCACCGGCACCCGGACGGCGGCTGGCTGCCCGGCGGGGCGTCGAACGTGGGCGCCGGGTCGATACCGCCGGAGTTCCGCCGCGACCCGGCCGGCTGGGACGAGGGCGCGGCGCTCTTCGAGCCGTCCAGCGCCGTGGCGTACCCGCTGGTCTCGCCGGGCGAGCGGTTCCCGTTCGTCCGGCCGGACGCCGAGGGGTTCCGGCTCGGCAGCCCGCGCTCCGAGCCCGACCGGTACGCCGCCATCCTGCAGGGCGTCGCGTACGTCGAGCGGCTCTGCTACGCGTACCTGCAAACGCTGGGCGCGCGGGTGGACGGCCGCACGATGGTGACCGGGGGCGGCAGCCGCAGCGCATACTGGACCCAGTTGCGGGCGGATGTGCTCGGCCGGCCGCTGCACCATCCGGCCCAGCCGGAGCCGGCGTTCGGGATGGCCGTGCTGGCGGCGGCGGGCAACGGCTCGCTGTCCGTCACCGCCCGGCACATGGTGCGCCTGGTCGGCGTCACCGAGCCCCGGGCCGGCGCGGCGGCGCGGTTCGCCGAGTCGTTCGGGCTGTTCGTGGAGGAGCTGGTCCGGCGCGGCTACATCGACGCCGGCCTGGCCAAGCGCGCGCAAGGGGCCACATGACGCTGATCCACCTGACCCGGCACGGGCAGACGCCGTGGCACCGGCCCAACCGGTACACCGGCAGCTCGGACGTCGACCTCGACGAGGTCGGCGTGCGGCAGGCGGACGCCCTGGCGCGGTGGGCGCAGAGCGCCGGACTGACCGCGCTGGCCTGTTCCGACCTGCGCCGCGCCGGGCAGACGGCCGCGCCGGTGGCGGCCCGGACCGGCCTGGCGCCGCTGGTCGACAAGCGCCTGCGGGAGCTGGACTTCGGGCTGGCGGAGGGGCGGACACTGGCCGAGGTACGCGCGGAGCATCCCGAGGTGGTCGAGCGGTTCGTGGCCGACCCGGATGGGCGGCACTTCCCGGGCGGCGAGGCGCCCGCCGACGCCGTGTCCCGAGGGATCGCCGCGCTGGGCGAGCTCGCCACGGCGTACCCGGAAGGAAGCGTGCTGGTGATCGCGCACAGCACGCTGATCCGGCTCGTCGTGTGCGCGGTGCTGGGCGTTCCGCTGCGGGAGTACCGCCGCAAGCTCCCCCGGCTGGCGCCGGCGTCGCGCACGGAGCTGGAATTCGGCGCCGGCGGCGCGGTCGCGCTGCTGGCCTACAACGTGGGTCTCGACGCAGGATGTGCGGCATGACCGCCACCCCGTCGGCCGAGCGCAGCCGGCCCGCCCAACGCCAGGCCGAGATCGCCGAGTACGTCGTCAGCCACGGCTCCGTCTCCGCCACCGACCTCGCCGATCAGTTCGGCGTCAGCCTGATGACGATCCACCGCGACCTGGACGAGCTGGAGCGGCAGGGCGTCGTGCGCAAGCACCGCGGCGGCGTCAGCGCCCAGCCGTCGAGCGTGTTCGAGAGCAACGTGTCGTACCGTCTACAGGCGACGCTGCCGGAGAAGCGGGCGCTGGCCCGGCAGGCCCGCACGCTCATCGAGCCCGGCATGGCCGTCATGCTCGACGACTCGACGTCCACATTGGAGCTCGCACGGCTGCTCGACGGGATCACCCCGCTGACCGTGGTGACGAACTTCCTGGAGACCGTCAAGCTCCTCGCCGGCCGGCCCGGGATCCGGCTGCTCACGCTCGGCGGGGAGTACCACCCGACGCACGACTCGTTCCTGGGCGTGCCGTGCATCGAGGCCGTCGAGGCGCTGCGGGTCGACGTGCTCTTCGCCTCGACGTCCGCCATCTCCGGCGGCTACGCGTACCACCAGGAGCAGGAGATCGTGCTGGTGAAGCGGGCGATGATGCGGGCGGCCCAGCGTTCGGTGCTGATGGTCGACCACACCAAGCTGGGCCGGGTCGCCCTGCACCGGCTGGCGCCGCTGCGCGAGTTCGAGCTGGTGCTGACCGACGGGCAGGCGGACCGGCAGTCGCTGGCGGAGATGCGCGAGCACGGCGTGCGGTACGAGGTGGTCGCGTGATCATCGGGCTCGACCTGGGCACCACGCTCATCAAGGCCGTCGCGTTCGCCGACGACGGCACGCCGCTGGCCCGCGCCGCCCAGCGCACCCGGCTGGACCGGCCCGGCCCCGGCCGGTACGAGCAGGACGTCACCGAGGTCTTCGCCGCGGCTGAGTCGGTGCTCAGCGAGCTGGCGGTCCGTGGATCGGTCGACGCGGTCGGCATCACCGGGCAGGGCGACGGCGTGTGGCTGGCCTCCGCCGACGGCGAGCCGGTGCGGCCGGCCGTCTCGTGGCTGGACGCCCGCGCCACCGACATCCTCGACCGCTGGCAGGCCGACGGCACCCTCGAAGCGCTGTTCCGGCGTACCGGATCGCTGCTCTTCCCCGGTGCGGCCGCGCCGATCCTGGCCGCCCTCGCCCGCGAGGAGCCGGCGGCCCTGGACGCGGCCACCACCGCCGGCTACTGCAAGGACCTGGTCCTGCAGCGGCTCACCGGCCTGCGCGCCACCGACCCCTCGGACGCCTCGGTGCCGTTCCTCGACCCACACACCGGCGACTACGCCGACGACCTGGTAGAGCTGTGCGGCCTCACGCCGTACCGGCGGCTGCTCGCCCCCGTGACGCGCCTGCCCACCGCCCCGCTATCCACAGTGGCCGGCGCCCGCACCGGCCTGCCCGCCGGCACCCCGGTCGTCGCGGCACCGTACGACCTGCCCGCCTGCGCCTGGGGCGGCGGTGTCACGCAGGTCGGCGACGGGCTGCTCATCATCGGCACCACGCTCGCCTGCCAGGTGCTGACCGACACCGTCGACACGGCCGGCGAGCCGTGCGGCCTCACGCTCGCCACCTGGACCGAGGGGCGCTGGCTGCGCGCGATGCCGGCGATGGTCGGCGCCGCCGCCCTGGACTGGGTGCTGGCCACCACAGGCTCCACAGTGGACGACCTGCCCGGCCTGCTCGAGTCCAGTCCGACCGGCGCCAACGGCGTCACCGTGCTGCCGTTCTTCGCCGAGGCGGGCGAGCGGGCGCCGTTCGTCGAGCCGCGCGCCCGCGCCCGCGTCGACGGCCTGCACGTCGGCACCGGCCGCGCCGACCTCGTCCGCGCCGCCGCGGAGGCCATCGCGTACGCCGCCCGCCACTGCCTCACCGCCGCCGGCCTCACCGGCGAACTCGTCGTCTGCGGCGGCGGCGCGTCCAGCCGTCCGTGGCTGCAGATCTTCGCCGACGTGCTGGACCGGCCGCTGCGCGCCCTCGCCGGCGACGAGGTCGGCGCCCGCGGCGCCGCCCTGGCCGCCCGCCAGGCCATCGGGCTGCCCGGCTGGGCCGCGCCGTCCGGGGTGGTCGTCGAGCCGTCGTCCGCTTCCGCGGCGGTCTACGCCGACGGATACGCCCGCTACCTGCGGGCGGTCGAGCACGCACGAGAATGGTGGAGGACGCAGCCGTGAGGATCCTGGTCGCCGGCGACCACTTCGTGACCCCTTCGCTCGTGGCCTCGGCGCTCGGGTCCGATGTGGACATCGCGACGCTGCTGCTGCCTTGGCCGTACGAGCCGTTCGGGCCGGTCGCGGAGGTCGACGAGGCGTCCGGCGACGAATCCTCACTCATCGCGGCGTTGGCCGGCGTGGAGGTCGCGGTGACCCAGATGGCGCCGTTCACGGAACGCGTCATCGAGGCCGCCGACGCGCTGCGCCTGATCGTGTGCACCCGGGGCGGGCCGGTCAACGTCAACGTCGCGGCGGCCGCCAAGCGGGCATCGCGGTCTGCGCCACCCCCGGCCGCAACGCCCCGGCCGCCGCCGAACACGCCATCGCCCTGACGCTGGCCGCGTTGCGCCGCATCCCTTCCGTCGACGCCACCGTCCGCGGCGGGGAATGGCGCAGCGACCTCTACGCGCTGAGCGCCGCCGGCCACGAGCTCGCCGGCACCACGGTCGGCCTCATCGGGTACGGCGCCATCGGCGCCCGCGTCGCCCGGATCCTACGCGCCTTCGACGCCTCCGTCGTGGTGTACGACCCGTACGCCACCGCTGACGCCTCCTTCGTGTCCACTCTGGACGAGCTGCTGTCCCGCTCGTTCGTGGTGAGCCTGCACGCCCGGCTGACCCCCGAGACCCGGCACCTGATCGACGCGGCCGCCGTGGCGCGCATGCCGCACGGTGCGGTGCTGGTGAACACCGCCCGGGGCGGCCTGGTCGACTACGACGCGGTCGTGGACGCGCTGGAGTCCGGCCAGCTCGGTGCGGCGGCGTTCGACGTGTACGACCCGGAGCCCATCCCACCCGGCGCGAGGCTGCTGAGCGCCCCCAACGTGGTGCTCACCCCGCACCTCGCCGGCGCCACCGTCCAGACCGCAGAGCGGGCGGCATCTTTGGCCGCAGCCGCCGTCGCCGCCTACCGCGCCGGCGCCCCCTCCCAGGTCTCGTCGACGCTTCGTGATCAAGGCGTCCTTCAAGTGGTGATAGCGACTTGAGGGACGCCTTGATCACGGAGAGGGTCTACCAGCGGAGGGTGACGGGGCCGAGGAGGCCGGTCACGCGTTGGCCGGGGAAGACGAAGTGGGTGGGGCTGACGGCGTCCAGGTACGGCGCCAGGGTGCCGTACACGACCACCTCCACTTCGTTGTCGCCCGCTCGCAAGGAGTCGCCTGTCTCGAAGGTGTACGGGGAGCACACCCGGGCGCCGAGCGGCTGGCCGTTGAGGGTGACCTCGGCCGTGCCCCGCACCCGGCCCAGGTCCACGATGGCCGGACCGCCGGAGGCGGTGAAGCTGGTCCGGTAGCGGACGCCGCCGCTGTACTCGGGCAGGCCCACCTGCTCCCAGTCCCCCAGCGCGATCGTGCCGGTGCCGACCTCGAACGTCACCGGGCCGGCCAGGATCGCGCCGTGCGAGTGGCCGGGCCGGGTCACGACGCGCAGCGTGCACTCCCTCGCACCGGCGGAAGCCGAGCCCAGGTCGACCGTCAGCGCGACCGGGTCGCCGGCATCCTTCGCCAGCTCGTTGCCCTCCACCGAGATCGCCACTTCGCCGTACGCGGACAGGCGCATCGAGGTGGCCCCGGGCGGCACCACGAAGGACAGCCACTGCACCGCCTCCTGCTCGGGCGCGGCGAGCACCACGGGCAGCACCGTGCCGTCGTCCGGCATCCCGGAGAGCCAGTTCGTGTCGGGCAGCGGGTGGGGGCGGCGGGGAAGTGCAGGGCGGCGGGGTCGCCGTACTGGCGGCGGCGTACCAGGGTGGGCACGGGGTGGCCGTCGCGGGCGGCGGTCCAGTGCCGGCCGGAGCGGACCGCGCCGTCGACCAGCACCGCGCCGGCCACCGACCCCTCGGTGTACTCGACCGACAGTTCGTTGTCGCCGGGGTTCAGGTACGCGGTGAGGTCGTACCGGCGTACCCGGGGCGTCTCCTGTTCGGCGTACGGCTCGAACCCGCCCTGCCGGCCGACCTCCACGCCGTTGACCCGCACCACGCACTTCTCCCGGGCGGCGAGCTGCACGACGGCGGAGGACGCCGCGAGCGTGGTGCGCAGGACGACCTGTGAGCCGGCGACAAAAGAGCCAGCCACCATCCACTCCGGACGCGCGAAGCGGGCCGGGTCGCCGACCACGGTGATGTACGCCCGCAGGTCGACGTCTTCGTCCGGGGTCAGCGTCAGCTCCAGCGGGTGCCGGCCCGGGGCCAAGCGCACCGGCGCCATCGCCAGGTAGCCCTCGTCGTCGAAGGCCAGCGGGACGCCGTCGACCGTGCCGGACTTGGCGGCGGCGGCACCGACGGCGAGCCACCCGTCGACGGCGTCGCGCACGACCAGGTCGGTGCGCACGCGCACGGGCTCACCGGCGTTCGCCGGGCCGAGCGCGAGGAACTCCTCCGGCACGTGACCCTTGGGCCCGAGCGTCTCACGGTGGATCGGGTCCTTGCGGATGCCCCGCGACGTGGAGTACACCAGCGGGCCGGACGAGGACACGGCGTGCGGGCCGAAGGTGGCGTACGCCGCGCCGGTCGAGGCGCGCATCTCCCACCGCTGCACCGGCACGGCGGCACCGGCGGGGCGGGCGAAGTCACCCCACGCGTTGTCCATCGTCGGCACCAGGTCCATCGTCCACTGTGTACCGAGGTCGAGCGCGCGAGGCAAGGCCGCCGGAGGCGGAGAGGGCACCGAGGGAGCGAACACCAGCAGGGCGGCCGGGCCGCCGTCGAACGGGACCCGCACGTCCACGGCGTCGCCCACCGGCGTGCATTCCAGGGAACGCGTCCGGCCGGTGAACGGGTCGACCAGCGTGGCGTGCGGCGGGACGCCGCGCACCCGTACCGGGACGCTGTCGTGGTAGCGGCCGGGGTCGAAGTCGTACTCGGCGTCCAGCCAGCCGAGCGAGATGCCGCGCGCGTCCGGGTTACCGACGGAGACCTCGCTGGCCCTCGGCGCCACCGCCGGCACGAAGACGACGCGGACGCCGTCCACCTCGCGGACCAAGGTGGGCACCGGCGCGTCGACCGGCGGCGGCACGGCCGCGAGTACGGCGCCGAGATCATCGACGTCGCGCACGAAGTGTGCCCGGCCCGCCTCGAAGTGAGCGAGCAGAGCGCCGTGATCGGGCAGCGCGCCGACCGCGACCAGCAGGCCGCCGCCGGCCACGAACGCGTCGAGCCGCTCGGCGACCCGCCCGTCCAGCACCGTGCAGGCGGGCAGCACGATCACGCGGTACGCCTCGTCGGCGACCCGCACCCGGCCGCCCGTGACGTCGGCGCGCGCCAGCGAGTCGTCGTCGATCACGTCGGCCTCGCGGCGCAGCCGGTCCAACACACCTGGCACGGTGCGGAACCACGTCATGTCCCCCACCAGGTCCAGGTACGTCGCGTGGGCCAGCCGGGCCGCCGCGTTCGTGGCGACCTCCGTCGTGGCGGCGCCCGGCACGCCGGTGCCGGCCTGCACCGTCGTGGTGGGCAGCAGCACCGCCACGTCGCACACGTGCCGGCCCTGCGAGAGCGCCGCGCACAGCCGGGCCACCGCGCCGGCGAAGACCGGATAGTGCTTCCAGTACGGCTGGCGCCAGTCGGTCGACGGGGGCGCCCACTCCCACCAGCCGCCCTTGGTGGAGTAGTACGTGGCGTGCGGGTCGTACAGGGTGGCGCCGGCCCGCAGCCACGGCAGCAGCCAGTCGAAGGTCTCCTCCAGCGTGCCGCCCCACCCACTGGAGTGGAACGCCTCCAGCCAGGTGCGCGGGTGCCCGTACAGGTGGGCCAGCGACGCGTGCAGGCGGGCGTCGCCGTGGTGGTCCGAGCCGGGGGCGCTGAACCAGCGGTGGGTGCGGGCGTAGTCGGCGTACAGCTGGACGCCCTCGATCGGGTGGCCGGCGCGGGCCGGGTCCTGCTGGTCGCAGGCGGACAGCAGGCCGTGCCGGGCGTGCCACTCGGCGTGCGGCTTGAAGAACGCCTCCTCGGCCAGCTCGGCCCGGGTCAGGTGGTAGTCGCGGCGCACGTGGCGGCCATCGATGGAGTCCACATTCCACAGTGCCGGCAGCAGCGGCACGAGGTCGTATCCGCGGCGCCGCTCGAACTCCGCCGCGAACGTCGGCGACCACGTCGGCATCGCCGGCAGCTCGTCCTGGAACGAGCCGACGATGACGGTGCCGAGGTGGTGCCCGAGCCGCCGCTCGAACTCGCCGTGGACCCGGTCCAGCAGGGCGGCACAGGCTTGCGGCGACAGGTAGTCGAAGCCGCCGGTCTCGACCGTGCCGTCCGGGCGCAGCCACTGTCCCGCGTACGACGGCTCGGCCTCGACGATCCGGGCCGGGATGTCGGCCCCGGAGAAGCCGATCTGGTCGTAGAACCACAGCGACACGCCCAGCTCGGCGGCGTCGGCGCAGACCTGCTCCAGCGTCGCCCACCAGCCGTCGGAGAAGAACGCCGGCTGGTCCGGGTCGCTGCCGAACAGCGGCCCGGTGGCGGCCAGGTTGGTGAGCACCAGGTTGTGGATGCCACCCGCGGCGTACCGCTCCAGCTGCCAGCGCAGCCGGCGCCGGTCCAGCGGCTCGCCGCTCCACCACCAGATGGCCGTGGGCGAGAACGCGCGCGGCGGGTCGGCCAGCACCGCCGCCAGCGACTCGGGCAGGCTCATCCCTTGAGCCCGCTCGCGAAGCCCTTGATGACGTACCGCTGCAACACCAGGAACACCACCAGAATCGGGATGGCGCCGAGGACCAGCCCGGCGAAGACGAGGCCGTAGTCGGACACGTACTGGCCGACGAACGCGAAGATGCGCACCGGGACCGTCTCCTTGTCCGAGCCGGCCAGGTAGAGCAGCGGCGTGAAGAAGTCGTTCCAGATGAACACCGCGTTGAGGATCAGCACGGTCCCGGTGATCGGGCGCAGCAGCGGGAACACGATCCGGGTGTACGCCTGCAGGTGCGAGGCGCCGTCGACGAGCGCCGCGGCGGCGTACTCCTGCGGGAGCGCCCGGATGAAGCCGGTGTAGAGGAAGACCGTGAACGGCAGCTGGATGCCCGTGTAGAACAGGATGATGGACTGGTAGCCGCCGATCAGGTCGAGGCGGGAGAAGAGGTTGTACAGCGGGATCATCCCGAGCTGGAACGGCAGCACGATGCCGAGCAGGAACAGGATGTACAGCCCGTACCCGAGGCGGGTGCCGGTGCGCGCCACCCAGTACGCAGCACACGACCCGATCACGATCAACAACACCAGACTCACCACAGTAATCAGCGTGCTGCTCAGCAGCGCGCCGCCCAGCGACGCGGACGACCACGCCTGCGTGTAGTTATCCAAGGTGGGCGGCTTCGGTAAAGCTAGTGGGCTCTTGGCGGTCTGCGCCGGGTCTTTCAGCGAAAGCGTGACGAGCGCGTACACCGGGAAAAGGAAAAGGACGCCGGCCGCCACCATCAGCAACTCAAGCACAAACGTCCGCGGACGGTAACGGTTCACGCGTTGTCCTCCCGGGCGCGCAGGTAGCGGATCTGCACCAGCGACACGGCCGCCACGAACAGGGCGAGCACGAGGGCCACGGCCGTGCTGTAGCCGTACCGGCCGAACACGAACGCCTGCTTGTAGAGCACTGTGGACAGTGTCTCGGTCGCGTACCCGGGACCGCCGCCGGTCGCCGCGAACACCTGGTCGAAGAGCTTGAGCCCGCCGATCGTGGAGAGCATCACGTTGATCGTCGTGGCCGGCGCCAGAAGCGGCCAGGTCACGTACCGGAAGCGGGCCACCGGGCCGGCGCCGTCGATGGTGGCCGCCTCGCGGACGTCCTTGCCGATGCCCTCCAGCCCGGCCAGGAAGATCACCATCGAGTAGCCGGCGTTCTGCCAGACCACCATCGCGGCGACCGACCACAGCGCCAGCGACGGGTCGCCGAGCCAGTCCTGGCGCAGCGAGCCCAACCCGACGGCACCGAGCAGGCCGTTGAGGCCCGCGTCGGGCGCCGGGTTGTAGACGTACTTCCACAGGAACGCGATCATGACCGGGCTGACCACGACCGGGGCGAAGAAGACGGCCCGCAGCACCATTCTGCTCTTGATGCGGGCGTGCACGCCGAGCGCGAGCAGCAGGCCGATTCCATTCTGGACGACCACGATGGCGACGGTCAGCAGCAGCGTGTTCTTCAGCGCCCCGAGCGACTGGTCGTCGTGCAGCAGGGTGTCGAAGTTGCGCAGCCCCACGAACGACCAGTCGCCGATGCCGGTCCAGTCGGTGAACGCGTACACGACACCGGCCACGCTCGGGTAGATCACGATCGCGGCATAGACCAGCAGCGCGGGCGCCACGAACAGCCACGGTGGGCCGAGGCGGCTTCTCTTCTTGCTCACTGCTTCTTGTACGCCTCGTCCATCTTGGTCAGGGCCTGGTCGACGGTGATCTTCTTGGCCAGCAGCTCCTGGATCACCGAGAAGTGGGTGGGCTGCACCTCCGCGTTCGGCCAGCGGGAGCCGACCGGCGCGACCCGGCCGGCGTCCAGCAACGGCAGGAACGACTGAAGCGCCGGGTCCACTTTGGAGCTGGCGTCGCGCTTGAGCGGGATCGCGGCGACGACCTCGCACCATTTGTTCATGTTCTCCTGCTGGCCGAGGTACTCGATGAACTTGAGCGAGGCGTCCTTGTTCTTGCTCTTGGCGTGCACGCCGACGCCCACGTTGGCCGCGCCCCAGGTGTAGACCTGGTCGGCGCTGTCCGCGTTCGGGAACGGGAACATGTCGATGTCGTCCTTGTTGGTCGCCGCGTCGCGGAACGCCGGCAGCAGCGGGGCGACCTGTACGGCCATGGCCGCCTGCCCGGTGCCGACCATCGCCGTCTGCTGCTCCAGCGTGGTGCCGTTGGGGTTGTCGTTGAAGAAGCCGCGGTCGCGCAGGCTCATGTAGAGCTCCATCGACTGCTTCCAGCCGGAGTTCAGGAACGTCGCCTTGCCGGCCAGCATCTGGTCGTCGAAGTCGGGGGTGTCGCGGTAGACGTACCCGGCCACCAGCGCGTAGGTGATCAACTGCGTCACCCACTGGGTCTGCGCGCCGAGGGCGATCGGCACCTTGCCGGCCTTCTTGAACGTCTCGCACGCGGTGAGCAACTCCGGCCAGGTCTTGGGGATCTGCACCCCGGCCGCGGAGAACACGCTCTTGTTGTAGATCGCGCCGATGACGGTCAGGCCGGAGGAGAAGAGGTAGACCTTGCCGTCGTACGAGAAGGACGCCTTGAGGTTCGCCGGGATGCTGGCCGTCCACGGCTGGCCGCTCAGGTCGGCGAGCAGCCCCGCCTTGCCCAGGTCGACGGTGGACATCGTGTTGCCGGCGCCCGGGTACAGCACGTGGATGTCGGGAGCGTTTCCGCCGCCGAGTTGGGCGCGCACGGACGTCGTCACCTGGTCGGTGGGCGCGTACGAGGTCTTGAACGTGACGCCGGCGCCGCCGTCCGTGTACGCCTTGGTCAGCACGTCGAGCGGGCCCTTCTCGTCCGCGACGCCGATCAGGCTCAGCGTGGTGGAGCCGCCGCCGGAGGCGTCGTCGTCGCCGCAGGCGGTGAGCAGGCCGGGTACGCCGGCGCCGAGCGCCAACCCGCCGACCAACCGCAGGAACTGGGCCCGGTTCAGACCGTTATCTGTCGCTGTCATTCGTTCCTCATCCCATGGACTGTGAGAGTGAGTGTTAAAAGTACGAGAAATCTTGTTACGTGGAGCCTAAGATGACGTGATCAGCATGTCAAGGCTGACGTATTACCAGGTCAGAGCACACATGAGGGCGTGATGACCGGCCGTGATAACCGCGCTATGCGCTGTTAAATCACTGGAGGTTGACGAAGAGCCCGCCGTCGACGAGCAGGCTCGCGCCGGTGACGTACCGGGCGGCGTCGGAGGCGAGGAAGACGACCGGTCCGGCGAGGTCCTCCGGCTCGCCGAAGCGGCCCAGGGGGATCCGCCCGTTGAGGTAGGCCCGCTTGTCCGGGTCGCTCCAGTCGTCCTTGTTGATGTCGGTGGCGATCGCGCCGGGCAGGATCGAGTTGCAGGTGATGCCGTGCGGGCCGAGCGAAACGGCCATGGACTGCATCAGCGAGTGCATGCCGGCCTTGGTGGGCGTGTAGTGGGTCTGCATGCCGCCGCCGACGAGGGCGCTGATCGAGCTGACCGCGATGATCCGGCCGCCGCGCCCCTGGGCGACCATCACCCGGGCGGCGGCCTGCGAGCACAGGAACGCGCCCTTGAGGTTGACGTCGTGGACCCGGTCCCAGAGCTGCTCGGGCATGGTGAGGAAGTCGTGGAACGGGCAGATGCCGGCGCCGTTGACCAGGATGTCGAGCCCGCCGAGCGCGGCCGTCACGTCCTCGACCATCCGGGTGACGGCGGCGCCGTCGCAGACGTCCGCCTCGACGGTCACGGCCTTGCGCCCCAGGGCCTCGATCTCGGCGGCGACCGCCGCGGCGTCCTGCGCGTTGTCGTGGCCGAACTCCGGCGTACCCGGGATGTGGTAGTTGACCGCGACGTCGGCGCCGGCGGCGGCCAGGCCCAGCGCGATGCCCCGCCCGATGCCCCGCGACGCCCCGGTCACCAGGGCGATCCGTCCATCCAGCACGGATGCCTCCTCAGTGGTCGTACGGCCGGCTCAGCGCCAGCTCGGGGTTGAGCCGCACGCCGAAGCCGGGCCGGTCGGGCACCCGGATCCGGCCACCGATCGGGATCGGCTCGTCGAGCAGGAGCGGGTGCATCATGGGCACCACCTCGCTGCCGTCCGGGTGCATCATCAGGAACTCGGTGAACGGGCTGTTCGGCCGGGTGAGCACGAAGTGGTACGAGTACACACTGGACGCGTGCGGCACGACCGCCTTGCCGTGGCTGTCGGCCAGCGCGGCGATCCGCAACAGCTCGGTGATGCCGCCGCACCAGCCGACGTCCGGCTGCACGATGTCCACCTGGCCCAGCTCCAGCAGCAGCCGGAAGCCCCACCGGGTGGCCTCGTGCTCGCCGGCGGTCAGCAGCATCCGCGGCGGCATCCGGCGGCGCAGCTCGCCGTGGCCCCAGTAGTCGTCGGGCAACAGTGGTTCCTCGATCCAGCGCAGGCCCAACCCGTCGGCGGCGTGGGCGAGGCGGGTGGCGTAGTCCAGGTCGAGCGACATCCAGCAGTCCCACATGAGCCAGAAGTCCTCACCGACCCGCTGGCGCATTTCGGCGAGGGCGGCCAGGTTGGCGCGCAGCCCCTCCTCGCCCTCGGCGGGCCGTGCTTGAGCGGCAGCTTGCCGCCGATGAAGCCCATCTTCTGGGCCAGATCCGGGCGTGGGCCGGTGGCGTAGCAGACCAGCTCGTCGCGGACCGCGCCGCCGAGCATCGCGTATACCGGCTCCTGGCGGATCTGGCCCAGCAGGTCCCACAGCGCCAGATCCACGCCGCTGATCGCGTTGAGCACCACGCCCTTGCGTCCATAGTGGATGGTGGCGCGATACATCTGGTCCCAGAGCTTCTCGACGTCGGTGACCGGCTGCCCCTCCAGCAACCGGGCCAGGTGCCGCTCGACGATCCAGGCGCCGATCTCACCGCCGACCGTGACGCCGAACCCGACGGCGCCGTCGTCGGCCTCCACCTGGACGACCAGCGTGCCGAGCACGTTGATCCCGAACGACTGGCGGCTGCCCCGGTACTGCGGATAGCGGGCCATCGGCGTGGCGATGTGGTCGTCGATCCAATGCCCGGACGCCTGGTCGTGGTAGTCCCCGCCCCCGCCGCGCACCGTGTACGCGCGCACTTGCCGGATCCGCGGCACGCCCACCCTTACGCCTCCCCGCAGTAGACCAGGATCTTGCTGGCGTCCAGCGCCCCGGAGGCGAGCCCGGCGAACGCGTCCGGCGCGCCGCCGAGGCCGGCCCGCCCGTCGACGAGGTGCTCCAACCCCGGCGGCCGGGTCGCCACCCAGGCCGCCGTCTCGCGGAACTCCCGCGCCGGGTAGCAGAAGCTGCCGATGACGCTGCGCTCGTAGGTGCTGACCGCGTACGCGGCGACGCTCACCTCGGGGGCGTTCATCCCGACCAGCACGACGCGGGCGCCCAGCGCGGAGCCGGCGAAGGCCGCCGCGAGGCTGGCGCTGCTGCCGACCGCGTCCAGCACCACCGTGGCCATGTCGCCCAGGTCGGCCAGGTCCGCCGGCTCGACGGCCTCGAAGCCCAGCCGGGACACCAGCGCCCGCCGGCTCGCGGTCGGCTCGCTCACCACCACGACGGCGGCGCCGAGCCGGCGCGCCGCCAGGGCGCATGCCTGCCCGATCGGCCCGCCGCCGATCACGAGCACCCGGTCGTCCGGGCTCACCCCGCCGCGCACCGCCGCGTGGTAACCCACCGACAACGGCTCGACCAGAGCGCCGTACTCGATGGGGGTGTCGACCGGGAGGACGACCACGTTGCCGGCCGGCACGGCCATGAGCTCGGCGAACGCCGACCGGTAGGTGGGGTCGACGCCGATGATCCGGCGGCCCGCGCACAGCTGCTCGGTGCCGGCGGCGCACTGCGCGCAGATCCCGCAGCCGATCACCGGGTTGACCGTGACCAGCGCGCCCGAGCCTTCGATCCGGCCGACCGTCTCGTGGCCCATCACCTGCCCGGGGTGGCGCCGCCCGTTCTCGCCGGTGTAGCCATGCAGGTCGGAGCCGCAGATGCCGGTGGCGGCGACCCGGACGAGCACCTCGCCCGGTCCGGGCTCGGGATCCGGCAGCTGCTCGACCCGGATGTCGTTGGGGCCGTGGAAGACGAGCGCGCGCATCGGTCACTCCCCGCGATGACGCCGTCGGCGTACCGGTCGAAGACCTTGGGGTCGTAGAGCGGCACGATGTGGTCGGCGACCCGGCGGGTGCGCTCGTAGCAGGCGAGCCCTTCGTACATGTTCTCGTTGATGCCGAGCATCCGGCCCTCCTCGACGTTCTCGTAGTAGAAGAAGGCGTCCGACGCGACCACGGTGCCGGCGGTCGAGTCGACCTCGACGGCGATCGAGGCCCGGTGGTGCGTGCCGGCCCACCACGTCCGCAGCCCCGGCACCACCTCGTCCTCGTCCTCCAGCAGCCGCACCCGGTCCCACCCGTCGGTGACCAGGTGCACCAGCACCTCCGGGGAGATCGAGGTCCACCGGTTGTCGTGCGGGTGCTGGTGGGTGGTGTGGAAGTGGATCCAGCCGGTCTTCGACAGGCACACCTGCGCGTGGGGAAACAGCGGGATGCCGGCCGTCGTGTAGAGCTGGAACGGCGTGGCGAATACGTGGGTCACCTCGTCGGGGCGTACGCCCACGCGGGCCAGCTGCGCCTGGATGGTCTCGGTGTCGTCGCGCGCGTAGAGCGCGCGCGGCCCGAGGATCGAGGTCCAGATCTCGTTGAGGGGCCCGAGGTCGGCCGGCGCGCCGGTGTTGACCAGCGCGGTCACCCCCGGGCCGCGGACCAGCAGGACCTGGAACGTCAGCGGGAACCACCGGTCCCACTCCCCCATCCAGAACAGCTCCGGCCCGGGGATCTCCGTGCGCCCGACCGGCAACGCCTGTACCGCGAACGTCATGATCCGCACTCTACCCGCTCTGTCAAGGATGCGAACCTCTGTTCAGATATGCGAACTCCGGCTAGTCTTGGCGCCGTGACGGCGGTCGAGACGGTCAAGTCGGCCCAGCGCGTGCTGGCCATCCTGGAGCTGCTGACGGCGCGGGCGGCGCAGCTGACGTTCACCGAGATCGCCGGTGCGCTCGGCTATCCCCGGTCCAGCCTGCACAGCCTGCTGGCGACGCTCGTCCAGTCCGGCTGGGCCGAGCTCGACCCGGTCACCCGGCGGTACGCGCTGGGCATCCGCGCCTGGCAGGCCGGCAACGCGTACCTGCGCGCCGTCGAGCTGGCCGACCGGGCCCAGCCGTACATGGAACAGGTCCGCGACGCGCTCGACGAGACCGTCCAACTCGCCGTCCGCGACGGACGGCACAACGTGTACGTCGCGAAGGCCGACGGAAGCCAACTGCTGGTACTCGCCTCCGCAGTCGGCCGGCGCCTGGCCGCACACGCGACCGGCGTCGGCAAGGTGCTGCTCGCCGACCTACCCGAGGCCGAACGCCGCGCCCTGCTGTCGGCACAACCGCTGGAGCGCTACACCGGCAACACCCTCACCGACCTCGACCGGCTGGAAAAGGAGCTCGCCCTCATCCGCCAGCGCGGGCACAGCATGGACAACGAGGAGTACACCCTCGGCGTCCGCTGCGTCGCCGTGCCCGTACGCGACCACAGCGGCCGGGTCGTCGCCGGCCTGAGCGTGTCGGTGCCGACGATCCGCTTCGACCAGGCCCGAGCCGACCAGGCACTCGCGCTGCTCACCACCGCCTCGGCCGGGCTGTCCGCCGCGCTCGGCTGGCCTTAATCTGGCCGCTACTCGCGCTCGACCCTTCGCAGCCCGCGCGTGGGCGTCCACCATTCGACGACGAGCAGCGTCGCCGCGTCGTTGAGGTGGGTGTGCACGACCTCGGCGATGTCGGCGTGGAAGCGGTCGCCGTCCGGCCCTTCGGTGATCGGTCCGGCGGCGATCGCCCGACCGGAGATCTTCGCCTCCCCCGGCCACTGTGCCTCGGCGCCCTCGACCGGGTCGACCGTGGCACTGTGCAGGGCGAACCGTGGGTCCCGGCGCAGATCCGCACCCTTGCGCGCGTTGGACATCGAGCCGAAGACCAATTCGCCGTCCTCGAAGACCGCCTCGATCCCGGAGATCCGCGGCGAACCGTCGGCCCGCAAGGTGGCGACTGTCTTGTGTCTGTGGGCCTCGAACAACGCCCGCACCCGCTGCGCGAACTCCGGAACTGCCCGTTCGACATCCTGCCATGCCGTCATACGCCCATGATCTCACCGGGTTGTCCCGCGCCACTCGCTATGCTCACGCGGTGCGCTTCCGCGACGACTTCGACGGCGACGACCTCGACCTGTCGGTGTGGATTCCGCATTACCTGCCGCAGTGGAGCTCGCGCGCCGAGAGTGCGGCGACGTACGCCGTCGCCGACTCAGAACTACGACTGTCGATCCCGTCCGGGCAGGGCCTGTGGTGCCCCGCCGAGCACGAGGGCCCGCTACGGGTCTCGGCCGTCCAGTCCGGCGTGTTCTCCGGCGACGTGGGCAGCACGGTTGGCCAGCAGCCGTTCCGCGACGGGCTCCGCGTCCGAGAGGCGCAGCCCACGCGGTGGGGCTGGACCCCGCACCACGGCGTCCTGCAGGTCCGTGCGCGCATGGAGCTGACCGCGCGCTCGATGGCGTCGGTCTGGATGGTCGGCATCGAGGACGAACCCCAACGCTGCGGCGAGATCTGCCTCTTCGAGGTCTTCGGCGACGCGATCGACCGCGCCGGGGCAGCGGTCGGCATGGGCGTTCACCCGTTCCGCGACCCCGCCCTGCGCGACGACTTCGCCGCGCCGCGGCTACCGATCGACGTGACCGACTTCCACGCCTACACCGCCGATTGGCGGCCGGGCCGGGTGGACTTCTTCGTCGACGAAGACCACGTCCGCACCGTGGAACAGGCACCGGACTACCCCATGCAAATGATGATCGGCGTCTTCGACTTTCCCGCGAGGCCAGGAGCGGCCGCGCACGCTGACCATGTGCCGCTGTTCGTCCTGGACCACGTGCACCAGCTCGACCGTTAGCCCACGTCCCGCCGATCAAGGACTTTCGCGTCGATCAAGGGCGAACGGTCGCGGATTGGAGATCCCAGCACGACCATATGCCCTTGATCGGCGGGAAGGGGCGCGGACCGTGTGGCTACAGCTACACCCAGCGGCTCAGCCAGGCGAAGGCTTCCTCCTGCATTTGGTCGACGAAGACGTGCCCGAATCCGGGCCAGATCTTGGTGGTCAGCTGGTCGTCCGCGGCCCGCGACCGCCACACCGCGCGCATCTTCGTGTAGGCGTCGGTCATGCCCGCGGTGGTGAACAGCGGGTCGTTCTCGCCGCCGAAGAACAGCATCGGCCGAGGCGCGGCGATGCTCGCCACGTCGGGAATGTCCAGGTGCTGGTACAGGCCGGGGTGGAGCATGAAGAACGCGGACTGGCCGCGCAGGGTGTTGTTGCCCGGGACCATCATCTCCTTGAGCGTGGTCATCCAGCAGACGGACAGCGCGGCACGGACGTGGTCCGACAACGCGGCCACCTGCCAGGCGCGGTATCCGCCCATCGAGAAGCCCAGCGCGGCGATCCGCCGTCTGTCCACTTCGGGCAGTTTGGCGAGCAGGGCGGCGGCGCGGACGTCCTCGCGGGCCATCAGCCCACCGAGCGACCCGCCAAGATTGAACAGGTTGCTGGCCAGGGCCTGCTGGCCGTCGTACGCGAGTCCGGACCGGTCGCCCCAGCCGAGCGCGTCCACGGCCAGCACCGCGTAGCCGCGGGCGGCGAGCTGGTTGCCGACGAAGCGACCGCTGAAGTACCTGTCGGCCCAGGACCGTGCCGAGGCGAGGCGCGTCTCGTCGTACCAGGGCTGGATCAGTTTTTCCTTGCCGATGTCGAACCTCGCGCCGTGGTCGTGCAGCAGGAGCACGCCCGGGAACGGCCCCGGGCCGTCCGGCACCAGCATCGTCGCCCGTACCCGGCTGTGCCGGGTGACGTTGAACAGCAGCATCCGTTGCGTGTACCCGTCCGCCGGCCGCTCGTCGACGATCTCCACATCGAACGGTGTGCGATCGGCCGGCTGGAAGAGCAGCTCCTCGAACCTCTGCCGGGCCGTGCGCCGCCAGGTACGGAAGTCATGGATCGGCGAGCTGCCCCAGGCCAGCGGGAAGGTCAGCTCCCGCTTGAGCGCCTCGTAGAAGACCGGAAGGTTGCCCCCGACGACCGCGGGAGACTCGACGACTCCGGGAGGTGTCGCCACTGCCGCCGTCGCGACCGTCGCCGCACCGGCCGCGCCGAGCAGGGAGAGCGCGGGGAGGGACACGAGCGATCGCCGCTTCATGCCGGGCTCCCGGCGCTCGGGCCGGCGTTGCCGTACTCGAAGAGGCGGTTGTACGCGGGGTCGTCGAGGTCGCGGCCCGGGTCGGTGCGGGCGGCGAACGGGCGGGCGGTGGTGGCCGCCGGGGCCCACGGCGCCACCGGATCGAAGCCCGCGCCGAGGTAGCTGTCCCGGATGACGAGCTGCCCGTTGGGGCTGACGCCCGGCAGGTACCCGGTCGCGCCCGCGCCCTGGTCCCAGGCTCGGCCCAGGTGCCCGGTCGGTGCGGCCGCTGCCAGGTAGCCCTCGTCGGCGGTGATCCAGCAGTGCCGGACCAGGAAGCCGTACGGGTAGCCGGGCGCGGTGCTCGGGGCGAAAATGACGCCACCGGACGGCTTGCGCGTCGACACCAGGTGGAACCTGCTGCGCTCGAACAGCGCGCTGGCCCGGCCGAAGACGAAGTCCGTATCGCCCTCGATGTAGCTGTCGCGGACGAGCACCCGAGCGATCCGGTCCGGGTCGTTCGCGTTGGCGTAGAAGGTGTCCTGGCGGCCGATCAGCCGGACCTGCTCGACCTGCGTGCGGTCGGCGTCTGTGCGCAGCGCGAGTGCCTGGTGGGTGCCGCGGTCCACCGTGTCCAGCAGGGTGTTGGTGATGGTCAGCCCGCGCAGTCGCAGGTCGGTGCTCTGCGCCCAGACCACGGTGGCGCACAGGCCGGCCGTCGCGCTGGTCCTCGTCGCGCACGACTGGAACATCGGCCACGCCGGGTCGCCTTCGGCCAACTGTCCGGCTGGATTGACCAGGGCGGCCCATGCCGCCGGCGTGATCGTCGCGTCCACCGTGAACTCCAGCCGCACGTCCGCCGGGCGGCCGGCCCCGTACAGCGTCAGCGGCGGCGTACCGGCGGGGATGAAGACCGTTCCGGTGTACGTGCCGGGCAGGATCTTGACGTATCGGCGGCCCGTCCCGCCCGCGGCGAACACCGCGTTCACCGCGGCCTGCACGGTGGTGTGCGTCGCCCCGTGCACGCCGACCGAGGCGCCCACGACGAAGTCGGGCCGGCCGGTGACGAGAATCGGGCCGGGATGCCAGGGATCCTTGGTCGGCGCCGCGTACGGCCCGGACCAGCCCAGGTAGCTGGCCGCGGCGTACGGCGCGGCCTCGGCCCGGGACAGGATCGGCCGGATGGGCGTACCCGGCGCGGTCTGCACCGCGTGGGCGTGCGCGGGTGCGGGTGCGGGCAGCAACAGGGCCACCGTGGTCGCCGCCGCCGCGGCCGCCAGACGGCGAAGGATGGCCGGGAAAGGATTCATGGTCGACCTATCTCCCAGGAAAGCGCTTACCAAAGGCAATGCCGATCATAGACGCGACCGGGATAGATGGCTATCGTTGGCGGCGCTTGAGATCAAGACAGTGCTTCGATGGACGCCGCCGTCACCCGGCCCCGCACGTCTGCGAGCTCCTCATCCAGGGTGATGAACGCGTCGGCCCAGAACTGGGTGAGGGCCGCGCACTCTGCGCCGATCCTGTCCGGCCCAAGGCCCCAATGCTGCGGTGATCATGGGGTTAGCGTCAGGGCAAGCGCTCTCCCCCACGCTAACCCCATGATCACCGCAGGCTGACGTCGCTCGACTGCCAGCAAGCGACCAAGCGGCGCTGCTTGACAGCACCCCAGGAACCCCTCAATTGCCTTTGGTCATCGAGTCACCTCTTGCGCGCGCAGGTGGGCGAGGACGACCGCGTCGATCCGGCTCGGCACCATGCGCTCCTCAAGGTTTTCCACGCCGGACCACGCGGCGAGCGCAGCATCCAGGCCACCGCCGCCGGGCGGGTAGCCGGCGGCGGTCAGCAAGGCCGCGACCTCCTCCGCGATATCGCCCTGAAGATCGAGCAGATCCTTGGGATCCGGCCGCCCGAACAGCAACGTGTGGATGTCGAGCAGCCGAGCCACCTCCGCGACCGGGTCCGGATGGTCGTCCACCCGCAGGTCGACCAGGACGTCGCTGCCGCCACCGTACCCACCGCCCTTGGCGACCACGAGCAACGCGGCGCTCTGCCGCCCGCGCCGGTCGCCGCCGGCCCGATCTCCGGCGTGGAGCGCGGCGGCGAGCCGGGGGGCGAAGGGCTCCTCGGCGGCCGCGCCGAGCCAGGCGTCCCGCATCGCTTCGATCACCTGTGGGCCGGCGAGGATGTTGCCCTGCACCGCCCATCCCGGCCCGGACGCACCGCCCGCCCAGTCGTGGCAGCCGGCGCCGGTGAAGGTGGCCCCGTCACCGTCAACGCCGACCACCCCGAGCTGCCGCTGCGCCCGCCCCGGATCGGCGGCGACGAGCCCGGCGACCACGTCGGCGGCCGCCACCCCGGTACGCAGCAGGGCAAGGCCCTGCGAGCGGTACGCGAGGTTGGCGTGCGCCTGGGTGGCGAGCGCGCCGACCTCGGCCTCGGCGGCCGGCACGATGGCGCCGGCCGCCAGGAACTTACTTGCCACCGCGACGCCATGCAGCCGGCCGTCGGTGGAGCGGGCGACGATCGAAAAGGTCACGCCGGCGAGGCTAGCGAGAGCGGGGTTGGGGTACCAGGCGAATGACGGGTAGTTCGCGGTCGGTCTTGTCCTGGTACTCGGCGAAGCGGGCCGCGGCGGCGACGATCAGCCAGCTGCCGTCCGCGCCGGGAAACCAGCCGACCGGGCTCTGGCGCTCGACCCCGCTCTTGGCGCCGACGGTGGTCAGTACCAGGGCGTTCGGGTGGTGAAGCTCATGCGGACCGCCGCCTCAGGCCGGGATCAGCTGTTGCCAGTCCCGCTTGGCGGCCCAGGAGTCCAGGTCATGCCAGCCGATCTGTGGGTACGCCGCGTGCAGCGCCGGGATGTCGACGCGGTATCCACGTTCGCGGAAGAACCGCATCATCGCGTCGGTGTCGTCGTCGCCCGAGTCGGCGGGCAGCTCGACGTAGGTGACCTCGCGGCCGAGCCAGCGGCTCAGCGCGGCGGCCAACTGCTCGCCGGCGACCTCGACCGAGGCCAGCTCGACGCGCTGGCCCGCGAAGGCTTTCGGATCGCCCAGGACGAGCGCGGCGAACGCCGCGATGTCCGCGACTGCCACCTGCTGCAACGGGACGTCGCCGGGCAGCGGGAACGCGTACCGGCCTTCGGCCAGGGCGGGTGCGCTCCAGGGGGACACGATGTTTTCCAGGAACGCGACCGGTGCTATCACGGTGGACGGTGTGGCGAGTGTGGCCAGGTGCCGCTCGACCGCGGCCTTGCTGTCGAAGTGCGGGATGCCGGTGCCGTCCAGCGCGCTGGCCACCGAGGTGTACACGATGTGGCCGGTGCCGGCCTGATCCGCGGCGTCGACGGCCGCGATGCCCTGCCGGGCCTCAGCGTCCGGGCTCTGCATCGGCGTGCTCATCACGAAGACCGCCGACGTGCCGGCGGCGGCACGTCGCAGGGCAGCCGGGTCGTCGAAGTCGCCGGTGACGAGTTCGGCGCCAAGCTCGGCCAGCCGTGCCGCGGCGGGCTTGTGCGGATCGCGGGTCAGCGCACGTACGGGCTGTCCCTGCGTGAGCAGTGCGCGCGCGACGGCGCTGCCCTGGTTGCCGGTCGCACCGGTGACGAGGACGGGATCGAGGTTAGCCATGGGGTGGTCGCCTTCCGAGATGGGGGTTTACTGGACAACAGTTAACTGCACAACGGTTGCCGAAGCAACTGTATTCCGATCAACCCTGATAATCTCGTCCGGTGAAACTAGGAGGCACCAGGGAGCTGGCCTGGCTCGAGCTCCACCAGGCGTCCGGGCTCCTGCGCCAGGCACTGAGCAGCCGCCTGGAGGCCGAGGCCGGCATGACCGCCGCCGAGCACGACGTGCTCTGGTACCTCGCCAACACCCCGGACCGGCGGCTGATCATGTCTGCCCTCGCCGACCGGATGCTGATGACCCGCGGCGGTGCGACACGCCTGGTCGACCGGCTGGTCCAGCGCGGCTGGGTCACCCGCGAGGTCGACGAGCAGAACCGGCGGCTCACCTACGCCGTGCTGACCCCCGATGGTGTCGTGGCGGTCCGCCGTAGCTACCGGCTCATCCTGGCTGTCCGGCCGGCGCTGTTCGACGACCGGCTCACCGACACCGACGCGGACGACCTGCGCCGGATACTGGGCAAGCTGCTCCGCCGCCTCGACGTCGTGGAATAAAGGCTCTGGCAGGATCCAAAGCATGACCGGAATTCCCGTTCGACTGTCCATCGTCACGCTGGGCGCACGGGACATGGGCGTTCTCCGCCCGTTCTACCGGGCGCTGGGCTGGCCGGAACTGCCCAGCGGCGACAACACGTGGACCGGCTTCCTCCTGGGCGGCGTCCTGCTGGCACTGTTTCCCCTGGACGACCTCACCGCCGAGGCCGCGCCCGGCAGCGCAAACCCGACCGGATGGTCGGGGGTCACCCTCGCCTGCGCCGTCGACACCCGCGACGCGGTCGACCGGGCGTTCACGGCTGCCGTCACCGCCGGCGCGACCCCGATAGCCGCCGCGACCGACCGGCCGTGGGGCGGGCGCTCCGCGTTCGTCGCCGATCCAGAGGGCAACCGCTGGGAGATCACCTGGGGACCCGAGGCGACCTTCGATGAGCGCGGCGCCCTACTCTCCTGGGGCTAGGCGTTCGTCAAGAAGTCCAGCACGAGGTCAGCCACCACGTCGGGGTGTTCCATCGGCAGTGCGTGGGTGGCGTTCGGCACGACCGCGAGTCGCGCGTCGGGCAGCGCCTGCCGCATGGCCTCGGCGTGCTCGACGGTCGCCATGTCGTGCTCGGCCATGATGATCAACGTGGGTGCCGTCACCGTCGCCAACCGGTCGAGGGCGATGTCGGGCTCGATCCTGATCATCTGCCACATCTTGTCGACGACCACCTGCCAATGTTCGGGACCGTCGGGAGAAACGCCGGCGTACAGCTCACGCAGCATCGGAGGAAGCACATCGGGCATCACGTCGAGGCGCATCATCTCAGCCGCCTCCGGCACCGCCCCGTCCATGTTGACGTACTGGCCGATCAGCACGAGCGACCGCACGAGATCGGGACGGTGCAAGGCGACGAGCAACGCGACGACGGCACCGTCGCTCCATCCCACGAGATGCGCCGAGGACACGTCCACGGCCTCCAGGAACGCGGTGGTATCCCGGGCCATCAGGTCGTACGTGATGGGTCCGTTGACGTCCGGGGTACGGCCGTGCCCGCGCCGTTCGGGAAGATGGACGCGGTACGCCTCGTCCAGTCTGGATGTCAAACCACCGAGGGTCTCGATGGTGCATAGCCCGCCGTGCAGCAGCACCAGCGGACTCCCGGAGCCAACCGCCTCGTAGTAGGTCCGGACCCCGCCGGCGTCGACGTAGTCGCGTACCCGTGCCGCGTCCGATGAGCTCGCCATGGTCATATCGTGCCCGACTAGGCCGGCGCCAGCATCGCAAACGCCCGCACGGTGCTCTGAGCTGGTCGGGAGCGATCACCCGCGAGCCACCACGGCCGGTGCCCACGACGGTGAACCGCACCCCACGCGTGCCCGCCGCCAGCGAGACCGTCCCCAATGGATAGAGCTGGTACCCCTCGCCCGCGGCCGCCGTCGGGTCGACACGTCCGTCCGGCAGGTCGATCCCGTCGATGCTCGTGCGGAGCCGGGCCCGGTCGCGAGGCTGTCCCGTCCGTTCGTCAACCACTCCAGGTCGAACCGGGCCCACCGAGATGCGGTCCGGAAACCACGCGACGTGCCGTCCCGACCGTAGATCAACAAGATCGTACCGTCGGAGAGCGCGCCGAGGTCCGAGCCAGGATCCACCGCGAGAGCGGGGCGAACCTTCCGCAGGACATGGTCCACCCCTTCCCCCGTACCGCAGCCTGGCGACCGCGGCTAGATCATTTCCTCTCTTGATCGAAGACGCCAGACCTCAGCAGAAGCCACAGACCGGACTGCCATCCCGGTCCGAGACGAACATGATGCTCCGCGCGACCAACGGATCGTCGGTCGCCAAAGACGCTACGACGACGGGCGTGCCGGGACCGTCCCAGGCCACCGTGAAGCACACGGCACGGACCTCGTAGTCGGTCACCACGCAGACCGCGAACGGCTCGTGCGACAGGCCCACCTGCCACACCTCCGCGAAGAGCGTCGGCGCCGACGAGCCGTACGAACGCAGGTCCGCCACCCGGATCGTGCCGTCCCCGTATCCGTCGTAGCGGGCGTACCCGAAGGCGGCCTCAGGTCCGGCGCAGTCGAGGTGACCCTCGAGCGTCATGACGCCGGCCTCGGTCACCGCGACCTGGTCGATCGCGCCGGAGGAGCATGGGATGGTCACCCAGCCCTGCTCCCCGCCTTCGTCCCCGCCCTTGTCCGCCCACGCCGGGCCCCCGTCGAGCACCATGACGACGGCCACGGCCAACCCGACCATGGCCCGTTTCATACCCCTCATTCCTCTCCTTCCCCGTTTCCTCACTTGTGGACAGTCCAGGCGGCGTCGCCGCGTGCAGCGCGCCGAGCGCGAGACCGAGCTGGAAGCGGTTCTGCACGCCGAGGCGGTCCATCAACCCGCGCAACGTGTACGTGACCGAGCGGATGGACATGCCGAGGTGCTGTGCGGCGGTGGCATCCGTATGCCCCTCGGCGAGCAGCGCGACAACCGCCTTCTCTCGTGATGTCAGCACGATCCCGGGTACTCCGTTCCGGCGTGGATCCGTCGCGTCGCTCCAGTGACGGACGAACAGCGTGACGAGAGACTCGACCGCGGCGCGGTCGACGATCTCCCACACCCCGCGGTCCGGGTCAAGGGCGTCGACGGACAGCAGCGCAACCCGCCGGTCAAAGATCATCAGCTTGTGCGGCAGGCGCGGCGTCTCCCGGTACTCGCCGCCATGCCGCCCGAACTCGATCGCGTGGCCCGCGGAGCGGTCCCCGTCGGCCGGCGGGCGGCCCAGCGAACGCATCCGCACCCCGCGTCGCAACGCCGCGATGTCCATGGGCGCGCCGACCGCCAGGTCTTCCACGGTGAGCACCTGCGTCGGGTTCATCGACAGGTGCTCGGCCCGCTCTATCGCCGCCAGCTCGATAATCCGGCGCCGGCTGGTCTGGCGGTCCGGCAGGCGCATCGCCGGATACGGGATCGCCTCGGCCGGCCCGCCCTCGGCCGCGGACGCCGCACCCGCGCGTCGAAGCGCACGCCGCCGCAGGGTCGCCACCGCCGCGTCCGCCCGCGCCGCCCGCCAGACGGCGGCGTCAGCCCCGTACACCAGCGACTGGCGTATGCCCTGCGCCAAGCCGAGGTCCGCCAACTCATCCAGGGCGACACGCACCCTCCGCACCCCCAGGCCGAGGTCCGCGGCTACCTCACCGGCCCGCCGAGGGCCAAAACTCACCAGACACCGGTACACCAGGTCGGCGTCCGCCGAGACACCCCAACGGACCAGCGACGGTACGGCCATTCCGACGACCAGCACATCCGTGTTGCGGCCTGCCACATCAGCCCTTCCCCCGCGGCGCCGGACTCTGCTCTCCGGCGATACAAACATAGGTCCCCGGCGCTGTCTGCGTTCAGCAAGATCACTGACCGGATCCGTTGCTAGATCACGCAACGCCCTGACAGTGGGCCGACGTCGTTCCTCACCCTCACCGCGAGACGTCGCTAGGGTGCGACGAAGATGCAGAACGGGTGGCCGGCCAGGTCGGCGTACACGCGGAGCGGCTCCTCGGGGTCGTCGGCGCGATCGTGCAGCAGCCGCCCACCGAGGCGTAGGACGCGTTGGTGCTGGACCTCCAGGTCCTCGACGGACGCGACGGTCAGGTCCAGATGCAGTTGCTGGGGCACCGGGCCGTCCGGCCAGGTGGCTTCCGGCAGATGATCGACCTGCTGGAAGGCCAACTGCGGGACGCCGTCCGGGGTCCTGAGCACCAGCCAGTCGCGGCCGCGCTCGTCGACTCCCCCGGTCTCTGGCGGCTCGTCACCCGGCCGGTAGACCAGTCCCAGCAGCCGTCGGTAGAACTCCGCCAAGGCTCGGGCGTCGGTGCAGTCGAGCACCACCTGCCGCAGACGGGGCACGCCACCCGTGTCGACCACGTCGGTCACGCTACCCGACCTCGGCCAGGTCGCCGGCCGAGTCGTCGGTCGGGAAGTCCAGCCAGTCGCGACGCAGTCCCTGCCGCACACCGTGGTCGATGGCTGGCTCCCAGGTCGACTGCTCTCAGTCATGCCGGGATGGTGCCAGCCGGCACCGACAGTTTCCTCCAGGCCGGCCGTTGCCGAGGGGCGGCTGCCGGCGGCGGTAGCCTAGCTGGAATGGATCAACGCCCGCCGTCCGACGATCGGTCCTGGTTGCGGGCGTTGCACCGGGGGTACGCCGCCATCTGGGTGCTCCTTGGGCTCTGCCCTCCGGCGCTCGCGGTGTTGGACCAACCCTCCGCCACGAAGTACTGGTCGCTCGGGCTGCTGGCCACGCTCGGCGTGGGCTACGGGATTGTCCGGACGGTCCCGGGTAACCCGGTGCTGCGCCCGCCCGCCTACCTCGGCCTGGTCGCCCTCGGCCTCGGCGGGATGTCGTACCTGCTCGGCGGCGGCGCGGCGCTGTTCATCGCGACGCTCCCCCAGTTCTGGATCGTCTCGCGAAGCCCGCGGCAGGCGGTCGCCTTCAGCACCGCCGCCGCCGCGCTCACCGTGGCCGGCGGCGCCGTCCGGCAGGGCCTGTGGATCGGCAACGTGCTGTTCACGGCGCTTGGCTACGTCGTCGGTGTCGGCGTCGGGTTGCTGGTGCACCGGGTCGTCGAAGAGAGCACCGCGCGCACCGCGCTTCTGCGCGCCGAACTGGCGGCCGCCCGGCAGTCGCTGGCCGAGGCGTACCAGCGCCAGGGCGCCGCCGACGAGCGGGAACGCCTGGCTCGGGAGATTCACGACACGCTCGCGCAGGGCTTCGCCTCGATCGTTGTCCTGGCCGAAGCGGCCCGCACGAGCGTGGCGACCGTCCCGGATCGCGCCGTCCGCCAGTTGCTGTCGATCGAGCAGACCGCGCGGGAAAACCTCGCCGAGGCCCGCGTGCTCGTCGGCTCCGCTCCGCAGAGCGGCGTCGCCGCCGGCTCGATCGCCCAGACCCTACGCCGTACCCTCGATCGGTTCGCCGACGAGACCGGGCTGAGGATCGACGCGGACCTGCCCGACCTCGCCTGCGACCAACCGACCCGCGTCGCGCTCCTGCGCTGCACCCAGGAGTCGCTGGCCAATGTCCGCAAGCACGCCGGCGCCAGCACCGTGGCCGTGGTGCTGGCACGCGGGGCCGACGGCATCGACCTGGAGATCACCGACGACGGGCGTGGCTTCGTCGTGGCGACCTCGCGCGGCTTCGGCCTCGAGGGCATGCGCAAGCGCCTGGCCGGACTCGGTGGCGAACTCGTCGTCACCAGCTCTCCCGGCGAGGGCACCCGGGTGCTCGCCACGCTTCCCACGAACGGTCAGGGGTGACATGACGGACGAGAAGCTGCGCATCGTCGTGGTCGACGACCACGCGGTCATGCGGGCCGGGGTGGTCGCGCTGCTCGCCTCCGAACCGGGCATCGAGGTCGTCGCCGAAGCGGCCGACGGCCGGCAAGCCGTCGACCTCGTCGAGCGGCTGGCGCCCGATGTGGCACTGATCGACCTGCGGATGCCGAGGCTCGACGGCGTCGGGGCCACCGCCGAGATCGTCGCGCGCGGCGCCCGTACCCGGGTGCTGATCCTCACCACGTACGAGACGGACGCCGACATCGAACGCGCGGTCGAAGCCGGCGCGATCGGGTACCTGCTCAAGGACACCACCCGCGAGCAGCTCGCCGACGCGATTCGCGCCGCTGCCCGGGGCGAGACCGTGCTCGCGCCGCGGGTCGCGCAGCGACTGGTCGCACGGATGCGGCAGCCGACGCAGGCGGCGCTGACCGCGCGGGAGGTGGATGTGCTCAATGCCGTCGCTGATGGACTGTCCAATGTCGACATCGGCAAGCGGCTGGTGATCGCCGAGGCCACGGTGAAGACGCATCTGCTGCGCATCTTCGCCAAGCTGGACGTCAGCGACCGTACCCATGCGGTGGTCGTCGCTCTTGACCGTGGCCTGATCACTCGCCCGTCCCGGTAGGTAGGCCAGGGCCAGCGCAGATGGCAGCAGCGGCAGCCAGGTGCCCAGCAACCGGTATCCGAGCACCGCGGTCACGGCGGTCTGCGGGTCCGCGCCGACGCCGGCGAGTGTGATGCCGAGCATGATGTCGAGGCTGCCCACGCTGCCTGGTGACGGCACCAGCGCGGCGGCGGCGCTGGCCGCGAGGTAGGCGACGAACACGTCCAGCGCGGGCAGCGGCCGGCCGATCGCGTGCAGGACGGCCATGATGGTGATCGCCTGCAACAGCGGGCCGGCCGCCGAGCCGCCGAACAGCAGCAGCGCCCGCCGCGGGTTCGCCAGCGTCGCCCGTACGACGGCCAACTGCTCGCGCACGCGCTTCAGGAGCACCCTGCGCCGGCTGCTTGTCAGGATCCAGGCCACCGCGCCCGCCACGGCCAGGACCGCGACCGACAGCACCAGCACCTGCACCGGTCCCCGTTCCAGTCGGCCTACCGGCACCCGGTCGGGCGCGGCCAGGCACAGGCCCACCAGGATCGTGGCCTGGATGGCCGCACCCGCGAGGCTGTTGAGTGCCAGAGCGGTGACCGCGTCAACGTTGGAGACGCCACACCGGCGCAGGAACCTGTGTGAGACGGCGGCCGCGCCGAGTCCGGCCGGCACCAGCGCGTTGGCGCAGACACCCGCGAGTTGGGCGACGTACAGCCGGCGACGGGGCAGGGCACGCGGCACGGCCCCCTGCTGGCTCACCGCTCCCGCGACGTAGGTCAGCGCGACCGCGCAGACGCCGACCGCGAGCCAGGTCGGGTCGGCGTCGACGAGCGCGCGGCCCGCGGTCACCAGCGACGGCCACTTCCACGTGGCGTAGCCGGCGACCGCGGCGGGTGGCAACAGGGCCAGAAGAGCTCGGCTTGTCATGCATAAATGCTGGTCGCCGCGCTGTCAGCACCGACAGGATCGACTGATCGAACCTCATGTCCACCGGTCGATGGACACGTCAGCTGAACGACACCGAGTAGCTGTTGGTGGTGAAGTTCAGGCCACCGGCGGACGAGGTGATCTCGTAGCCCAACTGGACGTCGCCGACCGTGACGTCACCGAACCAGCCCTGTGCGCGGATCCAGTTCATCACCGCCAGGACGTTCACCGTTCCCGAGTTGGTGTTGCTGGTACGGATGAACGAGAACACCGCGTTCGAACCGTTCGAGCCGGAGTAGACCTGCCAGGTGTGGCCGCCGACGGTGGCGGTGGCCTGCAGCGACCCGAGCGGGCCTACCGGGCCGGTCTTGTTCAGCCACAACATGATCTCGTACGCGTGGTTGTTGGCCCAGATGTCGTACGCCGTGGCGTACGCGCCGCTGCTGGGCACCGTGACGTTGAAGCTGCTGGTGAGCGTGCCCAGCGAGCTGAGCGTCCGGTTGACCGCCCGGGTGGCGTTCGGGTACGACTTGACGCCGCCGGTGTTCGGGTGGTTCGCGGTCACGCCCCAGTTGCTGAACGACCTGGCCCAGATCGTCTGCGTGCCGGCGCCACTGCCCCAGATGTTGTTGTAGAGCGTGTAGCCGCCGTTGGTCCAGGTGCCCCACTGCTCGGACGAGGTCCAGGCGACGCCGCCGGTGGACGTCGGCGTCGGCGCCGGTGGGCCGGTGGTCGGGCCGGGGCCGGGGGTGGTCGAGCCGGTGCAGGTCACGCCGTTGAGGCTGAACGACGTGGGGGCCGCGTTGGTGCCGGTCCAGGTGCCGTTGAAGCCGGGGGTGACCGTGGCGTTGGTGGCCAGGCCGGCGTTGTAGGTCTGGTTGGTCACCGTGACGTGGGCGCCGCTCTGGCTGAACACGCCGTTCCACCCTTGGGTGACGGTCTGTCCGTTGGCGAAGTTCCACTCCAGCCGCCAGCCGTTGAGCGGATCGCCCAGGTTGGTCACGGCGGCGTTGCCGGTGAACCCGCCCGGCCACTGGTTGACCGTGTACGTCACCCGGCAGCCGGCGGCCGCGCTCGCCTGGGTCGCCGCCACGACCGCAAAGCCGCTGCCCAACGTCAGCATGGCCGCCAGCACGATGCCGGTGCGTGGTCTCATGCCGACCTCCTCAATAGTTTGTCGTCTATACGAACTCCCATCGTGCCAGTCGGACGAGATCACGACAACCATCAATATCCAGGCGAGCTCGCGGCGGCGAGGAGCCGGGCCAGTTCGACCGGCTTGGTGAACATGGGCCAGTGTCCCGAGTCGATGTCGACGAACTCGACGTGCTTGGCCTTGGCCAGCTCGGGCACGTCACCGGCGCCGATCCACTCCTGGGCCTGGGCGGTGGTGAACTCCGGGCACACGAGCAGGACCGGGACGTCGAATCGGCGCTCGTCGCCAAGGCGTACCACTGCTTTGGTGACGCTTTCGGGGACGGGGATCGCGGCGGACGCGAAGCGGCTCTTGGCGTCCTCGTCAAGGTCCGCGGAGTCCGGCCCTTCGAACGGGCCCCAGCCGGGGAAAGGCATGGCGCCGTCTTTGTACTCGAAGAAGTCGGCGTAGGGCTGGCCGTCGGCGGACGGGAAGCCGCCGATGAGGACGACCTTGGCCACCTTCTCCGGTCGGGCGTCGGCGGCCAGCCAGGCCAGGGTGCAGGCGGCGGAGTGCCCCACCACGATGACCTTGTCCGGTGCCGAGTCGACGGCGGCGAGCACCGCCGCCACTTGGTCGTCGAGCGTGGCGGACGCGGATCCGTCGCCCTGGCCCGGGAGGGTGAGCGGCACCGGGCGGTGGCCGGGCGCCTCCAGCGCGGGCACGACGTCGTCCCACGCGGATCCGTCGAGCCACAGGCCGGCGACAAGCAAGATGTCCATGGGGCATCACGCTAGGCCCTATTCCGGACGATCTACTTCCGGTTCCTTCTCGGCGCGACCTAGTGTTCTCGTATGCCGACCGATCTCAGCCCCACCGCGCGGGCCCTGCGCGCCTTGGAGATCCTCCAGACCCGTCCGGGCGCGACGGCCGGCGAGCTCGCCGCGGGGTTGGGCATCACGGAACGGGCCGCGCGCAGGTACATCGGGATCCTCCGGGAGGCGGGCATCCCCGTCGAGTCGGCCCGCGGCCCCTACGGCGGGTACCGGCTGGGGCGCGGGACGCGGCTCCCGCCGGTCGTCTTCACCGAGCCCGAGGCGCTCGGCCTCGTCATGGCGGTCCTCGACGGCCACCCGGCGGCCACCGACGCCGACGACCTCGTCGGCTCCGCCCTCAGCAAGGTCATCCGGGCGCTGCCCGACAGCGTCGGCCGGCAGGCCGCGGCGCTGCGCGCGTACGCGTCGGCCGCCCCCGACCGGGACTCGGCCCGTCCGGATCCCACCACCGCGAGCGCGCTCGTAGCTGCCATCGCGGCAAGGCGTCGTGTGCTGGTCACGTACCAGAGCGCCGCCGGAAGGGTATGGGAGGCGGAGGTGGACCCGTGGGCGGTCGTCGTCCGCCACGGACGCTGGTATCTGCTGTGCCACTCTCATCGGGTGGACGGGATCCGCACCTACCGGATCGACCGGATTGGCGCGGTCCAGCGGACCGCGCAGGAGTTCGAGCCGCCCCGCGACCTCGACCCGGTGGCGGCGCTGGAGGAGAACCTGGGCACCGGGTGGGAGTACCCCACCCGCGTGGTGTTCGACGCTCCCATGGCCGAGGTGGCGCCGTGGGTCCGCCCACCCATGGGACGGCTCGAGGCATCGGGACATGGGTGCGTGCTCGTCGGGAGCACGAGCAATCCAGCGATGTACGCGCAGGAGTGGCTGGCGAGAATGCCGCTCGCGTTCCGCGTCGAGGGCGGACCCGAACTCCACGCGGCCGTCGCGGCGGTCGCCTCACGCTTCGCCGCCGCGACGGCCGCCCCGCGCGCATAGCATGAGATTGGCCCGAGAGGAGCGGCTATGGCGAAGGCAACGAGGATCCTGGCCGGCGTCGCCGTTGCCGCGCTGGCGGCGGCAGGTGTGGCCGCGGTCGTCCGCTACCGTCAGGGCCAGCAGCCCGCTCCGGATGAGCGTGACCACCTTGACGAACTGGACGTCCGGCTCCAGGCGGCGGACGCCAGTCGGGTCATCGCAAACCTACAGCGCAATCAGGGCATATCAGTGACACGGCTGCGGCGATGGATTGCCGGCCTGCGGCGCGGGACACTCAGCCCCGAGGAGGCGACCGTGGCCGAAAGCGACTTCGACGCCCTGGAGCGAGAGGCAGATCAAGGCCAGATCTAAGCGGCTAGGTCCTGGCCGTTTCGAACGCGGCCGGGTCGATGTGGAGCATTCTGAGCAGGGAACCGTTCCGGTGCGTATCGACGACCGGGGGAAGTTCCCGATCGACCCAGTCGGCCCGCTCGTGCAGCCCTCTGGACCGCAGCACCGCGATAATCTGAGCCTTTTCGATGTGCATTGCTGTGGTTACCGCCTTCGTCGCAGGAACGCCTGTGCGGTGGTGCGTGTGATGGCGGATCCTTCCGCCCGTCGCCGGTATCACCAGTCGGAACCGGCGGCGGGCCTGTTGGGGTGCGGAGGTCCTTTGGGGCGCCGGTCAGTGGGGCTGGCGGCGGGACAGCCGACGCAGGGCGGCGACACAGATCCCGAACCAGGCGGTCCCGGAGCGGGTGCGTGGCACCCGGTGGCCGGCTGACCTGGCAGGTGGGTCGCCCCGTACCGGCGGCGCCGCTGTGGCGGTCGGCTCGCCGGTCGCGTTTCGAACGCGGCGTAGGTCGTTGGCCATGACATCCCCTCACGGGGGGTGGGCCGGTGTGGCGGGCACCTCAAGGTGGATGTCGTCGGTCCCGGGATGGCCTCATCGTACACCCGTTCGGCGGGACAAGCGACGCAACGGCCGCCCAGCCTCATCCACGGGGTTCGGCCGCATCGACCGGATGGATCTCAAAAGGCGCCCGGAGTCGCGTCATCGCGGCCTCGCTGTCGTCGGGCACGGCCCGCCCCTGCTCGGACTTCTCGACGTCCGGCACCGGCAGAAAGAGCCCTCCGTACGACACGGCCGCCGAGGCGTCCGAGTCGGTTGTTGTCTCATGGGTCACTTAAAGCTCCAATGCAGGCGAAGGAGGGCTGCCCGCTCGCGAACGCGAGCCGGCGACTGAGGCGTCGCCGCGTACCCTGAGGACAACCGTACGCGCAGACGTACCCGCTGGCTTGAGGCAGGGCCCACACCGGGTGCCGCGAGCACGACGTAGTTCCATGGTGGACGGATGAGCGAACTGAGGGTGGCCCTGCTCGGACCGGTGGCGTGGCGTACGCCGCCGCGCCACTACGGGCCGTGGGAGCAGGTGACGGGCCTGCTCGCCGAGGGCCTGGTCGCCAGCGGCGTCGACGTGACCCTGTTCGCCACGCTGGACTCGGTGACGTCGGCCCGCCTGGATGGCGTGTGTCCGCGGGGTTACGCGGATGAACCCGGCATGGACGGGCGGGTGTGGGAGGCGATGCATGTCGCCCACGCGCTGGCCCGGTCCGCGGAGTTCGACCTGGTGCACAATCACCTGGACTGGCTGCCGTTGGCGTTCGCCGGGCTTTGCCGCGCCCCGATGCTCACCACGGTTCACGGTTTCTCCGGTGCCGGCATCATGCCCGCGTACGCCTCGGCGGGCTCGGCCTATGTGTCCATCTCGGACGCTGACCGCGCGGACGGGTTGGACTATGTCGCGACGGTGTACCACGGTGTTGACCTCGATGGGCTACCATTCGCGCCCGATGGAGGGCCGGGGCTCGTCGCCTTCGGCCGGATACACCCGGACAAGGGCACGCACGCGGCGATCGACATCGCGCGGGCGGCGGGCCGGCCGCTGACCATCTGCGGAATCGTCCAGGACGAACGGTATTTCACCGAACAGGTGGCCCCACACATCGACGGCGACCGGGTCACCTTCCTCGGTTCGGTCGGACCGCGGCGCCGCGGCGAGATTCTCGGTGCCAGCGCGGCCCTGCTGCACCCGATCGCCTTCGACGAGCCGTTCGGCCTGTCCGTGGTCGAGTCGATGGCGTGCGGCACGCCGGTGGTGGCGTACCGGCGCGGGTCGATGACCGAGGTCGTCGACGAGGGGTGACCGGTTTCCTGGTGGACACCGTCGAGCAGGCGGTCGCGGCGGTCGCTCGGGTCGCCATGATCGACCGGGCGGGTTGCCGGACCCGGGCCCGCCAGCGCTTCGACGCCGCCCGGATGGTGACCGACTACCTTCGCATCTACCGCGATCTCATCCGCTGACGGACCGGGCTGATAGTGTCGCAAAAGCCGAGGATCCTCCGAGGATCCGGCGTAGGTTCGCGGCAGGGCCAGATACCGCAGAGGCGGCGGCCGCCCCGTACCCGCTCCGCTTGCCACACACGCTGGCCGGTGGGCGCCCTTCCACGCGTGAGGCTAGCTGCCCTCCAAATGGTGGCGGCCGATGACCGGAAGGCACGACATGGCCGGCACCTACGGTTTCCTCAGTACCCATCCACCGACCCAGTGTGGACTGGCCACTTTCAACTCCTCCCTGGCGGCTCACCTCACGGCGGGCGGCACGACCGGCGGCGTCGTACGCGTCACGGACGGCGGTGACGACGACCGATCGGCCCCCACCGGGCGGCTTGAACCCGGCGGCCTCGACGTCGTACACACCTGGTCGGCGCGGAGCGAGGGCGGCTGGTGGGACGCGGCCGCGGCGCTCAACAGTTTCGACGTAGCCATCGTCCAACACGAATACGGCATCTATCCCGGACCCGACGGTGCGGATGTCCTGCCGCTGCTGCGCCAGCTCACCGTGCCCAGCATCGTGGTCCTGCACACCGTGCTCGCCCAGCCCACCGCCCCGCAGAAGGCGTTGCTGGAGCAGATCGTGGCCGCCGCCAGCGCGGTCGTCACCATGACCGGCACGGCCCGCGACAGGCTGCTCGTCGGCTACGCCGTCGATGCCGCCAAGGTCTCCGTGATCCCCCACGGCACGGCGGACCACGCCGCGGCACCCACCGAACCACACCAGCGTCCGCACCTGCTCACCTGGGGGTTGCTCGGCCCGGGCAAGGGCGTCGAATGGGCGCTGCGCGCCCTGGCCCGACTGCGGGACCTCAACCCGGCACCCAGCTACACCATCGCCGGCAAGACCCATCCCAAGGTGCTCGAACACCATGGGGAGGCGTACCGCGAGGGCCTGCACCGGCTCGGTGCGCTGCTGGGCATCTCGAACGCGGTCAGCTACCAGCCGGTCTATCGCGACGAGACCTCCTTGGGGCGGCTGATCCGTTCCGCCGATGTCGTCGTGCTGCCGTACGACTCGCGTGAGCAGGTCACCTCCGGCGTCCTCGTCGAAGCGGTAGCCGCCGGCATCCCCGTCGTCACCACGCCGTTCCCCCATGCCGTGGAACTGCTCACCGACGGCCCCGGCCTGCTCGTCCCACACCGGGATCCGGCGGCGCTGGCCACCGCCATCCGGCGGATCCTGACCGAGCCCGGCCTGGCCGCGAGCCTCGCCGGCCGTACCCGCGAACTGGCCCCGGCCCTGATGTGGCCCGCGGTGGCCGCGCGCTACGGCGCGCTCGCCGACCGGGTCGTCGCCGCCGGCCCACACGCCGTCGCGGCACCGGCATGACCGCTCCCAGCCTCGCCGAACCCGGCCGCACCGTCGTGCCGGCCCCCGGCTTCGCGCACCTGACGCGGCTGACCGACGACACCGGCCTGTTCGAGCACGCGCGACACGCCATCGCACGCCGCCGGCACGGCTACTGCACCGACGACGTCGCCCGCGGACTCGTCGTCACCAGTCGCGAGCCCGATCCGCCCGCATCGGTGCTGAGGCTCGCGGAGTGCTACCTGACCTTCCTCACCCACGCCCAGGACGACAGCGGCGCCTTCCACAACCGGCTGGCCCACGACCGGCGCTGGACGGACGAGCCCGGCCTCGGGGACTGGTGGGGGCGGGCGCTGTGGGGCCTGGGCACCGCCGCGGCGCGCAGCCCCGCCGGCTGGATCCGCGAGGAGGCCCGCGTCGCGTTCACCCTCGGCGCGTGCCGGCGGTCGCCCGCGCCGCGGGCCATGGCGTTCGCCGGGCTCGGCGCCGCCGAGGTGCTCCGCGCCGACCCGGACAACGCCGCCGCGGCGGCCCTGCTGGCCGACGCCGCGACCGCCATCGGTACCCCCGGACACAGCCCGGACTGGCCGTGGCCGGAGCAGCATCTGGCGTACGCGAACGCCGCCCTCGCCGAGGTCGTCATCGCCGCCGGCCAGCTGGGCGACGACGGGCCGCTGCTCGCCAGCGGCCTGAAGATGCTGGCCTGGCTGCGCGATGTCCAGCTCGCCGATGGCCGGCTCTCGGTCATCGCCTCCGGCGGCTGGCGGCGCCACGAGCCACGGCCCCGGTACGACCAGCAACCGATCGAGGTCGCGGCGCTCGCCGACGCCTGTGCCACCGCCGCCGCCGTCACCGGCGACCCGGCCTGGCACACCGGCGTACGGCAGGCCATCGGATGGTTCCTCGGCGACAACGACTTCGGCACCGCGATGTGGGACCCCACCACGGGCGGCGCCTACGACGGCCTGACCCCCCACGGACCCAACCTCAACCAGGGCGCCGAATCGACCCTCGCGCTCATCTCCACGCTGCAACACGCCAGGTGGCTGGCGTGACCGACGAACATCCGGATCTGACGGTCCGGCTAGGCCCCACGCTGACCCCCGACCCGGGACGGGTCATCGTCAAACTCTTCGTGCCCGGCGAGGACGCCGCCCTGGTGCAGACCCGCGCCTCCGCCCTCATCGAACGCATCGCACAGCTCGACGACGACGAGACCAGCCAGCTGCTGGACCAGACGCTCGCGCGCTTCGGCGACCGGCACCACGACCTCACGGCGACGTTCCAGCACCACTACGAGCTCGTCCACCACCGGGTCGCCCGAACCAGCGTCCTATCCCCCACGGCCCGCCTGCTCGTCGGCGCCTACTTCAGCCACGAGTACGCCGTGGAGGCCGCCGCCCTGTGCAACCCCTCGATGGTGCCGCACCCCGATCAGTCCAATCTGGACACAGAACAACTCCGCGTGGCGGTCAGCCTGCGCCAGATCGGCGAGGGACACCTGTCCTCCATCGGCTTCGCCACCGCGGTCATCGGACCGGGAAGCCGGCTCACCGTCGCCGACCGGTCCGGCCCGCTGGTCACCGGGCAGCGCACCGGCGCCCGCCATCGACGCGACCTGCTCGCCGCCGGACTCGCCGAGGACGGGTGGGACAACGAGGTCTCCGCGAACGTTCTGGCCTCCCTGCCTGAGCGGTTCGGCGACGAGGATTTCGAGCGGGCCCTGGGCCGGATCCCGACCGACCTGCTCACCCGCGCCACCACCCAGAGCACCCTTGAGCAACTGCGCCGCACCGCCGCCGCCAGCTACGCCATGACGTTCGCCGCCGACTCCCCGCTGCACCGCCGAGTCCTGTGGCCGGCCACTCCCGCCGAAAGCAACGGGATGGAGGACGCCCGCTTCGTCAGATTCACCGGCGACGACGGCGAGGCGGCATACCAGGCGACCTACACGGCCTACGACGGACGGCGCATCGCGGCGCGCCGGCTCAGCACCGAAGACCTCGCCCATTTCCAGATAACCCCCATGCGCGGACCGGGCGCCCGCAACAAGGGCGTCGCGCTGTTCCCCCGTACCGTCGGCGGCCGCCACCTCGCGCTGTGCCGCTCCGACGGCGAAACCATCGGCCTGACCGCACTCGACGGCACGAACCTGTGGCAACCGCCCGTGCCGTTGCACGCGCCCGGCCGCGGCTGGGAACTGATCCAGGTCGGCAACTGCGGATCACCCATCGAGACCGACGCCGGCTGGCTCGTGCTCACCCACGGGGTCGGCCCGATGCGCCAGTACGCCATCGGCGCCCTCCTGCTCGACCTGGACCACCCCGAGCGCGTCATCGCCGAACTGCCCGGTGCGCTGCTGGCACCCAACGACACCGAACGCAACGGATACGTACCCAACGTCGTCTACTCCTGCGGCGGCCTGCTACACGCCGGCACCCTGTGGCTGCCGTACGGGGCCAGTGACGCGCGGGTCGAATTCGCCCACGTCGCCGTCGCCGCCCTCCTCGACGCGATGAAGTAGCCGGTTAGCCGAGGGCGACCAGCTGGTCGTGATCGTCCAGGGGAAGGTCCCCGCCCGCCGTCGCGCTGATTGTCATGCCCTGCAGGTCGACGCGACCGGAGATCACCGTCGTGAAGGCGATGTCGGCGGCGTCTCTGCCGGTGGCGATGCGCACCAGCGTCTGGCGGGGCGCCGAACGCGTCGCGTCCCACACCTGCCAGCGGCCATCGATGTCGGTCTCCACCACGGCGTGGAAGTCCATCGGCGACAGGCCGGGCGCGTACACCGACGCGATCCGGGCCGGAACGTCGACGGCACGGCACAGCGCGGCGACCAGATGTGCGAAGTCGCGGCAGACGCCCTTACCGGTCAACAAGGTGTCCACCGCGTCGGTAGTGGGACCGCTGGTCTCGGTGACGTACGCGACGTGCCGCCAGACGTACTCGCAGATCGCACGCACCCGCTGCACGGGCGTCGGCAGCTCGCCGAAGTGACCGTGCGCGAAGCCGGCCAACCGGTCCGCCGGGCAGTACCGGCTCGGGCGCAGCGCCTCGACCCACTCCTCATCGGTTACCCGAGCACCGTTCCCCGTAGTGACGGGGTCCGCGACCGCCGCCTCATAGCTCACGGTCAACGGCCCCGGCTGGACCCGGACCAGGCTCTGGCGGCCGACAACCGGTCCGGCGATCTCCTGAACGGGCAGGGGCACCGTGTTGTTGACCACGTCCAGGCGTTCACTCGTCGCGCCTCCGGGGCGGCGGGCAGCCGCGATCTGGATCACGATCGTGGCCGGTGTGTACGCCTCAAGGGCAAGCGTGCAGCCAACATGGCTGGTCGTGCGTTCCGTCTCCAAAGTGCTCACTGTTCCGTCCTTACCGGCGTGGTCGGTCGGGTAGGAGTCGTTCCTCGTGGTCCAGCTCGCGTTCGAGCACGCGCAACCCCTCGTCCGGCAGGCGGCCGGCATCGCGCCAGCGCAGCAGCTCCTCCCGTTGGGCGTCAATCGCCACGCGGCGAACGTGCAACGCGGCCTCGTATCGCGGCGACACCGGCAGGTCGGCCGAGTCGGTCTCGCGAAGCAGGTCGAGTCGGCCCTGGTAGCGGTTCAGCCGGACGCGCAACTGCCCGCGCATCGTCTCGATCACGTCGGTGTGGACGTTGTCATGCTGTTGCGCCTCCAACTCGTCGAGCGTATCCAGGGCGGCCTCCACGGAGGCCGAACGCGCTTCGTTGCGCAGCCGGGCCTGGTCGGTCTCGTTCGCCCGCAGCCCGAGCGCCTGGACGATCGGCGCGAAGGTGAGGCCCTGTCCCACCAGGGTGACAATCACGACGACGAAGGTGCAGAACAGTAGCAGGTCGCGATCGGGGAACGGGGCGCCGCTGTCGGTGACCAGCGGCAGCGTGAAGATCGCCGCCAGGCTGATCACACCTCGCGTGCCCGACCAGCTCAGCACGGCCACCTCCCGGCCCGTCAGCCGCTGGGCCTGCCGGCTCCTGGCGTTGTCCTTGTCCGGCCCGTCAGCGCCCAACCAGGTGTGCAGCGAACGGGGCAGCGACTGGGTCAGCAGCAGCCACAGCGGCCGCAGCAGCAGCACCACGCCCACCGTGATCGCGACCGCGATGACGATCGTGGAGGTGTCGTACTGCGCCAGCCCACGCACGACCTCCGGCAACTGCTGACCGATGAGCAGGAACACGAAGCCCTCGAGCAGGAAATCGACCAGCCGCCAGACCGCGGTCGTCTGCAGCCGGCTCGCGCCCGAGGCCGACCGCGGCGTGTGGTGCCCGACGATCAGCCCGGCGACGACGACCGCCAGCACGCCAGAGACGTGAATCCGTTCCGCGATCAGGTAGGCGCCGAACGGGGTCGCCAGCGAGACCGCGTTGACCATCAGCGGGTCGCCGCCCAGCGGCCGCGACAACATCCGGATGCCGAACGCGACCAACGCGCCCACCGCGACCCCGCCCGCCGCCGCGGTCAGGAACTGACCAAACGCGGAGGGCGCCGAGAAGCCGCCCCCCGTGGCCGCCGCCACGGCCACACTCAGGATGGTGAGGGCGGTGGCGTCGTTGAGCAGCCCCTCGCCCTGAGTGAGCGTGAGAAGTTTGGGCGGCAGACCGACCTTTCGCCCGACCGCCAGCGCGGCCACGGGATCCGGCGGCGCGACCGCCGCGCCGACCGCGATTCCCGCGGCCAGCGTCGCGCCAGCGACGAACCAGGCGAAGCCGAACCCGATCACCAGTGCGGTGAGAAAAACCAAGACCACCGAAAGACTCACCACGGTACGCAGGTTGCGGCGGATCGCCATCAGCGAGGAGTCCAAGGCGGCGCTGTACAGCAGTGGTGGCAGCACGAACGTCAGGATGATGTCCGGATCGAGCGTGACGTTGGGCCCCGGCAGCAGCGCGTACGCGATGCCGATGATCGGCAGCAGCGCCGCGGCCGGCAAACCGGTCCGGTTGGCGACCCAGCGCACCGCCACGACCACCGCGACGGCGGCGAGGACAAGAAGCAAAATTGACTCGACGCTCACCCACCACATTCTCCCGGCCTCGAATGGTCACCCCGTCGCCGGCTGGAGGCGAGATCGTTAATCGCTTGTCGGCCGCCTTGCGCATCGCCCATGATTGCGGTCATGGCCACGGCCCGGCGCGCCGACATGATTGAGCTTGCTCGTGGTGCGCTCGATGGCCGCCTGGGTGGCAATGCCGCATCGATCCGGGCGACGGCCCGCGCCCTGGCGAAGGTCGAGTCCGCCACGGCCGTGGTGCTCGTCGAGGGCATCAGCGACCAGATCGCACTGGAAACGGCCGCGGTGTGCCGCGGCCGGGATCTCGAAGCGGAGCGGGTCGTGATCGTGCCGATCGGCGGGGCGCACGCGATCGGCCGCTTCCTGACGAGGTTGGGCCCGCTTGGCACCAGGGTGCGACTTGCCGGTCTGTGCGACCTGCGTGAGGAGGAGATATTCCGGCGCGGACTGGCCGCGACCCATCTCGGCTCACCCCGCACGCGCGCCGACATGGAGCACCTCGGGTTCTACGTCTGCGTCAACGACCTGGAGGAGGAACTGATCCGCGCCGTGGGCACCGCCGGGGTCGAAGCACTCTTCGCCTCCGAGGGCGACCTCCGATCGTTCCACTCGTTCCAGAGCCAGCCCGCCTGGCGCGACCGGAATCTCGAAGCGCAGATGTACCGGTTCATGCGCAGCAGTTCGCGCCGCAACCTGCGCTACGCGCGGCTGTTCGTCGAGGCGGCGGTCGGCCGGGATACCCTGCCCCGACCGCTCGACGCGCTACTCACAACGGTTTGACCCTACTGCGCGGACAACACGTCGACGACGAAGCGCAGCGGTCCACCCGGCTGGCCCTGGGTGGGGTTGTCGCCGTAGGCCAGAGCGGCGGGGATGTCCAGTTGCACCCGGCTGCCGACCCGCACGCCGGCCAGGCCCTGATCCCAGCCCCGGATGACCACTCCGGTACCAAGTGCGAAGGTGAACGGCTCGGAGTCCCACGAGGCGTCGAACTGCTCCCCGGTGGTGTAGAAAACCCCCACGTAGTGCACCGTGAGGGTCTGGCCCGCCCGCGTACGCTCGCCGTCGCCCTCCACCAGCGTGGTGACCCGCAGTTCGGTGAGGGCGCCGGAACCGGCGCCGACGGTCGGCTCGGTGGTCGGCCGGACGGCCGCGGACCGGGTCGTCGCCGGCGACGACCCGGTGGCGTCGGGCTCGCCGGTGGTCCCCTCCGGCCACAGGATGACCGCGGCGACGGCGACGGCAGCGACCGCGGCCACCGCCGCACCGGCAACAGCCAGGCGCCGCGCCGGCCGGCCGCCGTCGTGAGCCGCCGGCCGCACCGCGGTACCACTGCCTTTCGGGTACGCCGGCGGCGGCGCACCGGTACGGGAGCCCACCCGCAGCGCGCCCTCGGCGACGACGAGCTCGGGATGGTCAATCGCGGTCGGCGCGATGCCGATCGCGCGGTGCAGCAGCGTGCCGGCCAGCGGGATCCGGCTGCCGCCGCCCACGAGCAGCACCCCGGCGACCCACTCCCCCCGCACACCGGCCCGGGTCAGCATGGCGCTGGTCAGCGCGACGGTGCGCGCCAGGTACGGCCCGACCGCCCGCTCGAACTCATCGCGGGTCAACCGGACCTCGGCGTCGACCAGCGGGACGTGCAGGCTGGCAGCGGGATGGCGGGACAGCTGCTCCTTGACAGCGCGGGCGCCCTGCCACAGCGCCTGGCGGGCGTGCCGGTCCGCGGCGGTCCGCGGCTCGTCCAGCCGCGGCCAGCCGGCGTCGCCGGTCGCCGCGTGGGCGTGACTCACCACGACCGCGTCCAGGTCCAGACCGCCCACGTCGGCCAGCCCGTCCGCGGCAACGACCTCGAACCCGGCCGGCGACAACCGCACCACGGCGGCGTCGAAGGTGCCGGCCCCCAGGTCGTACACGACCAGGCACTGTCCGGAATGGACCTGCCGGCCCAGCACGGCGGCGAAATACGCGGCCGCCGCCACCGGTTCGGCGACCAGACCCACCTCGCCCAGCCCCGCCCGGCGCGCGGCGTCGACCAATACACCACACCGGCCGCCACCCCAACTCGCCGGATGGGTCAGCACCACCTGAGCCGGCGGGCCGCCGACCACCCGACGCGCCTCCGCCGCCACCCGGCCCAGCACCGCCGCGATCAACTCGGCGACGGGCACCTCCCGCTCGCCGAGCCACACCACACCCTCGTCGATGCGCCGCTTCGGGTTCGGCTCAAAGCCGGCCGGCGCGGACACCGCGGCCCGCAAGGCGTCCGCACCGGTCAGCACGGTGTCGCCGGCGCATACCGCGGAGGACAGCAACGGCGACGCGTCGAACAGCAACGGAATGACCCGCCCGTCCGGCCCGACCAGCATCGCGACCGTCGTGGTGGTACCGAAGTCGATCGCCAGCCGATACCCCGTCGCCGTCATGCCACCACCGTACGGACCGCGTCCACCGGTTGGCCTGGTGCGACGATGGGCGACGTGGACGAGTGCATTTTCTGCAAGATCGTCGCGGGTCGATCACCCGCATATCGGATCCTTGAGGACGAGCACTGCGTGGCGTTCCTCGACGTCGCTCCAGCCAGCCCGGGGCACTGCCTGGTTGTCCCACGTGGGCATGCCCGGAACGTCTGGGAGATCTCCGAGGAGGCCCACGAGCACGTCGCCCGCATGGTGCACCGCGTCGCCGCGCTACTGCGAGCGGCACTCGCTCCCGACGGCGTGAACGTCACCCACTCCACAGGCGAGGCCGCCGGCCAGGAAGTCTTTCACTTCCATTCACACGTGGTGCCGCGCTGGCGTGGCGACGACCTGAGACCAATGTGGAGCGCGTCAACGGCTTCAGCTCAGGAGCTCGAAAGTGTGCGAGCCCGGGTGATAGCGGTCCGGTAAAAGCGTGTTCGCGGTCGGCGCCTACGTGTTGCGTCGGCGCAATGCGAAGTATCCCGCCAGCGCCACCAACGCCCACCCCGATGCCACCGCGGTCTGGAGCGCCAGCGCGGTCGGTTCGAGCCCGTCGACGGTTGCTCGCGCGGTCGGCAACAGCGGCGGCGCCAGCCAGGGCACCGGGGAGCCCTTGGTGCCGAAGACGAACGCGAGGATCGTACCGCCGGCGAGCACGGCAAGCCCGCGAGCGGCGTTGCCCACGACCGCCCGGCTGGCCAGCGCGCCGAGCAGCAGGGCCGGCGGTACGAGCAGCAGGTGCGCCCATACGCCCGCGACCACACCCGAGACCAGCGACGGGTCGCCCGGCCGTTCCGGGCCTGTGATCCCGCCGATCGGCCACGGCAGCACCAGAGCGAGCGCCACCAAGCCAAGCGCCGGCACCAGAGCGGCGAGGAGCCCGGCGGCGATCTCCCGGCCGAGCCGACCGAGGGCCACAATAGACAGTTGCCGCTGCACGTCAGGCTCGACATTGAGCAGGATCTGTGTTTGCCAGGCCACCACCGCAAACAGCACGGCGGCGGAAAACCCGTACGCCTCACCGGCCTGCGCCTGGCCGCCGCCGTAGATGACGCCGAGCACCACCAAGGCGGTGAGCAGCGGCGCGAGCGCCCGCCCGGTACGGACAAACCCGCTCAGCCGCATCCGGATCATCGCGGTCATGGCGTCGGCTCCTGCTCGTACACCCGCACTCCGACGACCTGGTGCCCCGCGGCACGCAGGCTAGCGACGGCCGACGGGACGTCGGACGTCGCCACCGCCACCTCGATCACACACTCGACCAGGTCGCTGCTGGCCTCGGAAAGGCTCCCGTCGACCAGCTCCCAGCGGCGGACGCCGGGCAGCTCACCGGCGCTGCCAAGGTGGTCGCTGATCAGCACGCGGCCACCGGCGGCGGTCACCTCGCCGACGATAAGCGGAACCTCCGCCCGGGTGGCCGCGTCCAGCCCTTCCCAGGGCTCGTCCAAAATCAGCAGATCCGGTGAGCACAGCACGGCCTGGATCAGGCCGACCTTCTGCGCCGACCCCTTGGACAGTTCAGCCATCGGCGTGTCCAGCAGCCGCCCGAAGTGCAGCCGCTCGGCCCAGCCATCAACCGCGTGGCGGGCGGCGGCCGCCGCCAGGCCGCGAACCCCGGCCATCCCGAGCAGGTACCGGCGAGCGGTGAACGGCTGATCCGCCGGGAACCTCTCGGGCACGTAGCCGACCCGGGCCGGACGGTCCCGGACCGTTCCACGCTGCGGCCGCAGCAGGCCGGCGGCGAGCCTGAGCAGGGTCGACTTGCCGACCCCGTTGCGGCCGATCACGCTTGCCGCCTCACCCGGGCGCAGGCCGACGCTGACTCCGCGCAGTACCCACGGTGCCTGGCGCCGGTACCGCAGCCACACATCGTCCAGTTGCACTGGACGATAGTGACACGAAGCGGATGAGGGCGTTCATGGCAGTTGCAGCTTCAAGTTCAGGAACGTCGCCAGCGACTCGATCTCCTGGTGGATCGCCGTGCTCATCGCCTTGCTGAACGGCACGTCCTGGTGGATGGCGTTGACCCGCAGCACTCCGGCCGGCCGGTCGGAGGCGGCGTCGAGCTTGCCGACCAGGCGGTCGCCGTAGAGGATCGGCAACGCGTAGTAGCCCCAACGCCGCTTTGCGGCCGGCTTGTACATCTCCAGCTGGTAGTCGAACTCGAAGATCTCCACCATCCGCTTACGGTCGTAGACAAGGCGGTCGACGGGAGACAGCAGGGCCGCCCGACCGGAGAACGGCTGATCCAGCTGAGCCGGGTCGACCCGCCAGTTGCCCCGTACCCCGTCGATCACGGCCGGCTCGCCCACGTCTTTGACATCCTTCACGCGCGCGATGCCCAGCGAACGCAGCCGCCGCAGCGCACGCAGCCGCGACGCCTCGACGGCGGGTACCACGTTGTCGTCGGGGAAGACCCGCTCGGCCAGATCCCAAAGGCGGTCCCGGCCGGCCTGCCGCCCCACCACGGCCACTTCACCGCGTGCCTCCATGAGCTCCAGCAGGCGCAGCACGTTGCGGTTGTTGGTCCAGCCCGTGGACCTCCAGGGCACGTCGCACGTGTCCGGGATCTCCCGGGCCGGCAGTGGACCGTCGGTGCGCAGCCGGTCGAGGATGTCCAGCCGGCAGCCCCGGTTGGCCGCAACCCAGTCCCGGTAGGTGTTGTGCCAACCGCCCACCTCATCGCGCTGGTCCCAGTCGGCCATGTCCGCCCGGTACAGTGCCAGGTCCTCGGCCGGCCGGATCATGCCCTGCAACTCGATCAACGCCTGGTCGCCCAGCGCCGCCTCCAGATCCGCAGGACAGTACGCCGAGCCGAGCCGGCTCCAGGCGACCAGATCCGCGCTCGGTGCAACGGCCGGGGTCAGGTCCACCTGCAAGAGGGTCAGCTGCCGGACCAGCTCCAGCAATCCGGCCGGCCGGTCCCGGTGCAGCCACTGGGCCCGCACCGCGATCCGGCGCCCCTGCTCGCGACTCACCTGATGCGTGATCACCCCCCGACACTAGACACAGCCCGCGCCGATCAAGGACTTCCGCGCCGATCAAGGGCATACGGCCGCGGATCGGAGATCAAGTCACGGCCATTCGCCCTTGATCGACGGCGCGATCCTTGATCGCCGCGCAGCGGCGGGACGCAGCCGACACACGGCGACGACCCCGGCACAGCGCGTGGCCCACGGACAGCGCTTGGCGCGCGGGCGGCGCTTGGCGCGCGGGCGGCGCTTGGCGCGCGGGCGGCGCTTGGCGCGCGGGCGGCGCTTGGCGCGCGGGCGGCGCTTGGCCCACGGACAGCGCTTGGCGCGCGGCGCACGCGCCGATCAAGGATTTCCGCGCCGATCAAGGGCAAACGGTCGTGGATCGGAGATCAAAGCACGACCGTTCGCCCTTGATCGACGGCGCGGTCCTTGATCGCCGCGCAGCGACGGGACGCAGCCGACACACGGCGACGACCCCGGCACAGCGCGTGGCGCGCGGGCGGCAGGCGGCGCGCGGCGCACAGCGCACGCGCCGATCAAGGATTTCCGCGCCGATCAAGGGCAAACGGTCGTGGATCGGAGATCAAAGCACGACCGTTCGCCCTTGATCGACGGCGCGGTCCTTGATCGCCGCGCGGCGGCGGGACGCGGGCGGCGGGACGCGGCCCACGGCGACGCACGGCGGCGAGGTGGACTGGCGCGCGTTCTTGGTCGACCCGGGCGGCCTGCTCGGCGGCGCCGCACCGGTGTCGGCGCCGACCAGGGCAGTGACCTGCTCGTGAGCACCGAAGCGGAGAACGGGTAGCGCGACACCGTGACAACATCTGTCGATATATGGTAAGAAGTTTCCATTGATCTATTGCAACGCGGAGATTTCTTCCGGAGGTCGCGGATGAGGCGGATCATGGCAAGCGCGGCGTGTCTGGTCGCCGCGACAGCCGGCGCCGGCGCCGCTAGCCACGCGCGGGCCGGGGACGGCATTCGTACCGTCAGCTACCACGGCTACCGGGTTGCCGTCCCGGACACCTGGCGGATGGTCGACCTCGCCGCCGATCCGGATGCCTGTGTGCGGTTCGACGTACCCACCGTCTACCTCGGACGTCCGGCGGATCAGGCAGCCTGCCCCGCGGACCTCGCCGGCCGCACCATCGGCATCGTCATCGAACCGATCGACGACGCCTCCGCCGACCGCGTCACCGCACAGACCGCCATCGCCCCGCGCGGTACGGCGACCGCGCGCCAACCGGCGTCACACAGCGACACCATCCACGTCGCGGTGCCCAGTGCCGGGGTACTCGTGACCGCCGCGCACACGCCCGACACCGAGGACGACGCCCGCCGGATCCTGGCATCCGCGACGCTCGGCCAGAACGCCGAGGAGCTCAGCGAGGCGCGCCTGCTGTCCCGTCGTACCCAGGAAACCACCGCCGTCGCGGCGCTGGCGGCCGGCGGACCTCAGCCCGGCACCTACCTCGGCCGGGGCTTCGACACCTGCGCGGCACCGTCCCAGTCGGCCATGAACGCCTGGCGAACCGGCTCACCGTATGGCGCGATCGGCATCTACATCAGTGGCGCGAGCCGCTCGTGCGCGCAGCCCAACCTGACGGCGACCTGGGTGACGAACCAAACCAACAACGGCTGGCGCCTGATCCCCATCGAGCTGGGCATGCAGGCGCCGTGTGGCACCCGCACGCCCAAGATGTCCAGCGACACGGCCACCGCATTGTCCCAAGGCGCCACGGCCGCCTCCAGCGCGGTGAACGCCGCACAGGCGCTGGGCATCCCCGCCGGCAGCGTGATCTACAACGACATCGAGCACTATCCGTCCACCGCGTCGTGCAAGGCGGCCGTGCTGTCGTACCTTTCCGGCTGGACGCAACGCTTGCACGCGCTGGGTTACCTGTCCGGCATGTACTCCAGCGGGTCGTCCGGGATCGCCGACGTGTGCGGCGCCTACAACGACACCCGGTACCTTCGCGTAGACCACCTGTGGTTCGCCTGGTGGAACGGCGCCGCGGACACCGACGCCGGCCAGTACTGCCCGGACGCCTACTACGCCAACCACCAGCGCCTGCACCAGTACGCCGGCGACGTCACCGAGACCTGGAACGGCGTGCAGATGAGCATCGACCGCAACTACCTGGACGTGGCCGGCGGCACCGAGCCACAGCCGCCCGCCTTCAGCGTCATCGTGGACAACACCACCGCCGGCCAGTTCACGGCGAGCACCAACTGGGGCACGTCAAGCTACTCGGCCGAGCGCTCCGGCCCGGACTACCGCTTCGCCGAACCGATCGCCGCCAGCGACACCGCCTGGTACCGGGCGAACATCCCCGCGACCGCCAGCTACGAGGTGTCCGTGTGGTATCCGGCCGACCCGGGCTACAACGACTCCACCCCGTACCTCATCGTCACACCGGACGGCAACCAAAGCGTCCGGGTCAACCAAAGGCTCAACGGCGGCCAGTGGGTGTCGCTGGGCGTGTTCACGCTCCCCGCCGGGGACGGCGACCGGGTCGGCGTGAGCCGCTGGACCGCCGGCACCGGCTACGTCATCGCGGACGCGATCCGCATCACCCGCGTCTAGCGGCCGCTCGGTCGTCCTCAGGAGCAGTTGCTGGCCGCGAAGCTGCGGTGTCCCCGCCCGGAGTGGCAGCGCTGGCTCCACTCACCCGAGACGAACCGGTACCGCCCGTCGTCGCCCCGGGTGAGCACGACGCGGAAACGCCTCGCCTCGACCGAGTCGTCGCCCAACCTGGTGAGGGTCACGGTCACGACCGAATCGCTCTCTTCGGTCTGCTGCTGCAGGTAGATCTCGATCGGGCCGTCGAACGGCGTATTCAGGTCCAGCAGTTCGGCCGCGGTGGTCTCGGGCGACTCCGCCCAGCCGGGGGCGGCGGTGTCGACCAGGGCGTTGAACCCGGGGGCCGCCAACGCGCCGGTTTCGTTGTCCAGCGCGACGTGGTCCGGCCACGTGGCGTCGCCCGGATCCGGGTGGCCGGAGGACTCCAGGGCGTCGCACCGGACGGCCGGACCGGGTCGCCACAGCCGGTGACGAGCATGAGCAGGGCCGCCGTCGCGGCCACCAGACACGGCCTCATGTGGATCACAGGGCGGAGCGTACCGTCCCGGGCGTTCCTCAGAGAGAGCGAGTCTGCTTGAGGAACGCCCGGAACACTGGGCTTTCTGGGGGCTACACGCTGATCCGGCCGGCGCCGGCGCCGCCGGTCACGCTGGCCTTGACGCCACTGGCGGTGTCCACTGTGTACGAGTACGGGATGCTGCCGCAGCTGCCACCGGCGTCCCCGCTGCCGGAGTTGACGAAGTGGTTGTTGCGGGCGACCAGCGACCCGGCGGGCGAGTCGCCCTCACCGCGGTGGTACGGGTCGTCGGTGTTCTCGAAGTAGTTGCCTTCGACGATGACGCAACCCTCCATGGTGGAGGCCACACCGTACGAGCCGACGTTGCCGTAGTAGTTGTTGTAGACGTGCACCGGGTTGCCGAAGCGCACCCGGGGGTGGCGCTGGTTGGTGCCGTCGAACCAGTTGTGGTGGTATGTCACGCGCAGGTGGCCGCGGTCTTCGGAGCCGTTCCCGTCGTCGTGCCCGAGCAGCATGCTCTTGTCGTGGCTGAAGACCCGGTTCCAGGACACCGTCACGTAGTCGGAGGCGCGCTTGATGTCGACCGCGCCGTCGTACCCGTTGGAGAAGCTGTTGTGGTCGATCCAGACCCGGGTGGAGTACTGGACGTTGATGGCGTCGTCGTTCCAGCCTGTGAAGTTCAGGTTCCGCACGATGACGTTGCTGTCTTCGGAGATGTTGAATCCGCAGCCGGAGATGGTGGCACCGGAGTTGCCCAGGATGGTCTTGTTCGACGACACGGCCAGCATGCCGGAGCAGGAGATGGTGCCGGAGACGCGGATCACTGACGCGCCGCTGGCGTTCAGCGCGCTGGTGAGCGCCGAGGCGCTGCTGACGGTCGTGGTGGCCGCGCTGCCGCCGCCGGTGGTGCCGCCGCCCTGGGTGCCCCAGCCGGCGAGGCCGGTCTGCGGCGTGGTGGTGCCGCCGCCGACGTTGACGAGCTGCCAGTGCTGGTTCCAGCCGTTGGTGTCGGTGTACTGCGAAAGCCGTCCGCCGTCCGCGGTCGACCACTCCCAGACGTCGAGGGCCTTGCCGCTGTTCCGGTTGATCAGCTTGACGTAGCCGCTGTCGGTGTCCAGCACCTGCCACTGCTGGTTGGCGCCGTTGGTGTCCGGCCACTGGACGAGGCTGGCGCCGTCGGCGGTCGACCAGTTGAGCACGTCGATGACCTTGCCCGAGTGGCGGGCCTTGAGCCGGTAGTAGCCGCTGCCGGAGGAGACGAACTGGAACTGCTGGTTGGTTTGGTTGGCGCGCGCCCATTGCTGGATGCAGGCGAGGTCGGCGGTGGACTGGCTACAGACGTCGATGGCCTTGCCGCTGTGCCGGGAGACGAGCTGGTACCAGGCGCTCGTGTCGATCGTCGCGGCCGACGCGTTGGTGGCGCCGACGACAGCGGCCACGCCGGCCGCGGCCAGCGTGATGACCGCTATGAGAGCCGCCCGTAGGGGTCTGCCGCGTCTGTTGGTTCTGGTCATTTTCGGACCTTCCGTGGGGATGGGGCGCGGACGACTGCCGGCTGTCGCCCGCGCGGCGGAGCCGTTGATGACTGGAAAGCGCTTACCTCAGGTGTCGCAGAGATTATCGAACTGCTTCGATTGTTTCAAGTGCCCCGCCTGCCGCGACGGCGGGCGGGGCACCGGTCGGGGTTATCGACCGAGCCGGCTCAGCGAACGAACCGGAACAGTGCAGTGTGTGCGGTGGACGGGCCCTCGCCCAGGTCGAGGCGGAGCGTCTTGCAGCTACCGGCGTACGACCTCGGGGACTTCCAGTTGATCCGGTAGTACCCGTTGCCGAGGTTCTGCAGCCCCGAGCCGCTGTTGGCGTACGTCTCGATGGTGTCGGTCCGGCCGCCGGTCGGGCAGTCCAGCGCGGTGGCCGTGAGCGTGGCCGTGGTCAGGCCGGTGACCGGGGCGCCGGTACCCGTGGTGACCCGCCAGACGATGGGGATCGCCCGGCCCGCCGTGGCCTTGTTGAGTACGCCGGCGTTGTCCACCGGCGCGGCGAAGCCGGTGAAGACGTACCCGACCGTGTAGGTCACCGATACCGGCGCGGCGTGGTTACCCGCCTTGTCGACCGCGCCGGCACAGGTCGCGGTGAACTGCCCCACCCCGGCCGGCGTGCCGCCCGTGACGGACAGCGCCGCCTCGGTCGCCACCCCGGAGCCGTCGTCCACAGTGGAGCAACTAGCATGTGGAACGGTGCCCAGCGAGTACGTGGCGCCATGGGTCACCCCGGTGACGGTCACCTGCGGTGGCACGCGGTCGGGGCCGGACCAGTCGACGGAAACGGTGCGCTGGTCGCCCTGCGCCACCGCCCGGCCGGCGTGGTCCTGCAGCGACGGGTCGACCCCGACGCTGACCTGGCCGGTGTGCCGCTCCCCGGTGAACCGGAACGCGGTCGCCAGCGGCTCACCCGCGTACGGGTGTCCGGCCGGTGCGGGCATGGGTGACACCGCCGTCCACCGGCCGCCGACGGGTGTGTCGCCGGCCGTCACGGCGAGCAGTCCACCCAACGCCTGGTCGGCCCGCATCGGCTGGTTGAACGTGACGGTCAGACCGTCCCGGTCGGCCTCGACCCGGTCCACAGTGGCAAGTCCCGCGCGGACCAGATTGGCGTGTACGTCGGTGTGCGGGGGCAGGACCTTGAGCACCCTCGACTCGGCCGGCAGGTACCCGTCCTTTGTGTACGCCACCTTCCACCAGCCCTCCGGCACGTCCCAGGCGTAGCGCCCGGCGTCGTCGGTGCGCAGCGGGTTGGTCTGGCCGAATTCTTCGGCGTCCCACACGGTCCAGGGACCGTCCGGGGTCGGCGCGTGCAGGAGCGTGGCGGTGGCACCGGTGACCGGGCGGTCGAAGGTGCCCTCGTAGACCACGCCCGAGGGGTCGTAGATCCAGATCGGTTGGGCGTCCGGATCGACCGCGTCATCGACGTCGATGCCGTGGCGGCGGACGCCCCGGTCCGGCACCGTGTCCGGCAGCTCGGGCCGCCGGCAGAGCGGTTCGGCGAGCATCTGCCGGCGCAACTCCTCGGCACGCTTGTCGAACATGTACTCGAAGATCTTTCCGGCTCCCCAGCTCACCCCCCAGATCGCCACGCTCAGGATGCCCACGCTCGCCGGAGCGACCAGCACGGCGGCCAGATTGGCCCCGGCGTTGAAGGCGTCCATCGCCAGGGCCTGGTTCATCAGGCTCTGCACGGAGTTCTGGAACGCCTCGCTCATGGCGCTGTCGTGGCATTCCAGCGCCATCTTCTGGAGCTTTTCGACCGTGCCGTACTTGCCGCCGACGACCTTCTCGGCGATGGCCGACCATGCCTGCTCCACGTTGGTCACGCCGTTGAACGCCCAGGTGAACCCGACACGTGCAGCGCCGGTGTAGAAGCCGAGCGCCGCCGCCGTGCGGCCCAACTGGGTCGGCTCCGCCGAACCGAACGTGGACAGGTCGGCGACCATCGACGCCGTCACGGCCAGCTCGCCGGTACGCGCGACATCGTCCGGCGTCGACGCCTGGATGGAGGTTTCGTACACGGCCACGCCGGCCGCCTTGGCCCGAGCCCGATCCTCGGCGCTGGGCTGGTAGCCGTCCAGCTTGGTGACGGTGAAGCGGCCAGTGAGCCGGGCCCCCGGGCTCAGCCGCGGTGCCGGCGCGGTGAAGTCCTGGTACACCGTCGCACCGTCGACCACGGGGTCGGCCAGGGTGGCGTCCTCGGGGTCGATCAGCGTGTCCGCCGGCATCGGCGGTACCGGCAGGGTCGGGCGCTCCACGATGGGGTCGAAGAGCACCGAGACGTCGCCGAGCCCGTCGAAGCCCACCGGGAAGTGCACCTGGTAGGCGTTCGCCTCGCCCGGCACCGGCTGCATCGGCGCGATCGTGTCGTCGAGGCGGCCGGCGACGTTCGTCACCGCGCCGCTGAACCTGGCCGTGAGCGTGATGCCCGGGCCCGGCTCGGCGGTGAACGGGAACCGGGCGACGCCGTCCGCGGGCCGGAAGGTGACCTCGCGGTTGTTCTGGGCCATCGTCACGGCCAGCAGCGTCGCGGCGTGCGGGTCGACCGTGACCTGGACCGGGCTGGAGGCCAGGACCTGGTCGCCGACCGCCGCCTCGGCGCGGAGCAGGTGGTGCCGGACGTCGTCGCCCGCGCCGAGGTCCAGGACCGCGTGCCACAGCCCGCCGGGGCCGGCGGTCGCGCGGACGAGTTCGGCGCCTTCCTCGCGTACGACGACGGTGGACCCGGCGGGGGCGCGGCCGGACACGGCGACCCGCCCGGCGGCGTTGGCGGCGCCGGCGGTCAGGCTGACGTGCCCGGACAGCACGGTGACCGTGCTGACCGGCTCGGTCTGCGGTCCGGCCGTCACCGACAGGCCGAACCCGAGGCGCAGGCCGGCCTGCCCGGGTGCGTGGGCGAAGACCCGAAGCGATCGGGTCGGCGCCGGCGGGAGCTGGACCACCAGGACGTCCGGCTGCCCCTCCTCGATCGTGTAGGTGGCGGGCGCGTCGCCGAGCAGCACTCCTCCCTCAGGCACCGTGACGCCGTCGGGCAGCGTGATCCGCGCGGTGCCGGCGGTCGTCGGGCTGCGGTACGCGAGGTCCGCGCGGAGCCGGACCAGACCGCCGGGCAGGACGGCGTCGTCGACGGCGGAGAACCCGGACTTCGCCCCGTCCAGGATGCCCACCGCGCTCAGTCGCAGGTCGCCGAGCTGGGTGATCTGCCCGTCCACGGCCTGGACGACCCGCCGGAAGGTGGCCGTACCGGACCGGACGGTCAGCACGTACGCCCCGGGCACCCGGGCGCTGATCGAGACGTCCGCGCCGTCCTCCTCCTTGTTGAGCTCGGCGGTGCCGTCGACGGCCCGGATGTTGACCCGGGTACGGCCGGTGACCGGCGCGCCGGTGGGGTCGAGGATCCGTGCGGTGAACCGGGCGCGCTCCTCGACGGCAACCACGATCGGCAGGTGGGGGTTGTCGCCGGCCGTCGTTTCGGCGCAACCCTTGGGCAGGCCGACCTGGGCGCCGTCGACGCAGAGCTGGACGCCGGTGCCCGGGGTCACCCGGATCGGCGTGGTCTCGCCCACCGTGGCGCTGCCATCCGGCCAGGTCAGCGTGGCACCGAAGTGGGTGGCGTTGTTGTAGTTCAGCGGCTGCTCGGTCGCCTCGGCGTCGAGCATCTTCACCCGCAGGGTCGGCCGTACGACGTACCCGTGCGTGCCGGGCACGACCAGGCGCACCGGCGGCGGGGGTTGGTCGCCGACGGTGACCAGGGTGGCCGCGATGCCACCGGCGAAGTCCGCCGTGATCTTGGTCGGTGCGTCGAGTCCACCATGGACGGCGGCGCTCCAGGTGCCGTCGTCGCCGGATTCGGTCCGGACGCTGATGCCGGAGCCGTGCAGGTTCTGGATGATGAGGACGCTCGCGCGGACGGGCCTGCCCTGCGGGGTGACGACCGTACCGGTGACCCGGACCCGCGGCAGCGCGGTCGCGGCGACCTGGATCGGGTTGTCGCCCGGCCGCAGCGTCGCCCGCGCGCCCGGCTTGCCCGCCAGTCCGTACGCGGCGAGCTGGCCCGCGGACAGCCGTGCCGTGGCGGTGATGGTGGCGCCGGCGTCCAGGCCGGCGAACAGCACCCGCCCGTTGTCGTCGGTGACGGCGGCACGGGGTCCGGACGGCCCGGCGGCGTCGACCGCGACCCCCGACATCGGGCGGCCGTCGCCGCCGAGGACGGTGACCGTCGCGGACGCCGGCACGCTCGGCGCGACGTCGACCGCGACGGCTTCGCCGCGGCCGACCGCCAGCGTGCGGGCCGGCGTGGCCGGTAGCCCGTCCGGCCGGGTGGCGGTGAGCCGGTGGTCGTCCGCCGGAGCGACCGGCAGTTGCAGGTCGGCGTCGCCGGCCAGCAGCTGCACGCTGCCGGTCTTCCCGCTGTCGCTCCAGATCTGCACGCGTACGCCGGCGGCGTCGCCGGCCGGGGCGTCGACGTGTGCGCGCACCAGGCCGCCGACCGGCTTGGGCAGGCCGGCGACCGGGCGGTCCAGGGCCCCTCCCCCGCCGTCGGCCAGGCGCAGGGTGCCGCCGGCGACCTCGACCACGCCCTCGGCGATGGTCCAGGCGCCGGTGTACCGGCCGGGCTCGTTCTCGGCGAGCGTGACGCGTACCTGCTTGGCCGGTTCGGTCGCGGTGCGCACGGTGAGCTCGGCGGTGCCGGTGAAGCCCGGGGCGCCGACGACCGCGAAGGTGGCTTGGCGGCCCAGCGCGAGGTACCCGGTGCCGAGGACCGGCGGGAGGTGCGTCGCGGTCTGGCCCATCGTCAGCTTGTCGATGTGGACGGTCGCGTCCCGGGTGAGCCGGATCTCCTCGTCGCCGCGCAGGGCCGCGACGCGGTAGGTGTAGCCGGTGTCGTTCGCGACGCCGGTGTCCACATAGGAGGTGGTGTCGGCGGTGAGGTCGGTGTGCCGGGCCCCGCCGCGCAGGATCCGGTAGCCGGTGAGGCCGGACATCGTTGCCGCTTCCCATTGCAGGCCCACGCGGGCGCCGGGTCCGGCGATCGCGGACAGCGGCGCGTCGCCGGGCGGCAGGTCGGTGAGCAGGGTGACTTGCGCGGTCAGCGGCGCCGACGCGCGGCCGGACCCGTCCCGGGCCACCACCGCGATGTCCACGGTGGAGCCGGGTCGCAGGTCGGTCAGTACGGTCCGGGTGGTGGGCGCCGCGACGGTCGCGGCCGCGGTGCCGTTGACGGCGACCTCGTAGCGCGCCGGGGTGCCGTTCGCCGCCGGCCAGGTCACCTCGACGGTGGTGGTGCCCGGCACGGTGGTCAGCCGCGCCCCGTCGGGCCAGCTCGGGGCGGGCGCGTCGGCGGGCACCGACCGGTACAGGCGCGGCGGTCCGGGCTCATCCGTGCGCGGCGCGACGAACGCCGTACTCGTGGACAGGAACGCCAGCACGGCGCCGTCGGCGCCGATCGACGGCGCGATCGCCGCGTCCGGATAGCTGGGGATCTCGCCGGGGAGCGGGTCGGCGATCCGGCCGTCCAGGCCGGGACTGGCCAGCCGGGCCGGCTTGCCGGCCTGCGCCGGCTGCGTCCACAGTGCACCCACCCAGTTGAACGCCACAGTGGAGCCGTCGGCGCTCAGCGTCGCGCGGGACGGGGCCGCGCTGCCGAGCATGTCCAGGTCGCCGGAGACGAACGGCGCGACGGTCCGCGGGTCCAGCGTGACGTCGGCCTGCGGCCCGGCGGTCAGATCGGCGATGACCACGCCGTTCGCGCTGCCGCCGAGCGCGGTCCGGCGCCCGGTGTGGTCCAGGTTCGGCCACCAGGCCGACCCCTGCGCGGAGGTCAACGCGCGGTCCGCCGGCAGCCGCGCGCCCGTTCCGGCGGCGAACCGCAGCAGCACCGGCGCGCTCGCGCGCCGCGCGTTCACGGCGAGCACCGCGCCGTCGCCGGACAGGGCGAAGCCGCGAACCTCCGGCCTGACGGCGGCCGGGTCGGACCCGGGCGGCACCAGGTCCTCGGGCCGGACGACCCGCGACGCCGGCGCGGTGCCGGCCGACAGCGTCGCCAGCAGCACGCCTTCGGCGGCCAGGCCGGCGTACTCGGGCAGCGGCAACGAGATCCGGGTGGCCAGGCGGGTGCCGTCGGCGCTGAGCGCGATGCCGTTCAGCAGGTGCCGCGACGCCGGCACGCCCAGGTCCGGGATCGGCACCCAGACGGTGGCGTCGGTCAGCCGGTCGCGGACGAACACCGCCTGGGTGATCTCCGGGTCGGCGCTCGCGGGCAGGTTCAGCTCCGCCGCGCTCGATCCCTGTGCCAAGAACGCCACGGTACGGCCGTCCGCGCTCACCGCGGCGGCCACCACCTCCGGTACCGGCTGGCCGGCGAGGCCCACCCCGACGACCTCCTGGTCGCCGGTGTCCACTGTGGTGGCGACCAGCACGGGCGGGTCCTCGCCGCGCGGCGCCAGGTGCACCGCCGTACCCCCGTCGGCGGACAGGGCCAGATAGTCGACGCCGTCGGCGGCGGTGCCGGCCTCAGCCACGCTGGTCACCTGGTACGCCCGCGGCAGCGGGTCCGCCGGCGCGAACGCGGCCGGCGTCAACGGCACCGCCCCGGTCTGGGTAAGTACGGCGAGTGCCACGGCGGCGGCCAGGCCGATCGTGGGGCCGAACCGTGGTCTTCGAGTGGTGCGCATCGTGTGCTCCTCGGTCATGGCTGTCGAATCCGCTGGACCGTCGCACGAGCCGCTTGCCGCGTGGCTGGGCGGCGCTTAAGCCCTCGCGCGGCGGGTTTAAGCCGGGCGCAAGCCGGCGCCAAGGACGCGGGCGCACGGTGGGCGCGTCCCGGCACGTGCCTGGGTGCGACGCGGAAAGGGGCGGCGACATGACCGCGACGAGGGTCGAACAGATCACGCTGCCGGGCCAGGCGGCGGCTCCGCCCGGTCCGGTCGACCTGGGCGGGATGTACGTCATGCATCACGCGTTCCGCCGCGACCTGGCGGCGTTCCGGGCCGCGGTGCTGCACACACCGGCCGAGGACCGCGCCGCGTGGACGGCACTGGCCGCCCGCTGGGCGCGGTTCGCCGGGATCCTGCACAAGCATCACCACGGCGAGGACGAAGGGCTGTGGCCGCTGTTGCTGGCGCGGGTCGACGCCGACGGCGACGCGGCCGGGCGGGCGACCCTGGCGGCGATGGAAGCCGAGCACACCGAGATCGACCCGCTGCTGCGCTCCTGCGCCGAAGGGTTCGACCGGCTCGCCGGTCACGCCGATCCGGACGCCCTCGACGCGCTGGAGGTACGCGTGGTGGCGCTGGGCGAGCGGCTGTCCCGGCACCTGGCCCACGAGGAGAGCGAGGCGATGGCGCTGGTGCAGCGCCATCTCACCCCGGCCGACTGGGAACGCGTCGGGAAGGAGCACTTCGCGTCGGCGTACCGGCCGCGGGACATCCCGTTCATGGTGCCGTGGGTGCTGGCCGGCCTGTCCGCGGCCGAGCGGACCCGGATCCGTGCCGCGGTCCCGCGACCGCTGGCGATCCTGTGGCGGCTGTTCTGGCGGCGCCCGTTCGAGCGGCGCGAGCGCGCCGCGTTCGGCTACCCGCGGGCGTAGGGCGTCTGAGTCAGAACCCGCCGCGCTCCCGCTGCTCGCGCACCCACTGCGCGGCGAGCGGGATGTCCCACTCGGCGCACAGCCGCAGGGCGTCGTCGGCGTGCCGGGCCGCCGCGTCCCGCTCGCCGGCCGCCGACGCGGCCAGGGCCAGGAAGGCGTCCACCGGGCCGAGCGCGCCGCCGAAACCCGCGGTACAGCACCGGCCGGCGTAGGGTGCGAGCCAGCGGTAGATCTCCGCCGCCGCCTCGGCGAGGCCCAGCCCGAACGCGACCTCCGCGGCCTGGCAACGTTCCATTAGGCTCCCCCAGTCGTTGCTGGTCAGCGGGATGCCCCACCGCTGGTACGCGACGCGCGCCTCGGCCAGCCGGTCGCCGCGCGCCAGCCCCCAGAGCGTGTTCATCTCCATCGGCAGGGCGCTGCGGTCCATGGCCTCCTGGTAGATGTCCGCGATCTCGTGTGCCCGACCCCGCCACTGCAACCCGTGCGCCATGCTGATGGACAGGACGACCTGGTACTGCGGGACCGAAGTGAGCTCCGCGAACCGTCGCTGTCGCGCCAGCAGCCGCTCGACGTCACCGGCCTGTCCGCGCATGGCCAGCCATGGCCATTCCACCTCGGTCAGGATGATCGAGAGGTGGTCCAGCCGCAGGCGGTCGGCGACGGCCCGGGCCCGGCGCACCTCGACGTGCAACTCCGCGATCCGCCCCAGCTCGGCCGCGACGATCGCCCGCTGGGTGCGCAGGATCGCCTCCCGCACCGGGTCGCCGAGCTCCTGCGCCGCGGCCAGCCCTTCATCGCACAAGCTCATCCGCAGGTCGGCGGTGTCGACCCGCCAGGTGGCCACGAAGGCGGTCTGGCAGGCCCAGACCAGCAGCGCCGGGTCGCCGATCCGGCGCGCCATCGCCATGCCCTGCTCCACCAGGGCCGTCCGGTACGCCGACGCGTCGCCGTAGTACAGCTCGCCGGCCAGGGTCAGCAGCGCGCGGCAGCGCGGCTCGCCGTCGTCCGGCGGCAGGTCGCGCAGCACCCGGCGCAGGACCGCGATCGCCTCCTCGTCCGTCTGGCCGTACGGCCGCAGCTGGAAGAACGCTCCCTCCGTCGCGGCCACCGCCGCGCGGGCGACCCGCACGACGTCGCCCATCCGCTCGGCCTCGGCCACCGCGGCCGTGATCGCCTCGGTGAGCCCGTTGCGGTCGGCCAGCCACCGGCACGCCTCCGCCCGGAGCATCAGCAGGTCGTACCGGTCGAGCGGGGTCGCCGCGCCGTCGCCGCGCTGCGCCTCCAGCGCCGCCGCCAGCAGCGCCGCCTCCTCCTCGTACGCGCACAGGTCCCCGGCATGCGCCGCGGCGGCCGCGGCCGCGCGCCAGGCCCGCGGCGCGTGCGCCGGCCCGGCGGCCAGCCAGTGCCGGGCCACCTCGGAGAGCCGCTCGGCGGCGCCGTCCCGCGCCGACAGGGACCGCGCGACCACCGCGTGCCGCCGGGCCCGTCGCGCGGCCGGCAGGCCGGCGTACACGACGTCCCGGACCAGGGCGTGCGCGAACCGGAACCGGTCCACCGTCTCCTCCTCGCCGACCACGCCGGCGGCCAGGGCCGGGTCGAGGTCGTCCAGGATGGCCTCCTCGTCCCGGCCGACCGCGTCGGCGAGCAGGGCCAGGTCGAAGCGGCGGCCGATGACGGCGGCGGTCCGCAGCACGTCACCGGTCGCCCCCGGCAGCCGGGCGACGCGCCGGGTGACGACGTCCGTGACCGCCGACGGCAGCGCGTCCCGCCGGTCCCCCATCAGGCACACCAGCTCGACGATGAAGAACGGGTTCCCCTCGGTGCGTTCCCGCAGCGTCTCCGCCTCGGCGGCGGTGGCCTTGCGCTCGGCCACGGCCTCCACCAGCGCGGACGTCGCCGCCGCCGACAGGCCGGAAAGGTCCAGCCGGAGCGCGTGCTGCCGCCCCAGCAGCTCCGCGACCCGCGCCAGCGCGCCGGTGGGCTCCGGGTAGGGCCGCCGGGTGGTGAGGACGGCGACCCGGCCGCCGGTCAACTCCTCCACCAGGTGGCTGAGCAGCCGCAGCGACGACGGGTCGGCCCAGTGCAGGTCGTCCAGCACGATCAGCAGCGGCCGCGCTCCGGACGCGGCCACCAGCAGCCGGGTCGCCGCGCTCCACAGCCGGAACCGCGCCACGTTCGGGTCATGGGCCGGCTCCGTACCCCGCCCGAGACCGATCGCCAGCAGCTCGAAGAGTTCGGCCAGGTCGTCGCGGGCGGCCGCGGGCAGGTCCGTGGCCGGGACCGCGTCGGCGAGCGCGCGCAGCACACCGACCCACGGCCACATCGGCGGCGCACCCTCGTCTTCGGAACACCGCCCCCACAGCACCGCGAACCCCCGGGTACGGGCCAGCGCCGCCAACTCCTCGGTCAACCGGGTCTTGCCGATGCCCGCCTCGCCGACCAGCAGCCCGAAACTCGGTACCGACGCGAGCGCCCGGTCCAGCAGCCCGAACAGAGCGGCCAGCTCGTCCACCCGGCCCACCATGGGCCACCGCACCGGAGAGTCATGGACATCGACCGCCGGCAGGCTCGGGACAGGGCCCGGTGCCTGCCGCGCGCCCGTACCCTCGTCGGGGCGCCAGATCAGCGCCGGGTCCTGGCGGAGCACCGCGGCCTCCAGCCCTTGCAGCGCGGCTCCGGGATCCAGTCCCAGGTCGTCCGCGAAGATCCGGCGCACCTGCCGCAGCGCGTCCAGGGCGTCGGCCTGCCGGCCCGACCCGGCCAGGGCCAGGACCCGCAGCAGCCACAACCGCTCGCGATGTGGATGCCGGGCCGTCAACGCCTCCAGCTCGGCGGCCACCGTACCGTGCTCGCCGAGCGCCAACCGCGCCACCGCGCGGTCCTCCAGCGCCACCGCCCGCAGCTCTTCCAGCCGCGCGCGCTCCGCGACGGCCGCGGGCACATCGGCCAGGTCCGCGTACGGCTCGCCCCGCCACGACGCCAGCGCGCCGTCCAGCTGGCCGACCAGCCCGACCAACTCCTCGGCGGCGAGCCGCGGGCGAGCGGGCACCTCGGCGGCGACCACACCGGCCCCCAACCGCCGATGTGCCTCGTCCACCGCCGCGTCGAACGCCGCCGCGTCCACCGCACCGACCGGCAACCGCAGGGCGTAGCCCGGGGTCACCGTCACCACGACGCGGGGCCGGGCGCGCGCCGGACGGTCCGGCTCGAACAGCCGGCGGACTCCCGCGACGTAGACATGGAGCGTCGGGACCGCGGTCGGCGGCGGGTCTTCGCCCCACAAGACGTCGATCAGAGAGTCGACCGAGACCGGACGGCCGGCGTGGAGCGCCAAAGCCGCCACTACCATGCGTTTCTTGACACCACCGAGGTCGACGAGCACACCATCCACGGCAAGCTCCGTCGGCCCGAGCACCCCCACATGCACAACAAGAACAGTAAGACGTACACAGTGGACAGCGAACGGGCGATCGTCCACATTCCAGTCGGCCAGGCGGCCGTCAGGCGGGCGGGCGTCAGCCGGGCTGGAGCCGGCCGAACCGGCTGCGGTGGAAGACCAGCGGCGATGGATCCGCCTGCCCGGCGTGGCGTACGGCGTGCAGGCGCAGCAGCACGATGGTGTGGTCGCCGGCGAGCACCTCGCGATGGATCGTGGTGTCGAATGTGGCCAGCCCGTCGTCGAGGGTGACCGCGCCCTCGCCCGTCGCGGTCAGCGGCAGTCCGTCGAACCGCTGGCCGACGGCGCCCGCCAGCTGGCGGGCCACGGTGGAGTGGTGGTCCGCCAGGATCGTGATGCCCAGGTGCGCCGCGCGGCGCAGGTCGGGCCACGTCTTCGACGTGTTCGCGATGGAGAACGACACCAGCGGCGGGTCGAGGCTGACCGAGGTGAACGAGCTGGCGGCCAGGCCGACGGGCGCGCCGTCGACGAGGGCGGCGACGGCCACCACCCCGCTGGGGAAGATGCCGAACACCTCCCGCAACCGGTGGGGGTCGAGGTCCTGGTTGGTGCGCAGCACGGTCACGACGCGACTCCTTTTTCGGTCGGCGCCGCGGCGCCGAAGGGTACGGCGGACGCCGACTGCCGGACGGGCGCCGGGTGCCGCCAGCGCCCCGGCGGGACAGCTCGGGCAGCACCCCCTCGCCGAACCGGTACGCCTCCTCCAGGTGCGGGTAGCCGGAGAGCACGAACTCGGTGACGCCCGCCTCGACGTACTGCTCGATGAGGTCGGCGATCTGCTGGTGGCTGCCGACGAGCGCGGTGCCGGCGCCGCCGCGTACCAGTCCGACGCCGGCCCACAGGTTCGGGTAGATCTCCAGCCCGTCCTTGGTCCCGCCGTTGAGCGCGAGCATCCGGCGCTGGCCTTCGGACTCGCTGCGGCGCAGGCCGGCCTGGACCTCACGGATCCGTTCCTCGGAGATCCCGGCCAGCAGCCGGTCGGCCTCCGCCCAGGCTTCCTCGGCGGTGTCCCGGGCGATGGTGTGCACCCGCAGGCCGAAGGCGAGCGTCCGGCTCTGCCGTTCGGCCAGCTCACGCACCCGGCGCACCTTTTCGGCGACGGCGGCCGGCGGCTCACCCCAGGTGAGGTAGACGTCGACGTGCCGGGCCGCCACGTCGAGGGCCGCGGGCGACGAGCCGCCGAAGTAGATCAGCGGCGCCGGGTCGGGCAGTTGGGCCAGGACCGCGTCGGACAGCTGGAAGTGCTTTCCTTCGACCCCGACGGGCTTGCCGGACCACAGCGCGCGGACGATGTCGAGGAACTCCCCGCAGCGCTCGTAGCGGGCGTCCTTGTCGAGGAAGTCGCCGTACATCCGCTGCTCGTGGCTCTCGCCCCCGGTGACCACGTTGAGCAGCAGCCGGCCGCCGGACAGATTCTGGAACGTACCGGCCATCTGCGCGGCGAGGAACGGCGAGACCAGGCCGGGCCGGAACGCCACCAGGAACTTCAACCGCTCGGAGACGCTGCTCAGCATCGCGGTGGTGATCCAGGCGTCCTCGCACCAGGCGCCGGTCGGGGTCAGGGCGGCCTCGAAGCCGAGCTGCTCGGCCGACCGGGCGATCTGGCCCAGGTAGGCGACCGAGGCGGGGCGCCCGCCGGTACCGGCCGGGGTGCCGTGGCCGCCGCCGACGATGTGCCGGCCGTCGCCGCCGTTGGTGGGGAGGAACCAGTGGAACTTCAGGTCGGTCATGGCTCACACCTGTCCGTGGTTGGGGGGCGGGGTGCCGTCGACGGCCCAGCGACCGAGGTGCTGGACCTTCCACGCGGCGGGGTCGTGGAGGGTGTGGGTGCGGGCGTTGCGCCAGTGCCGGTCCAGGCCCAGCCCGGCGGCGGCGGACCGGGTGCCGGCCACCTCGAAGAGCCGGCTGCCGGCATCGAGGGCGGCCCGCGTGGTGGCCGCCCGCGCCGCGGCGACGGCCAGGGACGCGGCCGTCGCGGACGCCGCGGTCAGGTCGGCGTTGGCCCGGTCGATGGCTCGGGCCGCTTCGGCCAGCAGCGCCTCGGATCCCCGCACGGCCAGCTCGATCTCCCCGAACGCCTGCACCACGAGGGGATCGTCGGCGGCCCGCTCGACCTGCGCGTCCGGGTAGGGCCGGCTCTTTTCGCGTACGAAGGTGGCGGCGTCGGTCAGCGCCGCGCGGGCGATGCCGGCGTCGATCGCCGCGTGCAGCACCTGCGCGAAGGCGCCGTACGTCTGCGGCCCCTCGAAGGTGACCGCGAACGGCGTGATGAGGTCGTCGGGTACGTCCACGTCGCGCAGCACCACGGAGCCGCTGGCGGTGGTGCGCTGGCCCAGTCCGTTCCAGTCGTCGATGACCTCGACGCCCCCGGCGTGCCGGTCCACCCAGGCGACGTGCAGCGGGCCGTCCGGCCCCAGGTGGGCCAGCACGGGGATCCGGTGGGCCAGCAGGGCGCCGGTGGCGTAGAACTTGCGACCGTTGAGCCGCCAGCGCCCCGGGCCGTCGGCGGTCAGGGTGGTCCTGATGTCGCGCACGTGCCGGGTGTTGGCCTCGGACTGGGCGTTGCCGAAGCGGCGACCGGCGAGGACCTCCGCGAAAAGCAGCTTCTGCTGGGCGTCGGTGCCCCGCAGGCGCAGTTGGTTGACGTAGACGAAGTGGCTGTGCGGGATCTGGCCGATGTTGGGGTCGCCAGCCGAGAGCAGCCGGAACACCTCCGCCACGGTCTCCGTGGGCAGGTCGGCCCCGCCGTACGGCGCGGGGACGGTGATCGCCAGCAACCCGGACTCGCTGAGCCTGTCCAGCTCGACCAGCGGGATCAGGCGGTTCGCGTCGCGTTCGGCGGCGTCGCGGGCGAAGATGGCGGCGAGCTCGGCGGCGACCGCGACCGCCTCGGCCGCCGCGAGCACGGGCACCTTTCCGGTCATGCACCCGCGCGAGCGGAGGCGAGCGCCAGCTAGCTCAGTCATGACGACCGCAGCCGGGGTACGGCGGTGAGCAGCCGCCGCGTGTAGGCGTGCCGCGGCCGGTCGAAGACGTCGTCGGCGGTGCCGTGCTCGACGACCCGGCCGTCCTTCATGACCAGGATCCGGTCGCTCACGTGGTGGATCACGCCCAGGTCGTGGGAGATGAACAGGTAGCTCACGCCCAGGTCGTCCTGCAGGTCGGTGAGCAGGTCCAGCACCTGGGCCTGGATGGAGACGTCGAGTGCGGAGGCCGGTTCGTCACAGACGATGACGGACGGCGCCGGGGCCAGCGCCCGCGCGATGGCGACCCGCTGCCGCTGCCCGCCCGACAGGCGCAGCGGCGCCGCGTTCAGGTGGCTTTCGCGCAGGCCGACCTGCTCGAGCAGGCGCACGGCGCGTTCCCGGGCCTCGGTCTTGGAGCTTGGCGGGCGGGCGGCGGTGGACAGCGCGTCGATAAGGATGCGCCCGACGGACCAGCGCGGGTCGAAGGAGCTGAGCGGGTCCTGGTAGACCACGCCCACCTGCTGGCGCAGCGGCCGGCGCTGGGCCGGCGACAGCGCCGACCACGGCTCGCCGCGCAGCCGCACCTCCCCCGCGGTGGCCCCAAGTATCGCCAACGCCATCCGGGCGAGGGTGGTCTTGCCCGAGCCGGACTCGCCGACGATGCCGAGCGTCTCGCCGCCGAACAGCTCGAAGGAGACGTCGTCGACGACCGTGCGGTCCACCTTGTCGGGGCCCCGGAAGACCTTGGTGAGGTGGCTGGCCGCAAGCACCGGTGTGCCCTCGTCCACCGGCCGGCGGGTACGCGCTGTCGGGGTGGTGAGCCGGGTGCCCCGGGTGTGCTCCGACGGGATCGCATCGAGCAGCATCCGGGTGTACTCGTGCCGCGGGTCGTAGAGGACCTGGCTGGCCGGGCCGTACTCCACGATCTCGCCGTCCCGCATGACGGCGACCTCGTCGGCCATCCGGGCCACGACGGACAGGTCATGGCTGATCAGGATGATCGACGTGCCGCGTTCCTTGGAGGCGGCGAGCAGGTCGAGCACCTGGGCCTGCACGGTGACGTCGAGCGCGGTGGTCGGCTCGTCGGCGATCAGCAGCGGCGGATCCAGCGCGATCGCCGAGGCGATCAGGGCGCGCTGGCGCAGGCCGCCGGAGAGCTCGTACGGCCGCTGTTGCGCCCTAACCTCCGGCTCGGGTACGCCGACCGACCGGAGCAGTTCGATCGCCTTGGCGGCCCGGTCGGCGCGCCGGCCCCAGCCGTGCAGCCGCAGCGGCTCGGCCACCTCGTCACCGACCCTGCGGAGCTGGTCGAGGGAGACGAGGGCGTCCTGGAGGACGAAGCCGACCCGGCTGCCGCGCAGCGACCGCCAGGCGCGCTCGGAGGTGTGCAGCAGGTCGGTGCCGGCGAGGTCGAGCCGGTCGGCGGTGACGCGCGAGTGGGCACCGGTCAGCCCCACGAGGGTGCGGGCGGTCACGCTCTTGCCGGACCCCGACTCGCCGACGATGGCCAGGCAGCCGCCCGGCCGGGCCGTGAACGAGATGCCCTTGACCACATCGGTGCCCGCGAAGGAGACCCGCAGGTTCTCCACGCGCAGCAGCGGGGCGGTACGGGTTTCCACGTCTATCCGGTCTTCCAGACGGCTGTCCACAGTGGTCATCGGGAGGCTCCTCCGAGTCGGTTCTGCAGGGTGCGCCCGAGCGACGTCGCCGAGAGCGCCACCAGGACGATCACGAGGCCGGGCAGGATCTCCAGCCACCAGGAGGTGGTGATGTGCAGGCGGCCCGCGTCGAGCAGCGCGCCCCACTCCGAGCTCGGTGGAGGCACGCCCAGGCCGAGGAACGACAACCCGGAGGCCCACACGACCGACTGGCCGACACCCAGGGTGGCGACCGCCACCAGGGGCCGCATCGCGTTCGGGAACAGGTGCCGGCGGATGACCGACAACCGTGGGTGCCCGAGGGCCGCGGCCGCCTCGATGAAGCCGGCCTGGCGTACGGCGAGCACCTGGCCGCGGACCATCCGGGCGTACCCGGGTGCCGACCCGATGCCGACGGCGATGATCTCGGTCGCCAGCGACGGGCCGCGGACCGTGATGACCAGCAGGGCGAGCAGCAGCGCCGGGAACGCGAAGGCGACCTCGAGCAGCCGGGTGATGGCCGCGTCGACCGCACCGCCGGCCAGCGCGGCGGTGAACCCCAGCCCGATGGCGATCAGGAACGCCAGCCCGGTCGCGCCCAGGCCGATGCCCATCGACTGGCGGGCACCGTAGATGACCCTGGTGAGCAGGTCCCGGCCGGCGTCGTCGGTGCCGAACGGGTGCTGCCAGGACGGCGGCTGCAGGGTCGAGGCCAGGTCGATCGCGGTGGGGCTGCGGTCGGTGAGCAGACCGGGAGCGATCGCCGCGACCAGGACGAACCCGACGACCAGCAGGGCCAGCACCGTCCCGATCGACGGCAGCCGGGGAATCACCCGGGCCGGCGCGTACGTCTGGGCGGTCACCGGGCACCTCCCAACCGCGGGTCGATCGCCGCGTAGGCCAGGTCGACCAGCAGGTTGGCCACCACGTACACGGCCGCCACCACCAGCACGATGCCGGACACGGTGGGCAGGTCGCGGGTGTTGACCGCGGTGACCAGCACCTGCCCGATCCCCGGCCGGCCGAAGATGTTCTCGGCGATGACGGCACCCGCGATGAGCGCGCCGAGCGCCCAGCCGGACAGCGTGATCGCCGGGACGACGGCGTGCCGCAGGACGTGGCGCAGCCGTACGCCCAGGTCGGACATCCCCCGGGTCCGGGCCGTGGTCACGAACGGCTGGTCCAGCACCTGCTCGAACTCGTCGCGGGTGACCTGGCCGAGGAAGCCGGCCAGCGGGATCGCCAGGGTCAGCACCGGCAGGACCGTGCCCCACGCGCTGGTGCCCCGATGATCGGGAACACCCGGAGCTGGACCGCGAAGACCACGAGCAGGACGACCCCGACCCAGTAGTGCGGCAGGCTGGCCGTCAGCGCCTCCCAGGCGCTGCCGAGGCCGGACAGCAGCCGCCCCCGCTTGACGGTCAGCAGGGTCACGCCGAGCGCCAGCAGCCAGGCGACCGCCAGCGCCGCGACGGTCAGGGTCAGACTCGGCAGCAGCTGCCCGCCGATCACCTCAAGCACGGGGCGCTTCTGGGTGTACGACGTACCGAGGTCACCGCGGAACAGGCCGGTGACGTAGTGCAGGTACTGCACGACGATCGGGTCGTCGAAGCCGTACCGGTCGTTGAGCGGAGCCAACTCCTGCGCCGTCCACTTCTTGTCCTGCCCCGTCTGCAGGTTCATCAGTGCCGTGGCCCGGTCGCCGGGCACCGCCAGCTGTGCGAAGAAGGTGACCGAGGCGGCCGCCACGATGACGGCCACCGAGGACGCCACCTTGACCACGATCCTTCTGATCATTGCCGTCTCACTCCGTGAAGTAGGCATCGGAGAACACCGGCTCGCCCTGGCTCTTCTCGAGCCAGACGTCCTTGAGGTTCGGGGCGATCGCGTACGTGGAGTTCTGGGTGTAGAGCCCGATGCCCGCCGCGTCGTCCTGGATGATCTTCTGCGCCTGGCCGTAGAGGGCGTTCGCCTTCGTCACGTCCTGCTCGGTGTTGGCCTGCTGGATCGTCTGCGACAGCGTCTCGTTGTTGTAGAAGGACCGGTTGCTGCCGTTGGGATTGTCCGTTGTGGACGGACGCCAGACGATCCACAGGATCGCCGAGCTGGGGCTGGTCCAGTACGACGGTGTGGCGTCGAACGTGCTCGGGTCGGAGAACTTGCCGCCCCACAGCTCGGCCATGGTCGCCGGGACCAGCTCGACGCCGATGCCGACCTGCTTCCACTGCTCCTGCAGCACCTGCAGGACGGTCGCGCCCTCCTGGGTGAAGATGAACCCGGCGCCGTAGACGAGCTTGATGGTCAGCGCCTTGCCGTCCTTGGTCCGGATCCCGTCGGCGTTCTTGCCCGTCCAGCCGGCCTGATCGAGCAGTTGGCCCGCCTTGGCGGGGTCGTAGGCGTACGCCTTGGCGACCTCGGCGTCGTAGCCCGGGGTGGCCTGGCTGACCGCGGGGTTGCCCTCGTAGGGGATCACCCCGTGGAAGCCCGCCTCGACCGCCGCCTTCCGGTCGGCGCCGTACGCGAACGCCTGGCGGACCAGCTTGTCGGTGAACGGCCCGACCTTGGTGTTGATGTAGAAGGACACCGGCTTGCCGGGCGTGATGTAGCGGATGGTCTGGTACCTGGACTCCGCGTCCTTCCAGCTCACCGTCGGCACCTCGTAGACGACGTGCGACTCGCCGGTGCTCAGCGAGGCGTAACGGGACACGCCGTCCGCGACGAACTTCCAGCGCACCTCGTCGACGATCGCGGGGCCCTCGTGCTTCGCGGTGGCCGGCCACGACGTGTAGTCGGGGTTCTTGGTGAGCACGACCTCCTCACCGTGCTTCCACTCCTTGACGATGAAGCCGCCCGAGCCGATCGGCTTCTCGCAGTTCTCCTTCTCGGTACGGGCCTTGAACGCCGTGGGCGACTGGATGCCGAAGTACCCCTGGGTGATGAGGGTCAGGAACGGCGGGTAGGGCTTGTTGAGGCTGATCTCGACGTGGGTCGCGTCCACGGCCTTGGCGGACTTGTAGTAGGGGTCGATGGACACCTTCGCGGTGCCGTTGCCGCCCTGGTTCTCCCAGTAGTCGAAGTTCCAGGCGATCGCCTCCGCGTCGACGGGCGTGCCGTCCGTGAACTTCACGCCGTCCTTGAGGGTGAAGGTGTACGTCGTCCCGTCCGGCGACACCGACCACTGCGTCGCCAGCCACGGCTTGATGCTGCCGTCCTCGGCCAGGGTGACGAGCCCGTCGAGCACCTGGCGGGAGATGTACGCCTGCTGGATCCAGCCACCGAAGATGCACGGCGGCTCCTGGACGTGGCCGTAGATGATCGTGCCGCCGGTCTTCGGAGTCCCGCCGGCCGCGCCGACGCTGGTGCTGCCGCAGGCGGTGAGCGCGAGCAGGGCAGTGCTAGCGAGAGCAGCGAGGGGCTTTCTCATACCAGTGCTTCCTTTTTGTGTGGTTGGGCCGGGTCGGCGATGCCGCTCACCGGTAGATGGGCACCGCCGCGGTAGCGGGTGCCGAAGTGGCGGTCGGGGAGCCGGTCCCCCTCGCCGAAGATGCGGTCGCGCAGGGTCTCGTGCTGGTCGTACTCGCGGCGCAGCCGGCCGCGCTCGCGCAGGACGGGCACGACGAGCTCGATGAAGTCGCGGGTGGTGTCGTGGGAGTGGTACTGGAGCAGGTTGATGCCGTCGATGCCGACCTCGTCGAGCCAGCGCTCGATCTCGTCGGCCACCTGCTCGGGGTTGCCGACCGCCAGCAGCGGCTGGCGACCCAGGTCACCGAAGCCCGCGACGAACTCGCCGACGGTCTGCTCGGGGTCGAAGACGCGCCAGCGGCCGACCCCGCCGTCGTTGTCGGTCGCGTCCTTGAGCCTCAGCTCCGGCGGCAAGGCCGTCGGGTCCCAGGGCAGGCTGGTGTGGGCCAGGTAACCCTCGGGGCTGGCGAGGTCCTGGTAGCGCGCGAGCTTGGCCTTGGCCTCGGCCTCCGTGGGGGCCACGATGACCCCGGCGATGCTGACGAAGCGGACGTCGTCGGCCCGCCGGCCGGCCGCGACGGCCGCCTCCCGGATACCGGCGATCGTCTTGCGCAGGCTCTCCACGTTGGGTCCGCCGGTGAAGACCACCTCGGCGTGCTTGCCGGCGAACGTCGTGCCGGCCGCGCTGGCGGTCGCCGTGAACAGCACGGGGGTGCGCTGCCGGCTGGGCGAGGGCAGGTGCGGGCCCTCCACCTTGAACCACCGGCCCTCGTGGTGGATCGGGCGGATCTTGGCGGGGTCGGCGAAGACGTTGCCCTCGCGGTCGGCGACGATCGCGTCGTCGTCCCACGAGCCCTCCCACAGCTTGTAGAGGACGTCGAGGTACTCGTCGGCCTTCTCGTACCGGGTGTCGTGCTCGACCTCGCCGTCGTGCCCGAAGTTGCGGGCGGCGTTGGGCAGGTACGACGTGACGATGTTCCAGCCCACCCGCCCCTTGGTGAGGTGGTCCAGGGTGCTGATCCGGCGGGCCCACGCGAACGGCGGCTCGTACGTCGTGGAGAAGGTGATGCCGAAGCCAAGGTGCTTCGTCACCGCCGCCATGGCCGGTACCACCGACGCGGGGTCGTTGTTGGGGATCTGCAGGCCCTCCCGGATCGAGGTGGCCGCCGAGCCGCGGAACACGTCGTACGTGCCGATGACGTCGGCCAGGAAGACCGCGTCGAAGCCGCCCTCCTCGAGCAACTGGGCCAGTTCGGTCCAGTACTCGATGTCGTTGAACCGCTCCCGGTTGTTGTCCGGCAGCCGCCACAACCCATGGGTGATGTGGCTGACGCAGTTCATCTCGAAGAGATTGAGGATCAGGCGTTTCTTAGACATGCGTTTCTCCGGTACGACGGTCAGCGGTCTGATGCCTCGAAGGGCGGGATAAGGGTTCGCACGGCGGCACGGCCGGCGGCCGCGTCAGCTCATCGACACAGACAGCTGGCGGTGCGCAGGAGGTCGACGTGCCGACGGGAGACAAGAGCGAGCTCGCTCATCGGCCACCTCCTTGAAAGATCGACGGAATCTCTACTAACACTATAGGGTTAGTAGGCCACTGCGGCGCAAGCCGTCCCATGGAAGGCGTTGCCGATCACCCAGGCGACGCCCCCGATCACCCTCCGGAGTGCGTCATGCGCATTGAGCAGCTCGAGTACCTCGCCGCAGTGACCCGCTTCGGCTCCCTGCGCCGCGCCAGTGAGCAGCTGCACGTATCACAGCCGGCCATCAGCGAGGCCATCCGCAAGCTCGAACGGGAGCTCGGCGTGACCCTCCTGGACCGGCACCGCTCCGGTGCGCGGATCAGCCTCGCCGGCCGGGAGCTGCTCCAGCCCATCGTCGACGTGCTGGAGTCGGTCGACCGGCTCAAGGCCGCCGCCGGCGACCAGCTGGCGACGCGCCGGTTGCTGCGGATAGGCACCGTCAACGCCGGCACGGCCTCGCTCGTCCTGCCCGCCGTACGGGCCTTCCAGGCGGCGAACAGCCGTGCGGCGGTCGAGGTGCGCAACCTGCAGCAGGACGAGATCCACGTGTCGCTGACCGAGGGCACCCTCGACCTCGGCCTGGTCAACCTGCTCGACGGCGACGACGTACCACCCGACCTGGAGGCCACCGCCCTGCTCGTGGGCCGCCCCGCGGCGGTCCTGCCGGCCGGGCATCCCCTCGCCGCCCAGGCGGAGGTCTCGGCCGACGACCTACGCGGGGAGCGATTCGTCGCGATGCGCTCGGGCTATCTCATGTACCGGTTCGCCCACCGGCTCTTCGGCTCCGACCTGCCCGCCGCGTGGCACTCCACCGACGGCGCCGAGATGGGCAAGATGATGGTCGCCGAGGGCATCGGGCTCACCGTCCTGCCCGACTACAGCGTGCTCGGCGATCCGCTCGAACGGGCCGGCCTGATCGTGACCAGGCCGCTGGTGGGCGACACCACCGTCGTCACCATGGTGGCCCTGCACCGCCGGCAGGCGCGGGTGTCGCCCGCCGTACTCGAGGTGCTGGGGCACCTCCGCGCGCAGGGGTTGGCGTTTGCCTGCCGACCGCTGATGGCCGGCGTAGCGTGAGTGAAGGCACAGGGGCTCAACGGCAGAGGAGATTTGCCATGCTGTCGGATAGCACACCGATCGCGACACTGCCGACGAAAGATATGGCAGGGGCCCGAAAGTTCTACGAAGGCACCCTCGGTCTCGCTCCCACGCAGGAGGTTCCCGGCGGGATCATGTACAGGTGCGGCACGGGGAATCTCTTTGTCTACCAATCCGAGTACGCCGGCACCAACCAGGCCACCGCCGTCACCTTCACCGTGAGCGATGACGACTTCGACACCGAGGTGGACGCCCTGCGCAAGAAGGGCATCACCTTCCAGACCTTCGAGTACGAGGGCATGGAGTGGAAGGACGACGTCATGGTCAGCGAGGGGATGAAGGCGGTCTGGTTCAGCGACCCGGACGGCAACATCCTCAACGTCGGCACCGAGGGAACGTAAGGGCGACGCAGATCGCCCCGCCCCGGGGTCGGGGCGGGGCGACCGCGGTCAGAACTCCCGCACCCGGATGTCGCGGAACTCCATCAGGTCGTTGGTGCCGTGGTTCTGCAGCCCGATGAAGCCGCTGACGAACTGGCGCAGGTCCGTCGCCGGGTCGCCCGCGCGGGACGACTGCTTCCCGGGCGTGTTGTCGAACTCGTTGATCACCACACCGTTCCGGATGATCGTGTAGTGCTGCCCCTCCACCTTGATCTCGTAGTCGTTCCACTGGTTCTTCGGGGTCGCGCCGGCCCGGTCGAGCGTGTTCGGCGCGAAGTTGTACACCGATCCGGTCTTCTGCGGCTCACCCGTCTCGCCGTCGTACAACTGGATCTCGTGCCCGCAGTAGATGGCGACCCAGGCGGGCGACGAGCGGGCCGAGCCGATCGTGCCGCAGCTGCCCGGCGGCCGCTGGTCGACCGGGGTCCGCGGGTCCGGGAACCGGACGAAGACGCCGCTATTGGCCCGGACGCCCTCCGGCGAGACGTCCCGGAACTGCATCTTGATCGAGTAGTTGGCGAGCGGCCGGTCCGCGTACCAGAGCATGCCGAGGCCGCCCTGGCTGCGGATGGACCCGTCCGGCCGGACCTGGAACGATCCGCCGGGCGCCTGGCGCCACCCGGAAAGGGAGTACGCCGTGTTGTCGTAGATGGCCTGGTACCCGGGTGTCGAGCCGATCGCCGACTGGGCCCCGGACCGGCGCAGGACTCCGGCCTCGCGGTTGTCGACGACGTGCGCGGCGGTCAGTTCGGCCAGCACCTCGTCGAGGTGGTTGACGAAGGAGCCGTGGTTGGGCCACATCGCCTCGTCGTCGATCAGGTCGTTGACCGTGCAGCCGCCGCCGGCCGGATGGTTACCGACGCCGGTGTCGACCTCGAGCAGCCAGACGGTGGGCCGGGCGTCGGGTGCGGCGCAGCCGGCGGTGACCGGGATCGTCGCGGTGACGACCTCGCCGTCGGCGTACGTCACCTTCAGCGTCGCCTGGAAGGTGCCGTACCGCTTGTACGTGTGCTTGGGGTGCGGTGCCGTCGACGTCTTGCCGTCGCCGAAGTCCCACTCCCAGGCCACGCCGCCCACCTTCGCCGCGGAGAACGCCACCGTCCGAGGCTGGGCCTGCGCGATGGAACGGGCCGTGGCCAGGCTCGGGTGCGGGGTGGCCGGGCCGCCCTGGTACGTGACGCGGGTCAGCTTCTGGTTGGGGTGCAGGGTGAAGAAGCCGTTGCCGTAGTCGAGCAGGTACAGCGCCCCGTCCGGGCCGAACTTGGCGTCCATCCAGGACTGTAGCTGCGTGCCGCCGGTGCCGGGCTGGATGATGGGCTTGAGATCCTCGGCGAACGCGGGCGCGCCGGCGTGGTCGACCGTGCCCGGGTCGACGGTGACGGCTATCCGATTGTTGCTGTTGGACTCGTCGCCGATGAACCACTTGTTGTCCCAGTACGCCGGCCAGGCAACGCCGCTGCCGGTGTCCACTTCGGAACGGTGGTAGGTCGGACCATCCATGATGGCCTGCCCGCCACCGGTCAGGTACGGCTGGGTGTACGTCGACTCCGACTGCACGTACGTCGGCAGGCCGCTGCCGTCGGCGCGCTTGGGGAAGACCGGTCCGCCGCCCTGCGGCGAGTACCAGATCATGTTGTCCCGGACCGGCGGGAGGTTGACGAGGCCGGTGTTGCGGGGCGACTCGTTCTTCGGGTTGTCGCAGTCGTACCAGCCGGTCAGCACCTCGGCGTCCACGTTGGACCGGTCGCGGTACGGCTGCCGGTTGCCCATGCAGTACGGCCATCCGTGGTTGCCCGCGTGCTGGATGATGGTCGCGGTCTCGTACTTCGCCGGGCCCAGCTCCGGGCTCGGCGCGCCGGCGTCCGGCCCGACCCAGGCGGCGGTGAGCCAGTCGTTGACCGGGTCCCAGGCGATCCGGGCGATGTTGCGCACGCCCATCACGTAGATCTCCGGGCGGGTCTTGCCGCCGCCCTGCTCCAGGCCGGTGAAGAGGTTGTCGTCGGGGATCGTGTACGTCCCGTCCGGCTCGGGGTGGATGCGCAGGATCTTGCCGTTGAGGTCGTTGGTGTTGCCGGCGGTGCGGCGGGCGTCCTGGAACGAGGTGCCCGCGAACTCCTGGGTCCAGTTGTTGCCGGAGTACCCGCTGGAGCCACCGGAGGAGTTGCTGTCACCCGTTCCTATGTAGAGGTTGCCGGACTCGTCGAACGTCATGCCGCCGCCGGCGTGGCAGCAGCTGTGGATCTGGGTGTCCCAGTGCAGCAGGTCCTTGCGCGTGCTGTGGTCGATGGTCTGCTGGCTCGCGTCGTACGTGAACCGGGAGACGGTCCGCTGGCCGATCCGCTTGTCCCGGTCGATCGACTGGTGCGGCATCCAGTAGACGTAGACCCAGCCGTTGTCCGCGAAGTTCGGGTCGAGCGTGATCCCGACCAGTCCCTCCTCGTTCTTGACCAGCTCGCTGCCGCTGCCCCGGTTGCCCATCACGGCGAGCGTGGTGAGCAGCTTGACCTGCCTGGTCCGCGGGTCCCACTGGTGGATGGTGCCGCAGCCGAGGCCGACGTTCGGGTTGGCCCAGTCCACGACCGGCGCGGTCGCGCACGATGCCTTGCCGATGTAGAAGACCTTGCCGTCCGGGGCGATGGTCAGGCCGTGCGGTTCGCCGATCTGGTCGAGCTGCCCGGTCTGGTTGGTGGTGGTGAGCCGCTCGGTGCGGTAGTTCGCCGCGATCGTCGCCTGGCAGTCGCCGCGCACGGTCCCGGACGTCCACTGGATCGCGCCGAGCAGGTGGCTCTGGAACCGGGTGTCGGTGGTGTAGCTCGCCTCGGTGCGGCCCATGCCGGTGTAGAAGGACCGGCCGCCGTCGTAGTCGCGGCACCAGGAGATTGGATGGAACGCGCCGTTGCGGCTCAGCCCCGGGTTGTACGTGTGCTCCTGCACCTGGGCGACCGTGTGCACCCGGCCGACCGGGCTTGGATCCCAGTTGATCCATTGGTCGGAGCGCTTGATGGTCAGGGGCAGGCCGTCGTTGGCCGGGTGCTGCCGGTCGGTGACGCTGACCACCGCCTCCTGCACGGTGGCCTCCGGCGGCGGGCCGGCGTCCGGCCCGATCAGCCACAGCTCGGCCAGCTGGGTCAGCGGCTCGCCGCCGTTCGCGGTGATGTTCAGCCGGTAGTACTGGTACGCCGTGGTGTTGGTGAACGTGTACTGCTTGGTCTGGAACCGCTGCGGGAAGGTCTCGCCGCTGCGGGTGTCCAATGTGGTCCAGTTCGCGCCGTCGGCCGAGCCCTGCAGGTTCCAGTCCTTCGGGTCCCGGCCGGGGAAGTCGTTGGCGGACGTGAGCGCGTACCGGGACACGACGACCGGGGCGCCGAGCTTGGCGACGACCCAGCCGTTCGGGGTGCGGACCAGCCACTTGGTGCCGACGGCGCCGTCGACCAACTGGGCGGCGGTCTCGCTCGGCGGGTTGCTGCCGCTCGCCGTGACCTCCACGACCTTCTCGGCGTTCGGCAGGCCCGCGGCCGGCCGGGTGCCGATCAGGCCGGTGAACCACTCCGAGCCGGGCTGCGCGCGGGCCGCGTCGTGGACGCCGACGAAGCCGCCGCCGCCCTTGATGTACGCCTGGAACGCCGCCTCCTGCGCGTCGCCCAGCGCAACGCCGTTCGCGGAGAGGAACACGACGCTGCGGTAGCGGGCCAGGTTCGCCGGGTTGAAGACGGCCGGGTCGGTCGAGGTGTGGACGAAGAATCCCTCCTCGGCGCCCAGCTCCTTGATGAGGTTGACGGCGCGGGTGACGGGGTCGTCCTGCTGCTCCGCGACGCCGTGGAAGACCAGCACGTTGACCCGGTTGGCGCCCCAGGTGGGCGGCAGCACGACCGGGGCGGGGGCGGCGGACGCGGGCACGGAAAGCAGGCCGAGCGCCAGCGTGGCGGCGCAGGCCAGGGCAGCCGCGCGCCGGAAGAACCGTTTCATCTCTACTCCTCCTCGGGTCAGCCGTGGTTTCCGTGCGTCAGAACGACGCCGTTCTCGTCCAAGATGTGCAGCGTGGTGGACATGCCGAGGTCGGAGTGGAACTGCATGTGGCAATGCACCATCCAGTGCCCCGGCCCGACCGAGTCGCCGGCGACGATCTGGGCGCCGAAGGTGTCGCCGGGGCCGAGGGTCTTGTTGTCGACGACCGGCACCGAGTCGACGAGCTGTTTGCTGCCGTCGACTCGGCCGGTGCGGGTGTCCGCCCAGGAGTGGCCGTGCACGTGGAAGGTGTGCATGTCGTTGCCGATGCCGATCACCACGAACTCCACCCGTTCCCCGAGCCGGGCGACCAGGCAGGTCGGGCCGGGTTGGGGGTTCTGCGGGTCACACGTGTCGGCCTCCGGGCTGCGCCGCAGGTTGATGGTCTGCCGGTCGCCGAAGGCCAGCACGTACGTGCGGTCCGGCCGCTGGTCGCCCTGCCGGCGTACGACGAGCCCGCCGAACAGGCCCGTGGCGATGCCCTGGGTGCCGTGCGGGCCGCCGACGACGTGGTCGTGGTACCACCAATAGCCGGCCGTGCCCTGCGAGCCGTCGTTGGCGTTACGCGGCTTGGCGAACCAGATGTAGGTGCGCGACCCGCCCGGCGGCACGTACGAGTCGCTGTGCACCGTGCCGTCGGACATCTGGGTGTACTTGACCCCGTGCGCGTGCAGGGACACGCCGATCGGGTGCTTGGGGTCGGTGCGCAGCTGCTCCAGGGTCGCCACCGGCACCTGGTTGTGCAGGGTGATCGCGAGGCACTCCCCCTCGATCATCTCGATGGTCGGCCCGGGGTACGAGGCCGACAGCGGGGTGAGGCCGTAGCCGAGCCGGACCTGGCCCGTCACCGGGTCCTTGGGCAGCTCCACCGCGTACAGGTCGATGCCGCGGTCGGGTGCGACGCAGCCCTGCGGCCGCTCGGCCGAGCGCGCGGCGGCAATCGCGTTGACGCCGGTGACCTGGCTTGCTTTCTGACCCGCGACGGCATTTCCGCCGGCGACGACGAACGTCACTGTTACCACCGCGAGGACCAATAGCCTTCGTGTTTTCAAGGTCCGTCCAATCTCACGGGGTCAGCGCGGCGACGCGGACGTTGCGGAAGCTCACGACGTCGGCGGCACCGTGGTTCTGCAGTCCGATGTAGCCGGTCGGGTTCTGCCGGCCGGCGCCGCCCGGGTCGTCGGGGCGGGGCGGGTCGAAGACCGCGCCGGGGTCGTTGACGTATTCGTTGATCAGCACGCCGTTGCGGAACACCGAGTAGTGCTGGCCGACGACGCGGATCTCGTAGTCGTTCCAGGCTCCCTTCGCGCTGACGCCGGCGCCGTCCAGGCCGACCCGGTCGAAGCCGTACACGGATCCGCTCTTGTAGGCATCCCCGTCCGCCCGGTCGTTGATCTGCAGCTCGTGGCCGTACTTGATGGCCACCCACTCCGGGCGGGGCTCCTGCGGGTGCTGGTGCACCTGCGGGAAGCGGACGAAGACACCGCTGTTGGCGCGGCCGTCGCCGGGCGCGTCGTCGCGCCACTGCAGCCTCAGCGAGAAGTCGCCGTACGCGCGGACCGGGAACCAGAGCATGCCGAGCCCGGCGACCGGGCGGCTGGTGATGGACCCGTCGGCGTTGCGGGTGAAGCCGCCCGCCCCGACCTGCTCCCACAAGGGGAACGACGCGGGCGTGCGGTCCAGCAGCGGCTGGTAGCCCTGCTGGGCCTCGGGCTTGCCGACGCCGGAGTCGGAGGCGGTGCGTACCAGGGTGTTGTGCTGTTTGAGGGTGACCACGCCACGGTGGTGCAGGTGCTCGGCGACCGCGCGGACGTGCTCCATGAACGCGGCGTGGTCGGGCCAGGGCCTCTCGTCCTCGATGAGGTTGTTGATCCAGCAGCCGCCCTGCACGGCGCGGTTGGGTACGGTGCTGTTCTTCGTGCCGATCCACACCGTCGGCCGGGTGTCGGCGACCCGGCAGGACGGCGGCTGCGGTCCACTCTCGACGACGGTGAACGTGGTCGACGCCGTGCCGGAGACGTTGCCGGCCCGGTCCGTGGCCCGGTAGCTGAAGGTGTGCTGGCCCGCGGTGTTGACCGTGACAGGTCCGGTGTAGACGACGTAGCCGCGCCCGTCGAGGGCGTACTCGACGCGGAACACGCCGGAACCGCCGGTGTCGGCGGCGGTGAGCGTGACGGTGGCGCTGCCCACGTACGACCAGCTGCCGTCCATCTGCCCGGTGATGGCGGCGGCCACGGTCGGCGGTGTGTTGTCCGGGCTGGGCGTGGCGACCACGGTGAACGACGCCGTCTGCGCGGTCGACGTGTTGCCGGCCTTGTCGGTGGCGCGGTAGCTGACCGCGTGCTGGCCGGGTTGGTTGACCGTCACCGGCGCGGTGTACGCCGCGTACGGCTGACCGTCCACCGAGTACTCCACGCGGTCGACGCCCGAGCCGGCGTCGGTGGCGGTCAGCGTCACGGTGGCGGCGCCGACGTACGCGCCGTCCGAGTTGCGGCTTCCGCTGAGGGTGGCCGTGACGGCCGGTGGGGTCGTGTCCTGCGGCGGCGCCACGACCTGGAACGACACCGACTGCGGCGGCGAGGTGTTGCCGGCGGCGTCGGTGGCCCGGTAGCTGACCGCGTGCTGGCCCGGCGCGTTGACGGCGACCGGGGCGGTGTATGCGGCGTACGCCTGACCGTCCACGGAGTACTCCACCGTGGCGACGCCCGACTCGGTGTCGGTGGCGGTCAGGGTGACTGTCGCGGCGCCGACGTACGCGCCGTTCTGGTCGCGGTCGCCGCTGAGCGCTGCCGTGATGGCCGGCGGGGTGGTGTCCGGCTCGGTCTGGTCCACCACGAGGAACGACACCGACTGCGGCGTGGACGTGTTGCCGGCCTTGTCGGTGGCGCGGAAGCTGACCGCGTGCTGGCCCGGCTGGCCCACCCGCACCGGCGCGGTGTACGCCGCGTACGGCTGGCCGTCGAGCGAGTACTCCACGGCGTCCACACCGGACCCGGCGTCGGTGGCGGTGAGTGTCACGGTGGCGGCGCCGACGTACCCGCCGTTCTCGTCGCGGTCCCCCGCCACCTGTGCGGTGACGGTGGGCGCGGTGGTGTCCGGGTCCGGCTCGTCCACGACCTGGAACGACACCGACTGCGGCGGCGAGATGTTGCCGGCGACGTCGGTGGCCCGGTAGCTGACCGCGTGCTGGCCCGGCGTGTTGACGGTGAGCGGGGCGGTGTATTCGGCGTACGCCTGGCCGTCGAGGGAGTACTCGACACTGTCCACACCGGACTCCGTGTCGGTGGCGGAGAGCGTCACGGTCGCGGTCCCGACGTACGCGCCGTCGCCATCGCGGTCACCGGTGACCGAGGCGGTGACCGTGGGCGCGGTGGTGTCCGGGTCCGTCGGCGCCACCACCCGGAACGACACCGACTGCGGCTCGGACGTGTTGCCGGCGACGTCCGTGGCGCGGTAGCTGACCGTGTGCTGGCCGGGCGCGTTGACCGTCACCGGGCCGGAGTAGGTGCCGTACGCGCCGCCGTCGATGGCGTATTCCACCCGGGCGACACCGGAGCCGGTGTCGGTGGCGGACAGGTTGACGGTGGCGGCGCCGACGTACCCGCCGTCGCCGTCGCGCTCGCCGGTCACCTGGGCGGTCACCGCCGGCGGGGTGGTGTCCGCGCCGCCGCCGGTGACCACCAGCAGGCCGGTCATGGTGCCGTGGCCGGGGATCGCGCAGAAGTAGCGGTAGGTGCCGGGCGTGAGCACCACGTCGACCGTCCACCGGCCGCGATTGGTGTCGAACGGGTCGGCCAGGATGTTCAGGTCCACGTCCCGGTTGTAGGCCGGGTTGCCGGTGTCGAACGTGAGTGTGTGCTGCATTCCGGTGGTGTTGCCGGTGGCGGCGCTGTTCTCGAACACGATGGTGGTCGGTCCCGCGACGGCGGTGGTGGGTACGGAGGCGTACGCCTGGAAGCTGTCGTTCGCCGTCCACGTGAGCACCTGAGCCTGGAGTTGTGCGCCCGGCGGACTGGACGCCGCCGGCACCGAGGCCATGAGTGTGCTCATCAACAGGACGGCGACCGCCGCGAGCAGGCGCGCAGGGGTCGATGGCATGTCCGACACAACCTTTCGACGGATGGCGTAGACGGGCAGCGTCAGCCGACCCGCGTGCCGAGCCGGGCGGCGGTCGCCGCCGGGCCCGCATGCGGGCAGGGATGGTCCGAGATCAGGGCCGAAGATCGACAGCAGGCGATGCCAGCGTCAAGGAGGTGCCACTCCCCAGGCGAGGACACAACCTTCGGACTGCGAGGTGGCCGCGCCGACGGCCACCTCGATGACTACGTTGTCCGACCCTAACGGACTTGCCATTGATATGTCTACATCTTCCGTTAGGAAGGTGAACAGTTTTGTTGCGTCAAACAAAAGGCGGGAAGTCGCTGTCCGGCAGCCGCTGCCCGACGGTGAGGTGGAGCGGGTCGGTCACCACGTGTCCCGGAGCACCGAGGTAGGTCAGGTCGGCGTCCACATAGATGACGACGTGTGCGATCCGGGGGTCGTCGGTGAGGTTCGGCGCGGCGGTGTGCGCCAGGTACGCGTTGTGGAAGGTGCAGTCGCCGGCGCGCAGGGGCATCGTGACCCGCCGCTGCCATGCCAGTTCGGGCGCGATCCGGAAGAGGTCGGCGCTGTCGGTCAGGTCCTGCGGGCGCAGGCCGCGCAGCCCGTGCGACCCGGGGATGAACGTCATGCAGCCGCGCTCGACCGGTACGTCGACCAGTGCCACCCAGGCCGACAGCGCGTGCCGGGAGTTGGCGTGCGGCCAGTACGGCTGGTCCTGGTGAAACTCGGTGGCCGCGCCGTTGTGTGGCGGCTTGATGAGCAACTGGTCGTGCCACAGGCGCAGCGGGACGCCGGCCAGTTGCCGGGCGATGCCGGCCAGGTTGGGGTGGAAGGTCAGCTCCCGCAACGTGTCGTCCTGCCGCCACAGCTGCAGCAACTGCGTGAAGGTCGCCGCCTCGTGGTGGTCCGCGATCCGATCCTGCGCGGCTATCGCCGCCACCCGGAACCGCTCCGCCTCCGCCGCCGAGATGGCCCGGGGATGTGGACAAAACCGTCACGCCGGTACGCCTCGACGAGGTCCTCACCAATCATGCCGCGCTCCTAAGTTTGGCTTCGTGTGACTGCCACGCTGGCATGCGGGCCTCTCACGGTGCTAGGACAGTCGGAGCGCACTGGTAGCACAATCTACTCATGCACCGAGTACAGCGGGCCGAGGTCTTCTCCGCCGTAGCCGTCGCCGTGGCCGCCGAGCGGTTCGACCGGCTGCCGGAGACCACGGCGCACAGTCACGACTTCATCGAGCTGGCCGTGGTGACCCACGGCACGGCCACCCACCGCGCCGCGAGCGGGGTCCGGCGGCTGCGGCGCGGATCGGTGATCCTCCTGCGTCCCGGCGACTGGCACGGCTACGAGGACTGCCGAGGGCTGTCGGTCAGCAACCTCTACGTGGCGCCGGAGGTGTTCCGGCGGGAGCTGGCCTGGGTACGCGAGGAGCCGCAGCTCGCCCGGTTGGCCGGCGCCGCCGGTGCGCCGGACGACCAGCCATGGCAGCTGCCGGCCGGCGTGCTGGAAACGGTCGAGAGCGCGCTCCCCGAGATGGCCGGCGGTGCCCCCGGCCCCCGCTACGCCATGCGGCTCGGCCTGCTGCTGTGCGTGCTCGGCGCGGTCGCCGCCACGGATCCCGGCCACGATCGGGAGGCCGCGCCGGTGCACCGCGCCTATCCGGCCGCGCTCGCGGCCGCCGGGCTCCTTGAGGAGGACGTCGCGACACAGTGGACACTGGGCGCCCTCGCCGCCGCCGTCCACGTCTCCTCGACACACCTGGCCCGGCAGTTCACCGCGCAGCTGGGCACATCGCCGATCGCTTACCTGGGCCGGCTGCGCGCCGAACGCGCCGCCGCGTTGCTCATCGAGACGGATCTGCCCGTGGCCACGATCGGGCGGATGGTCGGCTGGCCGGACCCGAACTACGCGAGCCGGCGCTTCCGGCAGTACTTCGGGCACAGTCCGGCGACGTACCGGCGGCTATTCGGCAGCAGCGCGGAGCCGAGCAATAGCGCGGTCTAAAGCGGTTTTCAGGTTAGGTTCAGGTTCAGGTTCGAGTTCTGAGCTACCGCGATGTCCGTCGCGTTCCGGGCCGTTGCTCCCGCGGCCTCGCCCTGCGCGGTCCACAATCGACCCCGGCGCGCGGTGCCGGGCGGATTCGCGGCGGCACTCCACCTCTCACCCCTGCCCGCCGTGGTTTGCCGGCCCTGCGGGCCGGGGCTGTGGGTTGTGGACCGCGGAGGGTGAGGCCGCGGGAGCGACGGCCCGGAACGCGACGGACGTCGCGGTAGCTCAGAATCTCTAGAGAGCTTTCGGGGTTAGGGTTTGTTGTCTGTCCACAATGCTTCTTGCGGGTGATCGCTTTCTGCTGGTTTGTCCGCTTGGCTTGGGGGTATGAGGTACGGCGATGGCGGCGGCGTCAACCAGTCCGCGCGAGTGCGGCGCGAGCAGGTCCGCCGGCAGGCCGCGGACCTGTTCGCCCAAGGGGTGGCGCCGGTCGAGGTCGCCAAACGGTTAGAGGTGTCGCAGAAGTCGGCGTACCAGTGGCGGCGGGTCTGGCAGGGCGGTGGCGTGCAGGCGTTGGCGTCCAAAGGTGCGCCGGGCCCGGACCCGACACTGTCCGACGCGCAGTTGGCCAAGCTCAAGGCGCGGCTGGAACTAGGTCCGGCCGCGGCTGGTTACCGCGAGGACCAGCGCTGGACTTTGGCCCGGGTCGCGGCGTTGATCGGGTTGATGTTCAAGGTCCGGGTCAGCGTGACCACGACCTGGGAAGCGATGCGGCGGCTCGGGTTCAGCCCACAACTGCCGACCCGGCGAGCGATCGAGCGGGACGAGCAAGCCATCGCCCGCTGGCGCCGATATCAGTGGCCAGCGGTAAAAGACTCGCGGGCAGGCTGAACGCCTGGATCTGTTTCGCCGACGAAGCCGGCCAAACTCTTCACCCCGCCAAGGCGACCACCTGGGCCCCACGCGGCCACACCCCGGTCGTCAAGGTCACCGCCAAAGGCAACGTCCGGGTATCGATAGCCGGGCTGGTCTGCTACCGGCCCGGCCACCCCAGCCGACTGATCTACCGCACCCGCACCTACCGCGGCCGCAAAGGCGACCCGAAGGGCTTCCGCGAACCCGACTTCGCCGACCTGCTGGACGCCGCCCACCGACAACTCGCCGCGCCGATCGTGTTGGTTTGGGACCGGCTATCAGGACACAAGTCCACACGGATGCGCGCACTGATCGCCGACCGGCCCTGGCTGAGGGTCTACCTGCTGCCCGGCTACGCCCCTGAACTCAACCCGGTCGAGAAGGTCTGGTCCACGATGAAACGCAGCCTGGCCAACCTTCCCGCCACCACCGCCACCGCACTAACCGCAGCCGTGAAGAACCGCCTCAAACGCATGCAATACCGCGCAGGCATCATCGACGGCTACCTCACCGCTACCGGACTATCCCCACCCTGACCCCGAAAGCTCTCTAGATCTAGACGAGAAATGGTTCGATCTCAGCCATTTCTCGTCTAGAGAGCTTTCGGGGTTAGGGTTTGTTGTCTGTCCACAATGCTTCTTGCGGGTGATCGCTTTCTGCTGGTTTGTCCGCTTGGCTTGGGGTATGAGGTACGGCGATGGCGGCGGCGTCAACCAGTCCGCGCGAGTGCGGCGCGAGCAGGTCCGCCGGCAGGCCGCGGACCTGTTCGCCCAAGGGGTGGCGCCGGTCGAGGTCGCCAAACGGTTAGAGGTGTCGCAGAAGTCGGCGTACCAGTGGCGGCGGGTCTGGCAGGGCGGTGGCGTGCAGGCGTTGGCGTCCAAAGGTGCGCCGGGCCCGGACCCGACACTGTCCGACGCGCAGTTGGCCAAGCTCAAGGCGCGGCTGGAACTAGGTCCGGCCGCGGCTGGTTACCGCGAGGACCAGCGCTGGACTTTGGCCCGGGTCGCGGCGTTGATCGGGTTGATGTTCAAGGTCCGGGTCAGCGTGACCACGACCTGGGAAGCGATGCGGCGGCTCGGGTTCAGCCCACAACTGCCGACCCGGCGAGCGATCGAGCGGGACGAGCAAGCCATCGCCCGCTGGCGCCGATATCAGTGGCCAGCGGTAAAAGACTCGCGGGCAGGCTGAACGCCTGGATCTGTTTCGCCGACGAAGCCGGCCAAACTCTTCACCCCGCCAAGGCGACCACCTGGGCCCCACGCGGCCACACCCCGGTCGTCAAGGTCACCGCCAAAGGCAACGTCCGGGTATCGATAGCCGGGCTGGTCTGCTACCGGCCCGGCCACCCCAGCCGACTGATCTACCGCACCCGCACCTACCGCGGCCGCAAAGGCGACCCGAAGGGCTTCCGCGAACCCGACTTCGCCGACCTGCTGGACGCCGCCCACCGACAACTCGCCGCGCCGATCGTGTTGGTTTGGGACCGGCTATCAGGACACAAGTCCACACGGATGCGCGCACTGATCGCCGACCGGCCCTGGCTGAGGGTCTACCTGCTGCCCGGCTACGCCCCTGAACTCAACCCGGTCGAGAAGGTCTGGTCCACGATGAAACGCAGCCTGGCCAACCTTCCCGCCACCACCGCCACCGCACTAACCGCAGCCGTGAAGAACCGCCTCAAACGCATGCAATACCGCGCAGGCATCATCGACGGCTACCTCACCGCTACCGGACTATCCCCACCCTGACCCCGAAAGCTCTCTAGATCTACTTGTTGGCTTCGATGATCTGGCCGGCATCGCTCTATTTCATGTTGGGATTTTCATAGGGGTTTCCCGTCGGGTGCTTGGGGTCGGGGACCTTGCCCCGCGGGTACTGGGGCAGACCGCGCATCCAGCGTCCGAATCCCTTCACCCGCATCCCGATGATGACCAGGCTCGCCGCCACGTTGAACCCGCCCGCACCGGTCGAGGTATCCAGCGCCGTTGCGGTCTCCTTGGGCGGCACGCCCGCGTACGTGCGCGTCTGCCCCAGGTCCGCATCCTCCGCCTTGGCCGCCTCATCTGCCCCCAACTTATGCGCGTCGTCGGAGTTCGCGAACTTTTCCTCCGAGGGACCCATCCGGTTCTTGGGTACCCCGGCCTCGGGGTATTGCCGGACGGCTTGGCCGGCGGAATCTTCGGCGTCGGCGGCACCGGCTTGGGCACCGGGCGGGTGACATGCTCGACGATCTTGCCGAGTCCCTTCGCGGCTCCGTAGCCGAGCGCCGCGCCGGCGGCGCCGAAGACCGCGCCCAAGCCCACCGTCTTGCCGAAGTCCCCGAGGTCGAAGCTGTGTTTGCCCTCGGCTACCTCGACTCCGTACGTGGTCGCCGCAGCGAGCGCACCGCCGACCGCGCCGGCGACGATGGCACACCCCACCGCGCCCATGCCGAAGGTGGCGACCGTGCAGAGGGAGCCGATCGCGAATCCGACCGCGAATCCGGCGATCTGCGCCTTGTGCTCGTCGACCCAGTTCACCGTGGCCTGGATGGCCTTGTTGGCCGCCTTGGCCGCCTTCTTGACGTTGCACTTGACGTCGAGGACGCCGCACTTCTTCGGTTCGGGCTTCGGGTTCGGCGTGACGGTGGGCGTGGTCGGGGCGGGAGCCGCGTTGCAGCCGATGCCGCTGTAGTAGCAGGAATACATGGCGGCCGGCCCGGTCAGGGTGTGGCCGCTGCCGCCGTCGGGGGCTGGTACAGCAGCCCGGACGGGTCCGAGTACACCACCGGGTTGTTCGAGGCGTACGAGTAGCCCTGCATCTGTTGCGGATCGGAGTCGTCGATGACCGGGTCGACCGAGACGAATCGCCCGATGACCGGGTCGTACTCGCGGGCGCCGAGATGGGTCAGCCCGGTGTTGTCCTGGGTGCCGCCGACGAAGCCCTTGTCGTTGGGCCACGACGGTGCGGTGCCGCGCGGTCCGCCGTACGGGGTCTGCCGGCGCCGCTGGCTGTTTTGGGTCACCGAGTCGACGCTGGTCTGGGCGGTGCCCTGCTCGTCGGGGAGCAGCCAGGTCAGGCCGGTCGATGTGCGCATGCCGATGGTCTGGCCGCCGTGGGCGTAGTAGCGCACGGCCGACACCTGCCCGCCCGTGCCCACCCGTAGTTCCTGGCCACCCAGGTAGAGCGTGGCGCCTTGCGGATCGCGGCGGATGAGCCGGTTGCCGTCGGCGTCGTAGACGAACGTGGTCGCGCCCGACCCGTCGGTGACGCCGGCCAGATGCCCCTCGGCGTCCCAGGTCAGGTTCTGGGTCCCGGAGGTCGGGGCCGGGCGGCTGACCGTGTTGCCGGCGGCGTCGTAGCCGTACGTGGCGCTCGCGCCGCCGGGTCCGCTGGTGGCGGTGAGCCCATGGGCCGCGCCTGGCCGGCGGCCGGATAGTGGTACGTGGTGGTGGAGTCACCGGCGGCGGTGTGGTTCACCTGGCCGGTGCGGTTGCCGGACACGTCGAAGGTCCAGCTGAGCCAGTACGGCGCGGGACCGCCGAGCGAGCTCGCGGCCGGCGCCGCCGCGCAGTCGCCGGACTGGGGCGTCCACGCGCCGGTCAGCCGGCGCAGGTAGTCGTAGCCGTAGCACTGGGTCTCGGCGCCGGCCACGGCCGAGACCTCTGCGGTCTTGGCGATGTTGCCGGCGGGGTCGTAGGTGTAGGTGAGATCGGACAGGGTGGCCGGGTTGGTCTGCCGGGTCATCCAGGACCGGGCGAGCCGGTGCGTACCGTCCTCATAGGACCGGAGCAGGTCGACGACCGGTCCACTGGCGTTGCGCAGCGTGGTGTCGGACACCTCGCCGAACTGGGTGTAGCTGGTCGCCGAGACGTAGCTGGTCGACCCTATCGAGGTGGACAGGGTGGCCGGCTTGCCCAGCGCGTCATAGCCGTAGGTGAGGGTCTCCGCCGGCAGGCCACCGGTGCCGCCGATGGCCGGCACGGTCGTGGTGGCCAGGGTGCCGTCCACCTTGTACGTGCTGGACGAGATGTAGGTGCCGGCCAGGGCGCCCTCGCTGGCCGGGATGGTCACCTGTTGCCGCGACGGGCGTCCGACCGCGTCCAATCCGGTGGTGGCGGTCGTGTACGCGGCTCCGCCGACGTAGCGGGTGCTGCTGGTGAGCAGCCCGCGACTGATGTTCTCGCCGGTGCCGCTGAAGATCTCGTCGTACGCCCAGCCGGCGAGCTGAGTGCCCGATGTGGACCCGAGGTACTCGCCGGTCCGGCGGCCGAGGGTGTCGTACCGGTAGGCCAGCGTGGTCCCGCGCGCGTCGGTGACGGAGGTCACCTGGCCCGCGTTGTCGTAGGTCGTCGTCGAGCGGCCCTTGTCCGGGTCCTCCACCGACGTCTGCTGGCCGCGCAGGTCGTACCCGTAGTCCCAGTGCGCCCCGTCCGGCGCGGTGACCTTGGTCAGCTGCCCCTTCCGGTTGAAGGTGTACCGGGTGGCGTCGTAGGTGCCGGTGGGTTGGCGTCCGTGGTACTGGCGCCGTTCGACGACCCGGCCGTGGGCGTCGGTGATGGTGGAGGTGGTCGTCGCCCCCGCCGGTGGCGTGACGTCGGTGCGGTCCCCGGTGTACGCCGTCGTGGTGCGCCACTTCTCGACCAGGCGCGAGAAGAAGACACTGCCGGTGGCCCGGCCGGCGCCGTCGTAGTAGGTCCGGTTCCAGGCCGGGATGTCGTCGTGGCCGCTGGCCGGCAGGAAGAGTACGCCCGACGCGGCGCCGGCGGCGTGGTAGGCGTCGTAGGACTGGTACGCCCGGCCGGCGGTGTCGTAGAAGGTATCGGTGACGATCCGCCCACCGGCGCTCCCGCTGGCCGGCACCTGGGTCTGGCGGGGGCGCAGCAGCGCGTCGTACAGGGTGTAGGTCGTGGTGTACCCGCCGGCCTGGTTGAGGGTCGACTCGGTGACCACGTTCGGCGCGGTGGTGGACAGCGAATAGGTGTAGGTGGTGGTGGCGCCCTGCTGTGCGGCCTTGCTGCGGCCGGGCAGCCACACGCCGCTGAGCCGGCCGAGCGGGTCGTAGGAGAGGTCGGTGCGCCGGCTGTTCGGGTCGACGGAGGCGACCGTGGCTCCCCAGGCGGGGTCCAGGTCGGTGAAGGAGGTCCAGCCGGCCGGACTCGTGACGGTGATCCGGGTGACCGGCGCACCGCTGGCCGGGGTGAAGGCGGTCGCGGTGTGGTTGCCGTCCACGTCCCAGGCGTCGACGCCGCGGCCGTACGCGTCGTAGCCGGTCCGGGCCACGGTGAGGTAGCTCCCGGTCGTGCCGTTCCAGTCCGCGAGCTGCTCGATGGCGGTCACGTCGCCGGCCGTCGGCGCCGTGCCCCAGGGCTGGTTGTCATACGAGGTGCGGGACTCGCCCACGACGTCGTCGGCGGTCAGCACCCGGCCCGGCTGGGTCGCTTCGGCGCAGGTCAACGCGTAGGTTCGGGCCCGGGACTGGTATGTCATCAGCCATTTGTTGGTGTCGCGCGCGTAGTCGGTCAGCGTGCACTGTTCGTCTCCGGTGACCGCGTCTTCGCCGTAGTCGGTCACCGCGACCGGCATCCCGAAGGAGTCGACCTGGGTCGCGGTGCGGCTCCACCGGTCGGCCCGCCCACCGTCGCGGGCGACCCAGGTGTGGGTGCCGGACGAGCCGACGTGTCGCGAATGGACGGTGACGCCGTTGATGGTGCGGCTCGCGGTCGGGGCGGACCGGACGGGGTTGTGGATCTCGCCGGCGACCGCCGGTCCGTTCGGTCCGTTATAGGTGATGCTCTCCCGCAGCAGGCCCTCGTATCCGTCCACATCGGACAGCGTGGCCAAGCCTTTCGAGTCGGCGAGGCTGGCGCTGCGCAGCCCCGAGGGCAGGTGGTCTCCGTCCATGCCGCGGAAGTACCTGTTCTCGGTGAGCGTCTGTTCGGCGCCGGTGCCCTTGCGGACCCGCACCGTGCCGTAGCCGCGCCAGTCCGACCAGGTGCGGTACTTCTCCTTGGTCAGCCCGTCGTCGTCGGTGTAGTGCCAGGCCGGCGCACCCACGTACTCGTACGCGGTGGTCGCGGTCAACGGGCTGCCGCTGGCCGGCTCGGTGATGGCGTTCTCGACCACCTGGGCCACCACGTACTTGTGGAAGTAGTCGACGATCTCGCGGCCGGGATCCGGCGGGGTCCAGCGGACGGGGTAGCACCGCAGGGCGTTGGACTCGGGTGCGCTCGGGATCCGGGACGTGGACACGCAGTCGACCGGCGAGTACGTGACGTCGATCAGCCCGCCGCTGTCGGTGGTGATGGTCTTGATGCGGCGCCAGTTCATCGGCTTGAGCCCGTTGGCCAACGCGGTGTCGACCCGGTTGTTGAGCGGAATGCCGGTGATGGCCACGTCCGGCAGCGTCATCTCGCCGCCCACCAGACCGGTGTGCCCGATCCGGTCCAGCCACAGCCCGGCCCGTGTGCCGTCGCCGGGGTCGGGGAACGAGTGGGTCAGCGTGAACGACTCCACATCGGAGTGGTCACTGCCTCGCAACACCTTGGTGGTGATCGCGGCGAGCCGTTTGGTGGTCCAGAAGGTCGGCGAGCTGACGTCGCAGGGGCTCGCCGTGCATTCCTGGTCCCACGGCACGTCTGGCCAGTGGGCCGCATCATGGGTGGCGCAGGCCGACAGGCACCGGTCGGCGGGGGTGAACACGATCTGGGCCGGCGCCTTGGCCCCGGTGTACACGGTGTCGGTGGCGACCCCGGCGACCTGCGTGCGCTGGTCGGTGCCGTAGTCGATGCGCTGCAGGGTCGACGCCCGCACGTACGAGGCGAGATCGGTGGTGCTCCTGTTACGCCCGTAGAGGTTGGTCTCGGGCACATACCAGTACGACATGGTGTTGCCGTGCGGATCGACGACGTAGTCGAGGTTCCAGCGCCAAGCCTGGGTACACGACGACGCGGTGAACGCGGTGGCGTTGCAGGGTTCGTTCGGATTGTTGCCGTACACCGGCGCGGTCAGCACCGAGTTGGTTTTCGCCTTGCCGGAGGTCCACCCGGCCAACCGGTTCAGGCCGAAGTAGTACCGGGTGCCGTTGGCGGTGGTGACCACCCAGTACTCGCCGTCGTTGTCGCCGTTGTCGGCGCCGGCGATCCGCTGCACCTTCGAGGAATCGTCGTTGCGGGGGTGCCATCGGCCCTCGTCCGCGTTGTAGATGAGCTCGCCGCCACCACCGTTGAGGGACAGGGTCGCGTTGTCGGTCTTCCAGCACTGGTCGCCGCTGGCCATCGTGTTGTTGGCGGTGCCGCCCATGTCGTCGGAACAGGCGACGTAGCGCCGCTCGATGTAGCCGGGCGAGTACTCGAAGCCCTCACCCAGCCAGGACGGCTGGTTGTTGGACGCGGCCATCCGGCCGTCCACCGACTGTGAGGAGTACGCGAGGGTGATCGACGGCGCCGGTCCGCCGAGGGAGGGCGGCGCCCGCAGCGGGTACGACCACGAGAAGTCCCCGGACGAGCCGCCGGCCGACCAGACCGACGAGGGCGACAGCGAGCTGGCCGCGTAGTCGCCCGATCCGCTCGACGTGCCGGCGCTCAGCAGGACCAGGCTCGCGGTGGTCAGGCTCACGTCGGCGCTCACCGCGCTGCCGTCGTTGCTGGTACGCAGTACGGTGCCCCGGCACTGCGTACGCTCGGGGGTGCTCAGGGCGCACTCCGGCAACGCCACGAGCCGCAGCCGGTCTGCCCAGTCGGCCCCGTACGCTGAGGCGAACTGCTGGTACTCCAACCGCAGCCGCAGCGTCGACCGGACAGCCCGTCCATCCACACGCGACACTCTGGCGAGGACCGCTCCCCGGCCTTCGCCGCCGACGCGTGATCGAGCATCTCCACGCGAACCCGGGCCGGGGCCGCGGCGCTGCCGGGGCCGCCGGTGGGGACACCCACACGGGCAGCGCGCCGGCACGCATCGGTGTGGCCGCCTCCGCTGGACCGAGTCGGGTGGCCGGCTCGGTGCTCGACACCACCACCTCGGCCGCGCCGGGCGCCGGCCACACCGGCGCCGGTGGCGCGTACGCCTTGACCGCGGCCTGCTTGGGCGCCGGGCGTTCCGGCGCGGGCCCCCGGGCACCGGCTTCTCCAGCACCGGCCGCGGTGGCTGGTACTTCGCGTCGGCCCGCGCGGGTACGTGGTGCAGCAGGACGGCCACCATCGACAGCGCCAGCGCGCCCGCCAGGCAAACCTTGTTACGCATGTCAAGCCTCCCCATCACAGCTGACCGTCGTCGATCATGGCGATGCGGTTCGGGGTGAGTACGCCGGCGTACACCCGCACGTCGTCGATGGCGCCGTGCCAGAAGTCGACCTGCAGCGGCCCGACCGACGAGTACCACTGGGCGCGGCCCACGGTGAATACGCCGGTGGATGACCAGAACGCCGTACGAGTCGCGGTCGCGGCTAGCACGCCGTCGACGTACAGCCGGATCTGCTGGGCCGGCCGGTCGAACACGCCCACCAGGTGATACCAGCGACCCACGTCCGCGTTGGTGATCACCGGCGCGGCCGCGGCGGTCACCCAACCCGTCGCCTGGGCGTCGGTGTCCACCATGGACATGCTCCAGTGCGGCGCGGTCCCGTCGTGCTTCAGGCCGAGGTAGAAGCCGCTCTGGCCGGTGCCGTCCTGGGCGATCGCGGTGATGTTGCCGGTGGGCACCGCCGACACCCGCGCCCATGCCGACACCGAGAACGACTGGTCGGTGCGGGCCACCGGGCCGGCGGTCGCGAACCAGCTGCCCCAGCCGTCGAGCAGCGCCGAGCCGGCGTCGGCCGGATCGTTGCCCACATAGTCGAACCCCGCGTTGCCCTCCGGGCTCAGGTCGTGCCCGAAGCCGGAGGTGTCCGCGACGGTCGAGTCCAGCGTCCAGCGGCCGACCTCCGCCGTGGCGAGGGCGGCGATCTCGCGGGGGTCGATCACCCGCTGCCAGACCCGTACGTCGTCGATGTCGCCGTTGAACCAGTCGACCGAAAGGCCGTTCCACTGTGCACGGCCGATCCGCAGCGACCCGGTCGCGTTGAAGCCGCGGGCCAGGGTCGCGCCCGCCTCCAGGGACCCGTTGACGTACAGCCTCATCTGCTTGGTCTCCGCGTCGTAGACGCCGGCCAGGTGTGTCCAGGCCCCGATCTGTCCGGCCCGGGTGGACAGTGCCTCGGTACGGCTGGCGAAGTCCACGTCGTCCTCGGCCATCTGCAGCTGCCACCGGTTCTCCACCTGCGCGTACCACAGCTGGAAGCCGCTCATCCGGGCGCCGTCCTGCGACACCACGTTCTGCGAACTTGATTGGAACGCGGTCAACCGGGCCCAGGCCGACACGCTGAAGCTCTTCGCGGTGTTGAGCACCGGTTGTCCGGCTTTCAGCGCCGTCGTCGAGCCGTTGAAGGTGTACGCGCTGCCGCCGTCGCCCCAGCCGGTGTTCTGCTTGGCCGGGGCCGCGGCCTCCGCGGTCAGTGGCCGGTTGCGGCCGGACGAGTCGGCCAGCTGCGTCGCGGCCGCGCCGTCGTCCAGCTTCCACCACCCGGCCGGGGCCGGTGCCGAGCCGACCAGCACCGAGAAGGTCCGGTCCGGCCCGACGTGCCCGACCGGGTCCACACTGGCCACATGCAGCACCCGCGGGCCGGCCACCGTCACGTCGTCGAGCAGGCGCGCGACGTCCGGGTACGGCGGCGTGATCGGCACGGTGACGGTGGCGCTCAGCGTCGGCGCCGCCACCTCGCGGAAGGGCTTGCCCTCCCACCAGTAGCGGTATTTGGCCACGTCCGGGGCACCGTTGGCGCTGAGGGTGAAGGAACCGGTCACCCCCAGCCCGCCGTGGTAGTTGCCGTCGGCCGGATAGTCGGTCGAGGAGATGAGTGGGGCGGTTGTCGGTCCGCCGTTGTCCACAATGAACTCGCAGTCGCCCGTCATCACCGAGTGGTCGTTGCCGTCATACGTACGCGCCTGCCAGTGGTAGACGTGCCCTTCCTGTAAGGCGAATGCGGTGGGTATCACCGCCGTCGCGCTGTTTCCGCTGGCCACCGCCGAGGCCACCACGGTGGGGGTGGCCGGCAGCGCGGTGCCGAGCTCGGCGAGGTAGAAGGAGCCCGTCAGGGACGCCTCGGTGCCGTCCGGGTCGGTGAGCCGGGCCTGCATCGCGGGCTGGCCGGTGACGGTGTCGACCGCGGGACGGCCGGCCCCGGTGCCGCACGTCTTGCCGTCGATCCGCAAGGTGTCGGGCGTGTTCGGCTTGGTGTTGTAGGTGACCGCCACGTGCGGGTCGTTCGCCGCCTCGGCGGAGTGGAACCGCTTCCAGGAGTCGTGGTTGCCCTCGTCGGCCGGGTCCGCGCGGATCCCGGTGGTAAACAGGGAAACAGAATTGTCGGCGGCCCACTGGAAGGTGTTGCGCACGTCGGAGGTCACCCAACCATCGGCGCTGCCGCACGGGTCGTACCCCTTGGTCATGGTCGATCCCCAGTCGAGCAGGCCGCCCCACCACGGCTGGTTCGACCACCGCGTCGACGTGTCGGCCCAGCCGGTGACGTACACCTGCCACCGGAACGCCCGGCAGGACCAGGCCCACGTCTCGTACAGGTAGATCGTGGCCCCGAGCACGTGCCGGCCGATGAGCGCCGAGGTGTCCCAGCGCAGGAACGAGCGAGCGGTGTACGACCCGGTGTCATCGGTGAAGCCCAGCTTCAGTTCGCTCGCCCCGGACTGGTCGGTGGTGAAGTTGCTCTGTACGAAGGCGTCAAAGCCGGCCGGGTAGTACGTCACCGCCGGATCGACGGTGACCGGGAACTGAAGCTTCGGGTCACTCAGGAGCTTGGCGTCCGGCACCAGGCTCACATCGGTGCCCAACCCGTCCGCCACGGCGAGCGTCCGCATCGGCACCGCGGCCACGTGCGTGTGCTCGCCCGAGCCCGGAGCGACCCTGGCGTCCCACATCCGGGCCGGGTGGATCCGCCCGACCGAGCCTCCGCCCGGCCCGCGCAGCTCGAAACCGCCGTCGGCGGCCGCGCGTGGCGTCACCCCGGCCACCCGCCAGGGCAGCGCGATCGAGCCCACCGCCGACAGTCCGGACCGGCTCCGGACCACAAGGGACTCCTCGAAGCCGGTACGCCGGACCTCGACCACCAGGTCCACTCCCGGGCGCACGTCCGGATACGTGGCGGTGACGCCGGACAGCAGCGGCTTGGGCAGCGCACCGCGCCAGCCCAGCGCCACCCGCGCCGGCCCGGATCCCAGCGTCGCCAGGTCGTGGATGCCGCCGCCCGCGGCGCCGGACAGCACCAGTCCGCGCGGGTGAGCACGCGGCGCCACCGACCCGTCCGGGCGCCGCTCCAGCGTCAGGTCCACGTCCCGCCAGGCACCGGCCGAGTCCTTGAACCGCGCCGGGCCGGCCGCCAGGTCGGCGGTGAACGTGCCATCCGGGTTCGCCATCACCTTGCGGGTCTCCGACGTGAGCGCCCCGACCTCCACCGGCTTTCCGGTCGCCTGGGCCCGCGCCGAGGCCGCCGCCTCCGACAGCGGAGCCGGCGCGGCGGGCCGCGCGGCCTGCGCCCGGCCCGGCGGCGCCACCGGAGCGGCGGCCATGAGCAGGGCAAGTACGGCCGCGATTCGAACGCGGTCGGTAGCACGACGCATCGATATCCCCTTCCATACGCGCGAATGGCGATGGCCGCCGACGGAATCTGCGATGGATGGCGGACCGCGAGGCCGATGGTGTCGGGCGGACCTGGCATACAACCTTGGTAAATGCTTGGATGGTCCGAGGGGCGCGGCCTGGGCCTGGCGATGTTGGGTCCACTGCGGCTGTGGGTGGCGGGCGAGGACGTCCGACTGGGCTCGACCAAACAACGCATGGTCCTCGCCGCACTGCTCGTGGACGTCGGACGCCCGGTCACGGCCGAGACGCTCATCGACCGCGTGTGGGACGACAGTCCGCCGCGCGGCGTGCGCAGCGGGCTGTACAGCTACGTCGCCAATCTGCGCCGGGTGCTCTCGGTGGCCGGCGAGGCGTACGGTGCCCGCTGGCGGATACGGCAACAGCATGGCGCGTACGTGCTGGAGGTGGATCCCGAGCACGTCGACCTGCATCGGTTCGATCGGTTGGTCGGCCGGGCGGGTGACCCGCGCTGCCCGGACGCCACCCGGGCGCAGCTCCTGCGCGACGCCCTGGCGCTGTGGCGTGGTACGCCGCTGGCCGACCTGCGCGGCGAGTGGATCTCGCGGGTACGCGAGGAGCAGCGGCGGCGGCGGCTCGAAGCGGCCGCCCGGTGGGCCGCGACCGAGTTGCGGCTGGGCAACGCCGACGCGATCATCGGACCCCTCGCCGAGCTGCACGACGAGTATCCGTTGGCCGAGCCCTTGCTGCTGGCGTTGATGCGAGCGCTGCACTTCACCGGGCGCGCGGCGGAGGCGCTCGACCACTTCGCCAGGTTCCGGCGGGACCTGGCCGAGCGGCTCGGCGCCGATCCGTGCGACGAGCTGGCCGACCTGAACCAGGCGATCCTCCGCGGCGACTCCGCGCCGCCGTTCTCCCGGCGCCCACCGGCGGTCCCGGCGCAGCTGCCCGGGGACGTGGCGGCGTTCACCGGCCGGGACCATGAGTTGGCTCGGCTCGACGGGCTCCTGACGGCCGCGGGCGGGCAGCCATCCGCGTTGACCATCTGCGCGCTGTGTGGCACCGCCGGCGTGGGCAAGACCGCCTTGGTGGTCCATTGGGCCCAACGGGTGGCCGACCGGTTCGTGGATGGGCAGTTGTTCGTGAACCTGCGCGGCTACGACCCGCATCAGCCGTTGCCGGCAGCGGAGGCGTTGGCCGGATTCCTGACCGCCTTGGGGGTGCCCGCGCGGGACATCCCGGTCGGTCTCGACGAGCGGGCGGCCCGCTTCCGCACCGAGCTCGCCGGCCGGCGGATGCTCGTCGTGCTGGACAACGCCGCCGACGCCGAACACGTCCGGCCGTTGCTGCCGGGCACGGGCGGCTGCGTGGTGGTGGTCACGAGCCGGGACAACCTGCGCGGGCTGGTGGTCCGGGACGGTGCTCGGCGGCTGGACCTCGACCTGCTTCCGGCGACCGACGCGGCCGTACTGCTGCGCCGGTTGATCGGAGCCCGCAGCGACGCCGATCCCGATGGCACGGCGGCCCTGGCGGAGCTGTGCGCGCGCCTGCCGCTGGCCTTGCGGGTGGCCGCCGAGCTGGCCGTGTCGCGGCCCGCCGATCCGCTGTCCGCTCTGGTAGCCGAGCTGGCCGGCGAGCGGGGCGACGGCCTGTTGGACGCCGGCGGCGACCCCCGGTCCAGCGTGACGGCGGTCCTGTCCTGGTCGATCCGGCACCTGCCGGCCGAGGCGGTTCGGGTGTTCCGGCTCCTGGGCTGCCATCCCGCGCCGGACGCCGACGCGTACGCGGTCGCCGCCCTGGCCGGCGTCGCCGTGGCATCGGCCCGCGAGGCCCTGCACCATCTCGCCCGCGCGCATCTGGTCTGTCCCACCGGCCCCGGCCGGTACGGCATGCACGACCTGCTTCGCGCGTACGCCAAGCAACTCGCCACACAGGCCCCGGACGCCGCCGCCACGCCGGCCCTCGGCCGCCTGTTCGACTACTACCTCACGGCCGCCGCGGCCGCGATGACCGGCCTGTACCCCGCCGATACCCGGCACCGGCCGCCGATCCCCGTGCCCGCCACCCTCGTGCCCGACCTGGCGGACGCGGACCGGGCACGGGCCTGGCTGGACAGCGAACGGGCCTGCCTGGTAGCGATCGCCGCCTACACCGCCACCCACGGCTGGCCCGCCCACAGCGCCCAACTGTCGATCACCCTGTTCCGCTACCTCGAAGGCGGCCACCACACCGACGCGATCGCCCTGCACGGCCACGCGCACCGGGCCGCCCAGCGGACCGGTGACCCGGCCTGGCAGGCGCACGCCCTACGCGGCCTCGCCACCGCCCTCATCCGGCTGGGGCAGTACGGTCCGGCCGCCGAGCGGCTTCGGGACGCCCTGAGCCTCTTCCGAAGGGCACGCGACCGCCGGGGCCAGGCCGATGTCCACATCGGTCTCGGCCAGATCGAGGCGATCCTCGGCCAGCACGGACCGGCGGCGGGCCACCACCGGCAGGCACTCGCGACGTACCGCCGGACCGGCAATCCGCACGGCGAGGCCCGCGCGCTGACCAACCTGGGCGTCGTGGAGACCCGCCGAGGCCGGCACGCGGCCGCCGCCCGACACCTGCGGCAAGCCCTGGCCCTGCTGCAGCCGGCCGGCGACCGATCCGGTGAGGCGAACGCGCTGGACAACCTCGGGCTGGCCGAGCAGCGGCTGGGCCAGTACACGATGGCCGCCGAGCACCACGAGCAGGCCCTGGCCCTCTTCCGCCAGCTCGGACGGCGGTCCGGCGAGGCCCACGCCCTGGACAACCTCGGCGCCGTCCACATTCGACTCCACCGGCCCGGACCGGCCGCCGACGCCTTCCGGCAGGCGCTCGCGCTCTTCCACGAGATCGGCGAACGCGACGGCCAAGCCTGGGCGCTCAACGGTCTCGGCGAAGCGGCCCACGCCGCCCGCCACCTCGCGGACGCCCTGGAGCACCACCGCACGGCGCTGGCCATCGCCACCGACATCGGCGCCCGTGACCAACAGGCCCGCGCCCACGCCGGACTCGGCGAGACGTACCACGCCCTCGGCCAACGCGCCCACGCACATCACCACTACGACAAGGCCCTGACCCTCTACACCGGATTGAACGCCCCCGAGGCGGGCGGCATCCGCGCCCAGATCGCCCGCCTGACCCCGTGCTTGGATGGTCTCGTGGCAGACGAGGAGCCGCTGTCGGCGGACGAGGTGCTGGACATCGTCGACGAGCAGGACCGGGTCGTGGGTCAGGCCCCACGGCGCGAGGCGTACGACCGCCGGCTGCGGCACCGCTGCGTGTTCGTGCTGGCGCGGGACCCGGCCGGACGCGTGTTCGTGCACCGCCGCACCGCGCGCAAGCTGGTCTTCCCCTCCCTGTACGACATGTTCGTCGGCGGCGTGGTCGGCGCCGGCGAGACGTACGACGAGGCCGCGTTGCGCGAGGCCGAGGAGGAACTGGGGGTCACCGGCCTGGCCCGGCCCGAGCCCCTGTTCCGGTTCCTGTACGACACGCCCGAGCACACCTGGTGGACGGCGATCTACCAGGTCCGGTGCGAGGCACCGGTGCACCCGCAGGCGGAGGAGGTGGCCTGGCACGCGTTCCTGACCGAGCCGGAACTGGACCGGCGCCTCACCGAGTGGGAGTGGGTGCCCGACGGCCTAGCTGCCTACCGGCGGCTGCTCGCCTGGCGAGCAGCCGAAACCAGAGGCGGCGGATAAGGAAGTACGCCTCGACGGTGACCAGGGCACGGGCGTCCAGCACGAGCAGCAGCAGCGGTCCGATGGTCAACCCGAGCGCGACCGCGACCAGGGTGGCGGTCGGGCCCGACCGTGGGGCGAGCGCGAGCAGGAGCACCCCGAGGGCCATCGAGAGGGGACGGACCAGCGCGGTGCTGACCGGGCGCCTGCGCAGGTTGACGCGGATCAGCGCGCGGGTGGACCGGGGCAGGCGCCGCAGCCGCCAGCGGCCGAACGCGACGACTCCACCGATAGCGAACGTCACCGTCGCCAACGCACCCGCGACGCCAGCCCCGCCGCCGACGAGGTCGCGCCACGTCAGGACCAGGATCGCGGTAGCCAGCAGGGGTACGCAGGCGGCTCCGGTCAGCAGCCACAGCAGCCGGTGGATGCCGAGTGTCGCCGTGCGCAGCGCCTCGGGGTCGGTCGGCGCCGCGTGGACGGTGTCCCCCAGTGTGGACAGAGCGCGGTGCGTCAGGCCGCGGCTGGCGTCCAGGGCGGCCAGCCGCTGCTGCGCCGCGGGGCTGTCGGGCTCGAGCGACAACGCGTGCCGGTAGGCGGCCCGGGCCCGGTCGAACTCGCACATCCGCAGCTGGACGTCGCCGGCACCGACGTACACGGACATGTCCTCGGGCGCGAGGTGGCGCGCCCGCGTGGTGGCGGCAGCGGCGGCCAGGATGTTTTTCGTGCCGCCAGCGGTCAGCAGCGCCTCGGCGAGCACGAGCTCGCTTCGTACGTCGTCCGGGTCGAGCCGCTGCGCCTGACGGGCGGCGTCGGCGGCCTGCCGGCCGCGGCCCAAGCCGACGAGTGCCTGCGCCATCTGCCGGTGGAGCGCCGGGTGGTCCGGGGCCACCGCGACCGCCTGCCCCGCCACCGCCAGCATCTCCTCGTAGCGGCGTCCGACCTGCATGCAGTACGCGAGCACCTGGAACGCGTCGACGTTGCCGGGCTCGTCGGCCAGTACCCGCTGTACCAGCGGCACGGCGTCGTCGACCCGGCCCAGCCCGGCCAGGTGCAGGGCCCGGCGCAGCGTTTCCCCCGCGGCGGCGTCGCTCATCAGAGCAGCTTGCGCCTTTTCAGGTAGGCGACCAGGTCGTCGTAGACGCCGCCGTCGTTGGCGAACGTTGCCACATTCCGGGCGGTGGCGAACCAGGAACCGGTCGACGGTCGCACCTGCCGCAGCGCCCGATCGAAGTCGCGCTGCTCGATCATGCGGACCTCGCCGGTGCGCAGCGAATCCGCCATCGCGTACTCGGCGGCGCTCTTGCACAGGTGCGCCAGATCGGCGCCGGAGAAGTCGTCGGTGGCCGCGACTATCTTCGGCAGGTCGATGCCGGCGATCGGGCGGTCCCGCAGGTGCAGTTGAAGGATCGCGGCGCGGGCCGGCGCGTCCGGCGGCAGTACGAGCACCATCCGGTCCAGGCGTCCGGGCCGGCGCAGCGCGGGGTCGACGTCCCACGGGGTATTGGTGGCGGCGAGCACGAACAGGCCGTCGTTGTTGGCATCCACGCCGTCAAGCTCGGCGAGCAGCTGGTTGCCCACGTTGCGCAATCCGCTGGAGAGGATTTTGGACCGTTTGAGCCCGAGCGCGTCGACCTCGTCGAGGAACAGCACGCACGGGCTGTTGCGGCGGGCCGTCTGGAAGAGCTCGTGCAGGTTGCGTTCGGAGTTGCCGAGCCACATATCCAGGACATCCACAATGGATACCGAGAGGAACTTCGCGCCCATCTCGCCGGCGATGGCCCGCGCCAGGAACGTCTTTCCGCAGCCGGGTGGGCCGTAGAGCATCAGCCCGCCGCGCAGGCTCATGCCGAACAGCCTGCGCAGCTCGGGGTTGCGCAACGGCCCGAGGAATGCCAGCTCCAGGCGCTCCTTGACGTCGGTCATTCCACCCACGTCGGCAAGCCGCACCGTCGACGACTCGACCTCGAACATACGATCATCGCTGCGGGCTCCGGCCACGTCGTCGGGCGCCGCGGCGAAGCGGGGCGGCAGCACCTGCGACAGCTCCCTGTCCAACGCGGACAGCGGGTCGTCGTCGGCCGCCCCGAACCCGCCGGACGCCTCGCTGGGCGGGGCCGGCGACAGCGCCCGCTGCATCAACGCCTGCGCCTCGACGTTGCCAGCGTCGCGGGCGAGCACCTGCGCGGCGTGCGCGATCGCTTCCTGCGTCCGGCCGGCTTCCACCAGCAGCCCACCCAGGTGCAGGCGCAACCGCAGATCATCGGGTCTCGCTTCGATGGCGGCGGACAGGCTGGTGATCAACGAGTCGTCACTCATAGCACCGCGAGCGTACGGCCTGTCCAGCGACGCCCGCCACTTTCGCCCGTACGCGCCGCGGTGCTATTGCCTCCGTGCCTAGGTGGTGCGGACGCGGACGGCGAGGGCCTCGTCGTAGAGATCGGCGACCTGGAAGACGGAGCGGGGCTCGCCGTCGATGCTCGCCTCGCCGACGTGCGAACCGTAGGCCCGGACGCCGTTGTACCAGGGTCCGCCGCTGTCGCCCGGCTGTGTCACGTGGCCCATCGCCACCAGCCGCTTCGACGTGCCGAGCGAGTCGGTGATCGTCACGTCGAGCGCGTCCACAGTGGAGCATTCCTCGGCGTTCGTGGTGCGGCCGTAGACGCAGATGGTCTCGTTGAGCGTGATGTTGGCGATGGGCTCGACGGCGCCGACGTCCCGGATCACCAAACCGTTGGGATGGAAGTCGTCGGGCTCCGGGAAGGTGGTAGTACCCCACTCGACGTCACCCTGGCTGCCGATGTGCTGGGCCTGCAGGGCGAGGGGATGGTTGACGCCGTCGTGCGTGATCTGGTTGACGCTGCAGTGCGCGGCCGTGGAGACGCCGGTGGTGCCACTGGAATTGATCACCGACCAGCCGCTGGTGCACCGGGCCGCGCCGTTGAAGCGGTTGCGCAGGCCGCCGAACGCCGCCGTCTCGCGGCGTACCGCCGGCTTGCCGGACACCGCCAGCGCCACGCCGTCGCCCAAGTCGTTCAGGTCGGCGGGGAGCGAGGCGGCCAGCGCCGCACCCGTGGCGGGCAGGCCGCTCTGCGCCGTCACCGTCGCCGAGACACCCGCGGTGGCGATGTCCACGGCGGTGACGACCTCGGGATACCCCATGCCGACCAGCCGGTCGTGCACGACGGACGCCCGCTTCCGCAACTGCGCCGCGGTGTAGGGCTGGCCGTCCAGGATCCGAACGCCGCTGGCCGCGGCGAGCTGGCGTACCTCGGCGGTCGCCGTCCCCTTGATCAGCAGACTGGGCACGCCGAGCGGCTCCTCGGCGAGCATGCCGCCGACGACGGCCGACTCCCCCAGCCTGAACGCGACCGCGTCCCGCACCCGGTCGAGGCGCAGGCCGGCCTCGTGCTGGGCGCGGGCCTCCGCCACGGTCCAGCCCTTCGATTTGGCGATCACGGCGAGGTCCCATTCGATCGCGGCCGCCTCGTCCTGAAACGTCATCGCCGGCGCGCTCGCTTGCGCCGACGCGCCAAGCGACACCCCGAGTATCACGGCCGCGCTCGCCGCGACCAGCATTCTGGCTCCCGTTCTCATCGGCTCTCCCCAGACTGTGGATCGATTCCGGCCACCTGGCGGTCGACCGCTTGCGGGCACCGTCGCACGGGCGACTCATCGAAACGGCACCGATCCTGCATCGGCTCCCGGTGCGCGAGATCCCGCCCTGCCCCACCAAGTCGAGCGATCGACGCCAGCCTGCGGTGATCATGAAGTTAGCGTCAGGGAGAGCGCTTGCCCTGACGCCAACCTCATGATCACCACAGGTCGGCGTCGATCTAGGAACTATCGTGGGTATAAATCGGACTCGATACCCACGATATCTCCTAGATCGATTTGAGCTGCCGCGATGTGCGTCGTGGTCCGGGCCGTTGCTCCCGCGGCCGCACCCTCCGCGGTTGACGACCCCGTATCCCCGCGAGCGGTGTCCCTGTTGGACCCCGGTGGGCTTGTCTCGCGGGCCAGGCAGCGTAGGTCGGGGATTGAGGTTACGTTCAGGATCGAGTTCTCGCCCTACCCTCTGTGGTTGCCAGCCCCGGGGGCCGGGGCCGTGGGTTGTGGGACGCGGAGGGTGAGGCCGCGGGAGCGACGGCTTGGACCACGACGGGCGTCGCGGCAGCTCGAAATCCCTCGATTTTTTTCTCACCCTCACCGCGAGACGTCTCTAGTCGTGCAGTTCGGCGCGTTCGATTTCGGCGAACGCGGCCGTGAGGTACCGGGCGAGTGGGTACGGCGCCGACGTCAACAGGTGGGCCACCAGCAGCGCAGCGTGCCGGGTCCACAACTCCGGGGCCGGGCGGGGCGCATCCTCGTCCTGGTCGTGGACGCCCAGCGCACCGGTCAACAGGACGAGCACCAGGTGCGGGTCGGGGGGCGGCTCCCACCCCGCGCCCGCCCGTAGGCATTCTGCACCGATCCGGCGGATGTCGTCGCCGGCCAGCCCGTCCGGGTGCAGGTCCTCCAGCAGTAGCCGGACCACCGCACCCAGCACGAGGCCGGCCCCTTCCGTCCCGGCCAGGGCCTTGACGGCCACCTCAAAGGCGTCCCGGTCATCCGCCTGGACGAGGTCGACGGCGTCCGAGGCGGCGACCGCGATCGCGCGCGCGGGAGGGGGCAGGTGGCGCCAGGTCATGGCCATCAGGCTACTTTGCCCGCTTCGCTACGGCTTCGCGCCAGATCAGGCCGGCGATGCTGGGCCGGACCTCGGTGGTGATGACCGCCATCGCACGCTGGACGAACCGGTCGTCGGTGAGCTGGGCCAGCATGCTCGCCGCCAGGTCGGCCCGTGCGGTGAACAGCCCGTCGGCGACGTCCTGCGCCACCTGGTACCTGGTCGCGGTGGGGTGGTCGAACAGTCCGGACGGTCGGGCGATCGTCCAGGCCAGGTTGCTGTCGCGGACGATGGCCTCCATGCGGCGCATGTCCTCGTGCGCGGTACGGCCCATGCGCCGGTTGACGAGGGGGTCCATCACGTAGTTGAAGAAGTGCTCGCCGGTCGGCCGCCAGGTCGGGTCCATGACGCTGGAGCTGACCGTGATGAGGCGCTTGACGCCGTGCCGGTGCATCGCCGCGACGATGTTCGCGTTGCCGTGCGAGTACACGTGAATCGGTTTCGAGGAGAGCGGAACGCCGAGGCTGGACAGCACGGCGTCGCTTCCGGCGACGGCGCGGTCGACCGCCTCGGCGTCGGCGACGTCGGCGGTCACCACGGTGAGCCCGGCACGGGCCTGGATGCCGCCCGCGTGGCGGGTGACCGCGGTGACCTCGTGGCCGGCGGCCAGGGCCTGCTCGGTGAGTTGGCGGCCGGTCGGTCCGGAGGCGCCGAAGATGACGGTTCGCATGTGCTCGCTCCTTGTGGACGAGGTTCGTGGTGTTGACGGTGCCGCGCGGACGGCGCAAAATTCAACCGTGCTGAATAAAACGCGTGGCCGCCCCCGGGGAAACCCCGATACCAAGGCCCGCATCGCCGCAGCCGCCCGTGGCCTGTTCCTGGAGCACGGCTACCAGGGCACGACCGTCCGCGCGGTCGCCGCGGCCGCTGGTGTGGACTCCGCCCTCATCAGCTACCACTTCGGCTCCAAGCAGGGCCTGTTCGGCCAGTCGCTGGACCTGCTGTGTGTCGAGCCGGCCGCCCTCGACCAGGCGCTGCGCGGCGACCGGGCCGGCCTCGCCGACCGGCTCCTCACCACCATGACCGCGCTCTGGGACGCCACCGCACCCACCGAAAACCGGATGGCGTTGCAGGACGACGACACGATGCGCGCGTTCCGCGGCTACCTGGAAAGTGAGCTACTCGTCCGCGTTGCTGAATATCTCGGCGGTCCGGACGCGACCGAGCGCGCCACCGCCGCCGTCGGCGTGATCGGCGGGTTGATCTTCACCCGATACCTCAGCCCGATCCCCGCCGTCGCCGCCCTGCCGCGGGCCGACGTTTGCCGCATCTTCCGGCCCGCGCTTCACGCCGCGCTGCTGGCTCGTGTTCGGCCTCGGTATCGTGCAATGGCTCGGCGCCCGGCAGACACCCCATGACCTCGGGCCGACCGAGCCGCGCTTCGACCTCTTCCTCGACGTTCTGCTACGCGGACTCCCCACCCACACACCCACTGAGCACGGAAGGTGAATCAGATGGACGATCCGAGAACCGACGACACGCTGGGCCGGCGGGCGTTCTTTGGCAGGGCGCTGTTGGCAGCCGGCGCCGTGCCTGCCCTGATAGGACTCGCGGGCTGCCCCGGCGGCGATCAGGACGATGACGACGACGGCGATGACGGCGATGACGACTAGGCTCGCCTCAGCGGGCCTGGCGGCGCATGCTCCACTCGATCAGTGGCTGGAGCACGCGCATCAGCTCCTCGCCGTCGGCGGCGAGGGCGTACCGGATCTGCACCGGCGTGCTCGGAATGACGGTGCGCTCGACCAGCCCGTCGAGTTCCAACTCGCGTAGGCGTTGGGCGAGTAGCCGGTCGGAGATGCCGGGGACGCTGGCCCGGTATTCGCCGAACCGGCTGGCGCCGCGCAGCCCGGCGAGCAGGATGGCACCGGTCCAGCGGCGGCCTTCGACCGCGCCTACCCCGGCGCCATCGGCGAGCGGGGCAAACAGCTGTGGCACCGGTACGACCCCGACGGCGTCTTCCGGCCCACCTCCGTCCTGGGTGGGAGCCGCGAGTACCGCCCTGCGCCGGAGGCGTAGCGGGCCGCAAAAGTCCAGTGTGGAGCCTTGACGGCGCGACCGCCGCGCCGCTCGTTGAAGGAGGTTCCATGCAGGACGGTAGATTCCGGATGCCGCGACGGCCGGCGTTCTTCCGCCGGGGTGTCGTCACGCTGGCGGTGCTCTCTCTGCTGGGCGTCGGGTTTGTCGTGGCGCCACAGGCTGCGCAGGCCGCGACGGGTTTGCGGGCCTTCGTATCGATCGACGTCACGTCCATGAGCCGGCTGCTGCGCGAGGAGGACGACTTCTGGTGCGGCTCGCCCGAATACCTCGTCAAGACCGATGTGGGGATGTTCGAGCAGGCGCGGGTCGCGTGGCGTGAGCACGAGTACTCCAATCCCTCGCCGCACGAGGCATGGTCGCTCACCGCCGACCACTACGTGGACGTGGCTGGCGAGGTGACGACGTTCACCAGCCCGGACTACCCGGCACAGGAGTGGATCTCCGGGCGGATCAACGTCGTGGAGCGCGACGACCCCTGCGCGTTCCCTGATGACCAGATCGACGTCAACCCGCAGCCGGGTGCCGATCCGGCGCAGCTGCAGTTCATCATCGAGCCGTCGACCGGGCGGGTGTTCGCGTACAACTACCGCGACCCGCTGTGGATCGTGGGATGGATCTACGAGCGGCCTACCGGCGGCGCGTGCCGTTTCGCCAGCGGCAAGACCTGCTACGGCAACGTCGAGGTCCGCGCTCCCGGCGGGTGGATCAAGATGACGATCATGCTGGCCGCGTTGGCGTGACCGTCCGGCGCTCCGGCCCGCGGCGGCCCGGCTGTCAGGTGGCGGCCGGACCGCCCCGGGCCGCTGTCCGTGGTAGGACCGCGCGGACGAACCATCCGACGCCGTCGGGGTTTCGGCCCGCGTCGAGCGTGCCGCCCAGTACCCGCAAGCGATCGCGCAGGCCGTCGAGGCCCCGGCCGGTGCCGGCGCGACCGTCCGGCGAGGCTGCGGCACCGGGCCGCCCGGTGTCGCGTACCTCGATCTCCAGCTGCTGGCCGCGGGCGGCGATCCGCACCTCGATCCGCGTCTCCGGTCCCGCGTGGCGGGCCGCGTTCGTCAGGGCCTCGCGGACCACACGATGGCCGACCCGGCGCACGGCCTCGTCGGCGCCCGCGAGCAGCTCCGCCCCGGCCAGGTCGACGTGGACACCGGCGCCACGGACCATCTCCACGACCCCGACCGCGTCGTCCTGCCCGCCCGTCGCGGGGCCCGCGCCCAGGACATCCAGCAGCTGCCGCAGCTCTCCGAGCGCGGCAACTCCGCTCTCCTCGATCGCACCCAGCGCGCGCTCGGCCGCCGACGGATCCCGGTGAACCGCGCGGCGCGCGCCGGCCGCGTACAACATCATCACGGTCACGGTGTGCGCGACCACGTCGTGCATCTCGCCGGCCAGCCGCTGCCGTTCCTGCGCGGCGGCCGTCGCGACCCGCCGCTGGGCCGCGGCCCGCCACCGGCCCAGCCACCAGGCGACGACGAAGAACAGCAGGTACGTCAGCGCCGTCGCGACGGTCCCGGCGACGCGCGCATCGGCTGGCAGCGTGACCGCCTCGTCCTGGACGGCGCCGGCGATCGGGACCAACGCGACGCCGAACGCGAGGTACGAGTCGGTGCGGCGGCCGTACCGCGCGGTCGCGTAGAGCGCGACGAGGCAGGCGACGAACGGCCGGTATCCGGTCACCACGGCGATGCCGACCACCGCGTGCAGGGTCGCCAGGAGGAACACCGCCAGCGGCTGCTGCCGCCGCCACAGCAGCAACAGGCAGCCCACCGGGGCGTACCCGAGGATGACGAGCTTTTCCGCCGGGGTGAGTGTCGGCCCGAAGTTGGCCGACAGCAACAGGTCGACCGCCATGCATACCGCGACGAGAGCGGCGTCGCGCGGGCCGACCCGTCGCATCAGTCCACGAAGGACGGATTCGGGCCGTCCGGATCCCACCACGGCGACATGCGGCACAGCCACGGCCGGAACAGGTGCGGTGGCACGGACAGGTCGACCGGCGGGAGATCCGGTCCGATCGCGTTCTGCGTCGCGCTCAACCACCGGTCGTCGGGAAGCCATCGGATCTGCTCGGGCACCATCGGGGCGTAGACACCCCAAGGCCCCTGGCCCGGAACGGCGCCGCCGGTGACCGACTCCACCAGCAGGTCGAGCCGGGCGGCGCGCCCCGGGTAACTGGACGGCCCCAACAGCTGCGCGTGGCCGAGCGCGACCGTCTTCTCGTACCCCTTCAGGCGGACGACGGAGACCCGCCCGTCCGGGAAAGGCCGGGCCCTGCTCACCTCGACCGGACCCTGGCCGGCGGCGACCGGACCGATCACGACGTCGAAGCCGCGCCTGTTCGCCATCAGCACGTCAGCGGTGACGAGCAAGATGGTCGGCCCGATGAGCAACCCCGGCCCGAGGTGGCCGCTGCGCAAATCGGGGGCGCCGGGCTTCTGAAGCGAAACGACGCACAGCATCGATGCTCCTGTCGGATGATCGGCGCCTCCATGGCGCCCGCATAACGCGGTCAATAGCCTAGGTGCCCACAGCCGTAGCGGTAAGGGAGGTCGCGGTGGCCATCCGGGTCCTCCTCGTCGACGATCAGCCAATGGTCCGGGCCGGCCTGGCCCTCCTCCTTGCGGCGGAGCCTGACATCGAGGTCGTCGCCGAGGCCGGCGACGCAGACGAGGCGCTGGCGGCGTGGCGCCTGACCGACCCCGCCGTGGCCGTGCTCGACGTCCGGATGCCGGGCACCAGCGGCGTGGACCTGGCCCGCACGCTGCTCGCCGGCGACGGCCGCCTCCAGGTGCTGATGCTCACGAGCTTCAACGACGAGGACGCGGTCGTCGCGGCCGTCCGGGCGGGAGCCGCCGGCTTCATCCTCAAGGACGCCGCGCCACAGCGGCTGGCGGAGGCGGTGCGCGCCCTGGCCAGCGGCGACGGCTGGCTCGACCCCGCGGTGACCCGCGCCGTCCTGTCCCGCCTCGGCCCCACCTCGCCCCTGCCGCCGCCGTCGCGCACCACCATCGCGCGCCTGACCACCCGGGAGCGCGACGTGCTCAGCCTCGCCGCGTACGGGTTGAGCAACGCCGAGATCGCAGCCCGTCTGGTGGTTGCCGAGAGCACGGTCAAGACCCACATGAGCGGCGTACTCCTCAAACTCGGCCTCCGCGACCGCGTCCAGGCGGTGGCGCTGGCCTACCGGTACGGCTTAGTCAACGAATAGGGATCGGCCGTCGGGCTATCAGCGTCATTCGGCGGCGCCCGAATGACGTTGACCATCCCCGACCGGCACGCACACGCTGTCCACGGAGGTCGCCGTGGAATTTCACGTACTGGGTCCGCTCCGCGTCACCCGCGGTGGGACAGAGGTCGCTCTCGCCGCGGCGTACAAGCAGCGGTTGACGCTGGCGCTCCTGCTGTCCCGGGCGGATCAGACCACGTCGACCGAGACGCTCGTCGCGGCCGTCTGGGGCGACCGGCCGCCGGCCTCGGCACGCCGCAACATCCAGCTGTACGTCCACCGCCTTCGAGGCTGCCTGGGCGCGCAGTGGCTGCGGACCGACCCGAACGGGTACGGCGTCGTAGCTGGCGACCGGCTCGACGCGACCCGCTTCCGCCAGCTGGCGGCCCATGGCCGCAAAGCGTTGCAGGACGGGAGTACGCGGCAGGCGGAGGCCACCTTGCGGGCCGCCCTCGGGCTGTGGCGTGGCGCCGCGTACGGCGAGTTCGCGGGGTGCGAGACGCTCGCCGCGGAGGCGGACCGGCTGGACCGGCTGCGGTTGGACGCCCACGAGGATTGGGCGCGTGCGCAGCTGGCGCTGGGCCGGCACCGCGAGGTGATCACCGATCTCACCGACCTGGTGCAGGCGCATCCGTACCGGGAGAATCTGTACGAGTGCCTCATGCTCGCGCTCTACCGCGACGGGCGGCGCGCCGAGGCCCTCGAGCTGTTTCGTCGTGCCCGTACGCTGCTGGACGAGCAACTCGGGGTCGAGCCGGGGACCACGCTGCAGCGGCTGCACCAGACGATCCTGCGTGGTGAGGAGCCCGCCGTACCGAGCCCGGCCCCGCCTACCCGGGTGCCCCGCCATCTTCCCGTCAACGTGGCCGGCTTTGTCGGCCGGCGCAAGGCGTTGGGCGTACTGGATGGGCTCCTGCCCGATAGCGCGACCGGGCCCGCGGACCCGCCGTCCATCGTGTTGATTACCGGCACCGCCGGCGTGGGCAAGACGTCGCTTGCCGTGCACTGGGCGCACCAGGTCGCCGACCGCTTCCCGGACGGGCAGCTCTACGTCAACCTGCGCGGGTTCGACCCCGACCAGCAGGCGATGGACCCGGTCGAGGCGATACGGGACTTCCTCGACGCGTTCGGCGTGCCACCCGACCACGTCCCCGCCGGCCCGCAGGCGCAGGCCGGCCTCTACCGCAGTGTGCTCGCGGACCGACGGGTCCTCGTGGTCCTCGACAACGCGCGCGACGCCGAGCAGGTGCGGCCGCTGCTGCCCAGCTCGCCGCGGTGCCTGGCCCTGATCACCAGCCGCAACCAGCTGACGGCGCTGCTCGCGACGCACGGCGCCACGCCGCTCCCGCTCGACCTGCTCACCACCGCGGAGGCGAGCCACCTCCTTGCCCGGCGCGTCGGAGCACAGCGCATCGACGCCGAACCGGAGGCGGTGGACGACATTGTCGGCCGGTGCGCGCACCTGCCGCTCGCCTTGGCCATCGTGGCGGCGCGGGCTGCCACGAAGCCGAGGTTCTCGTTGCGCGCGTTGGCCGACGAGCTGGGCCGGGCCCGGGGCAGGCTGGAAGCCTTCACCGGCGAGGACCTCGCCACCGATGTGCCGACGGTCTTCTCCTGGTCGTATCACCGGTTGACCGCCGGTGCCGCGAGGCTGTTCCGGCTGCTGGGCCTGCATCCTGGTCCGGACGTCGCCGTACCCGCGGTGGCCAGCCTCGCCGGCGTGCCGACCGGCCAGATCCGTCCGTGGCTGGACGAGCTGACCGAGGCGCACCTGATCATCGAACGCGCGCCAGGACGATACGCCCAGCACGACCTGCTCCGCGCCTACGCGGCCGAACTCGTGCACGCGAGTGACGGCGAACCCGACCGGCGCGCCACCGTCAACCGGATGCTGGATCACTACCTGCACGGGGCGCACACCGGCTCGGTGCTGCTCTACCCACATCGCTACGCCATCGCCGAGCCCGCGCTCACCCCGGGCGTCACCCGGGTCGAGCTCGCCGACCACGCGCAGGCACTGGCCTGGTTCAGCCAGGAGTACGCCGTGCTGCTCGCCGCGATCCAACTGGCCGGCGGCACCGGTCACGACGCGCACACCTGGCAGCTGGCGTGGGCCCTTTACACGTACGCGGACCGGCGTGGGCACTGGAACCAGCACGTCACGGTGCAGCATCTGGGGCTGCACGCCGCACAGCGCCTGGACGACCCGGTCGCACAGGCTCACTCCCATCACTGCCTGGGCAGCGCCTATACCTTCCTGGAGCGGTACGACGAGGCGCACCGGCAGTACGAGCGGGCGATCGGCATGTTCGACCGGGCCGGTAACCAGGTCGGCCGGGCACACAGCCACCTCAACCGCGCGCTGGTGTTCGAACACGATCAACAACTCGAGCCGGCGCTGGAGCACGCCCAGCAGTCTCTTGACCTGTTCCGCGCGGCCGGCCACCGATCCGGACAGGCCAAGGCCCTCAACGCGGTCGGCTGGTACCAGGCCGCACTCGGGCAGCTCGCACCCGCCCTGGTCAACTGCCAGCAGGCCCTCGACCTGCTGCACGAGATGGGCGACCGGTACGGCCAGGGCCTGACCTGGGACAGCGTCGGCTACGTGCAACACCTCATCGGTGACTACGACGCCGCGCTGCTCAGCTATCAGCACTCGGTGGATCTCTGGCAGGAGCTCGGCGATCGGCACACCGAGGCCACGGTGCTCCAACGGCTCGGCGACAGCCACCTCGCCACCGGCGACGCCGACGCGGCCACTGACGCATGGCGACGCGCCCTGGCCATCCTCGAAGACATCGCGCACGCCGACGCCGACCAGGTGCGGCACAAGCTCGCGCAGACCAGCGCCCCACCGGCGACTCAGTAGGCCGAGTAGTTGTGCTCGAGCAGCGCGAGGCCGAGCGGGGTGAGCTGATGTCGCATCCGGTTGCCGTCGCGGTAGCTGAAGACCAGTCCGGACCGGCGCAGGACGCCCGCGTGTTCGCTGGCGGACGCGGCCGAGATCCCGACGCGGCGGGCCAGTTCCTCGGTGGTACCCGGATTCGTGCTGATCGCCTGCAGGACCGCCGCCCGGGTCGCACCGATCAGCGCCTTGAGCGGATCGGGCTTCGCCTGCTCACGCAACGGCAGGACGTCGGGCCGGCGCTCGATCGGATAGATCAGCACCGGCGGGAGCGCCGGGTCCAACATGGTCAGTGGTCCGCTGACGCAGAAGTACGACGGGACCAGCAACAGCCCCCGGCCGTCCAGGTGAAGCTCCTGGTCGCGGTGGGTCGGCACGCGCAGCTCTCCGGCCGACCAGGTGGCGAGCGGGCGGAGGCTGCCCAGCAAGCCCTCCACTCCCCCGCCGGCCAACGCGCTCACTCTGGCTGACCGGTCCCGGTCGATCGCGGTCTCGATGCCGTGCCGGTACGGGGCGATTATCAGGTCATGACACGCCCGCATTGTGTCGGTGAGCTCCGTGAGCATCCGCGGATTCCCCTCCGCGACCTCGCGAACGCGGGCCGGAAGCGGCCGAGAGCGGGCCAGCTGGAGCACATCCCGGCGAAGCAGATCTTTGGGTGTACGACGGATCGCCTCCAAACCGTACTCAAGCCCGCGCATCGCCTCGATCGGGTTGAGAAAGTCCGGGAAGTACCCGACGTTCGGGTTCAGGGCCGTCAACAGCCTCAGCGGCGGGCCAAGATCGGCACGGCGGAGCACCGCGGTGGCCCCCCGGCGCCAGCCGGTGAACAACAGGTCGCCACGCTGGGGTTTGAGCATCTGTAGCGCCAGCACCAGCTCCCACAGTGGATCCGGGCCGGACGCGATACGGGTACGCGCGAGATCCTCGCCGGTGAAGTAGATCCTGAGCATGGCCATCCCCCGAAAATGCCAAGCGTCGGCACAACAAACCTACTGCGACCGCGAGGGGTTGTCGCATCCGCCAATTCCCCGGGCGAGGGCATTCGCTCACCATTGACGGCATGGCTTCCTCCGGCGGACACCCGCGTCTGCAGATTCTCGGTCCGTTGCGGATCTGGCGGGACGGCGTCGAGCTGGACGCCGGGCCTCGGCAGCAGGCGTACCTGCTCGCGGTGCTGCTCGCCCGCGCGGGCAAGCCGATCAGCATGAGCGAGTTGATCGATCTGATCTGGGACGACGACGTCCCGGCCTCGGCGCTCAACATTCTCCAGAAGTACGTCGGCGCGCTGCGTCGGTTGCTGGAGCCAGCGCTGCCCGCGCGTGAAAGCGGCTTGTACCTGCAGCGCCGCGGCAACGGTTATCTCTTCGCCGCCGGCCCCGGCATGCTGGACGTCGTCGCGTTCCGGGAGCTGGTCGAGGCGGCCAGGACCGGCGTCGCGGAGCAGCGGCCCGATGCGGCGCTCGACTCGTACGTGCGGGCGCTGGGGCTCTGGCACGGCTGCGCCGGTGAAGGGCTGGCCCACGGATCGACCGCGATGCCAATCTTCGCCTCGCTCGATGGCGAGTTTCTCGACGCCTGCGTGGAAGCGGCCGAGCTCGCGATATCGCGAGGGCAGCCCGAGCGCGTACTCCAGGCGTTGCACCTGGCCGCTCGGACGGCGCCGTTGCACGAAACCGTGCTGGCCGGTCTCGTCTCCGCCCTGGCCGCCGCCGGGCAACAGGCAGAAGCGCTGTCGGTGTTCCGGACGGTTCGCGCCCGGCTCGCCGAGGACCTGGGCATCGATCCCGGCCCGGCGCTGGTGGCCGCACACCGGCGGGTGCTGCAACAGACACCGGCCGAGAAAACGCCCGCCGAGCGGTTGCCTACGCCGCCCGCCGGCCGCCTGGTCGGCCGGGCCGAGGAGCTCGCGGTGCTGCGGCAGGCGGTGGAGTCGGCGCTTGCCGGAGGCACGCGGCTCGTCGTCGTCGAGGGAGAGCCCGGAGTGGGCAAGACCCGCCTGCTTGAGGAGGCCGGCGCCCTGGCGGACCGGCGCGGTGCGCTCGTGGTCTGGGGTCGCTGCCTGGAGGGGGACGGGACACCGTCGATGTGGCCGTGGGTGCAGGCGGTCGGCGCGGTCCTCGACGGCCTGCCGGCGGCGGCGCGGCAGGAGTGGCACGCCGGCGAGCTCGGCCGCCTCGTGGGACCGCACAGCGGCGTTCCCGCAACGCCGGTGCTGCCGGAAAACGGCGCCCGGTTCCGCCTGTTCGAGCAGGCTGTCGCGCTCATCGGCCGGGTATCGGCGCGGCGGCCGGTGGTGCTCGTCGTCGACGACCTGCAATGGGCGGACGCCGCCTCGCTGGATCTGTTCAGTCACCTGGCGGCCCGGCTACCGGCCGGCACTGCGGTCATCGGCGCGCTCCGCGACCGGGCACCCACACCCAGCTCAGAACTGGCGCGGATGCTCGCCGCGGCCAGCCGGCTGCCCCGTCACCGCCGGATCCGGCTCGGCCCGCTCGGCCCGGCCGAGGTGGCCGAACTGGTCCGCCGGGAGACCGGCCAGGACCCCGACCCCGGTGTCGCCCGCAGCATCCACGCCCGCACCGCCGGCAACCCCTTCTTCGTCCGGGAGCTGTCCCGGCTCCTCGCCGACGACGGCGAACTCACCCAGGACGCCGCGGCACGGACCGGAGTGCCGTCCACCGTCCGGGACGTCGTCCGCGACCGGATGGCCGGACTGGACGACGACGCCAGATACCTGGTGCAGATCGCCGCGCTGATCGGCCGGGACGTCGATCTCGCGCTACTCGCGCGCACCGCCAGTCTCGACGCGCAGACCTGTCTGGACCGCCTCGAGCCCTTGGAAGGGCTCGGCCTGCTCGAGCCCTCGCCCGGCGACCCGTACTCGTTCCGCTTCGCACACGACCTGGTCCGCGAGTCGGTGGCCGGCACCACCCCGCCGCTGCGCGCGACCCGGCTGCATCTGCGGGTCGCGGACGCGCTGGAGCGCACGGCCACGGACGACGAGCCGGTGGCCGAGCGCCTCGCCCATCACCTGTGGGCCGCCGGCCCACTCGCGGACCCGGCCCGGACCGCGGCCACGCTGGTACGCGCGGGCCGTTGCGCGGCGGCAAAGTCAGCGCTCGGGGCCGCTGTGCGCCACCTGCACTCGGCCGCGCAGGTGGCGCGGACAGCGGGCCTGGCCGAGCTGGAGCTGTCCGCCCTGTCGCTGTTCACCGCCGTGGACGGGATGCGGGAGGGGTACTACGGCTCGGCGCTCCAACTGCTGGAGCGGGCCGAGCACCTGGCCCGAAACCTCGGCCGGGAACGGCAGGCCGCCGACTTCCTCTTCTCCCGCTGGGTGGCTTACGCCCAAGGCATCCGGCTCGACCGCGCAGGCCCGCTGGCGCGTCGTCTGCTGGAGCAGGGCGAGGCGTCCACCGACCCGATCGTCCAGGCGTACGGCCGGTACGCCTGGGGCATCCACCAGTGGGAAATCGGCAATATCGGCGAGGCGTTCCGGTACCTGAGCCAGACCCACTCGACCGTGCTCGACGAGCTGGCACACGGTGGCGAGGACCCACTCCGGCGCGATCTGCGACTGCTCGGGCCCGTCATGCTCGCGCTGATGACCGCGCTGCACGGTGACCTCGACGCGGCACGGGCACTGCTCGACACGATCGAGGCGGCCACCGGCGACGAGCCATATGTGATCACGGTCTGGGCCGCCTTCGCCGTCACGGTCGCGGCGCTTGCCGGCGACCCGGCGCGGGCGCTGCTCGTCGCGGAGAAAGGGATAGCCGTGGACCCCGAGTTCTCCTTCGTCTACTTCGGCGGCTACCAGCGGCTGGCGCGGTGCTGGGCGCGCGCCGTAACCGGCGAGGACCCGGCCGGCGCCGCGGCGGAGGCGCAAGGGATCATCGCCTTGGCGCTGGGCGACCCGCCGCGCTCGGGCCTTGCCACCTGGTACGGGCTGCTGGGCGAGATGTGGCTGGCGGCCGGGAGGTTGGACGAGGCGGCCGCGGCCCTCGACCGGGCAGACTCGCTCCTCGACAGGTACGGCGAGCGCTACGCCGAGGGTCTGCTGCTCCTGCTACGGGCGCGGCTGATGCGGGCCCGCGGCGAGCCGGTCGCGACCGTCCGGGCCGCCGCCGAGCGGGCCCGGGCGCTGTCCACTGAGCACGAGGCCCACCTGTTCGCCCGCCGCGCCGAGGAACTGCTCGCCGGGCTCGGCTGATGGCCTCGCGTACGGCCGGCGGCAGTAGTACACCTGGGCGGGCGGGAGGTTGGCCCACTCCGTCCGGCTGATGACGACCTCGTCGAACCGCGACCGCAGGGATCGGAGCAGACGCCGGGCGGGTGGGGCCCACCGGGCGTGCACGTACGCGAACGTGGTGAACACGCCGTGCGGCGGCAGGGCGGCGACCACCGCGGACAGCAGGTCGCGCTGACGGTTCTCGGCGAACGCCGCCCACGGAAGGCCACTGACCACGACATCGGCCCGGCTGAGCCCGCGCCGCGCCAGCACCGCGGCGAGGTCGGTCGCGTCCGCGTTCACGACGTCGACCGCCGGTTGGAGCGCGGCCAACCGCTGCGCGAACCGCGGATTGACCTCGACAGCGATGTGCCGGCCGCGTCCGGCGAGGCGCCGCTGGATGGCTTCGGTGAAGGCGCCGCTGCCCGGTCCGAGCTCCACGACGACCGGGGAACCGGTTCGGGGCACCGCCGCCGTCGCCACCCTGGCCAACGCCGGGCCGCTCGGCACGATCGCGCCGACCGCCAACGGATCGCGCACGAACTCAAGCAAGAACGACACAGCTCAGGGACCGGTGTTCACTTTGGACGGCGAGTAGACCGCCCAAATGTGGAACGCGAGACCGGTGCCCCAAGCCAGAATCGACCACACGGGCCAGAAGTGTTGCTCCGGGGTGAAAAGCCACCACACCAAGACCTGGACCAGATTGGCCAGCACATAGCAGAGTAGGTGGACCCGCAGGCCCCACTTTATGGCGGCTTCGCTTTTCTTCGACTTCATGCTCGCAGGCTAAATCGACGCACTTGACGAAGACGGAACCGTTCGTGGATCCGCCCGCGGGTGCGCGGCCGTCTTCGTTCAGCGCTCGTCAAGTACCCGGTTACGCGTACCGGATTTGGCGCGCTTTGCAACCGGTCTGGCGGAGAACGTCGTTGCCCGGCCCTCCCCGCCGGGCCGAGCATTCACCCCATGCGCTTCATGACGTGGTTCGTACGAGTCGCGGGCGTGTACAACGCCAGTGCGATCGTGGTTTTCCTGACGCCCGGCGCGCCCGAGGCGGTCGGCCTGCGGATGCCCGACATCGAGTTCTGGGTCTGGCTGCCCGCGCTGGTCGGGTTGTTCGCCGGTGTCGTGCTGGTGCTGTCGGCGGTCGACCTGCGCCGGTTCGGCGCGTTCCCCTACTGGAACGGGATCGTCCGGCTGGTCTTCGTGGTGGTGGTGTTCACAGTGGACCTGCCCGAGCAGGCCGGGGCGTTCGTGACGGTGCTGGCAATCGGTGACCTGCCGCTCGCCCTGATCACGATCTTCGGCCTTCCGTACGTCCTCGGGTGCGGCCACGGCGACCTGCTGCGCAACCGGCTGTACCCGATCGGATCCGTCGCATGAGCCGGCTGGTCGACCTGCGGTTCGGCTTGGTCCTGGTGGCCGTGGTCGAGGCGGCGTATGCCCTGATCGGCCTGCTCCCGCCGAGCCTGCTCGGCAAGGTCACCGGCTGGGACCTCAGCCCGGACGGGCAGTGGGTGGCCAGGCTGCTCGCGGTGGCGCTGGCCAGTCAGGCGCTCGTGGCCTGGGTGCTGCGGCACCGCCCGCACCGGGGCGTCGCCGGGTGCCTCGCGTTCTACCAACTGGCGAGCGCGACCGTGGACTGGCTGGTCTGGCTTACGATTCCAGGCGTCTTCGCCACCACCCAGGCGAAGGTCGGGGTGCTCGTGGCGATCCCGACCCACTACCTGATCGGGCTGCTGCTCATCCTGGGAATCCGCGTAAGCCGAGGCCATGACACCACCCACCAGATGTAAGGTCCCGGTCGGGCTGGAGCCCGCACTCCGGGCGTGTGGCGTGGCTCCCGGCGATGTGCTGGCCCTCGCCGGGCTGCCCACCGGCCTGTTCTCCGTACCGGGCGCCGCGCTGCCGGTCCCCGCGTACTTCGAGCTGTGGCGCGCCATCCGGAAGGTCAGCGACGACCCGGACATCGGGCTCGCGCTGGCCCGCGCGATCCGGGCCGACTTCACCGAGCCGTACTTCCTGGCCGTGTTCAGCTGCGCCACGCTCGGCGCGGCGGTACAGGTCGTCGCCCGGTACAAGCGCATCCTCAGCCCCGAGGACGTCGACCTGGACGTCGACCGGGTGGGCGGGGAGGCAACGGTGACGTACCGCTGGCCGGCCGGCGTGGGACCCCCGCCGCAGGCACTGGTCGACGCGGAGTTGGCCTTCCTGACCGAACTGGCCCGACGGGTAGCGGTCGACTCGCCACTGCGGGTGGAGCTGGCGGCGCCGATGCTGGACGCGCCGAGCGGCCACGCGGCGTACTACGGTTGCCCGATCCGGATCGGCGCGCCACGCAACGCGCTGGTGCTCGCCGCCGCCGACCTCGACCTTCCGCTCGGTACGCACAATCCGGCGTTGTTGCGGGCGCTGGTGCCCTACCTGCGGGCCAACACCCCGGCGGCGCCGGGCGGAGAGGTCGAGCAGGTGCGTTCGGCGATCGCCCGGCGACTGCCCGGGGCGCGGCCGACGGTCGATGCGGTGGCCCGCGACGTGGCGATGAGCGGCCGATCGTTGCAGCGGCTGCTGCGCGAGCACGGCACCGCCTTCCGCGAGCTGCTGGACGAGGTGCGACAAGAGCACGCCCGGGGGTACCTGCGTGCCACCTCGTTCAGCGACGCCGAGGTCGCGTTCCTCCTGGGGTTCGGCGATCCGGCGTCGTTCTACCGGGCGTTCCGGGCCTGGACCGGCATGTCGCCGGGCCGCTTCCGGCAGCAGAACTAGCGACGTCTCGCGGTGCGGGCGAGTAAAGATCAAGGACTTTCGCGTCGATCAAGGGCATATGGTCGTGGTTTGGAGATCAAAGCACGGCCGTTCGCCCTTGATCGACGGGGGAGCCCTTGATCGACGCACGCCCGCGGGCGCATGCGATCGTCTAGGGGGAGTGGAGTCACGCGTATTCGAGCGTGATGTGCGCGGACAGCGCGCGGAGGAAGTCGGGCGCGTCGAAGATCTCGCCGGCGGAGGCGACGCCGCTCGTCATCGTGCGGCCGCCGAGAATGCGATCGACCGCTTCGACCGCCAGCGGTGCGCTGATGGCGTAGATGTCCCGGCCGCTGGCGACGACGCGGCGTTGGGTGTCGCCGGAGCGCACGATGACGTCGACGGTGAACGTCTGCGCGGACCGGCCAAGCTCGTCGACCGCCGCCGGTGCGGATGCGTCCGGAGCGGCCAGGTCCGTGGCCGCGTCGGTGGTCATGTAGGTGCGCACCTCGGGGATGGACAGGTGGCTGGGGACGGTGACGACGTCGGCCATCGTGAACCCGCCGAGGACGGTCCGGGGGCCCAGCGGAGCGGGAAAGTCCCATTCCAGGGTCGGCAGGTCGCTCTCGTCGACGTAGTACTCCAGCCGGCCACCGGTGTAGCGGACCCGTTGGCCGTCGCGCCGTTCCCGGGAGACGGTGCCGGAGGCGACGGTCCCGGCCGTGGGGTGCCAGCTGCTCAGTCCGTACGCGACGTGCGCCTCGTCGGCCGCCGTCCAATCCCCCATCGCCGCGGTGACCAGCAGATCGCCGAGTCCGCCGTAGAAGGCCATCGCCGGGACCACCGCGACGCCCGCGGTCCGGGCGCGGTCGGTGAAGTGCGTGAACGTGTCGAGGTTGGCCTCGATCTCGGCCGCCACATCGACGTACGGGACGCCGGCGCGCAGGGCGGCCTCGATCACGGGGGCCGCGGTCGAGGCGAACGGGCCGGCGGTGTTGATGACCGCGGCCGCGCCCTTCAACGCCAGGTCGAGCGAGGCCGGATCGTCGACCGACGCCACCCGGTATTCGAGCCCCGGATGCGACGCCGCCAGCGCCTGGAGCTTGCCCGCGTCGCGGCCGAGAAGGATCGGGACGAACCCGCGATCACGCAACTCCGTCACCACGAACCGCCCGGTGTGCCCGTACGCACCGAACACCGCCACGCTCTGCCCTGAGCCCATTTCTTGCTCCTCCAAAGATCGTCTGAGGAAATCCTCTCCGCAGCGACCGGACCCGGCCAGTGTCTGGAACGCCATGCCCCATACAATTTCGGACATGGCCACGATCGCGCTCGCCGCCACCGACGGGATGCTGCACTTCGAGCTCGCGATGGCCTGCGAGGTCTTCGTCCGCGACCCCTCCGGCCTGGCCGACCCCTGGTACGACCTGGTGGTCTGCGGCCCGGGCCCGGTGCGGGTCGGCAGGTTCCTCATGGAGCCCGACGACGGGCTGGACCGACTCGCCCACGCCGACACTGTGATCGTCCCGGCCGTGGACGACGCCGACGCGGACGTGCCGCCCGACCTGCTCGACGCCGTCCGCGCGGCCCACGAGGCGGGCGCTCGGATGGTCTCGCTGTGCACCGGCGCGTTCGTGCTGGCCGCCGCCGGGGTGCTGGACGGGCTGCGCGCGACCACGCACTGGGCACACACCGAGGCGCTGGCCGCCCGGTATCCCCGGGTGCAGGTCGACCCGGACGTGCTCTACGTCGACAACGGCAACGTGCTCGCCTCGGCCGGCAAAGCCGCCGCGATCGACCTGTGCCTGCATCTGATCCGCCGCGACCACGGCTCGACGGTCGCCAACGCCGTCGCCCGCCGCCTGGTCGTGCCGCCGCATCGCGCCGGCGGCCAGGCCCAGTTCGTCACCACTCCGGTGCCCGCCCGCGACGACCATCCCCTCGCCGACCTGTTCCCCTGGGCGATGGAGCGGCTGAACCGTCCGCTGACCGTGGAGGACCTGGCTCGCCAGGCGAACATGAGCTCGCGCAACCTGGCCCGCCACTTCAAGTCGGTAGCCGGCACCACCCCGTTGCAGTGGCTGTCGACGCAGCGGATCCGCCGGGCCCAGGAACTGCTGGAGAACACCGACAACAGCATCGACGCCATCGCGCAGGCGGCCGGCATGGGCACCGCCACGACGCTGCGCCGGCACTTCAACCGCGCCGTCGGCGTGCCCCCGGACGCCTACCGTCGCACCTTCCGCAGCGCCTGAGCGGGCGGCGGATCAGCGGCGGACGACGACGACCACGCTGCCCAGGTCCGTCAGGTCGAAGCTCGACGGATCGAACGCCGTCCGCGGGAACCGGACCGACCGGTACTTGAGACCGGACGGGAACGCGTCGTCGCGGTACGTGAAGTGGAGGGTGTCCCCGTTGTCGGTCAGCACGAACGCGTCGATGCGGTCGAATCGGTTCTGCGCCGAGAGCCGCGCGAACTCCCGCGGGGAGGCGGCAGCCAGGCGGTCGAGGAAGGCGATGCGGGCGTGGAATTCGCCGGCGGGGTGCGAGTAGTGCGCGTTCGGTTGGACGAACCCGTGATACGGGTACAGCGAGAGCACGTCGAAGCGTTCGGAGACGACTACCGGGTTTCCGGAGCCGGTGTACCGGGCCTCGATGGCATCGCGGATCGACGCGGTAGGCACGTCGGCCGGTTTGCTCTTGGCGCTGTGGTACGGCGGCAGCTGCCCGTCCGGCAGCGGCTGGCTGTGGGCCTGCGGGATGTACGGGCTGGTCGCCACCGCGACCGTGAAGCCACGCGCGGCGAACAGCCCCAGCAGCACCGCCAGCAGAGCGGTCAGCGGCCGCACGTGCGCCGGGGAGAGGAGCTTCGGGGCCAGGGTAACCAGCCGCCCCAGCGCCAGTACGCCGGCGGTCACCAGGATGAGCGGGATGAGCGGAAGCCCACGGAACGTCAGCAGCGGCATGCCCAACAAGGCGGCGGGTAGGCCGATCACGTACCACGCGTAGGCCGCGGCGAGGAACACCAGCAGCGCGCGGGACAGCGGCTCGATGCGCGCGGTCAGCGCGAGGAAGGCCAGGCCCAGCAGGCAAAGACCGCCCTTGACGGTCGGTTCGATGAACGGCAACTCCGGGATGCCCGCCTGGTCCCAGAACCACCGGTTCGCGAGCGACTCCGACTCCCGCGCGCGGAGGATCGACACGCCCAGCGGCAGCCAGAAGACCGCCGAACCGGTCGCCGCGACGCCGAGTACGAGCGCGATCCGGCCCAGGCGGCGCCGGTCCACGCACCCCGTCCGGCGCCCCACCACCAGGTAGCAGACCAGCGCGATGGCCGCGATGAAGAAGAAGTAGTAATAGGTCATGAACAGCACCGCACCGATGAGCCCGAGCACGACCGGGCGCGGCGGCCGTAGCTGCGGCCTGGTCAGGCCGTGTACCGCGGCAAGCCACCAGGGTATGAAGGCCGCGAGGGTGATCCAGGCGTACGGCTCGTAGAAGTTCTCGACGACCAGCGGCACGCCCGCCAGCAGGGCGGCAACCCGGGGTGGGACGATCCACCGCCACAGCAGGTAGGCCACCAGCGGCACGGCCATCGCGGCCGCGACGTTGCCGTATTTGATCATGTGCCAGGGCTCGATGCCCCCGAGGTCCGCGGTGCGTCCCAGCAGCCAGAAGTACGCGGGCGCGTAAAAGGCGGGCAGCCCGTGGTAGGTGAAATCGGCCAGCTGCCATCCGTCGGCGAACCGGGTCACCGACTCGGTACGGAACGTGGCGTCGCCTTGCAGGCCGTTCGGCCCCCACGGCGTTCCCTTGAGCATGCCGAGCAGCGAGAACGAGGCGACGCCGCCGAACAGTGCCGGGATCACATCGGCGTCCCAGGTCCAGCCCCGCCGATGCGCCCACCACACGAGCCCGGCGCCGACCAGCACCGTGATGAGGACGACCAACTCCAGGCTGTACCGGAAGAACCCGTCCAGCGGATCGCCGGACGGCAACGCCGCGACCGCCCCGACTACGACGCAGAACACGACCCCGGCAAAGGCCGCCGGCCGGGCCGAGACCGCCACGCGGCGCAGCCAGTCCCAGCGGCCGCGGGCCGCCGGCTCAACGACCTCCGCCGCCAACGCCAACCCGGGCCTCCCGCCGTCGCAAGTGACCCGAATCGGTCACCTGCCACAGGAACGACCCAGAATTCCTAGAGTGACGTCATGAGTTCCGGCACCGGTTCGTCGACCAGTGCCTGAGCTTGAGCGCGGGGGTGCAGCACGAGTTTGTACCCGACCTGCCGAACCGTGCCGATCATCGACTCGTACTCGCTGCCCAGCTTCGCGCGCAGCCGCCGTACGTGCACGTCGACGGTGCGGTGGCCGCCGAAGTAGTCGTATCCCCACACCTCCCGCAGCAACTGATCGCGGGTGAACACCCGACCCGGATGCTGCGCGAGGAACTTCAGCAGCTCGAACTCCTTGTACGTCAGATCGAGCGGCTGACCCTTGAGCCGCGCAGCGTACGTACCGGGATCGATGGAAAGGTCGCCGCAGGCGACCAGCGCACCGCCGGCGCCGCCGGCCTGGCCCGCCAGCCGACTCACCGTCAGCCGCAGCCGCGCTTCCACCTCGGCCGGGCCGGCGGTCGCCAGCACCACGTCATCGAGTCCCCAGTCCACGGAGACCCCGACCAGGCCAACCTCCTCCACCACGGCCAGCAGCGGCACCCGCAGACCCGTGGTCCGCAGCAACCGGCAGACGCCCCGCGCCTCGACCAGCATGCGCCGGGCGTCCACCAGCACGACATCGGGTTCAGGACCGGATATCAGGGCGGACACGTCATGGTTGGCGACGCGCACAGCATGCGGCAGCAGGTCGAGTGCGGGAAGCACCCGGCGTGCGGACTCAGCAGCGGACTCGGCGGTCAGTACCAGGATCTCCACGCGCTCCCACCTTTCAGCCAGCTGGGAGAGTCCAGCTACCCGCCAGCGTCCAGCGGTAATGTTTCGTCTTCGGTAATCGCATGTTTCTGCCCGCACGCAGTGACGGACTAAGGAGAACTGGGATGGCACATGAGGTCCGCGGGGTCGTGGCCCGCGCGAAGGGCGCGCCGGTCTCGGTCGAGACGATCCTGGTCCCCGACCCCGGACCTGGTGAGGCGCTGGTGCAGGTCCAGGCGTGCGGGGTCTGCCACACCGACCTGCACTACCGGGAGGGTGGGATCAACGACGACTTCCCCTTCCTGCTCGGTCACGAGGCGGCCGGCGTCGTGGAGGCGGTGGGTGCCGGCGTCACCGGGGTCCAACCCGGCGACTTCGTCATCCTGAACTGGCGCGCGGTGTGCGGGCAGTGCCGGGCCTGCCTGCGCGGGCGGCCGTGGTACTGCTTCGCCACCTTCAACGCGACGCAGAAGATGACCCTCGCCGACGGCACCGCGCTGTCACCGGCGCTGGGGATCGGCGCGTTCGCCGAGAAGACCCTGGTCGCGGCCGGCCAGTGCACCAAGGTGCCGCCGGTGCGGGCGGCAGCGGTCGGGCTGCTCGGCTGCGGCGTGATGGCCGGACTCGGCGCGGCGATGAACACCGGCGGGGTGAGCCGGGGCGACTCGGTCGCGGTGATCGGCTGCGGCGGCGTCGGCGACGCCGCCATCGCGGGCTCCCGGCTGGCTGGCGCGTCGAAGATCATCGCCGTCGACGTGGACGATCGCAAGCTCCAGTGGGCCGCGCAGTTCGGCGCCACCGACACCGTGAACGCCAAGCAGACGGACCCGGTGGAGGCGATCCGCGAATTGACCGGCGGGTTCGGCGCCGACGTGGTGATCGACGCGGTCGGCCGGCCGGAGACCTGGAAGCAGGCGTTCTACGCCCGCGATCTGGCCGGCACCGTCGTGCTGGTCGGCGTACCCACGCCGGAGATGACGCTGGAGCTGCCCCTGCTCGACGTGTTCGGCCGCGGCGGCTCGCTGAAGTCCTCCTGGTACGGCGACTGCCTGCCCTCCCGGGACTTCCCCATGCTCGTCGACCTGTACCAGCAGGGGCGGCTCGACCTGGACGCCTTCGTCTCCGAGACGATCCCGCTGGACGACGTGGAAAAGTCGTTCGAGCGGATGCACGCCGGCGACGTGCTGCGTTCGGTGGTGGTGTTCTGATGGGCGCCAGCATCGAGCGGGTCGTGACCTCGGGCATGTTCGCCCTCGACGGCGGCGAGTGGGAGGTGGACAACAACGTCTGGCTGGTCGGTGACGACCGGGAGGTCCTGGTCGTCGACGCCGCGCACGACGCCACCGCGATCGCCGCGGCCGTCGGTGACCGCCGGGTCGTCGCCATCGTCTGCACGCACGCGCACAACGACCACGTCAACGCCGCGATAGAGCTGGCCCGGGCCACGGGCGCCGAGATTCACCTGCACCCGCACGACGAGGTGCTGTGGAAGCTGGCCCACCCCGACCATGTGCCGGACCGGCCACTGGCCGACGGAGACACCTTCACCGTCGCCGGCACCCGGTTGCGTGTGCTGCACACACCCGGCCACGCGCCCGGCGCGATCTGCCTGTACGCCCCCGATCTCGGTGCGCTGTTCTCCGGGGACACCCTCTTCGCCGGCGGGCCCGGCGCCACCGGCAGGTCGCACAGCGACTTCGGCACGATCATCGATTCGATCCGCGACCGGCTGCTCGTCCTGCCCGCGGACACGGTCGTGTACACGGGTCACGGCGACGCCACCACCATCGGCGACGAGGCGCCACACCTCGATGAATGGATCGCGCGCGGTGCGTAGGGCAGGCGTGGCTATGGGGCGGTGACTGACCACCAGTCGCGAGCCGGCAGTCGCACCCACCGGTCCGGAGGTCCGGTGAACGGACGGGCGTCGGCGGGCCGCACGTCGGCATAGGCGCAGCAGTACGCGACGGCGTCCTGGTACAGGTACGTGCGCAGGACCTCGTCGGCGGGTGCGTCGGCGGCGCACCAGCCGCCGCCCGGGTTCAGGTCCCAGCCGGTGATGACACCGTCCACGGTGCTGCTGATCTGGTTGCCGCTTTTCGGGTTGGCGTACATCGCGTAGCAGACCGTGCCGGCCGACAGCAGCAGCCCGACGAGCGGCATGGAGGCGCCGTAGGCCCACGGCTGGCTCACCACGCAGCCGCCGGGCACGTCGGTGACGCCGAGCGTCCGTATGGAGTCGTCGTCGTCGCTGTCCCACATGTCCTCGACGTCAACGCCCTCGACGGCGCTGGCGTCGAGGCGCCGCACCGCCTCGTTCGCGTCCACACCCGACACGCACGCGAGGCTATGGCCGTCGTCGTCGAGGTCGCGCAGGGCGTCGATGAGACGGCGGGCTTCACCGACGGCGGCGGCCTCCGGCGGCGAAAGCTCGGCCCCTGCCGGGAAGAGGTCAGGGACCGGGCCGGCCAGGCTCAACCGTGCCGGGGACCAGCCGGCCATCATCGGCCGCCAAGGGTCCGCGCCCGCGGCGACCAGCGCGCGGGCGTTGTCCGGCCGGTTGGCGTTGACGGCGACCCACAGCGCGGTGCGCCCGTCCTGCTCGGCGTCCACATCGTCGACGAGCCGGGCCAGCTCCGTCACCACCTCGGCCGAGCCCTGCTCCGCCGCCGCGTGCAGCGGCCTGCCACCGCCGCGCCCCAGCGTGTTCGGATCGGCGCCGGCCGCGAGCCTGGCCCGCACCGCCGTGACCTCCGACCAGGACTGCCAGCCCATCCGTGACCAGTCGACGTCCGCCATGCCCGCTCCTCCCCGTGCCGTCCGGAACCGGACCAGCGTAGGGGAACGGTCCGATTGTGTCCTGCCGCCTACGACAGACCGCTCCCCGGGCCGCGAGACTGTCCACCATGAACGACGTGGTGGTGACCGACGACAACTGCCGCCTGTGGGCCCAGCAGACAGGACAGGGGCCACCCGTGCTGCTGTGTCACGGCGGTCCGGGCCTGTGGGACATATTCGGCGACCTGGCCCAGATGCTGGCCGGCACGGCCCGGGTCATCCGCTGGGATCAACGAGGCTGCGGCCGCTCCGAACACCGCGGCCCCTACACCGTCTCCCAGTCGATCGCGGACCTGGACGCCGTCCGCCAGCACCTCGCCGGGCCTCAGACGGTCCTGCTCGGCCACTCCTGGGGCGCCACACTCGCGCTGCGTTACGCGCTGCGACACCCCGACCGGGTCAGCAAACTGATCTACGTGTCCGGCACCGGCATCGACCCCGTACCAACCTGGAACCCGGTCTACAAGCAGAAGCTGCGGGACCGGCTCGGCAAGCACCTGCACCGGTGGGACGAGCTCGACGGCCGTGCTCGCACACCCGCCGAGGACAGGGAGATGGCCGTACTGCAATGGACGGCCGACTTCGCCGACGACCGCCGGGCGCTCGAACTCGCCAAGCGGATCGCCACACCGTGGTTCGACATCAACGTCGACTGCAACGCCAAGCTCAACGCGGAGGCCAAGCAGTACCTGGCCGAAAACGACGTCGCTGCCCAATGCCGGACGCTGGACATCCCCACGCTGGTCATCCACGGCGCCGAAGACATCCGTCCACCCTGGGCCGTGGACTCCCTGCACCACGCCCTGCCGCGATGCCAACGACGGACCATCGCGCACGCCGGGCACCTGCCCTGGGTCGAGGACGCCGACACGTTCCGCACGACGGTCAGCGAATTCCTGGCTCTTAACGGGTGGCGTGCGCGCCGTGGTCGCTGACCTGGGCGTCGAACCAGGCGTGCAGCGCGTCAACCAGTTCCGGCACCGTGGTGGTGTACGTGACACGTCCCCCGTCCGGCGTGCTCTCCTGGCCGATGGTGATTCGCCCAGCATGTCCGCGCAGTGCCTGTAGGCCAGGCATCTGGTTGCCGTGAATAGCGGCGGGATCGGTGAAGTCGCCGCGCCGGAAGTGGTCCACCTCTTCTGCCAGGTGCTGCCGGATGAGAGTGATCTGAGCGGTGTCCCGCGGGTCGTCGGCGACCACGGTCTGCACGCCGCCGCTGTCCGTCTTGGTGAACTGATGTGTGGTGCGGTCCAGGTCGAACGGCATGACCGACGCGCCCCGCTCGGCGACCTCGTCCTGCCGGCTGGCGGCGCCCGATGTCGACGAGTCGTCGCCGCAACCGCCGCTGAGCGCGGCGACCGCGGCGGCCACCAAGAGCAGCGCCCAGCGGGCACGGGGGCGGTCAAGACGGTTCATCAGCGGCCTCTGCAAGGGTCTGCAGCGCACGCACCACGGCAGCGCGCTGGTCGTCAGGAATGCGGTCGAGTAGCGCGGTCAGCCGGTCGCGGCGCGCGTCGGCCTGTCGAGCCGAAGCGGTGGCCCCGGACTCGGTGAGCACCAGCAGGACGCCGCGTCCGTCACCGTCGGCGGCCTGCCGGTGCACCCAACCCCGACCGACCAGGTTGCCGACCAGACGGCTGACGGTGCTCTTCTCCAACCGCAACCGGCGAGCCAACTCCACTTGACGGATCCGCCCCTCCCGAGCGATCTCCACCATGGCGTGTGCCTCCGAGACTGGAAGCGGCTGCCCGCACGGAGTGCGGTCGGGCTGATGGAGGCCGAAGTTACGGACGAACCGCATCAGGGCCTCCTGCGCCGCGTCCGTCTCTCCATCCCGCATAGTTCGATCATACAACCAGATGGTTCGACGATACAACTAATTCCCAGTGCGGGCCGGCGGGACCACACAGACGGCCAAGGCCATCTCGGCGACGAAACGCGCGGCGTCGGCCGCGTCGAGTCGCCCGGTCGCGACATCGGTTGCCGCGCCGTGCAAGACGTGGTGCAGGACGCTGGCCAGCAGCTCGGCCGGAACGTCGGCCCGGAAGACGCCTTCGGTCTGGCCGCGGCGGATCAGGTCATGAACCCGCTGCTCGGGCTTGGCGTGCAGTTCGTGCACGCGGCCGGGCGGCAGGCTGGCCTGCGCCGCTTGCAGGACCGAGGCGGCTTGGGCGATCAGCAGCCAGCCGGATTCCATGAGCGCCCGCAGCCCGTCGCGGGGATCGCCGGTGAGGTCGACGGCCTCCAACACCTCGTCGCCCTGGGCCAGCAGCCGGATCAACGCGGCTTCGACCAGGGCCTCCCGGGACGGGAAGTGTCCGTACAGGGTCACCCTGCCGACCCCCGCCTCCCGCGCGATGTCGTTCATGCTCGCGTCGGCGCTTCGCCCCAGGCAGGTCACGGCCGCTCGCACGATCTTTTCGGCGTTCTGCCGCGCGTCCGCCCGACGGGCCGGCCTGGTAGCGGAGTGAGCCACGCAACGTCCTTAAGTCAAACAGCGGTTGTACGAGTTACAGTACCCGAGCATAACTTGAACACACCCTGTACGACTTAGTTCGGAGGCGAGCCCGTGTCCGAGTCCATGACCACGACCACCTCGACCCGCAGCCCAGATCCGCGACGCTGGCGAATCCTCGGGTTGGTCGGCATCGCACAGCTCATGCTCATCCTCGACGTCACCGTCGTCGCGATCGCCCTGCCGCACATGGGGCGGACCTCGACCTGCCCCGCGAAACCCTCACCTGGGTGGTCAGCGGCTACACGCTCGCGTTCGGCGGCCTACTGCTGCTCGGCGGCCGCGCCGCCGACCTGTTCGGCGCCCGCCGGCTCGTCCTGGCCGGTCTGCTGCTGTTCGCGGCGGCATCCTTGACCGCCGGCCTGGCCACCACCGGACCGATGCTCCTGACCGGCCGGGTCGCGCAAGGTATGGCCGCCGCCCTGCTCTCCCCGGCGGCGCTGTCGCTCATCGTCACGATCTTCGACGGCGACGAGCGCAACCGCGCACTCGGCATCTGGTCCGCTCTGGGCGGCAGCGGCGCCGCACTCGGCGTCCTCCTCGGCGGGCTGCTCACCGCCGGGCCGGGCTGGGCATGGATCTTCTACATCAACGTCCCAGTCGGGCTCGCGCTGCTCTTCACACTCCGGTCATACCTGCCGGCGGGAGCGGCGCCCGCGGGTAGGGCCACCCTCGACTTTCCCGGCGCGGCCCTGGTGACCGCTGCCACCGCGGCCCTGATCTACGCCCTGATCAGGGCCGGCGACCACGGCTGGGCAACCTGGACAACCGCCGCGCTGCTCCTGGCATCGGCGCTCCTCTACGCCGCCTTCGCGGCGCGTCAGCGCCTGGCCGCGAGCCCACTGATGAACCTGCGGCTGCTGACCCGCAGGCCCGTGGTGGTCGGCATCCTGCTGATCCTCGTCGCCACCGCACTCATGATCATGATGTTCTTCCTCGGCACCTTCGCCCTGCAGGAGCACCACGGCTACGGCGCGCTGACCACCGGTCTCCTCTTCCTGCCCGTCGCGCTGTCGACCATGCTCGGCGCCAACCTGGCCGGGCGCGTCATCGGCCGCACCGGCCCCCGCACCCTCGCGGTGACCGGGCTCACCGTCGCCGCCGCCGGCCTGGCCGTCCCCGCGATCTGGAACGGCGCCGCCGCCATGGTGGCCGGCATGACGGTCGCGGCTGCCGGCACCGGGTCGCTGTTCGTGGTGGCGTCCGCCACCGCGCTCGGGCAGGTAGCGGCGCACGAGGCCGGCCTGGCCTCCGGAATCGTCAGCACCTTCCACGAGTTCGGCGCCTCACTCGGCGCAGCCGTCGCATCCAGCGTCGCCGCCGCCAGCATCGCCGGCACCGGCACGGGCGGCTTCTCGCGCGGCTTCACCACCGGTGCGATCGTTGCTGTTGTCGCTGCCCTGGCCGCGCTGGTCGGCACACCGGGTTCCCGAGGAGACAAGGTATGACAAGGGAAAACGACCGTTACGCCGTCCGGCCGGGCCGAGCCTGTGACGCCACCGAGCTCGCTCGCCTGCACGCATCGGTCCAGCTTCAGGCGGCGACCGGCGGGCAACCGCACCCCGGCATCGCCGCCTGGGTCGAAGACCTGCTGGCCGGTCACCCCTCAGTCGTACCCGAGGACTTCCTCGTCGCCGAGGAGGCGGCCACCGGCCGCCCGGTGGCCAGCCTCGTGGGGCTGCGGCAGGACTGGCACCTGGGCGGGGTCCGGCTGCCGGTAGCCCAGATCGAACTGGTCGGCACGGCGCCGGAGCACCGCGGGAACCAACTCACCGAACGGCTGTTTGCCGCACTGCACCAGCGGTACGCAGCCAGCGGTGTGCCGGTCCAGATCATCGAGGGGATCCCCTACTTCTACCGGCGGCTCGGCTACGACTACGCCCTGGCGAACGATGGCGCTCCGACGGTGCCCGCCACCGCCCTGCCGACCAGCTCCGGCGGCAGCCTCACGGTGCGCCCCGCCACCGTCGCCGACGCGGACGCCCTCGCCGGCATCGACCGGCGGCTCGCCGACGGGGACGCCCTGGTCTGCCCGAGAGACGCCGACGTGTGGCGGTACGAGATAGCCGGGCGCCGTCCGGCGGACATCGCCCGACGCGCGGTCGCCGTCCTGGTACACGACACCGAACTACAGGGATACCTGGTCCACACGCCCCGGCCCTCCCCCGCCGGAGAGCTGACCGTGGTCGCGGCGGCCTGCACGCGACCGGCCGACTGGTCGCAGGCCGCCGCCGCCATGCACGCATACCTCGGCCATACCGGCCGCGGTTGCGAGACATCGGCGGGCCAGCCATTCGCCGCCGTACGCCTCCTCCTCGACCCGAACCACCCACTGGCCAGGCTCGGCCCGCCCGGCGTACCAAGGCGCCCCAGAGGCTGGTACGTCCGTACCGGCGACCCCGTCGACCTGCTCGCCCGGCTACAACCGCTACTGCGGGCCCGCTGGCAAGCAGCCGACCTGCGATGGCCCGAGCCAACGCTGACCATCGACACCTACGGCCGCGCCGCCCGACTGGAGTTCACCGACGGCGAGCTGACGGCAGTGACTGCCGTACGCGGCACCGTCAGCCCATCCACCGACCCCCATACCCACGCCGCCGTCCCGCCCGGCGCGCTGCTCCACCTGACCCTCGGCCACCGCGCCCTGCCCGAAGTGCTCGACAGCTGGCCGGACTGCCTCCTCCGCGACCGCCGCACCGAACACTTCCTCACGGCGGCGTTCCCACACGTACCGGTCCGGGTCTGGCCCCTCAACTGAAGAACCGCTCCAGCGCCTCGTGCGTCATAGCGTCACCGCCACTGCGTCGCGGGCCGAACGGCGGGCCGCCTCGAGCACGTCGAGGGCGGCGGCCGCCTCCAGCGCGGTCACCGGGTTGGGACCGTCGTCGTTGAGGGCCCTGGTCAGGGCCGCATAGTACGCGGGGTAGTCGCCCGGGAGGGTCGGTACGGGGCTGCCGCCGCCGGTCAGCGGGGACTCGCCGGAGCCGAGGCGACCCCACGCCGACTCGGCTTCCCGTCCCCAGTTCCGCCCCGGGCGCTGGCCATCGCGCAGGGCCTGCTCCTGGGGATCGAGGCCGTACTTGACGTAACCCGCCCGTGAGCCCAGGACCCTGAAGCGCGGGCCGAGTTGGGCGGCCGTCGCCGAAAGGTACAGGTGGGAGCGGACGCCGCTGGCGTGCGTGAGCGCGATGAAGGTGTCGTCGTCGGTCTCGGCGCCGGGGCGGCGGATGTCCGACTCGGCGTAGACCTGCGTGGCGGGGCCGAACAGGACGAGGGCCTGATCGACGACGTGGCTGCCCAGGTCGTACAGCAGACCTCCGATCTCCGCCGCGTCGCCGGATTCGCGCCAGCCGCCCTTCGGCCGCGGCCGCCACCGCTCGTACCGCGACTCGAACCGCCACACGTCGCCCAACGCGCCCTCGTCGATGAGCTTGCGGACGGTGAGGAAGTCGTTGTCCCACCGGCGGTTCTGGAACACGGACAGGAGCAGGCCGCGTTTGTCGGCGAGGGCGGCGAGGTCGCGGGCCTCGGCGGCCGTGCCCGCGATCGGCTTGTCGATGACGACCGGGAGGCCAACCCTGAGCGCGGTCGTGGCGAGCGGGACGTGCGTCTTGTTCGGGGAGGCGATGACGATCAGGTCGAGGTCGTCGGCCCGGTCGAAGAGCTCGTCGGGGGTCGCGGCGATGCGGACGTCCGGGTATTCGGCGCGTGCCTGGTCCTGCCGTTCCGGGTTGGCGGTGACCACCGTGTCGAGGGTGAGGCCCTCGGTGGCGGCGATCAGGGGCGCGTGGAAGACGGAGCCGGCGAGGCCGTAGCCGATCAAGCCAGTGCGCACAGATGTGCCAGTCATGGTCCTACTTTCGCAAAGCCGCGGCGTTACGTTCACACCAGGCGCGGAACGTGCCGGGTGGCCGGCCGGTGACGTTGCGGACGTCGTGGGTGAGCACGCCGGCTCGTCCGGTGCGGAACATGGTGTACAGGTTCTCGATCACCGGCCCCATCTGCCGGGGAAGGCCATGGGCGAGGCTGGCTTCGGCGTGCTCGTGCGGGGTGATCTCGACCAGCGAGATGGGCTTTTGGAGTACGTCGGCGAGGATCTCGACCTGCTCGCGGGTGGTCAGCGCTTCCGGGCCGCTGAGGATGTAGCCGTTCCCCTCATGACCGGGTTGGGTCAGGGTGACCGCGGCGACCGCGGCGATGTCGTCGCTGTCGACGCAGGGCATCCGGCCTTCTCCGCAGGGGTCGCAGACCGTGCCGGTCTGCTCGATCGAGTCCCGCCACGCCGAACTGCGCCTCGTGATGTTCACCGCCGCCCCGAGCACACCCGACGCTGACAAACGCGCGGTACTCAACGTCGTCGGCCTCCAGAGCATGACCGCCGCCGAGCAAGCGCCACATCGGGCCGGCAGCCATGCTGCCGGCCCGACGCTGGAGTCCAGACAGGGCTAGTTGGGCGTTGAGCGAACGGCGAAGGTAAGCGTGTAGTCGCCGCCGTCCCCTGGAACCGCAGCGACCGACGCGCCGTCCCGCCGGTCTCCGCCAGAATGACGTCGGCGGTTACGAGCCGCAGTTCCTGGCCCAGACCAACCCACTCATCCGTGCTGGGGCCACCGGTCGGGGTCTGCAGGGCGCCGTTGAACGCCTGCATGAGGAGGTTCACGCGGGTGGACCGATCGGTCACGTTGAGGCTGGCGAACAGAGCACTGTTGACCGATGCGGCAACCAGATTTCTCAACGCCTGCGCGTTACCGTCGTCCCACTCCATGAGGCCGACCAGGAAGATGGTGTCATCGGGATTCTGCAGCGAACGCGCTTCCCCGTTCAAGCCCCAAACCGGCTGGAACGGGACTTGGTGCGTCTCCTGCTCGTCAACGTCCTCGAACGCACCGTAGACGAATGCCCGGGACGCCGGAATGGGTAGCCCGAAGCCGCCCACGTTGACAGTGGAGCGCAGATCGATCGCAGCCACAATGATGTACGGCTCATCCGCGCCGGCCTCATCTGTCTCCGTGTGGCAGCGGAAGCTCTCCAAGGCGACGTTGATGGCCCGCCCCGAGGGCTGCGGCGGAATGGATCGCCAGTTGTCGTTGACACCGGACCAGTCCTGGCCCTCGTACCACCACGAGGTGTAGACACGCCCGTCGTTGCCCGTGATGAACAGGTCGATGCTGTTGGGCGACTTGCTGATGGCCTCGACCGGCGCGCCGGCGGGGAAGAACCCACCGATGGAACGCCAGTTGTCGTTGACACCGGACCAGTCCTGACCCTCGTACCACCACGAGGTGTAGACACGCCCGTCATGGCCCGTGATGAACAGGTCCAGATTGCCGGCATGGCGGGACGTCACACTGATCGGCGCGCCAGCGGGAAAGAACCCACCGATGGAACGCCAGTTGTCGTTGAGGCCAGACCACTCTTGGCCCTCGTACCACCACGAGGTGTAGACACGCCCGTCGTTGCCCGTGATGAACAGGTCGATGCTGTTGGGCGACTTGCTGATGGCCTCGACCGGCGCACCGGCCGGAAAGAACCCACCAATGGAACGCCAGTTGTCGTTGACACCGGACCAGTCCTGGCCCTCGTACCACCACGAGGTGTAGACACGCCCATCGTTGCCCGTGATGAACAGGTCCAGATTGCCGGCATGGCGGGACGTCACACTGATCGGCGCACCGGCGGGAAAGAACCCACCAATGGAACGCCAGTTGTCATTGACACCGGACCAGTCCTGACCCTCGTACCACCACGAGGTGTAGACACGCCCATCGTTGCCCGTGACGAACAGGTCCAGATTGCCGGCATGGCGCGACGCAACCGTGATCGGCGCACCGGGCGGAAAGAACCCGCCGATGGGCCGCCAGTTGTCATTGACACCGGACCAGTCCTGACCCTCGTACCACCACGAGGTGTAGACACGCCCATCGTTGCCTGTGACGAACAGGTCAATACTGTTGGGCGACTTGCTGATGGCCGCGACCGGCGCGTCCGGAGGGAAGAACCCGCCGATGGCGCGCCCGCCCGCCCAATCCGAACCCTGATACCACCACGAGGTAAAGACACGGCCGTTGTCACCGACATTGAACACATCAAGGTTGCCAGCATTTCTGCTTGTCACAGCAATACTACGCACGGCTCCCATGGTTCTCCACCACCTCAATCTACTGCAGGACATTGATTCCAGACGTAGACAGGCACCTTGTCGCGGCCCACGCTGACCCAAGACACATGCAAACACACAGCCCCGGCGTCTCGCAGTCGATCTGGGGTTCTCCTTGCCGCAGATGTAGCCTGGTGGATGTAGCGCCTGCCTCGGGGAGGAGGGCACCCGTGCACATCTGGTCGCGGCTGCAGCAGCCGGGTCGGTCCTCCCGGGGGGCGCAGGTCGCGGCGCAGAGTCCACCGGCCCTCGCCGGAGGTGGCCAGTCACTCGATCCGGCGACGCGCTCGCCCACGGAAGGGCGCTTCGGCTGGGATTTCAGCCGTATCAAGGTGCACGCGGATAGTCAGACCAAACCGCGAGTGCAGCGCAGCGGTGACGGCAATCTGTCGCGGTTGAACGAGATGCTCGATCGCCTGGACGTCCCGGAAGGGGAGGTGATTCGACTTCTCGGGGAGCTCACGTCCACCGAGAAACAGACCGTACTTTCCGATGTGAGCTACCGGGACAGAATGGTGGCGGCCCTGGCCAACAGTGAAATGGCCGACGCGGTTGACGCTCTGGGCGCCACACTCGCGGTCAAACTAGCCTGGATGGCGGCGGAGGGGACGTCCTACGACCTGGTGAAGCCGCGCATACAAGCAGCGCCAGCGGTAGAGCGCGGCGCGGTTCTCGGCGATCGCGTTCTTCTCGCCTCGTTGAGGGATGGGCTGTGGTGGTGGGACGACTTCGCCAAGTGCATGGAATTACTCGGGCGGACCGCTCCGGACGTTACCGCCCTGATTGCGAACAGCGAGGTGGAACGCGTCCTTGAGACCGCGTGGTTGAAGTCGAATCCTGGCGTGCGAGTTGTGCCGGTCCAGAAGTACATTCACGAGGAGGGGGATGGATATATCTGAACCTCATCACGAATGAGCTCGTTTTTCAGACCAAAGAGGGCGGCCCCGACTCGACTTCGTTGCGCCTGCCGCCCGCCGTCGAGGATTCGATCGTCGTCGGGGATTTTCATACCCACCCACAGCTCGGCCCTGACTTCCAGCGCCCGCCCAGCCCCGAGGACACCGAAACCGGAAAAGGCAACGGCGTCCCCGGCATCATCCGGACCGAAGAGAACGGCCAGCGAAAGTACTTCTTCTACGGGCCGCCCGTCAGGACGCATCTGGCCGGCGGAAAGTTCAGGGGATGGTCCTACCCAGGCGAGTCCGGGGGCGTGGCCCCCTAGCCGGTCAACCCCGAAACACCGGTGACCGCCGGATGCGGGTCGGGGCCCGTGCCGAGGTAGTAGCCCGCGGCGTAGCCTGCCGAGTACGACGATCGCGGTGATCAGTGCTGCCGCGGAAAGCAGTTTCGACATGAAGCTCCCACTCTCTGCCCCGTAGAAGAGTGCATGACTGCGGGCACTCAATCACACGCCGCTTTCAACCCTGCTTCATTCCTGCTTCAGCGATTTCACAAGATCGAACAATCGCGATTGACGACGGTGACGCCGTACTCTCGCGGTACCGGATCGCGCAGCGACCATCTGCGTCCACAGTGGTCACGCTGTCCGGTTCCATACGGGGAGTGGGGGACTCATGCCGATCACGCTTCAAAGCAGGGCGACCTGGGGGCAGTATGTGTCCGAGGATCGGCGGGATCATGCCTCCGCTCCCCCGGTGGCGAGCGCGAATCCCAGTTGGGATCCCGAGGGCGGAGTGTTCATCCACCACCGGGGTCCCGACGGCGACGGCTACGAGACCGACGAGGACTGCCGGCGCGACATCGCCGCCATCTATGAAGAGCACGTTGACGAGTTCGAGGGCGACATCGCCTACAACTTCATCGTCTGCCGGCACGGCAACATCTACATAGGACGGGGGTACCAGCGCGGCGAGGCGAACGCCGGCGAGGCCGGCGACGTCTTCGGCCTGGGCCGCAACGCGGGTTCTACTCCATCCTCGGCCTCATGCGCCTCAATCACACCGCCGACGAGACGATGCTGCGGGCGATCCGGAGCCTCATCCAGCACCTGCGCGAGGAGGCCCCGAAGCGGGCCGGCGTCATGATCCTGCCGCACTCGTACAACTACGACACCGAGTGCCCCGGCAACCTCACGATGTACGCCCAGCAGGGCTCCACGATCGACCCGGCCGTCGACTGGATCGGTCTGTCCGACATCTACGTCTTCGCCGTCCAGCGCTGGGTGAACGCCACCTACGCGACCGCGCCCGGCTACGTCCGGTGCCCCGAGAACGGGCGCACCGGCTGGTCCACGATGCTGGCGCTCACCCAGGGGCTCCAGCACGAGTTGGGCATCTCCCCGACCGTGCAGAACTTCGGCCCCGGCACATTCAACGCCGTCAAGGCGCGCGGCGTGCTGCCGATCCAGGAGTCCCAGCCCAACTTCATCCGGCTCTACAACAGCGCCCTGTGGTGCAAGGGCTACTGGGCCTCGCTCAACCTGGCACTGTGGAACGGCGACTCGCAGGCGTCCCTGGAAGCGCTCTACGGCCACGCCGGTCTGTCCTACAGCGACACGGCCCAGCGGAACGCGATGTGGCCGCACGTCGTCAAGGCACTGATGCGGATGGACCAGTTCCGGCTGGTGCCCAATGGGGACACCACGATCCAGACCATCCAGAAGCGGCTGAACCAGCGCTACGTCGCCAGCGTCGGCATCCCCGCGATGGGCCTGGTGCCGTGCGACGGGGTCTACGGCCGCGACGTCCAGCAGGGCTTCATGATGGCCATCCAGTACGAGATCGGGATCGCGCCGAGCTCGATCAACGGCTACTTCGGCCCCGGCACCCAGAACGGGCTGCGAACCGTCGGCTCCGGCACGCTCACCGGCAACCTGCGCTACCTGTTCCGCGCCGCGTGCTACTTCAACTCCCCCGTCATGCTGGGCACCCCGCAGGTGCCGCATGGACCGCTGCTGTACCGGCCCGACGACATCGGCACCGACACCGCCACCAGTACCCATCTGGAGTGGCTGCGCGCCTTCCAGCAGTTCTCGCAGATCCCGCAGACCCGCACCAACGACTACACGACGTGGGCCCAACTGCTGGTGTCCTCCGGCGACACCGGCCGGCCCGCCGGCGGATGTGACTGCATCACCGAGATCACCGCCGCCCGCGGGCAGGCGCTGTTCGCCGCCGGCTACCGGATCGTCGGCCGATACCTGGACGAGCACCTTCCGCCGACCGATCCCTACTTCCGCAACAAGGCGCTCAAGCCGGGCGAGCCGCAGGCCATCCTGAACGCCGGGCTGCGGCTGCTGCCGCTGTTCCAGTACAACGGCACGCAGCTATTCAATTTCACCTACCAGAAGGGGTACGACCAGGGCAAGATCGCCCACCAGAAGGCGGTCGAGCACCGGATACCCGCCGGCGCCTGCATCTATTTCGCCGTCGACTACGACGCCCTGGACATCGATATCGACAGCAGCATCAAGCCGTACTTCGAGGGCGTCAAAGTGGGCCTGGCCGAGCTGGGCAACCGCTACCAATTCGGCGTCTACGGCTCCCGCAACGTGTGCACGCGCGTCTCGGCAGACGTCGGCGCCCGGTGGTCGATGGTCGGCGGCATGTCCTGGGGCTACTCCGGAAACCTCGGCTTCCCGCTGCCGACGAACTGGGCGTTCAACCAGATCAGGGAGTACGAGTTCCAGCCGGGCTGGGGCCTGGACCACGATGTCTGGCGCGACAATGCCGACCCCGGCGTGTCCGCCCTCGAGCCCGGGGAATGAGGCAACCGATGATCACCCGACGCATCCTGCTCGGCGCCGCCGCCGGCGCCGGCGCGCTCGCCCTCACGCCGACCGCCGCGGCCGCGGCCGCGGCCAAGGTGTCCGCCAACGGCTGGCCCATCGACCCCACTGCCATCGCCACCTATCGGGTCGAAGGATCCGCGGCTTCGGTGGCGCTGCGGCGCGGCCCCGCCGCCGCGGTGCTGCTGCACATCGCGCGCCGCTGGCACTACGAGATCGCCCCGGTCGACACCGGTGAGGGCGGCGGCATCGCCGGCCACACCGCCCGCCGCGCGGTGCGCGCCGCCTTCGAGACCAACTACCTTTCCGGTACGGCGATCGCCCTGCACCCCACCGCCTATCCCGTGGGTGGCAGTGAGCGACTGTGGCCCCACCACGAGGCGATCGTGCGCGACATCCTGGTCGACTGCGCCGGCACGGTCGTCTGGGGCGGTGACCTGAGCCCGGCGACGGCCTCGCACTTCCACGTCGCGGCCGCTCCTCGCGACCGCGCCCTGGCCCGGGTCGCCGACCTGCTGGACCCCGGCGAGCATGCCGTGTTGGCGGCCCAGACGGCAGGGACGGTCGCCGACCCGGCGACGCCCGATCGCCGCGAGCGGGCCCGCCGCCTGCCCCGACCGCGCTAGTGCGGTGTCCACTAACGTTCGCCGGGTTTCCGGTGGGTGTTGTGGATCCTCGCCGGGTGGGCGAGCGACTCCCCACCACTGTGTGGTGGGGCGGGCCACCGCTGGCCAACTGATCCTCGCGCCGCCTGTGGTGCGGGTGGGCGGTGGGGGGTCACGCCGGGACTGGCCGGCACCGGGGAGGTGTCGGCCGGCTCGACGGTGCGTAACCACCCCAGGCAACACGACAGCCGCTGCCGCGGCTGCTGTTGTGGGGGTGGTGGGTCCGCCGCCCGGGGTGCGGGTGGCGATGCTGGCAGCCGCGACAAGGTCACGGTGCCCGGTCAAAGCACAGTGCGGGCAGGTCAGGACCCGCCCGGATGGTTTCGGGATCCGCCGCCGGCAGCCCGGGCAGGTGGACGAGGTGCCGCGTTCGTCGACGAGGTGAAGGTGATGCCGGCCACGGTGGCCTTGTCGGCCAGGATCCGGATCAGCTGCCCGATCTGCCATTGCCGAAGTCGCAGGTTGTGCCGGCGTCCGGCAGCTACCTGCAGGACGCCGCGGGGGTCGCCCATGTGCAGGGTGCCGACCCGCTGTCCGACCGCCCACGAGACCACGGTTTTGGCGGCCTCGTGCTGAGCCTGACGGACCCGCCGCGCATGCCGGCCGTCCACTGCCCGGGCCCGGCGTCGGTACTTACGCCACCGCCGGGAGCCGCGCTGCCCGCGCGTGGGTGCCCGGCCGGCGACCGCGCGACGGCGTTGTTTGGTATCGGCCAGATGCATACGGTGCTCGCCGCGGATCGCCCGCCCCGACACCAGCAAGGCTTGCCCGTCCGGGCCGGCGACCGCGTAGGGGTGGATGATGCCCAGGTCCACGCCGGCTGTCCGTGCTGGATCCGGTCCGCAACCGGGCTCGTACACGGTGACCGGAACCTCGGCAGTGACGTCCAGGAACAACCGCCCACCCTCGGCCAGCAAAGTCACGCTGCGGACCTGGTCGACCGGGTACGGCAACGACCGGGCCAGGCGCAGCCACAACGGCTGGCCGCCCCGGGCGGCCGGGATCCGCACCCGCCGGCCCCCGGGGTCCAGGGTGAAGGTGCCGTGATACCAACGCACCGGCACCAGACCACGCCTTCGTCGCGGAAACCGGGCCGCGGCGTCACCGCCACGGCGGCGTTTGGCAGCGGCGAACCAGGCATCGGAGAACCGGCGCAACACCGACCGGGCACCCGTACTGTCCAGCTCACCGAACACCCCCGGACCAGAAGCGGCCAACTCGCGGCACAACTCCTGATACGACGCCAACGGCGTGTCCCGCCGCTGCCTTCGCCAGGCGTTGAGCTCCAACACGCACGCCCACACATCACCGGCCGACCGCAACAACCCGAAACACCGACGTCGCTGCCCGACCGTCAACCGCAACCCAACCCGAGCCGTCCGATACACCACAGCCGGGACGGCGGGATCACGACGGCGTGGCATACCCGACAGCCAACACCACCCCTACGACACTTTCCGCGCAGCGGCCAACCCGGCAAACGATACTGGACACCGCACTAGCCGCCGGTGGCGGAGAAGTGCATGTAGTCCTTCAGTGATCGGTAGTTGCCGCCCCAGGGCCAGCCGATCGCGGCGAAGGCACGCACGGCCGGCCCGCCGGGCCGCACCATCCCGGGCCGCACATCGGCCCGGTCGAGGTACGCGGTGGCCAGCTCCGGCAGCACCACCCGGCCCTTGTGGTACGGGTTCTGGAACGGGTTGAGGTCCACGGCGAGCCCGTAGGCGTGCTGGGACCACACCGTGCTGCCTCGTACCGGCCGGCAGGCGAACGCCTCGGTGGTGTTGCCGTCGCCGGTCGGCGGCGCGTTCAGCTCGGCGAGGCTGGAGATCCGCATTCGCTCGATCGGGAAGTCGGCGGCGAACAGTTGCCTGAACACGGTGACGAGGTCGTCGGCTGCCCGCCTGTTCACCAGCAGCTCGCCGGTGTGGGCGCGCCCGTCGAAGCCGCGGAAGCCGACGGTGAGGTAGCGCAGGTCCGCTGCCGCCACCGGGCAGCCCTTGGTCCAACTGGACCGGGCGAGCACGCCGGCGGGCACCGCCTGCACGGTTGCGTGGAAGCGGCCATCGGGCGGCGGTGGCAGGTCGTCGACGGTGATGCGGGTGGTGGTCGGGCTCGGGGACTCGGCACGCGCGGTCGGCGACGGCGGCGGGGCGGTCGGGGCCGGCGGCGTTCCTGCCGGTTCGCTCGCTTTCGGGCCGGCCGGGCCCGCCGGGTCGCCGGAACAGCCGCCCAAGACGTAGCCGAGGCACACGGCCACGACCAGCAGGCCCGCCACCCGGGCGGTACCGCGCAGCACCATTTCGACGTTACATGGCCGGGAAGCTGATCTCGACGGTGAGCCCGCCCCCGGGATGCGCGTGGGCCGTGAGCACAGCGCCGTGGGCGACGGCGATCGCCCGCACGATCGACAGGCCCAGCCCGTGGTGGGTGTCGTCGGCCACCCGCCGCATGCGTTGGAAGGGCTCGAACAGCCGGTCCACCTCCTCGGGTGGCACCACCGGACCCGTGTTCGCCACGACCAGGAGCGCCTGACCGGCCGCGAGGCGGGTGGCCACCTCGACCACCCCGCCGGGAACGTTGTAGTGCACGGCGTTGTCGCACAGGTTGGCCACCAGCCGCCCGATCAGCGCCGGATCGCCGAGCAGCCTGGCCGGCCGGATCATCGTCTTGACCCGTAGCCCGCGCCGGTCGAGCTCGGCCGCCCGGTCGCGCACCGCCTGCTCGGCCAGCCCGGCGAGATCCACCGGCTCCGCCCGGTCCCGGCCGTGCTCGCTGCCGGCCAGTGTCAGCAGCGACTCCAGCAGCCGGCCCCGCTCCCGGCTGACCGCGATCAGGCGCTCGAAGTTGGCCTGGTACGCCTCGACGGTCGCGTCCGGGTCGATGAGCGGTTCCTCGAGCAGGGCGTGCTCGACGGTCAACGGCGTACGCAGCTCGTGGGCGGCGTTGGCGACGAACCGCTTGTGCCCGTCCAGCGCGGTCTCCAGCCGGCCGAGCAGCCCGTCGACGGTGTCCGCGAGGTCCTTGAACTCGTCGCGGGGACCGGCCACCGCGAGCCGCTCGTGCACGTTACGGCCGGAGATCTGCTGCAGGCGCTCGGTCATCGTGCGCACGGGGCGCAGCATCCGGCCGGCGATCACCCAGCCCACCGCCAGCGAGAGCACGGCCATGATGGCCAGCGCGATGCCCGGCAGGGCCAGGATGTTCGACCGGTAGCCCCGGAGCTCGGCCGGCACGGAGGCGGGCAGGCGCCCCTGCTCGACGGGGACGCTCTGCATCGCGGGCGCGTCGTACGGCGGCAGGCTGCGGGACAGCGCCACGATGATGAGGAGCAGTACGACGCCGGAGGCGACCGACGCCGCGCAGTACAGCAGCGTAAGCCGCCACCGGAGCCGGTTGACCCGCATGTCAGATCCGGTAGCCGGCGCGGGCGACCGTCACGATCAGCGGCGGGTCGCCGAGCTTCGCCCGCAGCCGGTTGATCGTCGCCTTGACCGTCGTGGTGAACGGGTCGGCGGCCTCGTCCCACACCCGGTCGAGCAGTTCCTCCGCGGAGACCACCCGGCCCTGAGCGGTGAGCAGGTGCTCGAGCACGGCGAACTCCTTCGGGCTCAGCGCCAGCCGCGCCCCGGCCCGGGTGGCGATCCGCTGCGCCGGGTCGAGCCGCAGGTCGCCGTTCACGAGGACGGGCGGCGCGGCCGGGCGGGAGCGCCGGCCGACCGCGCGGATCCGGGCCACCAGCTCGGCGTACGCGAACGGCTTGGGCAGGTAGTCGTCGGCGCCCAGCCCGAGTCCCTCGACCCGCTCGGCGACGGTGCCCGAGGCGGTCAGCATCAGCACCCGGCTGGGCGACTCCCGGGCCACCAGCGCGCGGCACACCTGGTCGCCGTGCACGCCGGGCAGGTCGCGGTCGAGCACGACGACGTCGTAGTCGAGCACGGCGGTGCGCTGCAGCGCGGCTTCGCCGTCATAGGCGACGTCGACCGCCATCCCCTCCCGGCGCAGCACCCGGGCCACCGAGTCGGCGAGCGCCGCCTGATCCTCGACCACGAGCACCCTCATCGGCCGAGGTTATCCGCACCGCCGTCACAGTGCGGTCACAGCCACGCTGACCGTGCTGTGACCGCCGGCTGGCTAGAACTGGGCCCCACATCTACTCGAGATAAGGGGATCGCACCGTGGCGACAGCAACGACACCGGTCATCGAGACCGGAGGGCTCGGCAAACGGTACGGCCGCACGACCGCCCTGGCCGACTGCACCCTGCGCGTACCGGCCGGGCGGATCGTCGGCCTGGTCGGCCCCAACGGCGCCGGCAAGTCCACACTGCTCGGACTGACGTGCGGGATCGTCGCGCCCACGACGGGCAGCATCGAGGTGCTCGGCAGCCGCCCGGGGGCCGGCGCGGCGCAGTTGGCCAAGGTCGGGTTCGTCGCGCAGGACGCCCCGGTCTACCGCGGCCTGTCGGTCGCCGACCATCTGCGGCTCGGCGCCCGGCTCAACCCCCGCTGGGACCGGCCGCTCGCCGAGCGCCGGGTCAAGCGGCTCGGCCTCGACCCCGTTCAGAAGGCGGGCCGGCTCTCCGGCGGGCAGCGCGCCCAGCTCGCCCTCACCATCGCGGCCGCCAAGCGCGCCGAGTTGCTGATCCTCGACGAGCCGGTCGCGTCGCTGGATCCGTTGGCCCGCCGCGCGTTCCTGCGCGACCTGCTCGACTTCGTCGCCGAGCTCGGGGTCAGCGTCGTGCTGTCCTCGCATCTGCTCGGCGACCTGGAACAGGTCTGCGACCACCTCATCGTGCTGGCCGCGGGCCGGGTCCAGCTGGCCGGTGACGTCGCCGACCTGCTGGCCGTGCACCACCGGGTGGCCGGTGCCGTGCCGCCCAGCGCCGAGCGCATTCACGAGGACGTCATACGCTCCGACGCCGCGGTGCCGGGCGCGCAGCCGGTCGATCTCGAGGACCTGGGCATGGCATACATGACCCGCGCCGCGGTCGCGTCGATCGGCGGTGCGGCATGATCTGGCTGACCTGGCGGCAGTTCCGCGCCCAGGCCCTGGTCGCCGCCGCCGCGCTGGCCGCGGTCGCGATCTATCTGGGGTACCTCGGCTCCCGCATCCGCGACGACTACGCCGGCGTCCTGGGCTGCCAGCCCAGCGACTGCATCACCGCGCGGCACGCCTTCGACGACGCGTACACCGGCCAGTTGTCGATGGTCGGCCTGCTGCTCGTCGCCACGCCCGCCCTCATCGGCGTCTTCTGGGGCGCGCCCCTGATCACCCGGGAGCTGGAGGAGAAGACCGACCGCCTGGTCTGGAACCAGAGCGTCACCCGCACCCGCTGGCTGGCGACCAAGCTGGTGTTCCTCACACTCGCCGGCGTCGCGGTCACCGGGCTGTTCAGCCTCCTGCTCACCTGGAACGCCAGCCGCTACGACCAGTTCATCGGGAACCGCTTCGGCGCGGTGAGCTTCGCCTCCCGCAACGTCGTCCCCCTCGGCTACGCGGCCTTCGCGTTCGTGCTCGGCACCGTCATCGGGCTCATCGTGCGCCGCACACTGCTGGCCATGGCGCTGGCCTTGGCGGTGTTCGCCGTCGTCCAGCTCATCGTGCCCAATGTGGTCCGTCAGCACCTCATGACGCCGGTGACGAGCACCGTGGCGTTCGACGAGGACGCGATGAGCCGGTCGGACGCCTTCGGTATGAACGAACGCGGCGCCACGATCGTCGGCTACACGATGCCGGGCGCCTGGTCACTGACGGGCGAGGCCAAAGTCCTCAACGCCGACGGCACCCCGTACACCCTCCAGCAGGCGCAGGCGTGCCAGAAGGGCCTGCCGCTCGAGAGCATGGCCTGCATGGCCGGCCAGAACCTGCACTTCAGTTACACCTACCAGCCGGCCGACCGCTACTGGCCGTTCCAATGGATCGAGCTCTCGGTGTATCTCGTGGTCACCCTGCTGCTGGCCGCCTTCGGTTTCTGGTGGATCCGGTACCGCTCCAGCTAACCGCGGGATCGGCGCCGACTATGGTGATCAAATGGCATGTCGCATAACCGAACTGGTCCTGGACGCGCGTGATCCGGAACTGCTGGCGCGGTTCTGGTGCGAGGTACTCGGCTACGTCGAACTGGAACGCGACGAAACAAGCATAGAGATCGGGCCGCCGGACGTCGGCTTCGGCGGCCCGCAGCCCACGATCGTGCTCAGCCAGACTGACGAGCCCAAGGCCGGCAAGCTACCTCTACACATCGACGTGAACGCCACCGACCGGGAACAGGACGATGAGCTGGAGCGGTTGCTCGCGGCCGGCGCCCGCCCAGCCGATATTGGGCAGACCGGCACCGAGTCATGGCATGTGCTCGCTGACCCTGAAGGCAACGAGTTCTGCCTACTGAGACGTCGGGTACCAAAGGTGTAGTGATCATCGAGTTTCGGGCCGTCTCCGGCGCCGATGCAGACGCACTACAGGACCGCTGCAGCGGCGGAAGAAACCGTGAGGCACGACGACGAACGTCGCTTGCCACACAGGAGGAATGTCGTGACGGTTCGAGAAGGATCCCGGTCGTGCCACGTCGCGCGACGGTTCACCGGCGCACTGGCGATCGCCACCGCGCTGTCCGGTGGTGTGCTGACCGCCGGGGTGGCACATGATGCGGCGGCCGCCGCCGCGTACGCCTACGCGGAGCCGACGCATGCCCAAGCAGCCGATGGCGCGTCCGCGGCTGACTGGGTGGTGCAGAAGATCAGAAACCGCAACTCTTGGCTGTGCCTTGTCGCCCGCGGCGGCCGCGGCAGCTACGTCGAGCAGACCGAGTGCGCTGACTTCCCAGACCAGGACTGGGAGATCCGTCCTTATTCGACCGCCTCATCGCTGTTCCAGTTCCGTAACGTGCACAGCGGGCTCTGTCTCCTTGCCCGCGGTGATACGGAGTCCTGGGCGACCGTCGACATATGCAACAAGGACTATTGGGACCAGCTCTGGTCGGCGGACGGCACGGCCCACGTGGACTACGTGACGTACCACAACTTCAATTCCGACCTCTGCCTCGCAGCGCGCTACGACCACCCGGCGATTCAAACGCCGTGCGGCAACTATAGAGACCAGGAATGGTTCCCTTGGTAGGTCCACGGTTTCGGGTGTGGCGACGCTGTGAAGGTATGGGGCGGGTTTTGTGCGGATGGTCGCGTGGGTGGGCCATTGCCCCTACCGTTTCGGGTTGTGCAGACAGTGGATGTATTGGTCGTGGGTGCTGGGCTGGCCGGCCTGCACACCGCCCGTCTGCTGGCGCGACGGGACCTGAATGTGATGGTGGTCGACCGTCGCAGGTCGCTGTCGACCGGCATCCGTACGACGGGGATCTTCGTGCGTCGCACCCTCGAGGATTTCGATCTGCCGGACCACCTGCTCGGGCCAGGCGTTCGGGACGTGTTGTTGTATCCGCCGTCGCGGCGGGCACCGATCCGACTCACCAGTGATCGGGACGAGTACCGGGTGGCCGACATGCCAGCCATCTACCAGCAGGCACACCGCGCGGCGGAGTCGGCCGGGGCGCGGGTGCTGCTCGGTGTGCGGTACGCCGGCGCGTCGGCGGGCCTGGTGCGGTTCGCCGGCGCGGAGCCGGTGACGGCTCGGTTCATCGTCGGCGCGGACGGCGCCCGCTCCCGGGTGGCCCGCGATCTCGGCCTTGACGTCAACCGGCGGTTTCTCATCGGTGCCGAGATCGTCCACCCGATCGCGTCGGGCACCACCCTCCCAGCGTTCCATTGCGTGCTGGACCCCCGAATCGCCCCGGGATACCTGGGCTGGGTGATCGACGACGGCCGGCATGCGCATGTCGGCGTCGCCGGATATCCGCACGCGATGCGCACCGGCATCCGCCACCTGCTGGACGCGTTCGCCGCGGACGCCCCCGGCCGCGCGATGCCGACCGGCCCGATCGAGCGCCGGGGTGGTCCGATCCCGATCGGCGGTGTGCTGCGACGGTTGGCCTGCCCCGCCGGGCTGCTCGTCGGGGACGCGGCGGGTGCGGTGTCGCCGCTGACGGCCGGCGGCCTGGACCCATGCCTCCGCATGTCGGAACTGGCCGCGGCGGTGGCCACCGCGTACCTGCGTACCGGTGACCACCGCACTTTGGACGAGTATTCAGGGCACGCGTTGCGGACCCGGTTCCGCGGCCGGCTGCTGTTGCGCCGCACGTTCGCCGGCATCCGATCCCCCGCCGCGGCAGAGGCGGCGGTGGCCCTGCTGCGCGGGCGTGCCGGTCGCGCCGTGGCGGCGCGGATCCTGTTCGGCGACGGCTCGTTTCCCACTGTCAACCCGCCGCACGTTCAGCCGGCAACGGCGGCACCGGATCCGACAACCTAATCTCGAATCAAAGATGTTGAGCTGCCGCGATGCGCGTCAGCTCGGAACTCGATCTGAACCTGAACCTCATCGCGCTCAAAGCAGCCATGTCAGACGCCGACACCCCGCCAGCCGTCGACGGAGTAGCGGACGAGCGTGCCCACCTGATGCCTGACCGATGACGGGGGCCGCGCCGGGAGCGAGGCCGGTGGCGGCGGTGGCGGTGGCTGACCCGGGAGGAAGGGGGGCGGCGGGGGCGGCGCCGGCTTCACGGGGCAGAGAAGGTAGTGCTTCATCACGGCCGGAAAACGCCCGAAGATCAGATTCCGGGGACGTTCCCAGGCGATGCCGACCTGCGCGCACACCTGCCTGACCGTGTCCTCGCTGGCGAGGTTGGCGAACCCGGAGCCCTGCCACGGCAGCACGTGGTGGACGCGGTGCGGGCTGAGGCCGGCGCTGAGGAAAAGATCGATCCAGCGGTTGCCGACCACGGTCAGGTCGTAGCTCAAGCAGATCTGCTGCGCCGCCCAGTCGTCGCGTAGCGGCTCGGGGATCGCGGCGAGCTCCTGCTCGGTGGCCGACTCCTCGAAGTCATGGCTCGCGACGACGAGGAAGGTGTTGAACCACAAGGTGATGACGAACTGCACCAACCAGGCCACGATGTGACCGGTCGCCAGGCACGCGACGAACTCGACCACGATCCATGCGCGAATGAGCCAGAAGTCCGTCCGGATCGCGTCGGGAGTGAGCGTGGCGCCGTCCGGCCTGTTCCGCCTGGGACGCTCGAACTTGGCGATCTCCCGTGCCCGGAAAGACAGCCCGGTCAGGCAGATGCCGAGTTTATGGAGCGTGTAACCCGGGATCCGGAGTACCGGGTGCAACTGGAGCATGCTGTCGAAGAAGGTCTTCTTCACGTCGGCGCCAGAGCCCAGATAGGGATGGTGCAGGAGCACATGCCCATCGGACCCGATGAGGCTCGTGCCGACGTAGTTGATATCGAAGAGCGCCTTTCCGATAGGCATGGTGAGGCGGCGGCGCTGGTCCTTCCACTTGCGGTGCAGATGGTAATGGCCCGCACCCGCCAGCGACGTTCGGGTGACGACCATGATGACGACAAACAACCAGGCAGGTATGAAACGCGTGATCAGGAGCGCCAGCGCCGCGACGTGCGCGGCACCGATAATCCAGGTCACCGTGTCAAACGCACGGTCGTACTTCTTCAGGTCCCGCTTGGAGAACTTGGCATTCAGCTTGGTGCGGATCTCCGCGAGCAGGCTTCCCTGGTCGCGGTAGTCGAGTTTGGGCAGGTCTTTCCGCGCGTCGAAATCCGGCGCCAGCAGGAAAGGTGGTATGCCAAGCTTGGGGAGCAGGTCATTCTCGGAAATCGGCCGGGGTCCATCGGCCGGCCGGGGTACGCTATCGCTGGCCCGGGGTGGCACGATGACCTTGGGACTTATGTCCATCCCGGCGAGCTCTTTGATCTCGTATTTCGCGAGAAACTTCTGCGCCCGAGCCGGATCCCGGTGGTATGTGTGCAGGAGAGCGCTGATGTCACGCCCCTCGGTCTGCCTGAACCACATCGCGCCGCCGGGATGAAGGCTCATCCATTCGGTGAAGTCATAGGCGCGCCCGTCCACGATCCAGAATGGCCGGCCTTGAGGCAGGACGGTGCCCGTATAGGGTGAACTCCGGGCCGAACTAGGGCTGATCGTTTCGGACATTTACCCTCCTCATGTCTTTGCCTGCCCGAATTCGAGGAGCGCGGTTTCGATCTGGGCGCCCGGGCCCATCGTGACCATGACGCCCCGGTCACCAACGGACGCACAGCCTTCGGCGAGCAGGCGCTGCAAGCTGACCAGGAAACTGCCGCTGGAGATGTTCCCGTAGTCGCGCAGCACGGAGCGCGTGTGCCGGACGTCGTGCTCCTCCAGGCCCAGGCTGAGCTTGACGGAGTCGATCACCACGCCGCCGCCCGTGTGCAGTACCCAGTGCGTAACCGAGGAGAGATCAAGTCCGTTTCGCTTGAGCAGCGTTTCCACGGGCTCCCGGATATTGAAGCCTATGACATAGGGGATGTCTCGGTCGAGAAAGAAGCTCCACTTCCCGGCGCCGGCATTCCAGTCGAAACGCATGGCCGCCCACTGGTCGGGGATGCAAAAGCTTTCAAAATCGAGCACGCCCGGGGCTTGCGAAGATGGTGCCGGCCCGGTGCCGTTTCCACGGTAGCCGGTCAACACGGCTGCGGCGGCTCCATCGCCGAACAGGCTGTTGACAATGCCGGTACGCGGAGTCTCATCGAGAACGTATATCGCGGAGTTAATCTCACAGCAGACCAGGAGTGCCGCCCTGCCCGGATGATTCCTCACCCATTGCACGAGAGGGTTCATTCCATTCAGGCCGGCGTTGCAACCCATTCCGACAACGTCCGCCCGGAGGAGATTGCGCTTGAATCCGAGCTCCCGGGAAAAGAGCGAGCTGAGGCCGGGCACCATGAATCCGCTTGAGGTGACGCACATCATGTAGTCGACATCGGCCGGCGACAGCGACGCCGCGTCGAGCGCGTCGCGTATGGCCCGCGACCCGATCTCGAATGCCCCTTCCCGGAACTTGGCGTGCAGCTCCGCCGCGGACTCGGAACGCGCGCGCCCGGTGCGCGGGTCTATCTCCGGGAGGTAGAGGTGCCTGCGCTGGATGTGGGGCGAGTGGAGGAGCTTCTTCACGACCCTGTTCTCCAGGCCGAGAAGCGCCCCGATCTCTTCCTGCGAATAGGACCGGTCGGGAAATGCGCTTCCGACGGAAGCGATCACTGCTGTCCCGTTCCCCAACGAAGCCCCCGCTCGATGGCCGGGCCGCAGGGACCCGGAACCCCGGTGACAGGTTACGACGGTGTCGACCGAGACAACATGCCCCGCTTGGGCATCGCTGTACGCCAATCGTGCCGCTGCTCCGCTCGCGCAACGGTAGTGGCCGGCGCTCGCTACGCTCACCGCGTGGCGCCCGCCCCGATCCGCTTTGAGCCGCCCGGCGAGGACACCGGGAGGTGGCTCGGCTTCCGCTTCCGGGCCGGCGACATCGTGATCAGCACTCCGCGCAAGTCCGGGACGACCTGGATGCAGATGATCTGCGCACTGTTGATCTTCCAGACGCCGGACCTGCCGGATCCGCTCTGGCGCCTTTCGCCGTGGCTGGACAGTCCGGCCGCGCCGCAGGAGTTCGTATTCGCCCACCTTGCCGCGCAGCGGCACCGGCGCTTCATCAAGACGCACACGCCGCTCGACAGGATTCCTTCCGACCCCAAGGTCACCTATGTCGTGACGGCCCGGCATCCGCTCGACGCGTTCGTGTCGCTGTACTACCAGGACCAAATGATCGGCCCACCGCCGCCGCCCGGCCAGCATGGGCCTCCCGGGCACCCGCCCCTGCGACCCGCTGGACCACCTTGGCCTCCCGGGCCACCCATGCCTCCCGGGCCGCCGGCTGGGGTGCGGGCGCCCGTTGTCACACGTGAGAGCCTGCACGAGGCCCTGGTCGGGTGGATCGCCGGCGATGGCGATCCCCACACGTCCGCGCAGTCGCTGCCCGACGCCATGCGGCACCTGTCCGACGCGTGGGCCAGGCGCGACGAGCCGAACGTGCTGCTGGTGCACTACGACGACCTGCTCGCGGACCTCGAGGGCCAGATGCGCTGGCTCGCCGGGAGGCTCGGGATAGCCGTCGCGGAGCAGTCCTGGCCCGTACTCGCCGGGGCGGCGACGTTCGGGCGGATGAGGGAACGCAAGGACATCCTCGTCCCGCCCCTCCGGGGGTCGTTGCCGACACCGCCCGATTCTTCCGCCGCGGCACCTCCGGAGCCGGGCGCGAGATTCTCAGCGACGAAGAGCTGGCCGACTACCACGCGCGTGCCGCCCGGCTCGCTCCGCCCGAATTGATCGAGTGGCTGCACCGCCGGGCCACGTCGGGCTAGCCCGGTCCGAACCGCGGGGGCGGCGGGAAGTGCCCCCGCGGCGGGCCTGGCCGGTGGCCGGCGCCGATGGGCCTCTGGCGGGCGAACTGGGTCCGGTACAGGTCCGCGTACAGGCCGCCGGACGCGAGCAGCTCGTCGTGCCCACCGCGCTCACGGACCCGGCCGTCGTCGATGACGAGGATCTGGTCGGCCTCGCGGATGGTGGACAGCCGGTGGGCGATGACGAGCGAGGTGCGGCCGGACAGGGCGGTCTTGAGTGCGCGCTGGACGGCGGCCTCCGACTCGGAGTCCAGGTGCGCGGTGGCCTCGTCGAGCACCACCACGGCCGGTGCCTTCAGCAGCAGCCGGGCCAGGGCGATCCGCTGTTTCTCGCCGCCGGACATCCGGTAGCCGCGGTCACCCACGATCGTGTCCAGGCCGTCGGGCAGCTCGGAGATCAGGTGCCAGATCCGGGCCGCCTCGCATGCCTCGATCAGTTCCGCCTCGGTCGCCTCGGGACGGGCGTACGCGAGGTTGGCCCGGATCGTGTCGTGGTACAGGTGCGCGTCCTGGGTTACCACGCCGACCGCTTCGTGCAGCGACTCCTGGGTCACGTCCCGCAGGTCGAACCCGCCGATGCGCACCGCCCCTTCGCTGGGGTCGTGCAGCCGCGCCACCAGGGCAGTGATCGTCGTCTTGCCCGCTCCGGAGGGGCCGACCAGGGCGGTCAGCTGCCGGGCCGGGGCGGTGAAGCTGATGTCGTGCAGCACGCCCAGCCGCACGCCCGTGCGCTCGGGTACGGGCAGGGCGATGGACTCCAGCGATGCGAGCGAGACTTCGGACGCGGCCGGGTAGTGGAACGAGACATGGTCGAAGACGATGTCTGCCGCCGGCCCGGAGGCGTTGGCTGATCCGTTGCTCCGCGGCCCGAGCGCGAGCGGTACGGCCTGCGGGCTGTCCTCGATCAGCGGCTGCAAATCGAGCACCTCGAACACCCGGTCAAAACTGACCAGCGCGGTCATCGCGTTGACCTGGACGTTGGACAGTGCCGTGATGGGGCCATACAGCCTGTTCAGCAGCAGGGCCAGGGAAACCATGGTGCCGACCTGGAAGGCGCCGTTGACGACGAGGGTGCCGCCCGCTCCGTAGATCACCGCCGTGGACAGCGACGCGAGCAGGGTCAGCGCGATGAACAGCGTGCTGCCGTACAGCGCCCGGACCACACCGACGTCCCTGACCTTCGCCGCCCGCTCGGCGAACACGCCGATCTCCTCCCGCGGCCGGCCGAACAGCTTCGCCAGCATCGCGCCCGCGACGTTGAACCGCTCCGTCATCGTCGATCCCATGGCCGCGTCGAGCTGCATCGACTCCCTGGTCAGCCGCTGCAGCCTGCGCCCGACCAGGCGTGCCGGGAGGATGAACATCGGAATCAGCACCAGCGCGATGACCGTGACCAACCAGGAGAAGTAGATCATCGTGACCAGCACCAGAATCACCTGGAGCGTGCTGGACACCGTGGACACCAGTGTCGAGGTCAGCGCCTGCTGCGCGCCGATCACGTCTCCGTTCAGCCTGCTGACCAGCGAACCGGTGTGCGCCCGGGTGAAGAACGCGATCGGCTGCCGCTGCACGTGGGCGAACACCTGCGTGCGCAGGTCATAGATGAGGCCCTCGCCGACCCGAGCGGTGTACCAGCGCTGGACGAAGGTGAGAAGCGCGTCGAGGATCGCCAGCCCGGCGACGACGGCGGCGATCCCCAGCACGACATCGGTCCGCTTCGGCAGCACCCCGCGGTCGATGACCACCCCGAGCAGCACCGGGATCGCCACCGTGATCACCGCGGACAGCGCGGCGGCCAACAGGAAGATCGCAAGATCCCAGCGGTAGGGGCGCGCGTACCCGGCGATCCTGGCGATGGTGCCCCGCCTCACCCGCTGCTTGGTCACCGACGGATCGGCCACGAACGCGCGCATCATGTGCGGGCCGGGACCAGGACCGGGACCGGGATGCATGACGGCGGGACCTCCTGGCGGCGGGCGTTCTCCCCGTCAGCTCGTGGTGACTCTGCGCGGCACGGTCACGCGCCACATGGTACCGGGTATCGCCAGCGCGGCGAGGAACGCGAGGGCGGCGATGCCGGCCGAGGCGAGGAACGCCGTGGTGTAGCCGGCTTCCGTTGGCAGGGGCGAGGGTGCGGTGGCGGAGTTGGCCAGTACGACAACGGCCAGTTGCGCGCCGAGCGCGCCGCCGATCGTACGCAGGATGGTGTTGATGCCCGACGCGGCGCCGGTCTGGTGGTGCTCGACCGCGCCGACGACGAGCGTTCCCACGGACGCGAAGGCGAACCCGTACGCGGCGCCAAGAATCGCCCCGGCGACGTAGAACTGCCACGGTGCACTGTGGACGAACCCCAGCATGCCCAGTCCCACGGCGGCGAGTACGGCGCCGAGTTGGAAGGTCGCCCGGCCGCTGGTGCGTCGAGACAGGCGGGCCGCCAGCGGCGCGGTCACCACCATCAGCAGAGCGGTAGGGGCCATGAGCAGCCCGGTCTCGGCCGGGCCGTCGCCGAAACCGTAGCCGGCTCGGGTCGGTGTCTGGGCGTACTGCGGAATGATCGTCACGGCGGCGAACATGCCGACGCTGATCACCACGGTGGCGATGTTGGTGGCGGCTAGCGCCGGCAGGCGCAGCAGCCGCAGGTCGACGACCGGCACCGCCGTGCGGCGCTCGACCGCGACGAAGGCCGCGACGGCGACGAGGCAGGCCACGAACGTCCCCAGGGTCGCGGCGGACGCCCAGCCCCAGGCGCGGCCCTGGCTGATGCCCAGCAACAGGGCGACCAACGCGGCCGACAGCAGCGCGGCACCGAGGACGTCGAGGCGCCTATGGTCCACAGTGGAAGGAAGCGGGCCGGCGGGCAGGAGCAGGGCGCCAAACAAGGGGATGACGGCCAGTGCCAGGCCGAGCCAGAACAGCGCCGGGGTGCCGGTGACGGCGACGATCGGGCCGGCGACGACCATGCCGAGGGCCCCGCCGACACCGAACATGGCGCTCAGCGCGGCGACGAGCCCGTCGAGCCGGTCCGCTGGCGCGAGCCGGCGCGCGAGGCCGAACGCGGCCGGGAGTACCCCGCCGGAGACGCCTTGCAGGGCGCGGCCGGCCAGCAGGCCGGCGAACCAGCCGGCGTGGTCGCTGGCCGCGGCCAGCAGGCTGCCGGCGGCGAGCGCGGCCAGGCCCGCGATCAGGACGCGGCGGTGCCCGTACAGGTCACCGAGACGACCCGCGATCGGGGTGGTGACAGCGGAGGCGAGCATGAACGCGGTCAGCAACCACGTCGCCGTGGTGGCGCTGACGCCCAGGTCCTGGCCGAACAGGGGCAGGGCGGCGACCACGACGGTCTGGCACACCGCGACGGCCAGCGCGGCGAGCAGCAGGATCGGCGCGGGGGCGGCGGGCATCGGGAATCACACCTCCGACTGAACCTGCGCGCGCAGGTACAAGACGTCCACCATGGCCGGAAATACCGTCGTCGCCGCAACGCAGACCGTGCGTTGTTCCAGCACGACGGAGGTGGACATGTGCAATGTTGTGCATCGCATTGACGGTCGTCGCGAATTCTCCTAACATATCCAGCGATAGTCTTCGATGGATGTGTCGGATGAGCCGACTCCGGATCGGGATCGCGGCCGCCGCCCACCGCATTACCGACACCACCCTCGACGTCATAGAACTCGGCAGCTGAGTTCCTGGCCCCGCATCTCGGCCCGGCCCGCGTACGGGCAGACTGATGCTGTGCCAGCCATCGCCGCCGTTCTCGGTGACATCACGACGCAGGCCGTCGACGCGATCGTCAACGCGGCGAGCAACGCCATGCGCGGAGGCGGCGGTGTGGACGGCGCGATCCATCGCCGCGGCGGCCCGGCGATCCTGCGTGACTGCGTTACCCGGTTTCCCGACGGCCTCGCCACCGGCGACGCCGGCTGGACGACGGCAGGCGACCTGCCCGCCCGGTGGGTCATCCACACCGTCGGCCCGAACTACAACGCCGGGCAGCGCGACCGCTCCCTGCTGGTGTCGTGTTACCGGCGCGCGTTGGAGGTCGCCGACGAACTGGGCGCGCGCAGCGTCGCGTTCCCGCTGATCAGCGCGGGCGTCTTCGGCTGGCCCCGCGCCGACGCCATCGCGGCGGCGATCGAGACCATCGCGGCCGCCGAGACGCGCATCGACGAGGTACGGCTCGTCGCAGTCGACGAAGCCGTGCACAAGCAGACGCGCGCGGCGCTGTGGGTTCGATGCCCGCCGCCCGTCGGCGCAGACACGATCGGCTCGTTGTTCGAGCGCGCGCCGACCCAGTTCGGGCTGCGCGGCGATCCCTACCTCTGGCGGGAGCTACGCGCGCGGTTCGCCGACACGCCGCTGCCAGCCGACTGGTCCACCCTGCGGAGGCTCATCACGGACACCATCGAGCAGGTCGTTGGCGAGCCCCTCACCGGCCACGAATCCGCACCGTGGCACGACAACACCGCAGCGGTGTACGTCCCCGCGTTCGATCCAGGCCACGGCATGTCCGCCGGCGCCGTGCACGTTCCGTGGTGGGTGCACACCGGACTACCGATCCTGCTCGACCGCTACGCCGCCCGAAACGAATAGGGTGGGGCCTCCATGACGCGAAGGATTCGGGTCGCTGGGGCGCGCTACGACTGCTTGAATTCGCGAACGCCGCGGCGGTATTCATCGGCTGACATCTGGTCAATTTGGAAATTCGACACCATCGTCGGCCTGCGCCCAAGCGCGTTGCTCGTGATCCATTTCTTGTTGTCCCTGTTCATTATCTTCATCATCGCCCGCGGTGCGCCAACCTGGTCTGCGACCACTGTGGCAACCCCCACGGCAAGACCAATTCCGGTGCCTAGCCAGGGGCCTAATGGGGCGGCGGGGATTCCCACGGCCGCTCCGGCCGCTGCGGTAACGTAGCCGTAGATGAGTCGCGCGCGTTCATCTCTTCTGAAGTGATCCGACAGGGCCTTCGAGTATTTTCTCGCGGCGGCGTCCAACGCCGACCTGTCGACCTCGGTGCCGTTGGCATGGTAGTAGCTCTCCATGCATCGCTGAAACTCGACCTTGGCGTAGTAGGTTTCGGTCCCCGGCCTGGCGACCTCGGCGAGTCTGCTCCAATTGTCGCCTATCTTGCGATGAGCCACCGTGAAGTTGGGGCTGTAGACTTCCACCGAATCTTGATACGAGCCGGTCGTTTCGCCGATCGACATGTCAAGGTCGGTGAACTTCGGCGCTCGCGTCTCGACTCGTACGAGGTTGTCCTTGCGCGCCAAGGCGCACCCCCATGAGTACTGATATACCTCGTTGCCGGCGTACATCAGCTCCCGGTAGAGCGTCTCCGACAGCCTGCCGCTGCCCCGCATGCGGTTGGCAACATTCTCCCAGTCCGTTCGCCGATGCTGCCTGCCCAGTTCGTAGAGGTCCCGGAACCGCCGGAGGGCTTTCAGTTCGTCTCGCAACTCGGCCGCCACGAGGACGTCCCGAATTGATCGATATGCGGCAGCGGTTATCTTATGGAATATGGAAGTGGTGTTGAGCTCGGGCCAGGGGTGCAGGAAAGATTGAGGCTCTCCCAGGCGAAGCTGCGACATCCAGACGTGCAGCGCGGGAAGGTAGCTCTTCGCGTAGTCGCGCTGGACGCTAAAGCGTTGCGCCGAGGTTATCCCCTCGTCCGCCATCTGGGCGGCGAGCGTCTCCAGGTCTCCGGCGTTTCTGGTGAGAATCTTGACGTAACCGGTCGCGACAAGATTCCGTAGTGGACTCGACTCGGGCTTGAGAATCGCTTCCCTAATGGCCGGATGCATGATTACGTGACCGTCGTTTATCAGCAAGGGGTGCCCGACGAGCACGGCTGAGACAAGGTATTCGTTCAGCTCACGAAGAGTCTGGATGCACCCGTCATCGTGGTTTTTGGCGAAGTCGTCGACAAGCCCTGTGTAAGTAACCATGGGCTTGAGGGAGGAGCCTGCCACCGACACGTCCTCCTCGCGCGCTGGACGGCCTTTAGCGCTCATCCGGGACCGGGTGAATAACGTGGGAACAGTATCCAGGAAACCTATCTCGAACACAATACCGATAGGACATACTGTCCAAATTGGACAGCCTACGTCGGAGGTTGATCGCGGGTTTCGAGGTAGGCTGCGAGCTCCGCCCAGGTCGAGGCGCTCTTCGGATCGCGGACCTCCAGAGCATCCGCCTCCGACCGGAAACCGACCGCCTGGATACCGACGTGGTCACGCTGTTGCGGAGTGTCGTCGATGATCCAGAGCTCGACCTTCTTCCACTTGGGGTGGCGCCGGCGATCCGGGATCGACCCGAGGAGTTGGGGGTCGGGGAGCGCTGCCTCGGCGTACTCCATGAACTGGATTGCCGGCTGCATGCCGCAGTCGCGCATGTCTATGAGCGCTGCGACGCGCATCAAATGCATTCGGCCGTTACGGGTGCGATAGGCCAGGACCTGCCCGACGCTGAGCGAGGACCTGGGTCGGCGGCGAAGGCGCACCTTGCGCGGGGCAGGCTGCGCTCCCTCGACCTGGGCACGGACCTTCTCCAGGACCGCGGCGCGCCGACGGACAGCGCCGGGACCGGCCGCCTGCCACCGATCCAGGTCACCTCCGGCGTCGAGGATGGCCAGCACCTGGTGGCGGGTCGCTTCGCTCAGCCGCCCGAACCTCGACTGGGTGAACGCCAAGGCCAGCCAGACGACCACCAGTTCGTCGGGTCGGCGAGTTCCTCGGCGAACGCACGCAACACTGTCTGCTCGGCCTCGCCGTCGCTGGCTACGTACGGGTCCGCTTCGTCAAGGTCCAGGAGTCGATCTCGAAGAGGTCCACGCCATCGGGCCCCGCGTACGTGAAGTACACGTCGTGCACGCCGGTGACGCAGTCGAGCGGAGCGGTCACCTCCGTCCACTCCCCCAGTGGCGCGTCGACGGGGATGGTCGCGACCACCGGCGCGGTGCGGTCGTCGAGGCGAAGCTGAATCCTTCCGCCTGCCACGAGCGGGAGCACCTTGGCGGTGACGCCGGCGGCGCCCTTTCGGAAGTCGACCGACGCGAGCGACGTCCAGTCGCCGTTGTCGACGTCGTGTACCACGAGGTTCGGCGCTTGCGCGCCGAACTCCGCCGAGGCGCCGTCGATCTTCTTCGTCGCGATGCCCTGCTGCCACGCGATGGTCTCGGCCTCGATCACACGGTACGGGTTGAGGTTTCGGACGTTGTCGACTCCGTCGTAGGTACCGATCACCTCTTGGATCGTCCCGTCCTCGTTGAACGCCAGCTTGGCGATGTGCGGGCTGCGGAAGCCTTGCCCCGTGCCGCCCGTGGCGCGGGCGTTGAGCGTCTGGGCGTGATACGTGAGGTAGTACCCGCCCTCGAACTTGAACACCGACTGGTGGTTGTTGCCGCCGACTCCGAAGAAGTTGCCCGGGTTGCGGAAGATCACGCCGGCGTACTTGTCGGGCGTCCACGGGCCCATCGGGTTGTCGGCCATGAGGTACGCGATCGCTCCGGTCGGTGGACCGTTCGGGTCCACCGGGCCCGAGAAACCGAAGTTCGTCGAGTACGAGTAGTAGTACTTGCCCTGCCGCTTGAACACGTGGCTGGCCTCGAACATGAGCGGCGCGTCGATGACCTCCGCCGAGCCGACCGTGCTGATCATGTCGTCGCCAAGCCTGATCACCCGCGTGGACTTCGGGTGGTTCGTGTTCTCGTAGCTGCCCGACCGGTCGTCCCCACCGCCACCGAAGTAGAGGTAGCCCTGCCCGTCGTTGTCAATCAACACACCCGGGTCGAAGAGCCAGTTCCGGCCGTTCGACGCACCCGGTGTCGCACTCGTGATGAGGAGGCTGCCGCGCTCGTCGTGCCACGGGCCGAGCGGTGAGTCGCCGACCAGGACGCCGGTGGCGCCGCCGCTGTTGGCGAAGTAGAGGAAGAACCGCTCCTTGCCGTCGATGACTTTGCGCGCGACCGCCGGAGCCCAGGACTGGCTCGCGTAGCGGGCGATCCCGTCCGGCCCGGCAACGCGGATCTCACCGTGGTCGACCCAGTTGACGAGGTCGCCCGAGGAGATGACCGTGATCGTGTTGATGCCGCCGTAGGTGTTCGTCGGGGAGATCCCGTCCGGACCCGGGTAGTACACCTGCGTGTCGTTCGTCATGTACAGATACACGCGACCGCCGTGGACGAAGGCATTGGCGTCGGCGCCGAACTTGTGCGAGATGAGCGGGTTCCCCTCGCCGGGGACCTTGCCGAGCACCTCGAAGGTCCTCGACCTCGTGTACTCCTCGAGCGTCACGTCGTCGACCTTGAAGTCCATGAGGTGCGCCTCCGGAGGGGTCGGCGTCGCCGTCCACTGTGTCTCGACGAAGATCCTCGCGGTCGTGACGTTCTGCGCCGCGGGAACCGCGAACGTGCCCTTGATGAGTCCCCACTGTCCACGGGGCACCGTCACCGAGCCGAGATTCGTGTAGGACGAGCCTCCGTAGTGCATCGTGACGACGAACGCCTTCGTCGCCGGGCTGTTCGGGTCCTCGTACTTCACCCGCGCCGTGACCGAATAGATCTTTCCAGCCCGCACCTTGCCGGACACATCCTGCATGGGACCGGAGCTGGTGTTCGTCCGACCCGTGACGAGCGCGGCGCCGACGCCTGCGTAGGCGTCCGGCGTGGGCGACAACGTGGCGCTGCCGGCCGTGTTGGAGAACCAGTTGGCGAGGCCGTCCTCGAACCCGCCGTTCACGATGAGATTCACGCCGTCCGCCTGGACCGGGGCCGGTGTGGCGACCAACCCCGCGGCCAGCACGATGCCGGTCGCCACGAGCGCGACCCGTCGCCGGATCCCTCTTTGCGAACGCCGCTGCACGAGATGGTCCTCCTTGACGCCGATGACAGCCACATCGACGCCGATTACATCGACATCGATCGTCGTCCTGCAAGCGGTAGGATACCCCGGCGCGGCCGATACCGGAGAGGTGGTGCCACCTCGGGGTTCGCGCTCGCCGTTCCGACCGGCATCAGTTGACGTTGGCGTGTACAGAGAAAGAGTGCAGACCGTTGTCATCGTCATGGCGCTGTCGTTCGCGCGCGCATTCCTCGAAGGCGAACTCCCGGCTGGATCGGTGCGGGTTGTCCCCGATCCAACCGTCAAACGGCACCGCGACCAGCACCTCGCTGAGCAGGTCAAGCGGATCCTCGCGGACGGCCAAGACGCGGTCGTCAACGCCCCGTCCCGCAGCACTCGACGCGCCGTCATCCTCGCCGCAGCAGGCCAAGGCGCGCGGGTGATCGGATACTGGGCGCGGCCATCGGAGGAGCTGGGCATGCCCGGGATCCTCGACTACGAGCCGGAGTACAGCCAACTGAACCGGCGACCACGCAAGACGGAGGGATTCGACGTGCTCTACGAGGTCGTCAACCCGGAACTGGAGTACCACCTCAGGGAGCTGTAAGGCCGACCACCGAGTCCGACGCCGCCGGGTGGATGCCAGACCCCGCAGGTGGATGTGCGGATCGCGCCGGGCCAGAGCATCCAGCAGGAGGTGGACGCCCGGCCTGCGGGCACGTCGTTCCTGCTGGCCGCCGGAGTGCACCGGCTGACCACAGTGGAGCCCAAGCAGGGCAACCGGTTCTACGGCGAGCTCGGGTCGGACTGCGCCCGGCTGACCACACTGAGCGGCGCGCGGCTGCTGACGGGCTTCACCCACTCCGGCAGCACCTGGGCGGTAAGCGGTCAGGACCAGCAGGGCCAGGTGCACGGCCAGTGCTCGTCCGGGTGGACGCGGTGCGACCGGCCGGAGGACGTCTTCGTCAACGACCGGCCGCTGCGGCACGTGGCCAGTCTGTCCGAGGTCGGTCCGGGCCGGTATTTCTTCAACTACGACACCGACACCGTCTACATTGGTGACGACCCGGCCGGTCAGCGGGTGGAAATCGCCACGGCCCGGCACGCGTTCGGACCGTCCGCCGACGACGTCGTGATACAGGGCCTGGTGATCGAGAAGTACGCGATCCCGGCGCAGATGGGCGCGATCGGTGACCAGTTCCCGCGCGCTCGGTGGCGGGTGGAGAACAACGAGATCCGCCTCAACCACTGCACCGGCTTGATGCTGGGTGCCGGCGGCATCGCGCGGGGCAACCACCTTCACGACAACGGGCAACAAGGGTTCGGCGCCACCGGCGCGGGCGTGGTGTTGGAGGGCAACGAGATCGCGGGCAACAACTACGCACACGTCGACCCGGGCTGGGAGGCCGGCGCGATGAAGATCCAACGAACTCAGAACGCCGTCGTCCGCAGCAACTGCGTGCACCACAACGCGGGGCCCGGCATCTGGCTCGACATCGACAACACCAACGCCTTGATCGAGGACAACGTGGTGTTCAGCAACGACGAGATGGGTATCTTCTTCGAGATCAGCCAGGGCGCGACCATCCGCGACAACCGGGTCGGCCACAACGGCAGGATCAGCCCCGGCTGGCTCTACGGCGCGAACATCCTGATCTCCACGTCCACCAACGCCGACGTGCACCACAACTACGTCGAGGTCGACGCCGCCTTCGGCAACGCCATCACGGTCATCTGGCAGCCGCGGGTCGACGACAACGGCAACCCCTACGCCGGCACCGGCTCGGGGGTGCACGACAACGAGGTCACCTTCCTGGGCGGGACAGGCGTGCAGGGCGCGGCGTCAGACTTTCCGCAGGGCCGCGACCAGATCTTCGCCACCAACTCCTTCAGCGCCAACACGTACCACGTCGGCGACCCGGGTGGCGCGCACTTCGCCTGGGCCAACGACAACCAGCTGACCTTCGCCGGCTTCCAATCCAACGGCCGGGACACCACCGGTCGCCTGGACACGACCGTCACCGCCAGAAGCTGGTCGTGCGGCATGAGCTGACCCACCCGGCGGCGTCGGACGCACTCCTCGTGTGGTGGCAGAGGCCGACCCGACCAGGGGTATCAGCAGGACGCCGGCCGCGGTGACCAGCAGGGCGACGAGCCCGGCCAGGGCTCGCACGGTACGTCGCCGCCAGTCGGCACCGCACTCGTCGAGTCCAACACAGAAAGACGGCCAAGGTACGCAGTGGACAGTCGACGACAGGGTGCCCCACAAAGTGACGAGCCTGGATCAGGTGATTGGTCGAAGTCAAACTCTTACTTTTCGCCTCTTCGCGCGGATACGGACGTATGGTCAGTGGAGAGGGCGGTGACGCGGGATGATGGGCGCGCTGCGGATCATTAAGCCGGGTCAGACGATCGGCGCCCGCTCGTACGCGCCGATAGCTGAGCATGGCCTCATCGGTAACCTGCGGTCCGCGGCGCTGGTCGACACCGGCGGGACGGTCAGCTGGTACTGCCCGGGACGCTTCGACGCGCCAAGTGTGTTCGCCAGCCTCCTGGACCCCGATCGCGGTGGGCTGTTCCGGATCGCCCCGGCCGGGCACGGGTGGACAGCACGGCAGCTGTACCTGCCCGACTCGGCGGTCCTGGTGACGCGGTTTCTCGGCGACGACGGAGTCGCCGAGGTCGTCGACTTCATGCCGGTCACCGGCCGGGCCGGCGATACACCCGACCTGTTGGTCCGGGTCGTTCGCGTCGTTCGCGGCGAGTTGCGGCTCGAAGTTCGCTGCGCCCCCCGGTTCGACTACGGCAGAGCCACGCACACGTTGGAGCACGAAGGTGACGCCGCGGTGTTCCGCGCGCCTGGGCGGACATTACGCCTCGACAGCGACCACAAGCTGACCCCGGACGGCGAGGACGTCACCGCGGTCCTGGACCTCGCCGTCGGCGAGCGGGCGTGGTTCGCCCTGAGCGGCGGCACCAGCGATGGCATCCCGCGCCGGGTGGCCGTCAGCGAGGTCGACGGACGATATCGGTCTACATTAGACTGGTGGCATCGCTGGGTGAGCGCGAGCACCTACCGGGGGCGGTGGCGCGAGACCGTCATGCGCTCGGCGATCACCCTCAAACTGCTCACGTACGACCCGACCGGGGCGGTCGTCGCCGCGCCCACGGCGGCGCTGCCCGAGCAGATCGGCGGGGAACGCAACTGGGACTACCGGTACACGTGGATCCGGGACGCGTCGTTCTCCGTGCACGCCCTCCTGCGGCTCGGCTACGTCGACGAGGCCCGCCGGCTGTTCCGCTGGATGGCCGCCCGTCCCAATGGGATGGACGGGGCCGACGGCGGGTCGCTGCAACTGATGTACCGGGTCGACGGCTCGGCCGACCTGGACGAGCACATCCTCGACCATCTCGGCGGCTATCGGGGATCGCGTCCCGTACGCATCGGCAACGGCGCCGCGCACCAACTCCAGCTGGACATCTACGGCGAGTTCCTCGACGCGATCTGGACGACGTACCAGTCCGGCGGGGGCCGGCTGGGTACGAGTGGCTGGGCGCGGCTGTGCCAGCTCGCGGACTGGGTGACGGCCCACTGGGATCAGCCCGACGAGGGCATCTGGGAGACCCGCGGCGGCCGGAAGGACTTCGTCTACGGGCGGGTCATGTCGTGGGTCGCGCTCGACCGGATGGTCCGCCTCGCCGGGATGCTGGGCTGGCCGGCTCAATCGGCCGGCTGGGCCGCCGCCCGCGACCTGATCCACAAGCAGGTCATGGCCAAGGGCTGGCATCCGGGAAAGCGGTCCTTCGTGCAGGCGTACGGCAGCGAGGTGCTCGATGCCGCTCTTCTCGTCATGCCGCTGGTGGGTTTCGTCTCCGACACCGAGCCGGCCTGGCTGTCCACTTTGGACGCACTTGGGGAAGCACTGGTCTCCGACAGCCTCGTGTACCGCTACGACCCGACCGCATCGCCCGACGGCCTACGCGGTCACGAGGGCACCTTTTCCATGTGCACCTTCTGGTACGTCGAGACGCTGGCGCGGGCCGGACGGCTCGCCGAGGCGCGGTTCGTGTTCGAGAAGATGCTGACCTATGGCAACCATCTCGGGCTCTACGCCGAGGAGTTGGGCCTGCACGGCGAGCAGCTCGGCAACTTTCCGCAGGCGTTCACCCACCTGGCGCTGATCAATGCCGCCACGACGCTCGACGCCTACCTCGACACCCCCGACCACCGCCGCCCAGCCGACCTGGCATAACACCTGTCTATGAGACAGGCAGGGTAGTTCGGTGATCATGAGGTTGGCGTCAGGGCAAGCGCTCTCCCCGACGCTAACTTCATGATCACCGCTTGCTGGCCAGCAAGCGGCCAGCCGGCCCCGCTTGACAGGATCAAAGACAGAACGGGCGTGGAAGGTCTCTAGGCCGCCTAAAGGGCACAAACTTCTTGAAAGGTTAGTTCTTATCGGATCCTGATAAGTCGTACTGTTTGCTTGTGGGATCTGCCGGCTTGCCAGAACAGCGGGCCCTGACGTCGTGGCGCGTGCTGGTGGCGGTGGTCGCGCTGGTGATCTTGACGGTGGCGGTCGCCACGCTTGCCGTGCGTGCGCAGATCCGGTCCCGGGCGCTGCAGAACGCGGTGAACGGGGTGGCGATCCTCAGCTCGCTGGTCATCGACCAGAGCTTGACGCTGACCGACATCACGCACGGCACGAACCCGCTCAACGCCGCTGCCCTGAACGCCGATGTGATCATGCTCAAACGGCGCGGCGAGGTGGTCAACCTGTCGATCTGGTCGCTCGCGACGTTGCGAGTCGTGTACAGCGACGTCGAGCCGAGCGCGGTCGCCGCACCGCCACCGCACGTCGTGGCGCGGGCCCGGATGGGCGAGCCCTTCGTGGTGACCGACACCGGACAGGCCGACACCGTGGTCGTCTACCACCCGTACGACGCCAACGGCGACGGCACCATGGACGCCGTCGCCCAGGTGGTGTTGCCCGGGGACGAGGTCCACGGGCCGGTCACCCGGTCGATGAACCTGGTCTACGCCGGTGGCGCGATCGTGCTCCTGCTCGCGCTGGCCGGCATCCTCCAGGTCCGCCGGCATCAGCTACGGCAGGACCACGCCGCCGTGCACGACGCCCTGACCGGTCTCGGCAACCGCCTGCTGTTGCGCCGCGTCGCGCCGTCCACGCTGGCTCGCTCCACGCCGGAGCGGCCGACCGCGCTCCTGCTCATCGACCTGGACAACTTCAAACCGGTCAACGACGCCCTCGGGCATCCTGCCGGTGACGAGTTGCTGGTGGCCGCCGCGAAGCTCATACAGCAGGCAGGTGGGCCGGCGAGCGTCGCGGTCAGGTTCGGTGGGGACGAGTTCGCGGTACTCCTGGGGCCGTTGACCGACCGCGGCGTGGCGCGCGACGTGGCGATCGAGATCCGCAACCGCATCCGCCAACCGCTGATGATCGCGGGATGCGAACTGGAGGTCGGTGCCAGCGTCGGCATCGCGTGGGCGCCGGACGACGGCGAGGAACTGAGCGACCTGTTGCGCCGGGCCGACAAGGCGATGTACTACGCCAAGCACTCCGGCGGCGGAGTGGCCGAGTACGCGCAGACGCCGGAGACCACACCACCGGATCCGAAGGTCACCACACTGCCGCAGCTGAGCCGGGCGCTGGCCGGCCATGAACTGGAGCTGTTCTACCAACCGGTGCGCGGTGCGGACGCTGTCGTGAGATCGGTCGAGGCCCTCCCCCGGTGGCACCACCCACAACGGGGGCTCCTGGAGGCCGGCATGTTCATCCCGGCCATCGCGCACACCTCACTGGCGACGGCGTTGACGACGTGGGTGCTGCGCCAGGCCGCCCGGCAGTGCGCCGAATGGCGTGCGGACGGGATGCAGGTCAACGTGTCGGTCAACATCTCGGCGCGCACGCTGTACAACGACACGCTGCCGGACGTGGTCCGTACCGTCGCGGCCGACTGCGGCCTGCCGCCGTCCGCGCTCGAACTGGAGGTGGCCGAGGCGATCCTGGTACGCGAGTCGGCGCGGGCCATCCCGGCGATGCTTCGCCTACGCGACGCCGGTGTGGGCCTTTGCGTGGACAAGTTCGGCGCCGAGTACGGCGCGGTGTCGGTCATGGCGGAGGCTCCGGTGCAGCGGGTGAAGATCGACCAAAGGTTCACCGGAACCGTCGTGGAGTTCCCGCTCGCCAGAGCGGTGGTCGGCGGCTGGGTACGGGTCGCGCACCAACTGGGTTTGACGGTTGTCGCGCAGGGTGTCGAGACGTCCGAAGCATGGCGGTGCCTGATCGACCTCGGCTGCGACGACATGCAGGGGTTCGGGATCGGGCGACCCATGCCGGCAGTGGAGTTGACCAAGTGGTTCGCGCGGCCCAACGCACACGCCGGTCCCGCGTAGCCGCCGTCGGCGCCCTGGTCGTCGTGTACGCGGGGCTGACCGGCTGTCCCGGCGACCCCGACCGCGACGCGGCACCTCCGCCCGGAGCGGCGGGCGGGGCGGCCTGCCCCGAGGCGTTCGCCGAGGCCAAAGCGGCCGTGGCCGCGGCCGAGGTGACCACGGTGCCGTGGACCGGCCCGACCACCGGTCCCCGCGCCCCGACCGGGAAGACCGTCGTGTACATCGCGCAGATCATGACCAACCCCGGGGTCGCGGGCGCCGCGAGGGGAGCCGTCGAGGCCGCTCACGCGGTCGGGTGGAACCTGGAACTGATCGACGGGCAGGGTTCGCCCAGTGGAATCCAGAGCGCGTTCACGCACGCTCTCGCGCTGAATCCGGATGGGATCATCGTCGGTGGTTTCGACCCCGGTATCGCGGCCCTACAGCTAGCGGAGGCGGACGCCAGAGGGATACCGGTGGTCGGTTGGCACGCCGTCGGCTCGCCCGGCCCGAGTCAGAACCCGAAGCTGTTCACCAACATCACCACGAAGGTCGAGGACGTCGCGAGGATCAGCGCCCAGTGGATCATCCTCCATTCCGGCGGAACCGCCGGCGTGGTCGTCTTCACCGACGCGTCCATTCCGTTCGCCAGACGCAAGTCTGAACTGATCACCGCCGCGCTCCAGGCATGTCCCGCCGTACGAGTGCTGTCCACTGAGGACATTCCAATCCCGGAGGGCAGCACCCGTACGCCGCGACACATCTCAGCGCTGGTGGAGCGCTTCGGCGACTCGTGGACGCACTCGGTGGCCATCAACGACCTCTACTTCGCCGACGCGGCCTCGGCGCTGCGCAAGGCCGGCAAGCGGGGAGCCGGCCCTCCATACAACATCGGGGCCGGCGATGGCGACCCCGTGGCGTTCGAGCGGATCCGCGGCCGGCAGTACGAGGCGGCCACCGTACCGGAGCCACTGCTCCAACAGGGCTGGCAGATCATCGACGAACTGAACCGGGCGATCGCGCGCCGGCCGAGCAGCAATTTCGTCCCGCCGGTCCACCTGACGACGACCGCCAATGTGGGGGGCGCGACGTACTGGGAACCGGACAACGGGTACCGCAACCGGTACATGACGATCTGGGGGCGATAGACGGGGATTTGTCTGATACGGTGGTGTTTGCCGAGATGGGGTCGACTTAGATGCGTGCCGAAGCGAAAAACTCAGTTGGCTGGGCAATAGCGATGCTGAATGGCGCCGAAACCGCCGAAGAGGTTCGGGTCATCCTGAAGACGAGCGCCCGAGCGGCCGTTCACGCTCAAGGCGCGACGGTGGTGGAGCTCGATGGCGACCAGTGCCACTACGCCGACGAGGATGCGGTGAGCCCGTTGTGGAAGGGCGAGCGGTTCCCCGTCGCCTCGTGCATCAGCGGATGGGCCATGTTGCACGGGGAAACGGTCGTCATCCCCGACATCTGGCTCGACGAGCGCGTCCCGCAGGACGCGTACCGGCCGACGTTCGTGCGCAGTCTGCTCATGGTGCCCACCATGGTCGGGGACGGCTACCCGGTCGGCGCGGTAGGCGCGTACTGGTCGTACCCGCACCGCGCCTCGGACCGCGAGGTCGCCGAACTCGAGGCTCTCGCGGAGGGGGCCGGACGCGCGTTGCAGCGGATCCTCGCCTTACCCGAGCACGCGACAAAGGGTATGGTAGCCAGCCGCGGGTGATGATGGTGCGAGCATGGTGGGTAGCACGTCCATTCTTCTCGCCGTGGTCACCACAGCCGCGATCGTGGCGGTGGTGACCTGGCTCGTCAGTATGGCCATCGGCTCACGCGACGCGCGGCGGCAGGACCGGGTCGTGCGTGGCGCCAGCGCGGAGCTCGCCGCGGCCACCGATAGCGAAGCGGTCGCCGCCATCGCGGAACGGGCAGCGCGCAACCTGGTTGGACACCGCTTCCCGCCCAGATCGCACGCCCACCTGCAAGCTGCCCGGCAACTGATATCGGTTCAGGCCGAACTGGCCGTGGCACGGCTGCAGCTGACCGACATCACTGTGCTGATCGTCGACGACGAGAACAGGATCCGGTACGCGAGCCCGTCCGCCCGCACGGTCTTCGGCACGACGGCGCTCGACGACATACCGTTGCCCGATCTGGTCGATCGAGCCGAGCGGCGAACAGCCGAGTACCTGCTGAACCATGTCCGCGCCGGCGACCTGGACTCACCGCCGGAGTCGAGCCGGGCCGACTGGACGATCTACGCTCGAGATGGCCGCACGGTGTACGTCGAGGTGTCCTGCCGTCCGGTACCGGTGGCGAGCGCGACCAGCGGCTTGGTCGTCACCCTGCGCGATGTCACCGCACAGCGCCAGCTTGAGCGGGAGCTGACCAAGCAGAGGTCGCACGACCCTCTCACGGGTCTGTCTAACCGGCAACGGTTCTACGAACGCGTCGACCACGCCATCGCGACCGAACCCGATGCCGTCGGAGTCCTCCTTGTCGACCTGGATGGGTTCAGGGCCATCAACGACGGCCTCGGGCAGGCCGCCGGCGACGCCTTCCTGACCGCGGTTGGCCATCGCATCCGCGAGACCGTCGGGCACGACGGTGTCGCGGCACGACTCGGCGACGACGAGTTCGCGGTACTGATCCGCGACGTCGCGGCGACCCCGCTGGACGAGGCAGCCGCCGGGTTGGCCGACGCGCTGGCACATCCGATCGCCCTCAACGGTGGCCCGGTGTTCTGTAGCGCCAGTATCGGGGTCGCGACATCCGCCGGCGCGAGCGGCGCACCGGAGTTGCTACGGCATGCCGACCACGCACTCGTCGCGGCGAAGGCCGGCGGCCTTGGGCAGTGGCGCCGGTACGACCCGTCGATGGCCGACGCCTTCACGGACCGGGTGGCGCTGCGTGCGGCGCTGGGCCGTGCCCTCCAGGACGACTCGCTGAGTCTGGCCTATCAGCCGATCGCCGCGTTGAAGACCGGCCGCACCGCCGGGTACGAGGCGTTGCTGCGCTGGGAGCATCCGACCCGCGGACAGCTGAGCCCGGACGAGTTCATCGACATCGCCGAAGAGTCGGGCCTGATCATGCCGATCGGCGAGTGGGTGCTCGCGACCGCGGCGCATTCCGCGCAGCGATGGACGGCCACGGCAGGGCCGGAAGCGCCGTACGTCAGCGTGAACGTGTCGGCGCAGCAGTTCCGGTCGGCCGGCTTCGTCGACACCGTGGACCGAGTGCTCGCCACGGTCGGTCTGCCGCCGCGTCGGCTCGTCCTGGAAGTGACCGAAAGCTCGCTTCTGCGTGACGACGACAAGGCGTGGGAGGACCTCCGGTCGTTACGCCTCCATGGCGTGCGGATCGCGATCGACGACTTCGGCACCGGCTATTCGGCCCTGAGCTACCTGCGTCACGCCCCCCTCGACATCCTGAAACTGGATCGGCTCTTCATCAGTCAACTGGAGACCTCGACTCGTCAGCGTGACCTGGTGGCAGGGATCGTGCGCCTCGCGCGCAGCCTCAACCTCGAGGTGGTAGCCGAGGGCATCGAGACCACGCAGCAGCGGGACATCGCGGCCGAGATCGGTTGCGGGTACGGCCAGGGATACCTCATCGGCAGACCGGTCGTCGACCCGCGCACCTACGCCAACTGACGGGCGCCGGACGGCGCTACGGTTGGCGCCGATGGAGACGACGCGGATTAGCATCGATTTCGGTACGTCGCACACCGTGGCGGTGCTGTCCGGGCCAGGCCGTGAGCCGCGGGCGCTGCTGTTCGACGGGTCGCCGCTGCTGCTTTCCGCCGTCTATGCGATGCCGGACGGTCGGCTGGTCGTCGGCCGCGACGCGTGGCACGCGGGATCGAGCAACCCGGCCGGTCTTGAGCCGTACCCGAAACGACACATCGACGAGGACCGCTTGCTCCTGGATGGGCAGGAGGTGACGCTGGAGGCGGTCGTGGCGGCGGTGCTGCGCCACGTGTCGGTGGAGGCGGACAGGGCGGCCGGTGACCACGTCGCCACCGCCGTGCTGACCTGTCCCGCGTCGTGGGGCGGGACCCGGCGGGGTCGTTTGGAGGCGGCGGCCGGCACCGTGTTCAGCACCGTCCACCTGGTCGCCGAGCCGGTCGCCGCGGCTCGCCACCATCTGTCCCGCACCCCGCTGACCGATCCCGGGTACGTCCTGGTGTACGACCTCGGCGCTGGCACGTTCGACGCCTCGCTCGTGCGGTGCACGCCGGACGGGATCGAGCTGGTCACCTCCACCGGGCTCGACGACGCCGGCGGTCTCGACATCGACGCGGCCATCGTCGACCATCTCGGCCAGACCCTCGCCGCTCGCGACCCGGATCGCTGGCGCCGGCTGGCCCACCCCGGCGACCGAGCCGACCGACGGGCCCGCCGCCTGCTGTGGGACGCCGTACGCACGGCCAAGGAGGTGCTGTCCCGCACCGCGACCACGATCGTCCACATTCCACTCTTCGACGAGGAGATGCCCCTCGGCCGGGAACGACTCGAAGAGCTTGCCCGCCCGGTCTTGGACCGCACCGTCGCCGTCTGCCGTGACCTGTCCACCGCTGCTCGGAGCGGACCGCTGCTCGGCGTCTTCCTGGTCGGCGGTGCCAGCCGGATGCCCCTGGTCGGGACCCTGCTGCACCAGGCCCTGGGAGTGGCACCGGCCGCGGTCGACCAGCCCGAACTCGCGGTCGCCGAGGGCGCGCTGGCCGACCCGCCCGCGGCGACGGACGCCTGGCCACCCGCCGACATGCCACCCGCGGCCGGTACGCCTGCCCCACACCCCCGACGCCGCCGCTGGGTCGCCGCCGGTGCCGTCACGGTGGTGGCCGCCGCCACGGCGGTCTGGCTCGGAACGCGGGGCGGGTCGCCGCCCGCGGACGGCGCCCAGCGGAGCCCGACCCCGGTGGCCTCGGAGGCCGGCTCAACCCCGACGCCGTCGCCGACCCCGAGCCCGCTCATCGACCCGTGCCTGGTCGGCGTCTGGGATTCGACAAGCTACTCGATCACCAACTTCATCGACGGCGTCCCGACCACCTTCACCAACACCGGCGGCACGGTGAAGACCGTCCGAGCGGACGGCACGTACGTCCACGACTACAACTCCAGCCCTCCCCGGACCGCCACATTCAACGGCAACAAATGGGAGCAACGTATCCGCGGCACGTTCACCGGGCGGCTCCGGACCCATGACCAAACGATCATCTATTCCGGCACGGCACGGGGCACGAGCGAGTTCTTCGAGAACGGCAGCAGCCGTGGCCGCCAGGCGCTGACCCTGGACCCGAAGCCGTCGACCTACCTTTGCGACGGTGACACCTGGACCGAGTACACCCAGGACTGGCGCATCGACTACAACCGCCGCCCTACCGGCTGACAAGGAGGCGCCGTGACCGCCGTCGGGTGCGGCAGCGACCTGGCCCTGGGCGCCCTGTTCGCGACGGCGCGGACCCGGATGTCCCCCCACCGCCGGGTCATGGTCGCCCTGCAGGCCGCGGAGCGGTTCAGTGCGGGCGTACGCGGCCCGTTCTTGTGCCTGTCGCAGGACGATGCAGGATGAGAGCGGCTTGTCGAGCATGATGCTGGGTCAATCAGATGCTACACATCAAGTACTTGATACCTGTGAAGCACCTGTAGGCTTCAGCTCATGGCAGACGGCGGGGAGCCAGCGACCGGCGGCGTGCTCGACGGAGTGACGTGGGCACTGCGTCGGGCGGAACTGGCCGTACAGACCTTCAAAGAGCGGCAGTTGCGGACGATGGGCCTGGCCGCGGCGCACTACTCCCTGCTGATGTGCGTCCACGCCGAGCCCGGTCGCACCGGCGCGGAGGTCGCCCGCCGCCTGGCCGTCACTCCCCAGAACGTGGCGTCGCTGGTGGCCAAGATGGAGGACCGGGGCCTCGTCGAACGCCGATCACATCCCCGCCACGGCCACGTACAGGAACTGCACCTCACCGACGCGGGCCGCGAGGCGTTGCGCGCCGCGGAACCCACGGTCACGGCGATCGACCGCCGGATCGCCACGGAGTTGGGCCCGGCGGAGACCGCGCACCTGGCCGCGCTGCTCAATCGAGTCGCCGACATGATGAGTCGCTGAGCGAAGCCTGAGAAACATGCACCCGCTTCGCCGGAGCGCTTTGCTCGGTCAGCTGAGGGTGCGGCCGAACAGGTCCAGCAGCGCGGTCCAGTGGCGTTCGGTGGCGTCGGCGTTGTAGCGGGTGGTGTCGGCCATGGTGTAGCCGTGCTGTGCGCCGGCATAGACCTCGGTGTCGTGGCGGACACCCGCCGCGGTGAGTGCCTTGTCGAGGCGATCGATCTGCTCCGGGGGCATGGCGGGGTCCTGGTCGGCGTGCGCGAAGTACAGATCCGCGGTGATCCCCTCGGCGAGCAGGTGCGGGCTGTCGGGAGCATCGCTCGCGAGGCCGGCGCCGTGGAAGCCGCCGGCGGCGGCGACCCGGTGGGGGTAGGTGCCCGCGGTGCGCAGCGCAAGGCCCGCGCCCATGCAGTACCCCGTGACCCCGACCGATCCGTCGGTGGCCTGCGGGGAACTGGCCAACAACGCCGGCCGATCCTGCTCCTCGATGCGTTCGGGCAGCTCGACCAGCGGCGCGCGGTCGTGACGGTACAGCACGTTCGGGACCAGCACCGTGTATCCGGCCGCGGCGAGCCGGTCGGCCATCTGCCGCAGTCGGGGGCGTACCCCGAAGGCGTCCATGTAGAACAGCACCCCCGGGTGGGCGGCGCCGTCGTCGGGATGGGCCAGGTAGGCGTCGGCGATACCGTCCAGAGTGGGGACGTCGACCGTCGCGCCCGCAGCTTCACCCAGGCGGCGGCGAGTAGATCTAGAGACCTTTCGGGGTCAGGTTCAGAATCAGGATCGAGTTCTGAGCTACCGCGGCGCTCGTCGCGGTCCAGGCCGTCGCTCCCGCGGCCGCACCCTGCGCGGTCCACGACCAACCCCGACGGGTGATGCCTGCGCGGCGATGGGGTGTGGACCACGGAAAGATCTAATAGATGGACCTCACAGCCCGTGACGCCTTCACCGGGCAGGTTGGTTTCTGGGCCCCATACCTCACAGTCATAAATATGCCTCTCAGGTATGGGGCCTAAAACTAGTCTCTGGAACGGAAGCGGAGCACAGACCGCGACGCACACCACCGTCTCCCGGGCGGCGCTCGGCCGTTGTCCCTGGGTCTTGTGCCGCGGGGCTGGCAGCGCTGGTCGGGGGTTTCGGCGAGCGCCAGCGAGCCGCCGACCTGCGCGGTGCCCGCGGGAGCATGCGGTCCGCAGGTGACGCGGGCCGGGGCGTATCTGCCCGGACAAACCCCAGACGCCGCGTGGAGCCAACACCTCACCACCGAACGCGCGGCCGACGCGGGCGCAGAACTCGCCGACAGCATGGACGACGTACTGCGGCACCCGGGGGCTGTTGGGCGAGGCGGAGCTGCGCGCGATGAAGGCCAGCGCTTATCTGGTCAACACCGCACGCGCCGCGATCGTCGACCAGCCGGCGCTGCTGCGCGCCCTCCGCGAAGGCTAGATCGTGCTGTCGGCCTGTACCGCGATATGTCTCAGCGGTACAGGCCGACGGCGTGTCGTCGAAACTCGCGAATTACGTCAGCCTGGAAGGGTCACCTGCGCCGGCGTGGACCGCTGGGTGGTGGTGCCGTCGCCCAGCTGTCCGGACATGTTGTTGCCCCAGCACCACAGGCTGCCGTCGGTGCGGACCGCGCAGCTGTGATAGCTGACAGCAAAGCCGGTGGTCCAGGTGTTGGCGTCGCCAACCCGGGTGGGGGCGAACCGGTGGGTCGTGGTGCCGTCGCCCAGCTGCCCCAGCATGTTGTTGCCCCAGCACCACAGGCTGCCGTCGGTACGGACCGCGCACGGCGTGTCATCGCTCGCGTTGACGCGGCTCCAGCTGGTGGCGGCGCCGACCTGGATCGGTGTGGTCTGGTAGGCGCCGCTGACACCCAGCTGTCCGTACCCGTTCTCGCCCCAGCACCACAGGGTCCCGTCGGCGCGGACCGCGCAGGTGAAGGCGTACCCGGCTGTTGCGCCGGTCCACGTTGTCGCGGTGCCGACCTGCGTCGGAGTCGCCGCGTAGGTCAGGATGCCGAGACCGAGTTGTCCGGTCGAACTGTCACCCCAGCACCACAGCGTGCCGTCGGTGCGGACGGCGCAGGTGTGCGCGAAGCCGGTCGTGACGCTCGCCCAGTTGGTCGCCGTGCCAACCTGCACCGGGGTGGTCGCGGTGTCGACGGACATACCGACACCCAGCTGCCCATTGCGGTTGCTGCCCCAGCACCACAGGGTGCCGCCGGTCCGGATGGCGCAGGCGTGACTGTCGCCGGCGCTCACCCTGGCCCAGGTGGTGGCGGTGCCGACGGGTACCGGGGTGGTCCGGTTGATGGTGGTGCCGTCACCGAGCTGGCCCCTGCGGTTGCTGCCCCAGCACCACAGCGTGCCGCCGGTCTGTACCGCACAGGTGTAACTTGTGCCGGCGTCGATGCCGGCCCAGGCGGTGGCGGTGCCGACACGCACCGGTGTGGTCCGGTCCGTGGTCGTGCCGTCACCAAGCTGGCCGGTGTAGTTTCCGCCCCAGCACCAGAGTGCTCCGTCGGTACTGATCGCACACGTATGTGCGAAACCCGCGGCGACGCTCGAAACCGCCGGGGCGGCTGCGGCAGCCGTGCCCGTCATGGCACCAATGGCGAGCACGACGATACCGATGCATGTCGCCGCCCTGGCGATGATGCTTCTCATGTACTTTTCTCCCCAAGAAAGACGTCGAATCCCAAACAGCGGTGGCGGGCATTTCTCTGGCAGCTAAATCGGCAGGTAGAGGTAGCGGTAATCTAAGCGCTTAGATCGATGTCCGCAAGTACGTTCCGTTGATTGGTATCGATGGAGCGTCAGATCGACGTCACGCCGCATCCGCAACTGTCGCGGAGGATCAGCTCCACCGGCAGCTCGGGCACCGGGTCGGGACGGGCATCGCCGTCGAGCATGGCGGCCAGGATGCCGACCGCGGTCCGGCCGATCCGCTCCATCGGTTGACGCACCGTGGTGAGCGTCGGCCGCGACAGCCGCCCGGCGACGATCCCGTCGAACCCGGTCACCGCGACCTGCCGCGGAATCGCCAAACCCGAACGTCGCAACTCGTCCAGCACGACCAGGGCCTCCTGATCGGTGGCGCACACGAAGGCGTCGGGCAGCGGCCCCGCCGCGAGGCAGGCGCGTACCGACTCGACGGTGATGTCGGTATGACCAGGCAGGCTCGGCCTCGGGTCCGGGACCGGCAGGCCGGCGCCACCGAGCGCGGCGGCGAAGCCCCGATAGCGGTCAACGAAGTCGGGGACGTCACACCGTCCGATGTAGACCGGCCGGCGGCAACCGTGGGCCGATAGCAGGTGCTCGGTCAGGCGCCGCATGCCGCCGGCGTTGTCCACCGCGACCGAACGCAGCCGGTCATCGCGCGCCGTGCCGCCGAGCTCCACCACGGGGATCCGCCGCGCGATGCCGTCGACCACGCCGGGGGCCAACGATCCGGCGACGAAGGCGATCAGCCCGTCCACGCGCCCGGCCACGTCGACGATCGGTGCCGTGGCCGGTCCGCTCTTCCCGCCGCCGACCATCAAGGCGTACCCCCGGCGCCGGCACTCCAACGCGACGCCGTTCTGCACCTCGTCGACGTACAGCGGGAACGAGCGGTAGTCGGGCTCAGGCGGCGGTGCACCCACTGCCGCGGCGACGTCGTCCTGGATCAGATAGTCGAAGGAGTACAAGCCGATCGCGCCGGTCTTGCCCTTCGCCAGACCCCTGGCGCTGGCGCTGGGCGCGTACCCGAGTTCGTCCGCGGCCCGAAGCACGGCCTCCAAGGTGCCGGGCCGTACCCGCTCTGGCTGGCTGAACGCGAACGAGACCGTCGCGATCGACACGCCGGCCAGGCGCGCCACGTCGTAGACGGTCGAACGCCGCGTCATCAGCCTCCTCCCGGGCCCAGGGCGTACGACACGAACGGGATCAGCAGCCGGGAGATGTCCTTGACGCTCGTCTCGGGGCTGCTCGTCGGGGTGGTGACATGGCTGATCGCCAGCCGCACGACGGACCCGGCGAACAGCCGTGCGTCGTCGGCCAGGAACTGGGGCCACAGCTCGCCGATGACGCCGGTGAGCAACTCCTCGGCGACCTGGATGACCGGCAGAGCCTGGGTGGTCACCAGCGGGAGGAGCTCGTTGCCGGTGGGCCCCTGCAGGATGGCCTTGACCATCACGTTGTCGGCCGCGCCGGTCAGGAAGGCGTCCAGCCCGGCCTCGATCGCGGCGAACGGATCGTCGGCCCGGCCGCGGACGGCGTCGAGGACCGATTCCAGGAACTGTTCGGTTTCCCGCAGCACGTACGCCTGGGCGAGCGCCTCTCGGGAGCCGTACAGCTGGTAGAGGGTCTGCCGGCTGACGCCGGCCCGGACGGCCACGTCGGCCATGCGGGTGGCTTCCCAGCCCCGGTCCCGTACCAGGTCCTCCACCGCCTGCAGGATGGCCGCCCGCATGGCGTCTCGGGACCGCTCCACGTAACGCTGCCGGCCGGGCGTCGGTGCGGGAGGCGTCACCGCGTACCCGTAACCAGGCCGGCCGCCAGCCGTGCCCGCGTGGGCGGATGGACGTTGGCCCGGTCCAGGTCGCCGCCGTAGTGCGCGAGGACCCGAGGGTCCATGACCCGTCGCCACAGTGGAGGTACGAGCGCCACGACAATCATCGTGGCATAGCCGGCCGGTAGTTGCGGGGAGCTGTCGCGGGACCGCAGCACCTGGTAGCGCCGGGTCGGGTTGGCATGGTGGTCGCTGTGCCGCTGCAACTGGTACAGGAAGATGTTGGTCGTCAACCGGTTGCTGTTCCAGCTGTGCGTCGGGTCGACCTTCTCGTACCTGCCGGTCGCCGTCCGCTGCCGGGCAAGGCCGTAGTGCTCGAGGTAGTTGACCACCTCCAGGAGCGAGAAACCAAGCACGGCCTGCGCCGCGAGGAAGGGCAGGACCCCCGGGCCGAAGGCGATGACGAGCGCGGCGAACAGGACCGCGGTCATCAGCCAGGCATTGAGTACGTCGTTGCGCGGCGTCCACGGTGAGCGTCCCCGTACGGTGAATCGACTGGTCTCCAGGCGCCAGGCCGACCGCAGGCTGCCCAGCACGGTACGCGGCCAGAAGCGCCAGAAGGTCTCGCCCAGCCGCGAGCTGGCCGGGTCCTCGAAGGTGGCGACTCTCGTGTGGTGGCCGCGGTTGTGCTCGACGTAGAAGTGTCCGTAGGCGGTGGGCGCCAGCGCGATCTTCGACAGCCACCGCTCGACGCTTTCCCGCTTGTGGCCCAGCTCGTGGGCGGTGTTGATCGCGATGCCGTTGACCGTGCCGATCGCGGCCAGCAGCCCCAGCCGCCCGACCCAGTCCAGACCGCCGGCCTGCCATTGCCAGGCGCCCAGGACGAGGCCGCCGAACTGCAAAGGCAGATAGAGGTACGTCAGCCAGCGGTAGTACCGGTCGTCCTGCAGCGCCTGGGTGAGCTCCTCGGGAGGGTTGCCGGGATCGTCGCCGCCGAGCACATCCATGATCGGGATCACCGCGAAGACCAGCACGGCGGTCAGCCACCACCAACCGCCGGCGCCGGTCTGCCGGACGAGCCCGAAGCTCAGGAACGGCAGTACCGGCACGATGACCGCGGACGGCCACAGGTATCGACGCCCGTCACGCCAGTTGTCCGCCATGCCATGACGGTGACACACATGAATTCCGTTGACAAGACCCCTGTCGGTGTCAGCGGTAAGGACATAGCATCCACTCATGTCCACATCTCGCGCCCCGCGGCCGTCGCCGCCCTGGCACGGCGCGCTGTTCACCGCCGCGCTCTTCGTCGACGCGGGTTGGCTGCTGACGTACACGCTGCTGTCGGTGCGCCCGATAGAAGCCCTCGGCGCCTGGAACTACCTCGGAGTGCTGGTCCTCTTGCTGGCAGCGAGCCTGGGCGCCGCGACCTGGCGCGGCGCAGGCTGATCAGGCCATCAATCGAGCCAGGAGCCACCCTGCTTCGGTACGCAGCCGGTCGGCCGCGGTGCTGTCGCCGGCGCTGTGGCGCATGAGGCAGTTCTCGAAGAGCCCGTCGAAAACGGAGTAGGCGGCGGCCGACGACACGGCGGGCGTTGTCGCGGCGAGATCGGCGTAGCGCGACACGACCCGCCAGATCATCTCCTCGAGCTGCCGGTCGAGGTCGCTCACGGTTGGCAGCAACGCCTTGTCGAACATCGCCTGGCAACGAAGGTCGTACCAGAGGCGATGCATCGCGGTGTCCTCGCTCATCGTGACGACGAGCGCGTCGGCGAACCGGCTTGCGAAGACCTCCGGATCCCCGGCCTCCGCGACGATCTCGTCATACCTCGTCACACAGTGCGCCTTGTAGCGGCGTACGCAGTAGGTGATGAGCTCGATCTTGTCGCGGAAGTAATAGTGCAGGACGCCGTGGGAGAACTCGGTCTTCTGGGCGATCTCACGCAGGCTCGTCCGGGCGTACCCGAGCTCGCCCAGCGTCGCCAGGGTGGCGTCGGCCAGCTCGGCGCGGCGCGCCTCGAACTTGTCGACCCGGGCACGCTCGAACCGGTCGAGCCCCGGTTGCGTCGTCTGCACCACGATCCACCCTTTCGCCTGGCCACTGAAACGGTACGGCATCGACGTTTGGACGAGTGTCAAGGAAAGTCTTGACAAGTGTCAAGAACGGGTCGACGCTGGGCGCCACCGCTGACCAACCGGCAAAGGAGCCCGCCATGACCTCGATCGACCTCAGCGGCCGTACGGCCCTGGTCACCGGAGGAGCCCAAGGACTCGGAGAGGGCATGGCCACGGCGCTGGCCGCCGCCGGAGCCCGCGTCATGATCGCCGACATCCAGGAGTCCGGCGCCCAGACCGCCAAGTCGCTTGGCGACGGGCACGGCTTCGTGCGCCTCGACGTCACCGACGACGGCAACTGGGAGTCGGCCGTCGCCGAGACGGTCAACCGTCTCGGCGGGCTCGACATCCTCGTCAACAACGCCGGCGTCGAGATCACCAGCCTGCTCACGGAGGTCGACGCCGCCGACGTCCGCACGATGCTCGAGGTGAACCTGCTCGGCACGACGCTCGGCCTCAAGCATGGCCTGCGGGCGATGCGGCCGGGCGGTGTCGCCGGCAAGGGCGGCAGCATCATCAACGTCGCATCGGTCGCGGCGACGATCGCCTTCCCCGCCATCGCGGTCTACTCCGCGACGAAATCGGGAGTCGACCGCCTGACCCGGGTGGCGGCCATGGAAGCCGGCAAACTCGGCTACGGGGTCCGTGTCAACTGCATCTACCCCGGCCTCGTCCCGACCGCCATGGGCGCGGGGCTCGCCAACGACGTGGCCGCGCTCGGCCTGTTCCCGTCGCCCGAGGCCGCGGTCGAGGCGGTCGTGGGCCTGACGCCGTCCGGACGCCTCGGCCAGGTCGACGACATGGCCGACGCCGTCGTCTTCCTCGCCTCCGACGCCGCCAAGTTCATCACCGGAGCCGGCCTGCCCGTCGACGGCGGCATGGGCATGTGAGCCCCAAGTCCTCACCCGCCTACCAGCGAAAGGCACAGCCATGACCGACAAGCCCGTCATCGTGTACGGCGCCTCCGGCTACACCGGCCGCCTGATCTGCGAGTACCTGCGGGAGTACAACGTCCCCTTCCTCGCCCTCGGCCGCGACGAGGGCAAACTCGGCTCCGCGATGGACAAGAACGTCGCCGGGATCGAGACCGCGCGGTACGAGATAGCCACCACCTCACACACGGTCGAGATGCTCACCAAGCTTTTCCAGGGCGCCTCCGCCGTCTGCAACACCGTGGGGCCGTTCGCCCGCTACGGGCCCGAGGTCGTCGAAGCCTGCCTCGCCGCGGGCGTGCACTATCTCGACACCACCGGTGAGCAGGACTGGATGATCACCTGCGACGAGAAGTACGGCGCCGACTTCGCCGCGGCGGGCCTGCTGCTCGCCCCCGGGATCGCCCAGATGTATACGACGGGCGAGATCGCCGCGCAGCTCTGCCTCGATCATCCGGGCCTCGACACCCTCGACATCGCCGTCTTCTGGGGCGGCAGCCCGACCATCGCCTCGACCCAGACGATCCTCGTCAACGCCGCGATGTCCACGGCCCACTACCTGGAACAGAACGAGTACCAGGCGTGGGACCCCGGAGCGGGCCTCTACCAGCTCGCCATCCCCGGCCAGCACGAGCTCGCGCTCGCCCTGCCCTGGGGCGGCACCTCGCACCCCGTGTGGTTCCGGCGCGACCCCGCGTCGCCAACGTGCGGGCCCTCGGCGGAGTCTTCAACAAGGCTCTGATGCAGGGCGTGCCCCAGATCGTCGCGGCCGCGCTTGAGGCGACCAAGGACATGGATCCCGACGCGAAGTACGCCGCGCTCGACGCCACCGCCGCCCAGGTGATGAACCAGATGCCGCCGCGCGAGAACCCCCGCCTCAACAAGTCCCTCGACTCGGTGCACGCGTCCGGGCCGCTCGGCCGCGCGCACTGCGTCATCCACGGCAACAGCAACTACAAGCAGACCGGCCTGCTCCAGGCATATGCCGCCTACTCGCTTCTCCAGCAAACCCCGATGCGGGTCGGCTTCGCCTCCGGATGCCAGGCGTTCGGGCACCGGCAACTGTTGGGCGTGCTGCGCTCCTTCGGGCTGGTCATGGAGCCGGTTCTCACCGTGGAGCGCTGAGCGATGCGCATCGTCGACTTCCTCGACAAGGGCGCATCGCTCGGACCCCAGGCGCCGTGCCTGACCACGGACGGCGAAACGCTGACATACGCGGACGTGCGAAGGCTGTCGTTCGACGTGGCTGCCGCACTCGTGGCGAGCGGCGTCGAGCCCGGCGACAAGATCGCGATCCTCTCGGCGAACGACCCCGTCGCGTTCGCCTGCGTGTTCGGGATCAGCCGCGCGGGAGCCGTCTGGTGCCCGATCAACCCGCGCAACGAAGCGGCCGAGAATCGCGAACTGCTCGATCTGTTCGACTGCTCGGTGCTGGTGTTCCATGCCTCCTTCGCACCGCTGGTCAAACGCATCCGGCCGGATCTGGCGATGATCCACACGTGGGTCTGCCTCGACGGCTCCGTCGACGGCGCGTTGACGTGGGACGAGTTCCTGGCGCGCGGCGGCGGGCCGGTGGACCGGTCACCCGTCGACGACCTGGCGATGATCGTCGGTACCGGCGGCACCACCGGACGGCCGAAGGGCGTCATGCTCACCGGCACCAACCTGGAGACCATGACGGCGCTCACCCTGATGGGGTACCCCTTCGACGGCCGCCCGGTGTACCTCGCGTTGGCGCCGTTGACGCACGCGGCCGGGGTGCTCTGCTTCCCGATCCTGTGCCACGGCGGCGAGATCGTCATCATGCGCGGCCCCGATGTCGGCGCCTTCATCCGGCTCATCGAAGCCCACCGGGTGACGCACACGTTCCTACCACCGACGCTGATCTACATGGTGCTCGGTCACGAGGCGCTCGATCGAGCGAATCTGACGTCGTTGCAATGCTTCTGGTACGGCGCGGCCCCCATATCGGCGACGCGGCTGGCGGAGGCACTGCAACGGATCGGGCCGGTCATGGCCCAGCTCTTCGGGCAGACCGAGGCACCGATGATGATCTCGATGATGCCACCTGCCGACCACTTCCGCCCCGATGGCTCGATCGCCGCCGAACGGCTGTCCTCGGCCGGCCGGCCATCGCCATTGGTGACCGTCGCGATCATGGATCCCGACGGACGGTTACTGGATGCCGGGGCACGCGGCGAGATCGTCGTCCGCTCCTCGCTGGTGACACCCGGCTACTACAAGAACCCGCAGGCGACGGCCGAGGCTTCGGCGTACGGGTGGCACCACACGGGTGACATCGGCTACCTCGACGACGGCTACCTCTTCATCGTCGACCGCGCCAAAGACATGATCATCACCGGCGGCTTCAACGTGTACTCGACCGAGGTCGAGCAGGCCATCATGCGGCATCCGGACGTCCAGGACTGCGCCGTCATCGGGCTCCCCGACGACAAATGGGGAGAAAGGATCGAGGCGGTCGTCCAGCCTTTCCCCGGACATCAACCCGACGCCGCCGACCTGATCGCCTTCGTCAAGGAACGTCTGGGCTCCGTCAAGGCGCCGAAGGCGGTGCACATCTGGACCGACCTGCCCCGCTCCAAAGTGGGCAAAATCGTGAAGGTCGACGTCAAACGCACCCTGACCGGCTCGCCACCGCCCGCACCGTGACTCCCCTCGTACGCCATTGTGGACGTTGCCGGTTGATACAGTCTGCTCTCGGCCTGACGGGATGGGGGAACGCTGGTGTCGAGAGGCTTCCGGGCTCAGCTGGCACAGCTCTTGAAGGCGCGGGTGCCCATCCTCTACATCGAGTCGCACGAGGAGCAGCGGGTCCTCGCCGAGATCGTGGCCACCGCCCGCGACGACGCCCTGGTCCGCACCCCGCGCGCGGTCTGGACCTGGTCGGCGACCGAAGGGCTGGTCGGGCCGGACGGCGCCGCGCGGAGCGGCACGGCGAACCCGGCGGCCGTCCTGGACGCGGTGTTGCGCTTCGACGACGCGTGCGTCGTGGTCCTACGGGACCTCCACCCGCACCTCGGCTCCGCCGGGCGTCCCGGTAATCCAGAGGTCGTCCGCCGGCTGCGGGATGTGGCCGCGGCGCTCAAGTCCGGCCCGGTTCCGCGTACCCTCATCCTGGTCTCCCCGGTGCTACGCATTCCACCCGAGCTGGACCGGGACGTGACGATCGTGGACTTCCCGTTGCCGACGGAGCGGGAGATCCGGGTCGTCCTCGACAGCTTGATCGCCGCGAACGTCACGAGTGGCCGGATCCAGATCGATCTGGACGACGTGGCCCGGGAACGGTTCGCGAAGGCCGCCGTCGGGCTCACCCTGCACGAGGCGGAGAACGCGTTCGCGCGGGCCATCGTCAACGACGGCGTGCTGGACATGCGCGACCTGTCGGTGGTGCACGAGGAGAAGCGGCAGGCGGTACGCAAGGCGGGGTTGCTGGAGTTCGTGGACGCGGGCATCGACCTCGCCGACGTCGGCGGCCTGGAGACGCTCAAACGCTGGCTGGCCAAGCGGGACGGGGCCTGGCTGGCGGCGGCCGGCGAGTACGGGCTCCCGGCGCCCCGGGGCATCCTCATCACCGGGATACCGGGCTGCGGCAAGTCGTTGACCGCGAAGGCCGTGGCGGCGACGTGGGAGTTGCCCCTACTCCGGTTCGACATCGGCAGGGTCTTCGCCGGCCTGGTCGGGTCGAGCGAGCAGAACCTGCGCACCGCGATCCGGACCGCCGAGGCCACCTCGCCGTGCGTGCTGTGGGTGGACGAGATCGAGAAGGGGTTCGCGGCCGACTTCGCCGGCGACTCCGGCACCTCGGCGCGGGTGTTCGGTTCGTTCCTGACCTGGATGCAGGAGAAGACCCGGCCGGTCTTCGTGATCGCCACCGCCAACAACATCGAGGGGCTGCCGCCGGAGCTCCTGCGTAAGGGCCGGTTCGACGAGGTCTTCTTCGTCGACCTGCCGACCCGCGTCGAGCGGCTGTCGATCTGGACCGTCCACCTCGACCGGCGGCTGCGCGCCCCGGCCGCCGCCGGCTCCCTCACCGTCGACGACACGCTGTTGAAAGAGCTGTGCGGGTTGACGGAGGGCTACTCGGGGGCCGAGATCGAACAGGTGGTCGTCAGCGGCCTGTTCGAGGCGTTCGCCGCCCGGCGGCCGCTGGTCAAGGAAGACCTGATCCGGGCCATCGCCAACATGGTGCCGTTGAGCGTGACGCAGGCCGAGCGGATCGGCGCGCTGCGCGCCTGGGCCTCGACCCGCGCCGTGGCCGCGACCGCGGCCGAGGACTGGGACTCCGGCGCCGGGTTTACCGGCCCGTCCACCAGCGGTGGCCGGGTTGTCGAATTCTGACCGCAGGGAAGGGGGCAGCTGGTGAGTGTCTCGTTGATCCTGATCCCGCTGGCCGTGGCGGCGGTCGCCGCCGCCCACGGCGCCCGGTCCGGGCGAGACGGGAAGGGACGGGTGGTGTGCGAGGTGCGGACCCGGATGCGCGACGAGACGCTGCTCGCCGCCGCGCTCCAGGAGGCCGGCGCCGCGGTCACCGCCGACGACCGCGAGATCGCCGCGCAATGGGACGGGGTACGGGGCGGTTCACCCGGGACGCGGACGGCGTCTGGTCGGCGCACTTCACCGGCGAGGTCGACGAGTCCCGGGCGGTCGAGATCGTCCGCGCGGTCGACACCGGGTACGGGCATCAGGTGCAGCGCGCCGTCCTCGACCGGCTGCGCGAGCGGGCGCCAGCCGCCGGCCTGTGGCTGGAGTCGGAGACGACCACCGAGGACGACGGCGTGCGCCTGGTCTTCGCGGTCGGGCGGGACGGTCCTCATGCCGGATGAGCCCCGCATCGTGGTGACCGTCTCCGGCGACGGCATGGTCAGCGCAGAAACCGTCGGGCTGACCGGTGCGGCCTGCCTGGACTACATCGCGGTGCTGGAGGAGCTGCTGGACGCCCGCACCGTCCACAGTGCCTACACGGCGGAGTACGAGCAGCACGCGACGGATCGGCAGGAGTTGCGCGATGTCGACCGCGCCTGACAACCGGCCGCGGCCGACCTTCGGCTGGCGGGTCCGGCACAGCTGGTGGCTGCTGTTCTCGATCCTCGGATTCGGCTGCCTGAACGGCGTCGGGTTCCTCTACATCGGACTGCGGGCCCGACGGCCGGAATGGTGGATCCCCGGCATCGCCTACCTGGTGGCCGCCTGGGCGTTCTTCGTGCTCGCGTCGAACCTGGCGCCCGAGAGCGCGGCGGCCACCTGGTTTTCCATGAGCTGGCTCGCGGTCTGGGCGGGCAGCCTCCTGCACGCCTGCCTCATCAACTCGGCGTGGCTACGGTGGCGGGCCGGCTACGTACCGTGGCACGCCGAACCGACTGTGGCCCTCCGCCGCGGTGCGGGCTTCTCTCCCCCGCCGCCCGGCCTCGCACCGCCACCCGGCTACTACTACGGCCCCGGCCCGGCGGCGGCGCCGCCGGGGCCGCCTGTTGAGGTGAACACCGCCGGGCCCGAGCAACTCGCGGCGCTGCCCGGCTTCGACCCGGAACGGGTACGGCGGGTGCTGGCCGAACGGGAGGCTCGGCGCGGCTTCGGCAGCGTCGAGGAGTTCGCCGCGGCCGCCACCCTGCCCCCGCACGAGTTCGTCCGGATCCGCGGCCTGGTGGTGTGCGCTCCCGCTCCCCCGAGGCCACCGTCCCCAGGGCGGATCCTCGATGTCTGAGCCTTCCGAAACGGCGCTGATCCCACCGGTGGGCCGGTCGCCGGATCTGGTGTGGCTGGCGCGCTTCCTGGCGTCGACCCGCGCCGAGGGGCCCGGTGAACGCACCGCCGTGTGGGTGCAGGGCTGCGCCATTCGCTGTGCCGGCTGCTTCAACCCGCACCTGTGGAGCACCCGGGGTGGCGAGCCGCTACCGCCGGACGAGTTGGCCGCCCGGGTCGTCGACGCGGGTACCGACGGGTTGACGCTGCTCGGCGGCGAGCCGTTCGACCAGGCCGCCGCGCTGTCCCGGGTGGCGGCCGGGGTCCGTGCGGCGGGCCGGTCCGTGATGACCTTCACCGGGTACCGCCAGGAGGAGCTGAGCCGGGCGGTCGACGCCGGACGGGACGACGTGGCCGCGTTGCTGGACGCGACCGATCTGCTGGTGGCCGGCCCGTTCATCGCCGATCGGATCGACCGGGTGCGGCCCTGGGTCGGCTCGACGAACCAGGAGTTCGTCCTGCTGACCGACCGGATCGCCGGCTCGGTCGAGGAGTTGTGGGCCACCCCGGACCGGCTCGAGATCCTCGTCGGCGCCTCCGGCCGGATCGAGGTCAACGGCTGGGCCACCCCGGACGTGCTCGACCAGCTCCTCACCGATCTCGACGCCTAGACGGCGAGGGTGCCGCGGCCGGCGCCGGCCGCGGCACCGTCAGGTCACACCGATGCCGGCTGCTTGGCCGGTTCCAGGTCCGCGGTCGGAGGCGACGCCTCGTTGTAGTGGATGCCCGAGATCACGGAGCAGAAGCCCTGCAGCGCCTGCCAGTCGACATTGGCTTGTGCCATGTCCGTCCGGAGCGCGGTAAGGTTCATCCGCTCCACGTCGCCCTGCGCCGCCGTCACGTCGTCCAGCACGGCGAGGATTTCCTTCTCCAGGCTGTCCCATGCCTTGAGGATCAGCTCTACCTGTGCGCTCGCGGCCTCGGACAGCTTGACCAAGGTGGTGAGGTTCTCCTCGATCAACTTCAACGTCGCGATCTGAACATTCAGTTCCTTCATGTTCTTCTGGTCCAGCTCGACCTGAGCGGTCAACTGCTTGATCTTTACGTCAGCGGCGATCATCAGGGCGATTCCTGTCGCCGCCCCGACGACCGAGAAAGCGAGGCCGAAGCCGAAGGAGAAGATGGCGATTACCGCGCCGAGCCAGAACGACACCCCTGCGCCGATGGCAGAGGCCGTGACGACGATCTGCCACTTCGAGATCTCGTTGCGCAATTCCTCCACGTGCTTCACCAGACGCGCGACTTCGCCCTCGTTGTAGCCCGCGCTCTTGGTGGCTTGCTGGATCGCCTCGTTCATGAGCTTGGCATCGCTGGTGAGCTTACTCGAAAAGTCCTTGATGGTGCCTTGGAACTGGGTCGCCGCAGCAAGATGCCTACCGACGCCAGCGTGCAGCTCGCGCAGGCAGTACACCACGGTGTCCTTGGCTTCTTGGTTGTGCGGGTCCCGATCGAGAACGTCGATCGCCTGCGTGATGGTGGCGTTGTTCAGGCTCCACAGCAGAGCGAAGTTGAGGATGCCGGTCGGAATTCCAACCAGCCCCGGGGTCACCGTGTTCTGCCACAGCATCGCGTGCACTTTGGCATCAGCGAACTGGCTCTGGAACTTGTCGTACCACGGCAGTGGCGGAGTCAGATGTGGAAGCTGGGTGCCGGTCAGCGATCGCGCGTAGGCCAGCACCGCGTTGTTCGAGTTGAATGAGTCGGCCAACTGCTGTTCGATCGACTTGTCGCCGTTTTTTGTCGCCGCCGCGGCGACGTCATCACGGGACAACTGGAACGGAAAAAAGCGCGACGTCATCCGGACCTCCATAAAGAGCCCACCCGTTGGCGGAGACTGAAAGCAACGATAGTCTCGCGAGGTCTGCTCGGAGGTGGCTTCCGGACTTTGACGAAACCGACGTCATACCACATCTTCAAGAGGTGGCCCGGCCGATCCGGCCGGGCCACCTCCCGTCGTCAACGCTCAGCCGCCGGTTATCTGGAACTGTGAACCCGGCTCGATGACGATGTTTCCGGTCGCCGAGTTGGTGATGGTGACGTTGGTCAGCGTCGCGCTGCCGCGGGCGCCGCTCATGGCCAGGATGCCGGCGCCGTTGTTGGACTTGTCGATCCGCACGTTCGTGATGGTCACGCCCGGCATGTTGCCGCCGCCGGTCTTGAACTGGATGCCGTCGTATGTGGAATCCATGATGTCGGTGTCCCGGATGACGGCACCGACGATGTCCCGACCTGCGGCAAAGAGCGTGATGGCGCCAAACTCCTGCTGCTCGCCCCAGAAGACACCGCCGCACCGGAAGAGCCCGTTGTTGGCGAGCAACGTCGTCCCGGAGAACGGCTGCGGGCTGTGATCGGTGGCCAGCATGATGCCCGGGTAGTTCATCGTGTCGTAGACGAGGTTGTTCTCAGCGGTGTTTCCGTAGCCACCGTAGATGGCGATACCGTTCGCCCGCCACGGCAGCTGGATGGTGTTGTTGGTGAAGTGGTTGTCGTGCCCGATGTCCGTCGCCTGGTCGCGGACGAAGGTGCTCGACCAGACCGCCAGCGAATCGTCACCGGTGGTGCGGAACGAGGAGTTGAAGACCAGCGAGTTCCGCGTGCTGTTGGCGAAGTTGATGCCGTCGGCGTATGTGTTGCGGATCCGCATGCCGGTGAACTCGAGCCCGTCGCCCGGGTTCCAGTACGCCGGGGTGTCCGCGTAGTCGCGGCCAACCCAGGCGCCTACGTTGACATGCTCGATCCAGACGTTGCTGATCCGCGTGTTCTTGCCGAGCCGCCCGTTGATCCCGTGCCCGCGGTTGGCCCGGTTGGTGGTCATGCCGAAGATGGCCAGGTCGGAGATCTGGGTGTTGTCGTCGATGTCGAAGCCGACGTTGCCCTCGTGCGGGTGGTTGATGTTGCCGACGACATTCTGCGGCTCGGTGTTCGTG